>NZ_JAIMJA010000029.1 GCF_021295315.1 Motilimonas cestriensis | reverse complement strand
AGTGGGTTTCGCTTTCTAAATTGGTTATCTGCGATGTAGGTATCAAACCCGCTTTGTGCCATAAACGCTAAGTTTGCTTCACTGTTAAACCCACTATCTGCGGTAAACTTGATGGTGTTGTCGGTGGCGCCGTGAGGGGAGCGGAGCTTATTAAGCTGTTGCTTTAATTGCGTCACCGCGGGTTGCAAAGTTTGTTGTTCACCAACCGAGCCCCACACTTGTGCTTGCAGGATAATTTGGTGTTTATCATCGTTTATCGCTATCCCGTTGTAGCCTTGGATAGTGCCTTTGGATGTGGTCATCTTCGCGCTATCGGGGTCGGTGATATTGCTTTTAACTGGCTTGCCTTTGCTGCCGGTTTTTTCTTGGTGAGTCGCGAGAAATTCAGCGATTTTTTCGATGCTCTTATCCAGTTTTTCTTTTTGCTTTAAGTCCTGCGTTATCAACTCTTCACTTAGATTATCTTGGCATTGATGGCGCTCGATGATGCGTTGACTGGCACGCGCTAATTTCGCTTTTTTTCGCCCTAATTCGTCGAACGTGCCACTCCATTCCTTACTCGCGTTTGATTTTAACTTGCAGCCATCAATCGCAAACATGTTACGACCTATCAAACCTTCTTCATCACATATCAGCAGCACTTGTGTAAATAGCGGCTCAATTTGCTCGTGCATTTTTGCAACAAACCCAGCGATAGTCGTGTAATGCGGCTGAATATCACCGGAGACGCTCATAAATAAAATATTCGTTTCACAGGCCTTTGCAATGCGGCGGCTACTGATAAAACCATGGGCATAACCCAATAGAATAATCTTTAACATCACTGCAAGTGGGTAAGCCGCGGCACCTGATTTTTCGTTGTTATACCATGCATCAAACCCGGATAAATCGAGCTTGTTTTCGACGATATAACAAAGCGCATACTCAAATGTGCCCGGCAGAATTTGCTCAGCAAAATTGATAGGAATGAATTTGTTTTGGCAGGATAAGTCAGGCTTGTAGTTGGCCATAACAATGAGTCGCAGGTGAATAATATTGATTAGATCACAGCATGAAAGATGGTTCAAGGTTAAAAAACGACCAACTTGAAAATCGGGCGTATTAGCCCCTAAAAAGAGAAATTCTACAGCCTCAACGCCGCAATAAGCGGACTAAAACAGTGGGTTAAAATGTGTAGCGAAGCGAAACGTAACCCACTGTTTTAGTTCCGTTTAATTGCCTTGTTAGCCCTTTTGCCAAATGCGATACGTGTAATCTAAGTTTGATTTAAATCGTTGTTCAAACACATTATGGTAGCCCTTTGGTACATTAGGGAAAAATATATCACCTTCAATTTCACTATGAACTGTTGATATATGAAGTGTTTCAGCTCGATTGATAAGTGCTTTGTATATTTCGCCACCGCCCGACACAAATGCATGATCAGTAATATTTTTCAGAGTAGATAATGCATTATCAATAGAAGAGAAATAGAAAACATCGCTATCTTCGGACTTTGTTTCAGAACGAGTAATTACTGCATATTTTCTATTTGGCAATTTACCCATAGACTCGAAAGTCTTTCTACCAACAATTAACCATTGATTGTATGTCATAGCTTTAAACAATAACTGCTCACCTTTTACTGACCAAGGGATATCCAGTCCTGAACCTATAACGCCGTTTTCAGAAACAGCAGCGATTAATGATAATTTCATGCGACTCCAATGAGGGCTAACGCTTTTAGCAGCGGTGCCGTTAGGCATCCGCTGGCTAAATTTGTTAGCTGCCTTTGCTTTGTCTTGGAACAGCTTTTTGAAGGCCATCCGTTAACAACACTGCAAAAGCACTGTGATGAGTCAATCCCGACAATACTTTGGATTGGATGCTTAAACCTTGATAATCGCGTGATTTTAACTGATTCTCGAATGCCAGCATTTCCTCTACCATACTACCTTCTTCACTACCGATGTACATGAATACACTTGCTTTCATGGCCTTATTATTTTTTGCAAAGTCACTTTCCAGCCGAAACATCACTTTGTTGTCATACCAAAACGATGGACTGCCTAAGATGTAGTAGTCAAATAGTTCGGAATTAGTGATCAAGATGTTGGCGCCAAGCAAACCGCCATATGAATGACCAACAAATATTTTTTTATCCTGTCTGATTCGATATGTTTGATTAATCAGGGGGAAAACCTCGTCTGATATGAAACTAATGTACTGACTGGCTTTACCTGAATACTTTTGAACTTCGAGCGAATGTCCCCTTTTTTCATTTGGGGCATATGTTGGTGTGTAGTCTCTTGTGCGACTAAGCAAAGGGTTATGCCCTTTGGAATATGAAATCCCGACAATAATGACATCCTCGATATCCCGGCCAGCCATCAGATGCACAATGCCGCTCGCCACTGCAACTGAATAACCTGTGTCATTTAATAATACCAACGGGTATTTTTTGTTATTTTCTGAGTAATCGTTAGGCAGGCGGATATACAGTTCGTACTCCAATCCGCTTACTTCAGATTTTATTTTCAGGGTATGCGTATTTCGAATTTCAAATTCGGTGCTTTCCTTGGCACTTAGCGACGCAGAGAAAAAAATAACAACAGCAAAAGCCAACTTAATAAACTTAAAAAACATCATTTTCCTTAAATGTGTGAAGGTTAACCACAGCTAACGCTTCACATCAGAGGACAACAAACCGCATAGCGGTTTGTTGTCCAGCTGCATGTGTTTGTTAGCTGATCCAGCTCACTCAGTCCTCTCGATTTCACCAGGGCGCCAGGTTTTGTTGATCCAGGGTTCCAGAGGGCCATACATGCGTAAGATGGTGAACCAACTCTTGCCCGGTACGGTCTGCAGCCAGTTCGACTCTTTTCCTTTTGGTGCTTTCGGCCCGAAATAGACATCGTAGGAGCCGTCGGCATTTTTCTGGAAGCCATCGCTTTGGCTGCCAACCGTCGGAAACATCTGGCTGGTCTGTAGCAGCGAACGCGTCTGCGTGTCATACAGCGTCACTGCCCAGAAGTCATTGACAGGAACATTCGGCGGTAGGTGAAGCTTGTAGGTCTTTGAGCCGTCGAATGCTTTCTTGTTCGCATCCAGGTATGCCAGGGCATAGTCGGAACCGGCGCCGACATGAGTTGTCGCCATGGCCGGCGTTACGCCAGTCGCATTGAAATAGAACAATACCCGCGCATCCAGGCCCATTGCGCCTTCCTCCTCGAACGACGTGTTCTTGTTTGCATACGCCATCGTCCAGGAGCTGTCGGTATCGGGATAAATAAACACGCCGTCTATGCGCGGCTGGTAAGTGATAGCGCGCGCGGTGGCACTGCCAATCATCGCGGCTTCGTTCAGCAGCTTGGTCATGCGTGCGTCGGGCTTAAACGGCTTGCCTTTGACAATGCCTATAGCCGCCAGTTGACCGCGCATCTCTGCTCCGATGGCATCGATCGGCTCCACTTGTACGAGCTTGTTGAGCTCCTCGTAAAAGCTAATGTCATTACTCACGATCGTGCTGTAGCTCATGCCGGAAAAGTTTACGAACTCAGTCTCGGGGGGATTATCCGCTTCTGTAAGCGAGTAAATCTTGAGCTTTGATTTGATGTTCTGCACGGCAGGCGCTAGCCCGTCCTTGATCGAGCCACGCAAGAACATCAGGTTATTGTAGGTGCGTGGTTTCACGATGAAGTAGCCTGCCGGTTCCGGCCCAGCGTAGTCCGGGGGCAATATCAGATACTTGCCACCTTTGCCGCGGTCAGGGCCGATCGCACCAAGATTGCTGACGAACCTGAACCAAGCATCGTCGAGGAACCCAAGCATGCCCGGAGGTAGTTCGACGACCAGTGGCCCGTCGGTCTTCAGGTCGAGATAATTGACGGCATACAGAGTAGACGTGTTGCCGGTCAGGTACAGGGATTCAGGCTTGAGTAGCTGTTCGGAGATAGGCACCACGTTTGAACGATTCGCGCCAATACTCGCATTGCCAGCCCGCATTGCATTCAACGATCCGGCACCCTGGTTGTTCAGGTAAACTTCTACAGCTCGCATCCGGTCGAGGTTGTCATAAAGCTTGTCGATCGTGGCATCGCTCGGCACACCATCGAAGAATTCCAGTTTACCGATAGGTGTCTTAACTCTGTCGGGTATCGATATTGATTCCAGCGTTTCCGGCGATACTTCAGCCTGAACCGTCGACAAGGCTGATAAAGCGAGCACAGCAGATGTAAAAAACAATGTAAGTGGGTTGAACTTCTTCATAGTTGTATTTCCCTTGGTTACCCAAAACCATTAAAACAATCGATGAAATATTACAGATTCAGTCAGCTAACAGCTTATTAGATCCCATAATGGGGTGATAAAGCGCCCCAAAACGGCGTCTAAAACATATCCACAATATTTACATCATTTTTATATATAGTAAACAATCAATTATAGATTACGTTGCGCTTTCGCTGTCATATTCCGACAAAACGGCGACTAACAATGTTATGCGACAAGTATTAACTCATTTTGCTCAAAACATGTTTGTTACTAATCAAATTCAATTATCCACCGATACCGACATTCTCAACGCGCATTGTAAATTCTACTTTTATAATTAACTGCTTTCCGTATAATTGAAAATAGTAATACATCTCATTTACTTTTTAGGATGCATTTATGCCGCAACAACCGTCAACTAAGATCCGCCAACCGATACTTGTTACAGTGAAGTCTGTTCGCGATATTAGTCCCCATTTACGCCGCATTTGTTTTACTGGCCCCGCATTGGCTAGCTACCCGTTTCAATGTAATGGTGCGCACATAAAAATTATGCTGCCTCAGCCACATCAATTAGAGCCAATATTACCGACCATGACCAGCAAAGGACCACGCTGGGAGTCAGATAAAGATAAGCCTATCTTACGCACTTTCTCTATTCGTGCATTTCGCGAAGCAGAGCAAGAGATTGAGATTGACTTCGCGCTGCACGGCGATCTTGGCCCAGCAACCCGCTTTGCCACCCACGTTAAAATTGGCGATGTGCTTGGGATTTCGCCCCCAGGTGGCCCCGAGCCAATGTTAAAACCCGCTCGTTATTACTACATGGCAGGGGACTTAACGGCCCTTCCCGCCATCAGTGCGATGATTGCCGATATGCCGTCCACTAGTCAGGGTTATATTGCGCTATTAGTGCCAAGTAAGACTGATATCGATGATTTAGCGGTACCCACAGGCGTCACTGTTCGCTGGTTTGTTGGTCAGCCGGCACAAAGTGATAGGTTGATCCAAAGTTTCATCGAGCAAACATTGCAAAGTGAAGATAGCTATTTTTGGTTTGGCGGCGAAGAAACGATTGTGGTGGGCTTACGTCGCCATGTTCGTCGCCATTTAGATATTGAGCGCACTCAGGTTTATGCCATTCCCTATTGGCGTAATGGCCAAAGTGAAGATGCCTACCACCAACGCCGACATGATGTATTAGAAAACTGATTTCTCTATGTGAAGACATCGCTATCGGGATGCATCAATCGATCTCCCGATTCCCTCTGAGGGTTAGCAAAACTTCGTGTTCAGGGATGAAAATGTGCTGACTCGCCCCTAGCCTAACCGTTTTAAGTCAACAACGTTGCTCTTTTTCCGGCGCGGTACAATAACAGGGGCATGATCAAATGGCGCTTGCATAATATCCACATCAGTTTTGTAAAGCGAGTCAATCAAGCTTTTTGTGATAACGTCATTTACCGGGCCTGATGCTATCACCTTGCCTTCACCAATCGCGATCAGCTCATCGCAATAGCGGGCAGCCGCGGCTAAATCATGGATCACTAAGACCACCGTTTTACCTGCACTCACCATTTCGCTAATACTTTCTAGTACCTCAATTTGATGGCCTATATCTAGCGCACTGGTTGGCTCATCCAACAGGATGATATCGGTGTCTTGGGCAAGGATCATCGCTAACCAAGCGCGTTGACGTTGACCGCCAGATAAACTAGCAACTGACTGATCAAGAATGCTTTCTAGATTCATTAATTGGATCGCCTTGGCAACTTGCTCAGCATCTTGCTCACTCCACTGCCTAAACCAGCTTTGATGAGGATGTCGCCCATATTGCACCAATTGCTCTACCGTGATGCCCGCCGGGATTGTTGGGTGTTGTGGTAAATAAGCGATATGCTTAGCCAGTTGCTTCATCGTGTAGTTTGACAACGGCTGTTGTTTTAACACAATTTCACCTGCTGTCGGCATCATTTGCTTCGCCAATAACTTGATTAGGGTTGACTTCCCGCCGCCATTTGGTCCAACAATACCCACTAAAGAGCCGGCACTTAAGGTAATTGAAACATCCTTAATCACAGCCTTACTTTCATAGCAAAAATTTATTCCGTTAACAGACAATAATGCCATTAGTCAGCCCTTCCTTTATCACGCAATAAAAAGATTAATAACATCACTCCGCCTAAAATCCGTGTCATGATCCCCGTAGCAACCTCGTGGGGATCCGCTAACACTCGTACAAAGGTGTCACTGCACAGTAACAGCAAGGCGCCCAAAATAGCTGCGCACCATAATGGAACAATGCGGTCTTTTAATAAGTAAGAAGCGATAATTGGTGCCGCCATGGCAATAAATACCACGGGACCACCAATGGCCGTGCCCAATGCGGCAATCATAATGGCCAGCATTAAAATGGCCAATTGCACCCTATCAACGTTAACACCTAAGCTTTGCGCTGTGTCCACGCCTAACCGAAGTACATTTAACTGCCGTGAGAAATACATGACTAAAGGACAAAGGGCCAATAAAATAGCCGCAACGGGTAAGCTGGTACTGTAACCTTGACCAACAAAATTCCCCATCGTCCACATGTACACCGCGCTGACATGGACAATTGATTCTGTCGACATCAAAAACTCGCCCAAGGCGCGCATTAATTCTGAAACACCAATGCCAATAACAACAAATAAATAGCCCTGCTCACCGGGGTTTTTACATAAAAAATATAATATCAACGCCGCGAACATGGCACCTATTGGCGCTATCCACCAAGGCCACGACCCCATGGTGATATAAAGTGTAAAAAAGGTAATGGCCAGCGTCGCGCCTTCATTTACCCCTATCATATCTGGGGTAGCTAAGCGGTTTCTGACCAATGATTGGATCAAGCACCCCGCTAGGCCCATTGCCGCGCCGGCAGTCAACACCGCAACCACTCTGGGTAAACGTATTTTAAATACCATGATTTCGATTAAACGACTGGTGTCACCAAATATTGCTTGCAGCGCTAGCCAAGGCGTCAGCTTAGCAGAGCCAACACTGATGGAAATTACCGACAAGATCATCAAAGCGAGCAGCAAAAGCAACCCGATGCACACGGCACGCTTTTCCAGCAACAAACTGTGACGGCGCCAAGTAAAAAGCCATTTACCAGTGGGTATAGCAGCACCATGAAGTGGGGGCGAAACCTTGGTTTTTGCGAATGAAGTTAAAGACACAGCAATTCCTTATTTAACCGCCAGTAACGATCGAAACCCACCGCGATGCACCACCGCAATAAGAACAGGCGCACCAATCAGTGCTAATATCACGCCATTTGGCATTTCAAAAGGTTGGATCAACCAGCGCGCTAAAATATCTGCAATAAATAGAAAAGTAATACCAAACAAAGCAGAAAACATGACTTGTTTAGACAAAGTAACAGGCTCAACCATGCGCGCACAATAGGCCGCTAGAAAGCCCACGAAACTAATCGGGCCGGCTACCGAAATGGCGCAAGCGGTGAAAATAGTTGATGCAATCAACACCCCAATACGCACCCAACCAGTATCAATGCCCAAGGACTTAGCCTGATGCTCACCAAGTTGCATGAGTGTCAGCTTACGCGCCAAAATAATGGTGATAACCATGGCGACCAGCATAAAAGGCATGATCATCAGCATGGCTTGCATATCCGCTGCTGCTAATGAGCCTAAATTCCAAAACCTAAATTGATCCAACACCACGTTGTTGGACAATAAAATGTAGTTCGACAGACCGCCAAAAGTAGCGCTCAATGCAACCCCCACTAAAATCAGTTTTAACGGGCTCGAATTACCCAATAAATGGCCAATAAGCAACACAACCCCATTGCCAACAAACGCACCCACTCCTGACCAAACTAAATAGCCATGGGCTGATTCAACCCCGAAATAAGTGAGTCCGGTGACAAGGCCGAGTACCGCACCGGCATTAACGCCCAATAAACCGGGCTCTGCTAACGGGTTACGCGTTGCACTTTGTAGCAATGACGCGGCCAGAGATAAGCTGACTCCCACTATCACAGCGCATAAAGTACGTGGTAAGCGTAAGGTGTCCATCACCATAGCAAGTTGTTGATCTTGGCTTCTTTCGCCTAATACGAGGTATTTAAACGCATCCGTAAAGCCATATTGCCCAGCACCAACCGACACCGATGTCGCGGCAAGCAATAGCACACTCGCCAGTCCTGCCCCTAGCCAAATCCAGTGATGTTTTGTCACTATGACCACTCCAATATTCTTAACCAGCTTCAACGCGGCTTACCCAGTCTCAGGTAGCTACCTACTTTAACGGCGCACATAATATCAGCACTGAAATACATTTAGTAGTCTTAATAGTAATAGTTATCAGTACCTTTATCATGTAGTATCATCACTCCCGTTTTACACGACTATCAAGAAGGAATGGTTATGCTTTTTCGTCATGCTGCGCTTGCTTTAGCGCTGATTTTTACATCAATAACTGCATCTGCCGAGGCGACTCGAGTGGTAAAGGATGCTCAAGGCAATGAAGTTATCGTGCCTGAAACGCCACTGCGCGTGATCACTTTAAGTGAAATTGACCTTGATGCGACTATTGCGCTGGGCATGACGCCAATCGGCACCGTGAATGGCCGCGGCCAGCAAACCTTGCCTCGCTACCTGATGTCAGAAATAGCAGGCCCGATCCAAATTGTTGGCGATCTAAATCGACCTAACATGGAGGCCATATTAGAGCTTGAGCCTGATTTGATCTTAACCATGCCTAATCGCCCGGAAGTAATTGCCCTTTTAAATGAAATAGCCCCAACGGTGGTGACCTTTAGCTACGGGGAAAACTGGCAAAACGTTTTTACTCGCACGGCTAATATTTTAAACAGAAACGAACAAGCAAGTGCATTTATGACTCGCTACAACCAAGCCGTAACCGACGCCAAAGCCGCTATTGGCGATAAGCTTGGCCAAAGTATCAGTGTGGTGCGTTGGAACCCAAAAGGTCCTGCTTACATGTTCCGCGACTCGTTCGCAAGCCAAGTGATCTATGACGCTGGCATGGTGCGTCCTCCCCACCAGCAAGACAAAGGCCATACTCATTCACAATCTTTAAGTCTAGAAGCCCTTCATCATTTAGAAGGCGACTGGATGGTGATTGGGACACTGAGTACTAATGGCGAGGCCGTTGATGCCATGGAGCAAGCCAAATCGACGCCTGCTTTTAAGCAACTACAGGTGATTCAAGCGCAGCGTTACGCCGCGGTAGATGGCTCATTATGGACTTCTGTTGGCGGCCCTTTGGCAGCGCTGAGTGTATTAAAAGATATTGTTAACTTAGTTAATCAGCCCACTGCTACACCACTAGCTCGCACTCTTGAGCCGTAACGCTAAAACGCCGTTCATTGGGTGATTAGCTTGTGCTCAGCTACTGCCTAATTGACGCGGCTCAAACCGTTTGTTCGGCTATGGCTGGGTTACCTCCCCAGCCATACTAAATAACCCGAATGCTAGATAAGCGAAATAATTCCCAACGCAGCAACGGCAAACGCAAAATACTTAAACCAAATTTAGGTTTAGCTGTTTTCTGTCTATTTTTCCGCTACCTGTCTTAGGCAATTGCGCTAAAAACACAAACTTACTGGGTAACATATATTTGGGTAACCATTTTGCTAGTTCCTTACGGATCATCAGCCGAGGAATGGGCTGCCCACCACTGGTTTCAATATACGCGACCAAACAAGCCTCAGACGCTTGCCCTTGCAGTTTGACCACGGCATTATTCACCCGTTTAAGCCGTTTTAGCTGGGCTTCAATTTCCCCCAGTTCAATTCGAAAACCGCGTAATTTTACTTGATCATCAAAGCGACCTAAGTATTGAAAACTATCGCTGCCTAGTCGTCGCACTTTATCACCCGTGCGATAATAACGTCCCCCGGTTGCAGCTAGCACCACAAATTTCTCTTTGTTTAAACTATCGCGTTGCCAGTAACCATCGCTTAACGCCGCACCTTGAATACACAGCTCCCCCACCATGTTCATGGCAACTGGGTTATCATTAACATCAAGCACTTGATGAGAGTAACCAGCCAGAGAATGGCCTATTTTAAGATCAATGCCATGGCTCACTTCGCGCATCATCGACCACACCGTCGCTTCAGTTGGGCCATAGCAATTCCACAAAGTGGCCGTGCGCGAGAGAAGCTTCGTCGCCAGTGTTGCATCCAATGCCTCGCCACCACACAACGCGGTTAATTGAGCACTGCCCCGCCAACCAACTTGCAACAACATACGCCAAAAAGCGGGCGTCGCTTGTAACACATTAATAATGGGTTGCTGGGCTGCAGGCGCTTCTAAATAACGGCAAATGGCAAGGGGATCAGTATTCTCCTCGCTATTGGCAATCACTAACGTCGCTCCCGCTAGCAATGGAGCAAAAATCTCTAGCATAGAAATATCAAAGGCCATTGTGGTTATCAGTAACCACACCGTATCTTGATCTAACTGAAGGCGCTCATTCGCCGCGGCGAGAAAAGTATTGAGCGCGTGATGATTAATCATCACGCCTTTGGGCTTGCCCGTAGAGCCCGATGTAAACATCATATAGGCTAAGGTATCCTCAGCCAAAGTGAGTGCAACATCAGGTGCCATTTCACTCCCCTGCGCGGTGGCATCTGCATTCACTCGCTCGGTTGGCGCTAATGGGATCACCGGACAAACAAAATCGATACAACTGGCTAATTCGGTGGTTGACCACACGCAATTTAAACGCGCCTCTTTGGCAATGGTGGCAAGTCGCTGTTTCGGAAACTGCGGCTCAAGTGGCACAAAAGCAATGCCTGAAAAAAGGCAAGCCAACATGCACCCTACCATCTCCGGCCCACGATGCAGATACAGCCCCACTTTGTCACCTTGCTGCAAGCCATGAGCCATTAAACAAGCTTGCTGCGCAGCCACTAAGCTTAGCAACTCACAATAACGCATGGCTTCGCCGTTGTAATATAAGGCTACGCTATTTTGCTGCGCGGCCACCGTCATGCTTGCAAGCAGTGATTCATTTAGGCTCTTATGTACTATCGGGGTGGCTAAGTTGGACCACTGAGCCAAACAAAAATCAGTCGGCGAGCGCCAATCTTGCGCCGCAATTCCAGCCAGTAATTGATACCAAGCTTGCATCATCGAGTTAAGTTGATCGCCATTAAATAGCCCCATTGATGAGGTGATTTGCAAGGTTAATTGCTGCTGTTCAAGCTGACAATATGCTTTTAACTCAGCACAATGTTTAACTGTGAGCGGCTCAAAAGTCAGCAAACTATGGCAAAGAGCAAGGTCATTCTCTTGCCCCTGTTGCTGACACACATTTTCATCGCCTGCCTGAGCCCACTGGCGTTGAATATGTTGCAGCCAGCTAGCAATAGTCTGATCCGCTGTCGTGGGCATAGATAGCAGCAAACCACAGGTGACCGATCCTTGTTGAACGGCAATGGTTACCTCCGTCTCGCCACTATATTGTTGCTGCAACCAGCCCCAAGTAGCTAAACACAGGGTTTCTAAGCTGACCTGATACTGATTGCAGACAAAGCAAAGGGGTTCAAATACTGCTGCTAATGACCGCGAAGCGATAGACGCTTCCCCCGAATCTTGGCTAAGCCACTTATTTGCTAACGATAACGGCGGTGAAAAGTCATCAAGCGGGTTCATAACAACCTCCCTGACGATGATTTTCAAGTAAGTGCGACATTAAATAATCCGTCATGGCAGCTGGCGTCGGGTATTGATATACCTCGGAAATTGAAACCTCAGCCGCAAATCGCTCAGACAAACGCGCCGCTAATCGGATCACATTAAGAGAGTCAATCGCACACTCTGATAAGGGCCACTGCCAGTAACGCTCTGATAACGGCAAACCAGCAACATCACACCACAGCGACAGCACTTGCTGAGCGGTGGCTGAGCTTGGCGAAAATGCCAATGAAGTATCGCTGTTTGAGGTAGTTGTTTGTCTGCTGCCATCACCAGACACAAGCACAGTCACAGGCGTTTGCCAGTCTTGTGCGATAACCTCATTTAATTCAGCCAGCCAAAGCGATAACACATATTCTGCGCGCGTAGGCTCAATTTGATGACGGTCAAACTCAAAGCGTAACTGTGTTACCCCTGACATTTCAGACACCACCAAATTAAGAGGAAACTCAACCTTCTCATAAGCCGCCCCAAACTCTGGCTGTAATAGCTCGTCTGAGGCGCTATTTTGATCGCGTTTAGCACTTGGACGCGGGTAATTTTCATAAACAAATAAGCTTTGAAATAACCGCCCACGACCTCGCTGCAGGCCGATTAAAGACTGAGTCGCGTGCTGGTTTACTGACATAAGCTCAGTTTGCAACTGCGTAATATGATCGCCTAAGGTAATTGCACTCACCTCATTACCGTCAGGCCAACTGAGGATCAAAGGTAAACTATTAATATATAAACCAACACTTTCACCAATACGGTCAACAGGTAGATCTCGACCAGAAGTGACATTGCCCACTATCGTGGTTAACGCGCCAGTCATGCGCGCAATTAATCTATGCCAAGCATATTGCACCACCACACTAGTGGTTACGCCGACTTTTTGGGCAAGTAATGCCAGTTGCGCTTGCTGCTCAACATTCAATGATTGACGCACCACTGCTGGCGATTGTTGCGTTACAGCACTAAAATCACTTTCAAACAATCCGGTTAAATCATTTGCAAACTGTTGCTCAACACCCTTTTCCTGCCAGTAAGTAGCCACCCTAGCGGCCTGTTTAACACCGTATGCGGCCTGTTCAAGGTACGCATGATCAGGCTCCACGCTAGTTAATACCTGATCGCCTTTGCTTAATTCTGTCGCCGCCGATCTCATTATATTGGCATAAGCTTGATGCACAGCGGCAAATAAGCGTGGCCCGCTCCAGCCGTCAATAATGGCGTGATGACAACTAAACACCACCTCAAACTCTTGCTGGCTAAGCTTAAACACCGCGATACGCAGCAGTGGGCCTTGGCTTAAATTAAAACCACGCGCTAAATCATCGGCTTTATAACTTGAAATAATGCGCGCCGGATCCTCACTTTGGCACAAATCAGTGACAGATATAGGTAAGGTTAAATGATCAGAATAAGCCCGAACCAGTTGTATTAATGGCGTGTGCTCTTTGCCACCATCCCCTTCTATTAACACCACCCGCAGCGCCGGAAAACGTGCTATTGCCGACAGCCAAGCTTGTTGGTAGGCGTTAATATTTAAACGTTGACGGTATGTTATTGGCGTTTGTAAATGATAGGCATCGTCATTTGGACAACGTTGCCTATGCGCCCACATGCTTTGCTGCAACGAGGAAGCGGGTAATAGCATCGCTATATTTTGTTGTGCTTGCAGTTGCTCAAGGTACCCTTGGCTTAGTTTCACCAGAGGATAGTCACTGCAGGTTTTTTGCTCACCAACTTTCTTGTACACCTGTTGGCAGTGGCTTATTAACGCCAAAATATTGTCTGTTAACTGCCCCATAAACCTTTGACTCAGTGGATAAGCTAGCGCGCCCACTTGTCGTAACGTTAACTGACCATTAATAATGCCGCCATGTAAACTAATCAGTTCAGCAGGTTGATTTAAAGCCGACATCACTTGTCCGGGCTCAATCGGTAATGGCCGCCATTGACCTTGCTGCTGGGTTTGCAAGCCCAAGTAATTAAACACAATGGGTGATATAGTTAGCCGCTTTCCCTCGGGATGGAACTGGCGAAATGCATTAAAGCCGACACCTTTTAGCGGCACACTGCGTACCTGCTCTTTACATTGCTTGATCAAGCGAGATAACTCTGTATCAGCTTTCATTTTCACCGGATAAGTGCTGGTAAACCAACCCACAGTGCGACTCACATCCAGCCGCTCGGCAATGGCTTCTCGGCCATGGCCCTCAAGCATAATGATGTGATTTTCGCCCCAGCCCATGTCCGTTAACGTTTTCGTTAAGGCCGCAATCAGTAAGTCATTCACTTCGGTGTTAAAGGCCTGATGGCAGTGATGGATCAAGTCTTGTGTTTGTGCTTTTGACAGCGACAATTTAACCGCTTGACGCAAAGATGGCAGCGCAGCATGGGTGCGCAAGTCTTGATAGTCGACGCCTTGAGATTGACCTAGCCAGTAATCAAATTGACTTTCATTACTCGCGGCATAATTTGCCAACCCTTCGCCCCACTGGCGCAAACTGGATGTTTTTGCAGGTAAACGATGGCCTTGGGCTAATGCCCTGAGGTCTTCACTAATGATTCGCCAAGAGACGGCATCAATAACCCAATGATGAAAAGCTAAAAATAAACCATGTTGCGCCAAAGGGTGACCACTAATACGCGCCCATGCCAACACCTTACCTTGGGAGTAATCCATTTCCCCTTGTAACTGAGTAAGCGCGTCATATAACTCCGACTCACTCAACTGGCTCGCGTTTAGCTGTGTCAGCGGCGGTATTACCGGTAAGTCGCTGTATCGTTGCGTCTCTCCTCCCATGCCAGCAGACAAGCTTAAACGAAGGGCATCATGATGCAACATAAGCTGCTCCATCATAGCGCTAAGCTCGCTGTCGTTAAGGTCTGGAATCTCTAAGATAACCGCTTGATTCCAGTGATTTGGTTCAACATAAGCTTGCTCATTAAACCAAGCTTGGATCGGTAAAATAGGAAACTCACCCGTCAATACACCCGTTTCTGCATCAATCGTCATTAGCTCGGTTTGTTGTTGCTGTAAATGCTGACACAGTCGGCGCACCGTTTTACTTTCAAATACATCTTTAACTGAACATTCAAAGCCCGCAGCCCGTAATTGCGTCGTCAGTTGAATGCTTAAAATCGAGTCGCCACCTAGGCGGAAAAAGTCATCTTCCACTCCGCAGTCACAATTTAATATTTTGCGCCAAAGATCCAACACCTGACGCTCTGACTCAGATGCTGGCTCATCGTTCGCACCTTGGCGGATGGTCAATGCCGGCAACGCCGTCACGTCCACTTTACCATTTGGGTTTAATGGCATAGTGTCAACAAACATCAAATGCACGGGCACCATGTACTCAGGTAATTTTGCCGCAACCGCACGTAAAATATCGCTGCTTGGCGCGCGCTGGGCATTGGCTTTGCAACTGGCGTACGCCACCAATATTGGATTGTTACCTTGCTCAACCACTAAGGCTTTAACTTGCTGAATATATGGCGCAACTTGGGCCAGCTGAGATTCAATCTCCCCCAGCTCAATACGGTAGCCCCTTAGTTTAACTTGCTGATCGAGCCGCCCCATAAACTCTACTTCACCATTGTGACGCACGCGTGCCTTATCGCCAGTGTGATATAAACGCACACGCTGACCAGCTACCCATTGCTCGGTAAAAACACGTTCCGTTAACTCAGGTTGATTTAAGTAGCCTCGCGCTAGCCCTATGCCGGCAAGACATAACTCACCGGGCACACCTTGAGCGCAAAGGTTACCGCAACCATCCAGTACCACAGCTGCGCAATGTTGTATCGAGTGACCGATAGTAACAGGCGCGCCTTTAAGCAAAGGTTGCACTAAGGCTGTTACCGTAAATTCGGTAGGGCCATACATATTATGCAATGTCAGTTGGCTGGCCCAATTATCCACCAGCTTAGTTGGGCACGCCTCGCCCCCAATAGCGACAACACGTAAATAACTTAGCGGTTGCACCGGCAAAGCAGCAAACAAGGCCGTAGAAATAATCATGTGCGTGGCTTTGAGTGTTTCACTGTGGGTTAAAAGCCGTTCATTTGGCTCACCAAAAGCCAGTGTAGCCCCCGCCATTAATGGCAACATAGCGGTCATATTGCCGGCATCAAAAGACAGTGACATACAGTTAAACATCACGCTTTCTGCGTTGATTTGCAAACGCTGCAAATGGTCTTGCATCAAATTAACAAAAGCGCCATGTTCAACCATCACGCCTTTAGGCAAACCAGTTGAACCCGAAGTGTAGATGACATAGGCGAGTTGATTGGGCTGAGCCAACTGCGGACTGGATAACTCAACCGATGTGGCGGGACAAAGTGCAATCGCCGCCCGTGATTCAGGACCAGATAAGTCAATAATTGTGGCCGATAAATGAGGATGTTGCTGCGCAAACGTTGCTGACGGCGCCAAGATAAATGTTAACTCAGCATCATTAATAATATGGGTTAAGCGCTCTGGCGGGTAGTCAGGATCAAGGGGGACATATGCTCCGCCCGCTTTCCAAATGGCCAGTGCCGCGATGGGAAATACCTCATCACGCAGTGCCACTATCCCTATCCGCTGCTCTTTGCCGACGCCTTGTTGCTGTAACCAATGGGCCAGCTGATTAGCTTGCTGCTCTAGCTCTGCATAAGTTAACGCTTGGTCCTGACACCTGACGGCGAGATGCTCAGGATAATTTTGGGCCGCATGCTCAAACAAATGATGCGCCAAACAAGTGTCGCCTAAACCAGCGCGTTGATAGTCACTGGGCAGCGCCGCTAATTGCGCCGCGACCCTTTGCTCATAGTCGTTAGCAATGATGGGTAATTGCCAGATATCTTGTTCGGGTGACGCCAGCACACTCTCTAACAAACGGACAAAAGTATCAGCTAGATTTTGCACCATTTGATGTTCAAAAATCCCTGTGCTGTATAGCCACTCAAGTTTCACACCATCAACCAGTTCAGTCACCTTTAAGGAAATATCGGTTTTAGCCGGCAACACTGGCGATGGCTCTTCAACCGCACCACAACCTGGGATCAAGTCATTAAAATCAACCTTGGCTTGATACACCAACATGATTTGAAAAATGGGGTTTATGGCGGTGGTACGGTCGGCTCCAATCGCTTCACTTAAGGCTTCAAAACGATAAAGTTGATGGTCAAATGCGGCCAGATCTTGTTCACGACACGCTTTTAAGTAATCGGCAAAGGATTGTTGCTCCGGTACTTGTGTCCGCAGTACGATGGTATTGACGAAAAAACCGACGACATCTTCAATTTCATGCCGCTCTCGATACGCTAACGGCGTGCCAATAACAATGTCATTATTGGCACTGACTCGGGCCATTAACAAAGAAAACACACTGTGTAGACCGATATAATTTGACGTACTATAACGTTGGCATAAGTGTTTAAAACGCTCCCATGTCGACAACTCAATGGCCGAAAAAACCAAAGCGCCATCGTTATTATGATGGGCAGGTCTTGGCTTATCTAATGGCAAACTGTGTACTTCGGGAATGCCACGTAAACGCTCAACCCAAAAAGCCTTATGAAGATTGTGATAATCTAAAAAATCTGCTGAGTTAAACCAATTAGCATAATCAAGATAGTTCAGCTTAGTCGGTGTCACCGCGGGAAATGCCCCTTCAGGGCTTGTCCTTTGTCCATTTTGAAAAGCAAGAAACGCCTGCTTGAGATCCGCGAACATATTTTTCACCGACCAACCATCAGAAATAATGTGATGCTGGGTGAGCATCAACAAATGTTCATCTTGTTGAAGCTGCACTAAGGTCACGCGTGTTAACTCGCCAGCCGCTAGCGCAAAAGGCTGGTTAATATCATCAATCACTAATTGCTTTAATTTGGCTTCGCGTTCACCTATCGGCAGATGCATCAGGTTTTTATGGTTAATCTGCAGTGCCCCTGATGAACTTATATGTTGCTCACCTTTACCTTGGGCATTTTTAACAAAGCGCGTGCGCAAACTGGCATGCTTTTGCACTAAGCTATTAAAGCTATACTGCAACGCTGCCACATCCAGCTGGCCAGTCAGTCGAAAATGCACGGGCATATTATAAAGGTGCGAATTCTCTTCATATTGCTCAATAAACCATAAGCCACTTTGTGATGAAGAAAGTGGCCCAATGCTTTGGCCAGTTGCTTTAATTGGCTGTTCAAACCGGCCCTTGGCGGCTAAACAATCAACAATGGCGTCCTTGTTCATTTTTATTTGTTGACCAATTGCTGGGGTCATGGCCGCTTTACTCGATTGCGAGGTTAATTGGCCTTGTTCGTTTAACATTAAACGCACACCTTGGCGCTCTAAAGCAGTTAACAACGATATAATGTCTGTCATGAGAAGGTCCTAAGCATTTAAAATAGCGCCACCGTCAACCACAATGTCTTGCATGGTAACGTGGTTGGCAGCCTCTGAAGCAAGAAATAGCACAACACCAGCGATGTCTTGTGGCTTGGCTATTTTTCCAAGTGGAATGCCAAGTTTAAATTGACTGGGAAAGCCCTCAATCGTGCGCTGCTCGGCATCATGGCTGTGCCATAAGGCGCGTTGCATGTCGGTATCCGTCGAACCCGGTGACACCAAATTGCAGCGCACACCAAAAGGCGCAAGCTCAAGTGCCACGCAATGAGATAAACTGGTTAAGGCCGCCTTTGAGGCACAGTATGCCGACATTAACTGACGCGGCACGTGGGCGGCATTAGAGCTGACATTAACAATGGCACCATGATGCTGACGCTTAAAAGTCGGGATCACTTGTTGCAACAAATAAAAAGGACCTGAAACATTCACGTCAAGGCAGGCTTGCCAGTCATCCACCGTAAGTTGCTCTACTTCTCCCAAGCGTAATATCCCCGCTACATTAACCAGTACATCCAGCTGGGGCTGCTGCGCCAGCACGCTTTGTGCCATAGCGGTAACAGCAGCCGCATCACTGATATCAACGCGCTGGGTGACAAAAGGATAATTGTCTGCGCCAAAGGCAATATCAAATCCAATAACCTCGGCCCCTTGGTCTACAAACTGCTGCGCAATCGCTCGGCCAATTCCTTTTGCAGCACCGGTTACCCACACCACTTTGTTTAAAAACAGTTGCTCTTGCATGCTTACCACACCATTTCCACTTCATCTTCACCTTGTGTTTGCAGCTGCTCCAGAAAATGACAAAACTCACTTAATATTGGGCGATCAAACACATCGGATACCTTCACACTAAGGCCAAACTCAGCGGCGAGACGGTTAACAATTTGAATGGTCTGTAAGGATTGGCCACCCAGCTCAAAAAAGTTGTCCTGACCTTGGATCCCTGACACGCCTAATATTTGCTGCCAAATCGCGCAAACGCGGGTTTGGGTTTCGGTCGCCAGCTCAGTGAACTCAGTGTCTTGATGATACAAAGCCAATAGCGCTTTTCGGTCGACCTTATTGCTGCTCGTTTTCGGCAGGGATGACATTACGCGGTAATCCGTTGGCACCATGGCGGCGGGCAGCACTTGGCTCAGCTCGCCCTTGATGTCCTTAGCTGATAAATCTGCTTCATTACTGGCGACAAAGGCCACCAACCGGCGGATACCACTGTCATAGACAATGCCTTGAACACAGGCTTCTAGCACTTTAGATTGCGCCAATAAGTGCGACTCGATTTCGCCGGGATTAATCCGATAGCCACTTATTTTGAACTCATTATCAATGCGGCCAAGGTAAACGATATTGTTAGAAGAATCTGCGTCACAGCTGACCCGATCACCCGTGCGATAAACGCGGCGCCATTGGTCACCAATCAGCAGTTCAGTAAATGCGTCGTGTTGTAATCCAACATAGCCTTGAGCTAAGGTCGGACCGAGTAACACTAACTCACCGCTGTGCGCTGGTTTATCCCCTTTGCCTAAGATTAATGCTGCTACACCCGGCAGCGGTTGCCCAATGGGAAGCTGACTAACATTCGTCGCGACATGCTGAATATCACAATAAGTTGCAACCACCGTGGCTTCCGTCGGCCCGTAGGTATTTAACAAGCGAATACTCTGATTTAACGGTAAAACATCCCTTGCTACCGCCCGTTGCCACTTAGCTAGTTGCTCTGGATAAACGGCTTCACCGCCAATGATCACGCCTGTTAAACAATGGGGCAGTTTAACCATACCGCTATCTAAACTAACCACCCATTCATTCCAAAAAGCGGTAGGTAAATCCAATAAGGTTATTTGCTGCGCTTCAATAAACGCCACAAATTCGTTCATGGATTCAAGCATGGCATCTGTTCGCAGCACCAGCTCTGCGCCTGCGGTTAAGGTAACAAACACTTCTTCAATACTGGCGTCAAAATTAAACGGCGCAAATTGCAATACGCGGTCATCGCAGCCAACTTGATAAGCTTGGCGAGCACTGGCAACAAAATGGGCCAATGCCCCGTGACTGATGTTAACGCCTTTCGGTTGGCCAGTTGAGCCGGAGGTAAACATGACATAAGCGCTATCTTGCGCGGTGCTTGCGTATTCAAAACAAGGCTCAGCGCTCAAACTTCCAGCTAGCAACACCTTAGCGACGGCTAAGGGGGCAAGTTGATGTTGGTATTCGGCTTGGGTGATCAGGGTGTTTATGGTCCCTTGTAGCACAATACTTTGTTGGCGCGACAATGGCTGTTCAGGATCGAGCGGCACATAAACAGCGCCAGATAACAGCACCCCTAAGGTACTAATGATCTGCTTTGGCGATCGCTGCAACGCAACCCCTACTCGATCGCCAGCCCTCACCCCTTGCTGATTAAGAGCAGCAGCGGCCTGCTGCGTTTGTTGCCACAACTCACCATAAGACAACACTTGATCTTGATAGCGGATGGCAATTCGCTCAGGTGTATACTCAGCCCAATGACGGATCTGAGTAAGCGCACAACCCGTAATCCTTGGTTCATTTAGCGGCGCTCCAGCAATAATCGCCTGCGCGCGCTCGCGCGCAAAACAACTATTCAACAGTGTTACTACGGTTTCCTCGGGCGCGCCTGACCAACGCTCAAGCAGATCAAGATACTCTTGCTTAATCGACGCCACTTGCTGTGCTTGATACACACTTGGGTTCGCATCAATATCCAATAAAGGAGCCCCTTCATTTTGACTGTGTATCTCTATGGTTAAATCTTCAACAGGTCCAGCACTCAGGTTCAACGTTTGCGCAGTAACATCGCCATATTTCAGCGGATGGTCAAAGGGCATGATGTTCACTAAGGTGCCAAACAACCGCTGCTCGCCACCAACGCGGTTGATATCACGGCGCAAATCCTCATAACGATAATGTTGAAAACGGCGCATTTTCTTTTTATGACTGGCAATTTTGCTGGCCACGTCCATTAGCTGGTCTTGGTCTTCAATATCTACCACTAATGGCACGATATTCATTTGCATACAGGGCACCGTTAATGATTTTGATCCCATACGGTTCATTACCATCATGCCGATGACCACTTGCTTGTCGCCGGTATAGCATCTTAAGTGCACGCTGATGGCAGCTAATAGAACATCTACCCAAGTAACTTTATTCATTTGCGCAAGATGCTGCACTCGTTGCCATGTTGCCCCATCAATATGACCCGACTGTCGATGAAAACGGGCTGAAATGGGCATCACTTTTTCTGCATAAGAAGACGCGGGAGATTGCGCTGTCAGCAAAGAAAGCCAAAAGTCTCGCGCTTTCTGATAAGCGCCCGATTCTTTGCGTTGCTGATCTTCCGCGAGCACTGCATCAAATTGACCAAAGGGGCTTGGTGTAATCGCCTTGTCGTTAACAAGGGCTGAATAAATCTCGGCAATTCGCTGAAACATTAAGCTTGTGCCAAAGCCATCCAATGCAATATGGTGCACACAGGTGTACAAATATTGTTTCGTTTGCCCTTCTAATAAGGTAAACCGACAAGGTAATTCCTTGCTTAAATCAAAAGGGATCTCAATGTCTTTTTCTGCCCATGCACTAACAAGGCTGGCTTCAGCAACCTCATCTACTTCATCGAGCCGGACAGTGGGTAGCTGAGCCGGCAGCGTGGCGGGCTGCATATAAGGGACGTTGGCATCATCACTGACAAAGTGACATGATAAACACGCTATTTCCTGCACTGTTTGTTGAATTGCGCGCGCTAGCCAAGGTGTTTGTATTTCACTTTGAAAAACAATGCATTCAGCCGTGTTAAATAAGGCTTTGTTTTGATTAAGTGTATGCCCCAGCCAAAGACCTTGCTGCGCGGTATTTAACTGCTTCATATTTGCGCCTCTTGTTGCGCACTGATCAACTGCCACCAATTGTTTAATGTTGGCTCATTGGCCAAAGCAACAAAATTGAGTTCAATACCTTGCTTGCGCCATTGCGTTAATAACGACATGACATGAACCGAATCTAAGCCGTAATCCAGTAAGTTTTCATCCGCATCAAATTCATCTTCAGGCTCATCAATTAATGACAGGATCGTTCCTTGTAATGTTGCTTTGGTGATAGGCGACTCTGCTCCATTGGTCGTTTCATTGGTGGCATTGGCGGCCTGGTTGATCGCTGGTGTGGCTTGCTCTGTCACCGATGCGGTAGTGACGACTTGTCCGCATCGCGTGGCGACATATTTAAGCGCCATGTCGTGATCATCTCTAGAGAAATCGGCAACAGCATCGCCAACCATAAAAGGTTTAATATCTCGCATAAATGCATCAACCGCGGTCATTAAACAACCGATATGGCCATAAATGCCGCCAATTAATAGCTGATTGCGGCCTAACTCTTTCATTATTTGTTCAAGTGGCGCACGCTGAAAAGCACTATAGCGCCACTTATCTAGCACTGTGTCTTCTGGCTCAGGTGCTAACGCTGATACCACTTCTTGTTGCTCTGGCGATTGATTAATCCCCGGCCCCCACATATCCGTCAGTAAACCTCGGTCAGCAATGTTTTGCTCTTTTGGTTGCGCGGTATAAACAACAGGAATGCCATTCGCTTTACAATAAGCCTTAATTGACACGAGATTAGCGATAACCTCGTCGATCAAAGCGTTTTCTGCACCATAAAAACTCACAAAGTACTCTTGCATGTCATGAATTAAAAATACGGCCTGGCTAGGATCAAAAGTCCATGACACCTTGTTGGTTGGAAAATCCTCGATACGGGGTAATGGGTATGCTGAGAGCGCGGTTATGGCCATATTAAGATTCCTTCACTTGCTTAAATTTAATTTGCTGTATAAGTTGACGCAATTGGCGTTTATCTATTTTGCCAACCGGGGTTTCTGGTAAACGATCAATAAATTCAACATGATCGGGTAATTTATATGCCGCAACACCAAGGGATCGAAGGTACTTACGAAGTGCCATCGCGGTTAAGGTTTCATCTTCCCGAGTGACAAAAGCACAGCTTTTTTCGCCCATTATGGGGTCAGGCATCGACACAATCGCGACGTTGGTAATACTGGGATGCGTCAGTAATTGATTTTCGATTTCTTCCGCGGCAATTTTTTCTCCGCCGCGATTGATTTGGTCTTTATCACGACCCACCACAATCAAGTAGCCCGATTCAGTTTGCTTAACCACATCACCCGAGCGATAAAAACCTTCTTGATCAAATGCAGTTTCGTTGTGCTCAGGGCTCAAGTAATAACCGCGAAAGGTATAAGGACCGCGTGTTAACAGTGCCCCAGCCTCGCCAGTCGGAACACGCTCCCCCGCTTGATTGACGATTTTGATTTCGTCATCCTCACTAATAGGGCGACCTTGAGTATGAAAAGTATGCCATTCATCGTCGTCTAATCGGGTGTAATTCACTAAGCCTTCCGCCATGCCAAACACTTGTTGTAATTGGCAACCAAGCTCTGGCTTGATCCTTTTTGCTAACGCTTCGCTTAAACGGGCACCACCCACTTGCACTACGCTAAGGGTCGTTAAATAATCAGGAAAACTGCTCGCGGCTTGTAGCCACAAAGTGATCGCAGGCGGCACTAACGCGGTGACGGTGATGCCGTGCTTATGAATCAGTGGAAAACAAGTCATTGCGCTGGGGTCGGTGGCTAATACCACGGTTCCACCAGCGTAAAACACGCCTAAACTGCCGGGTGAGCTAAGGCTAAAATTATGGGCCGCTGGCAGTGCGCAAAGATAACGAGTGTCGGTATTTATCTGACAAATTTCGGCGCTGGCTCTCACACTGTAGTAATAGTCATCATGGGTTCGTGGGATCAGCTTAGGCGTACCCGTGCTGCCGCCCGACAGTTGAAAAAATGCAACTTGATCGGGCGAAGTAGATTGCCAGTCCGTAGCTGACACATTCGCCGCTGGCGAATCAAACAAGGCGCTAAGCGAGTGTGCCCATGACGCTTCCCCTTCTAACAACCAATGATCTAACACTGGGCAAATAGCGCGTAATTGCTGTGCAAAAGCGTTATCTTTGAATAAGGCATGTTGCGAAGACACAATGGCCACTTCAGGTTGCAATTGTTCAACGTACGACATTAACTCAACTTTATTGTGACTAAACAAAGCATTAACTGGCGCAATGCCCACTTTAAGTAAAGCAAAATATACGAGGTAAAACTCAGCGATATTAGGCAGTTGCACCAATGCGGTAGCGCCTGCCCGCAAGCCTATTTGATGCAAATGTGACGCTAGATGAGAGCTGAGCCTATCAAGGTCAGCATAACGATAACAACGTTCGCCACAAATCAACGCAAGATCATCGGCTGCGGTTGCTTGATGCCGTGTAATAATGTCGACCAGTGGCTGGCCACTCCAATAGCCCTTTTCGCGATAGCGTTTCGCCAGTGGCTCTGGCCATGGGGTGAATGGGATACTCATTTGGCCTCCTGTTCATTAAAGCCAAACGCCTTCAGCATAGTGCCGAATTTTGCTTGTGTTTCTAGCCATTCTGCATTTGAACATGAGCCATTCACGATACCGGCCCCGGCAAACAAACGAACTTGGTCATGTTTAACTTCACCACAGCGTATGGTAACAACCCATTCTCCATTGCCACGCGAATCGCACCAACCCACCATTCCACTGAACATACCGCGTTGAAACGGCTCCAATTGCGCAATGGCTTGTTTTGATAAATCAAAGGGGTAACCACAGACTGCTGGCGTTGGATGAAGCAAACAAGCAAGCTGCAACGCATTCATATCCTTGCTACCTAGTTCAGCTTCTATACGGGTTGATAAATGCCACATGGCTGGCGTATTAATCAGCGATGGCGCTGTTGGAACATCAAGTTGCTGACAATGTGGCTTGAGCAGCCGAGCAATTTCCTCAATCACTAGCCGATGTTCATAACGATCCTTGCTTGATTGTAAAAGCGCGTGACTGATCTGTTGATCAAGCGCTGGATTACTTTGACGCTTTGCTGACCCCGCTAGCGGGTTGGAAATAAGCTGCGTACCCTGCTTACGAATAAGCAACTCAGGACTGGCCCCTAACAGCACGCTGCCTTGGGTTTGTGGCACCGAAAAATGATAGGCTTGCGGGTTTTGTTGCCATAAGCTTGCGAGAATTGCTCGGGGTGACACTGGGTCAGAAAACGACAAGTTTAACACTCGTGATAAGACGGTTTTTTCAAGGGCGCCCAAAGCAAACTGATTGACCGCTTTGCATACCGCATCTTTAAAGCTTGCTTCATCGGGCTCGCTACGCATATGCGACAACAGGATTTGCTCTTGTTGTTGGCCCTCGCCAGACAGTGCGATATCCATGTTGTCGACAAAAAATGCCGTTTGTGGAATATATAAACAAGATGGTTGAGTTACATCAAAAGGCACTGAGCCCACGATGATTGGATTATCATTACCTTTTTGCTTTTCTAGTTCAAATGCGCGCTGTATTGCTGCTTGGAATAGACTATCTTTATCTTCACCGCCTACCGCAGGCTGAACAATTCGCTGACTAACATTTAATGCGACTAATGTTTGATCTTCCGATCTAAACAAACAGTCGTTATGCGGTGAAAACGATGCAAGATTATAAGATAGCGCTTGATTTGGTGTCTGTTGCATAACACAACCCCTTTTAATGCAAATCCTTGACGCGAGTTTCACTCGTTCAATATTGTTCGAAGATCTAAGGCGCTAGATCTGCCATTTGCATTGCTTCACATTGCTTTATAATTATTTTTATCTAAACCAGACAGCTGGTTTTATCTTGATGGTGTTAATCGTTGTTATTGTTGCAAGCTGGGAGTAAGCGCTGGGCTTACTCCCATTTGACGATTAAAAATCGTAAGCAACGCCGGCATAGATACTGCGGCCTTTGAGGATGTAATCGTATTTCACTGCGATATCATCGCGGTCTTCATCGGTTAAGTTGGTGACACCGGCTTTGAACGTCAGGTTTTTAATCGCTTCATACTGCGCGCCAACATCTAGGGTTGAATAAGCACTGGCTTTTTCTTGTGACAAAGACGTGCCTAAGAACTGAGACCCGGTGTAGTTGTAAGCAAGAAAAGTCGATAGGTTTTCCATTGCTTGCCAATCTAGCTGTGCGTTCCAAGTATTACGCGGCGTTAGTGTCAACTCTTTACCGGTGCTGTTGTCTTCGGAGTCGGACAATAAATAGTTGGTGTTAATACTTAGCGAGTCAGAAACATCGAACCAAGCTGACAATTCAATACCACGAATAGTCGCTTTATCTACGTTCATGTAGCTTAATGAGGTTTTTACTCGATCCCATGCTTCAGCTTTAATCATGTCTTCAATTTCATTATTGAATAACGTTAAGCTGCCACCAAACTGCTCTGCCTCATAACCAGTTGATAGCTCGTAGCTTACTGACGTTTCCGCTTTCAAATCTGGGTTACCAACTACAGTACAAGCGCCGCGACACGCAGTAACACCATAGGCATCACTGTACTGATTTAGACCCGGGGCCTTAAATGCTTTACCAATACCGCCCTTGACTACCCATCTATCGGTAATACTGTATACCGCATAAGCCCTTGGGCTAAATTCACCGCCATATACTTGGTGATCATCAAAGCGACCGCCAACAGTCAAAGACAGCTCACCGAGATCAAATTCGTCCTGGATATAAATGGCCGATTGGTCATAATCTACCGTGTTTGAACCTAGCGTCAGGTTGTTCTCTAATTTGGTCTTGCGGTACTCAGCCCCTCCGGTAACCAAATGAGACGCGATGTAACCCGACAGTTGTGCTTCAATGGCTTGGTTAGTTTGATTAACATCGCCCACTGCTTTATTGAGACCTGAATTATCCATTAAGTCAGTAGACTCATAGCTGTAGCGCAAGGTGGAATCAAATGCCGACCAATAACCCTTGTGGGTTAATGCCGCATTAATTCGTTCAAGCTCTTGCACATTGTTCACCGCTCTGCCCCAGTTATTCCAGTCAGCATCACGATCATCTTTGCTGTAGATCAGATCTAAGTCCACGTCTTGCTCGGCACTTAACAGCCACTTCACGTTGGAATAAATATTCAATTTTTCACGCGCTTCTAACGCATCAGCATCTGGGTTTTTGCTTAGTTTTGTTCGCCAAGCATCACGATCGCTTTTTTCGATAATCAAGTTGGCGAGTAATTTTTCAGGGACTAACGCGCCACTGATATAAGCATTTACCTTGTTAGTATCTCCGCCTTGTCCCTGAGTAATGCCATCAAATTGATAACCTACTGAGCCGTTTGTGGTTTCGCTTGGTTGACGTAAGATAACGTTAACGACACCGCCCAGCGCATCAGCACCATAAAGTGACGACATCGGGCCGCGGATCACTTCGATGCGTTCAACAGCCGTCATCGGGATGGTAGATAGATCAAAATCATTACCGTAGCCCGAGGTTAATGCATCTCGAGAGTTTACTCGGCGGCCATTCACCAACAGCAAAGTGTAATCGGAATCAAGGCCACGAATTTTAATCTCGTTGCGCCCGTATGATGTACCGGGGTTAACATTGATACCGGGTAAATGTTTAATCGCTTGTGCCACGTCATTAACATTCAGCTTATCCAACTCTTCTCGGGTGATATAGGAAACTGAAGCAGGCGCCGTTAGCTCTGTGTGCTTGGTTTGCGTCGCTGTAATAACAATCGCTTCATTATTAGCTTGAGCTGCCATCACGTGACACGAAGATAATAAACCTGCCGCCAGCAGCGCTTGATTAATTAAGCTAATTGAAAACTGTTTTTTCCCTTGAATTTGGTTCATTGCCACAACTCCATGATAATAGTGGCGCGAATGATAACTATTGTTATTTGTAAGATCAATAGCAAGTATTTAGATATTGACTATTTTCAATATTCAGAAAAAAAGTGGACGTTGCAGGCCACCTTATACCAGAAGCAAAAATGATAATGAGAACCGTTATTGAATGTAAAACGAGTTTTGGTTACTATCCTTGCCTTTTTAATCAATGTGAATAGCCATGGAACTGCAAAATAGTAAGGCAAAAAAATACGTGCTGCGATTAGCCCTGTTAATCAATATGCTGTCTATTGCAACGTTAATGATGGTGATGCCACTCGCTGCTGATTTTGTTACTCATTTAGACATGAAAGCCGAGCATATTGGCTATATTAGTGGTGGCGCCACATTAGCATCGGCCTTGGTGGGTTTTTTCATCGCACCTTATTTAGACCGGTTTGATCGTAAGCACGCGTTGATAGGCTTTTTAGTTGTTCGCTCTGTGTTTATTGTGCTGTGTGGTTTATCTACAACCCAAAGTGAACTGCTTACTCTATTTATTCTTGCTGGCTGTTTCGCTGGCCCAGTTAGTGGCTTGATGATGGCATCGGTGATTGATGTAGCCGATATAAAAGAAAGAGGAAAAGCCGTCGCCTTTGTCGCCAGTGGCTTTTCGTTGGCGGCTATTATCATGGTGCCCTTGTCGTTAGAGCTCTCGGCACGAGTATCTTGGCAAGTAAACTTTTATTTCTTTGGTGTATTAGGTTTGGTGTTAGCAGGCTTTTGTTGGCACTTTATGCCAAATTTACGCGCTCATTTGAAGCCTAATAATCAACCGACTGCCAGCCATGCAAATATGCTGTTTAGCCCTGCGGTTATTATCGCTTGTAGTGCAGTGGCCATCAGTATGTTTGGCCACTTCTTATTGGTGCCAAATTTATCCTCATTCTTTCAATTTAATCTTAATTTTCCCCGAGAACATATTAGTTTGCTGTATTTGTTTGGTGGGGTGGCGAGCTTAGTGGCAATGCGTTTTTTTGGTAGAACGATTGATAAGGGTTGGATCATGTCAACCTTATGGATAAGCAGCTTGTTCGTTGCCGCGACTGTCTATTTGGGCTTTATTTCACTGGGCTCACTCTCTGTATATATTATCTTTATACTCTTCATGGCGTTTAGCTCTGCCCGAACAGCGGCAATTTCTGCAATCACGTCTCGTGTTCCTGCACCTCATCAGCGCGCCGCCTTTATGTCTTATCAAGGTACGGTGTCTAGCCTCGCCGCGGGGGCAGCCAGCATGGCATCTTCCGTGCTGCTAACCTCTAATACTCATGGCGAGTTAATCGGCATTCAATCTTTAGCCTCACTAACAATACTCACCACCTTTTGCGCCCCTATTGCCATCTTTTTACTATTGCGCAGCCTACGCGCAAGGCATGAAGCGAGTGTGGCGTAACAGCAAGATAATCTGTTTTCAGTTTAATTTGCTCCAATCCAGCTGGGCTTGAAGTCAATTTCAAGCCCTTAGGCGTGTATCCCGTCAATGTATTTTGTTATATATTACCCCGATAAAATGGACGCATAAGTATTAAAAGATGAATATTTATGCAAAATATAAGTCCAAAAAATTTACCTGTATGTGAATATGAAGGTGAAGGGAAGTGAAAGAATTGAATATAACAGCAAAGAATCAACCACTTAGAAAAGAGGGCATGGAATGCTAGCAAAACGTATTATACCCTGCCTAGACGTTAAAGACGGCAAAGTAGTTAAAGGGGTGAAGTTTCGCAACCACGAAATTGTTGGCGATATCGTACCTTTAGCTAAACGCTACGCCGAAGAAGGCGCAGATGAATTAGTGTTTTATGATATTACAGCAAGCTCTGACGCGCGCGTGGTAGATAAATCTTGGGTAAGTCGCGTTGCAGAAGTGATCGATATTCCGTTTTGTGTCGCTGGCGGTATTAAAACCGAAGACGATGCTAAGCGCGTGCTTGAGTTTGGTGCCGATAAAGTATCAATTAACTCCCCTGCACTTGCCGACCCAAGCTTAATTAACCGTTTAGCTGATAAATTTGGCGTGCAATGTATTGTTGTCGGCATCGACTCTTACTATTGCGATGAAACCAAAACCTACCAAGTAAAACAGTTCACCGGTGATGAGTCGCGCACCGTGACCACACGCTGGAACACCTTTGACTGGGTGAAAGAAGTGCAATCACGCGGCGCAGGTGAAATTGTACTGAACGTAATGAACCAAGACGGCGTGCGCTGTGGTTATGACTTAGAGCAGTTATCAAGAGTACGTGAAATTTGCACGGTACCGTTAATCGCCTCTGGCGGCGCGGGAGAAATGGTCCACTTTGCGGATGTATTCAACAAAGCTGATGTCGATGGCGCACTCGCGGCCAGCGTATTCCACAAATCCATTATCAATATTGGCGAACTTAAAGCCTATCTCATCGCTCAAGGGGTTGACATAAGATTATGATAAACGAAGAAAAATTAAGTGCCCTAGATTGGGATAAAGTTGATGGCTTAATGCCAGTGATTGTACAAGATGCGGTTTCAGCACAAGTGCTCATGCTAGGCTATGTCAACCAAGAAGCCTTAAGCGCCACTATCGAATCCGGTAATGTAACCTTCTTTAGCCGCACTAAATCGCGCCTTTGGTGTAAAGGTGAAACCTCAGGTCACTTCTTAAAAGTGGTGGAAATCACCCCTGATTGCGATAACGACACCTTACTGATCACCGCCAATCCCATCGGCCCAACGTGTCATTTAGGCAATGTCAGCTGTTTTGAAAACGAGCAGCAGCCTGCCATGACCTTCATTGCCCACTTAGAGCAATTTTTGGCCGAGCGTAAAGCCGCTGATCCAAGCGAAAGCTACACCGCCGCCCTATTTGCTAAAGGCACTAAACGCATCAGCCAAAAGGTCGGTGAAGAAGGTGTTGAAGTCGCCCTAGCAGCCATGGCCAAAGATCGCGAAGAGCTAATTTGTGAAAGCGCCGATTTGCTATACCACCTAACGGTATTACTGCAAAACGAAGGCGTAGCGCTAGAAGAAGTGGTTAACCAACTTAAATCTCGTCACGGTAAAAAAGCTGTTCGTTTTTAATAATTTGAGATAATAACCTATTAATTGAAAAAACCGCCGCTGGCGGTTTTTTTTCAAGGTTTCCGGTAATCCTCCCATGTACGGCGTTTTTCAAGTTAGTTGACGATAGTCATAGCTTTATTTAGCTAATATAAGCATGAAAAGTCATTGTTATTTGCCAATTCTGCAAACGCATGTTTCATCAACAACACAAACTCAGGGTCGTTAAACACCACCCCTTTTTTATCCGCATAAATCATATGCTCAAAATTATAAAAAAATTCTGAGGACACTCTTGGTAAACTTCTAATTTCATTGTCCAGAAAAAGAATAGGATAGGTTACAAACCCTCTTCTTAGCTCATCATTTTCTATGTAATTTATTTCCGGCTTTTCTCTAGGAACCAATGTAATTAGACACCTTGTAGCTAGGGTTTGTTTTATTGGAACTGGCTGAATTAACTTTCTCTCTTCAAGAAGTTGCTGAGACAAACTATTATAGGTAACAGAATCTTTTAATCGAACTTCTTCAAAATTAATAGAATGTTCATTTTCTCGATAAGATAAAATATATGATGTCACCCCCCACTGTCTAAACTCCTTTGTATAGACACTCTCATTATTTATAAAATCCTCCACACTTAACTCTGAACCTTTAGTTGAAATAAAATGAGAAAAAGTGTATGAAAAAATAAAAAAAATAAAAAAACCAACCACTAATTCCATCATAAAAAAAACAATGTAATCTTGTACTTTCAGCTTTTCAGCAATCATTTTTACTTATTCCAGCAATTTCTAACAAAAAATCTAAAGGCAGCGTAATCACCTGATCCATTCGCTCATTAGCGTGGCGACTACTATTAACATTTTCATGACCAAAAGAAAAACTTCGCAAACTAACATGATTTATGCCTTTGTTAAAATCTAATTCAACAAGACCTGATAACTGCACCTTGCTGAAAGGGTTATTTATGAGATTAATTACCACAGAGCAGTATCTTGAACTATCTGGATGCTTATCAAAAGAGGCTTTAGCATGCCTGTAACGGTTTTTAGCCCCAGCCTGTATACTGTCATTAAGCACTTTCAACTGATCCGCAGTCAGAAATTTAATTAACTCTCCTTTTTTCTGCTTAACATAAACAACCCCTGTTAAAAAAACACTTTGTGGTTGACTGAGAAGCTTATTATCCGGAAAAGGTTTAAAATAACGACTCTGAACAATCCCAATAAAACCAATAGCCATAAATATAACAACAAAGCGAAAATCAAACCCTCTTCGATACAACTTATATTTAGTAAAAAAACTCAATTTTAATCCTACATTGCTCTTCATAGACAACCTTTTATTAGTTATTGCGCATGCGAAAGCTGGAAAGGGAAAGCTGGGACACCCACCTATGGGAAAGCTGGAAAAGGAAAGCTGGGACACCCACCCAAATAATTAAGCAAACTTATACCAAGCCACCGCAACAATTGCCAAATTTTGTTTGCTAATTTGCGACAAGCAAGTCTACTGTCGGTTCAGTTAAAACTGGAAATTGAACTGAAATGCTAAGCTCTGAGCGGATTGATAGAAATTGGGCATGGCTCCACCAGCTCATAGAAACTGGCTAGATAGTATGGTTATGCGACGGGCAGCTTTTTTCAGGTTAGTTTTATCCAAACCCACTCAGTCTATTAATATCGGACAGCCATCTAAATAATCTAGCTATCTGATGGCGCAAAAAGCCAGCGAAAAAGGCTAGATCTGCTGTAAGGATTCGCTGCTGATTCATTAATGGATGGAAGGTTTGGCTACAATGTTATTAGAAATCCGTAGTTCTGACTGGATGTGTAATTTTTAGGTGTGAGCAATCCTGCCTGTTAAGCAAGTTACGCAGTTAGTTTGTGCTGCGGAAAATATTATCCCAACCCACTCAGTCGATTACATGCCGTTTGTCCTCGCGTCCAGCAGTGGCCAGCCTTTCTACTGTGGGCAGTCAGATGCTCCCAACTGCCTGCGGCGCTGCCAAAACTTCGGCTAAAGTAACTGACCAGTTGCAACCAGCTATCTTGTTCAATACCCAGCTCGTGTAATAACTTGGGTTCATCGGCGGGAATATAGCCGCGCTTATCATCGCGAATGGCACGACCCGTCCAATCAACCAGTTGCAGGTATTCTTCAAAATAGAACGGGATTTCATGGGGTTGTCGAGTATCGAATTGGCGCTCAAAGGGTAACAGCTCGGATTTCACAATCTGGTCATTCTGCTTCGCTTTAAATTGCTGAATACGCTCATAAATCGAGGTGAATTATTGCTCTTCAACACGCTGGCACATATCGGCGCGGATGGGGTTTAAATCAACGTAAGTCATGCAGGTAAGCAGGGCCTTTTCATCCAGTAAGGCTTGACTTTTAAAGCGCCCCTCCCAAAAATGCCCTTTGCAGCGGTCTTCTTGATTGGCCTTGCGCGCAATGTCTTCATTTAAACAGCGCATAAACCAGCTGATGTTTTTAAGGCGACTGCGCCATTCAGCAATTAATTCAGCCACTACCGCTTGCTCTGCACCTGTTTGCTCTTTTCCCATTAACCAATCATCTACCAGCATGGGCATGGCAAACATCTGCTGCCAACGCGCTGCAACTTCACTATCAGATAGATTGCGGTTCTCAAGCAAATTAATATGCAATATCAAATGGTAATGATTGCTCATAATGGCGTAAGCGCAGACATCGATGGTGAAAATGTCCGCTAGTTGCTTTAGTTTATCCAACACCCAAGGCTTGCGATGCTCGTAACTCTGCTGAGTATAGTGGTCGATACCGCATAAAAAGGCACGGCGCACACAGCGACTGGTGACATGATAGTAAGGCGTTGATTCAGGGCAGATCAACTGCCCGCGAGGCAAAGTCATGGCCACATCCTGCTCCATAAGTGGTTTTTAAACTATGGCTCAGGATGTGCGTTAGCGCAAAAAGTGGTGGGTGTCCGCTATTCACCATGCTCTGAGTCATGGTCGTACGCCTGTTGATCGACTTTCTCTTTGTTCCATCCCTTCGCTCCACGGACTCCGCTCAAGGGTAATGCGTTAAACACTGACCATGATTGTTCGTCTGCTTCCTCACTACTATGAATGGATCCGACTTCTTGCCGTTAATGGCAACTAGCTATGCACTTTCGCTTCCTAGTTGCTGCCTGCTCCGCAAGCTAACGACAAGACCTCCCGAGTTCCGCATAAAAGACATCACCACATGCGTAAGGTCTACGACTGCGACGTGTTAGCCTGAAACTCGCATAACGCCTCAGGTCTATATTGCTTTCCCCTTCATCCAACAAGGTCAACACACATAAAGGGTGATTACGCAGCTCAATACTTAGCCTATGGCTTCCCCTGTCAACGCTTAACCGCGTGCCTCACGGCACGCCGCCCATGACTCGGGGTACTGGCGACTTGCTAGGTCTTACCAGTCAGAGGGCTTTCACCTCCAATCTTCTACCGATTTAGCTCGGCGCACTGGATGTCCCATTATTTCTCTTCTAAATTAAGCTATGCATTGAACAATAGGCGTGGCAACCACCAGTCTTCCCAAACAGCACCAATTTGCGAATCAATACCTTTTAGCTCGGCTAATGCTTCAGGCTTGTACTCATCATCCAGACCACTAATATTCCCCCCCCAGTCCAGGTATTCCTTAAGAAATATTAGGACTGACAAAAATGACGATGCCAATTTCTTGTTTCTTACCGTCAAGCTTGGACGCTCATCATTTTTGTAAAATACTACTGCCTCCTCCTGACGAAGGTCTATAGAGTAGTATCCGGTGCCAGATTTATCGTAAACAAACGGAACCAGCCCATACTCAATATAACGTCCAATATCAGATTTAATTTCACGTAAACCATCCTCAGGGTGCGTAGAAGGAAATGAGAATAACGGAACCTCAAGGTTTCGATAACTATACTCCGATAAAAATTCCAAATAATATTTTGGTATATCAGGATTATCTGAGAGCTTGAGAATATCATCACTCAACATGTCAGACTTAAATATGGCATACTCGTGTTCAATCAACTTATCCGCTTCAGAACCTTTCATTGGATGCCCTACTGGCAATTCAGGAAAAAGTTCGGTTATCCAGTCAATATAAGACTCAAAAAAACTGTTAATTTCACTAGGGTTGTTCATTTTATTCATAATATCTCTTTTTTATCCATTTACACGAGGCCTGACCATTAAATGATTATTTCACTAATCGTTAAAATTATGCCAAATATTATAGTTTCCTTTTCCTCGGTGTAGGTCCCAAGGCAAAGGAATAGCCCAACGCCCCTCATCAACATGATGATGCTCGATTCTTTGAAATTTAAAATCTTTATGCTCTGGAAAGTGCTTTATCCATGTATTGTCAACTCTGGGAGCAATGTGATCGTAGTATACCTTTATTCCCTTCTTATTTGTACGGTATAACCTCTCTCCAGTTCTCGGGTTAAGTCCTTCAATTAAAGCCTTGTTTGTGTGGCTTAGAGAGTCTGGATTCATCTTTAACCATTCGCCCCAAAAAGCTTTTCCGTTCCTTGGGAATAAAAGCTGGGACACCCACCTAAATATTCCAACTGCATTGCCAGCTTCAAACACCAAGCCACCACAACAATTGCCAAATCTTGTGTGCTGGTTTGCGACAAGCAAGTCTACTGTCAGTTCGTTATTAACTGAAAATTTAAATGAGATGCTAATGCTGAGCGGATTGATAAAAATCAAACATGACTGCACCAGCTCATAGAAACTGGCTAGATAGTATGGTTATGCGGCGGGTGGCGTTTTTTCAAAATAGTTGTACCACTGCGCTGTTATTGTCGAAAACTCTATTATTCCACCAGCAACACCTCTTGCTGGTTCACCTGCCAAAGCTCATGTTTGGCCATTACTTTACTGAACATTTTGCTTTGTAAATACAAGTTTAGCCACTGGCGTAGTTTCGGATACGGAGACTGCAAATACCATTGGCGCTCTACCCGCGCAAATTGGCGAATAAACGGTAATATGGCAAGGTCGGCAAGGCTTTCACGCTCACTCATTAAATAGCGATGCTGCGATAAACGCACCTCTAACTGTGCGATGTAGCTTTCACAAGCGCTACGACACTTGTCTAAGGTTGGCTCATGGTAGCGCTTGGCCGCTCGGTATTGCTCAAGACACGGCTTAAATTCACTGTCAAACTGATAAATTAAAGTGCGCATTTCATCTAAGTGCGCGGCGTCACCACTCATTAATAAATCTGCTGGGTCTTGTTCACTTAACACCCACAACATCACTTCCAGGCTTTCTTCTATCACCATGCCATCACGGGTAACTAATACCGGCACCGTGCCCTTAGGCGAAGCAGCTAACATTTCAGCAGGTTTATCCTTTAATACGATATCACGCAGCATTACCGGCAATTGTGCTTGATATATGGCCATTCTGGCGCGCATGGCAAAGGGGCAATTGCGCAGCGAGTAGATCACGGGCAATGGTTTGTTTTTATTAGTCATATTTTCATTTTCCATGGCTATTAACATCGCCTTTACATGAAGACAACAAGGATAAATGCCCCGCAAAGATATTCATTGGCACCAGATACGGGTAACATTCGCCCTTTAATGTTAACCGAGACCTTGTGAAGTGATGAAGCCAAAGATTGAATTATTAGCCCCCGGCGGTGATATTGACGCCATTAAAGCCGCAATTATTGCGGGTGCTGACGCCGTTTATTGCGGCTTAGACAGTTTTAATGCGCGTAATCGCGCGGCCAATATTTCGTTCGATGAACTCGTTGGCGCCATCAGACTTGCCCATCAATATGATTGTCAGATCTTCTTAACTCTCAACATCGTGATTTTAGAGCACGAATTTAAAAGCTTAGTTAAATTGCTCAACCGCTTAGTGAATACGACCCTTGACGGCGTGATAGTGCAAGACATCGGCTTATTATATGTACTGCGTGAATACTTCCCGACGCTGGATATTCACGCATCTACCCAGCTCACCACCCATAATGCCGGGCAAATTCCGTTTCTGAAACAGCTTGGCGCCAGCCGCGTTAACTTATCACGCGAGCTAAACTTACGTGAAATCACCGCACTTGCCAAAGTTGGCCAGCAGCACGATACCCTACTAGAAGTGTTTGTTCATGGCTCGCTGTGTATCGCGTTTTCTGGCCTGTGTTATTCCACCTCGGCCAGTGCTGGTAACTCAGGTAACCGCGGGCGTTGTAGCCAAGCCTGTCGCGAGGAATATGAAACCACCGAGTCAGGCAACAACTTCCCACTCAACATCAAAGACAACTCGGCATTTTTTGATTTACCCGCGTTGATCAATGCTGGCGTGTATTCGTTTAAAGTGGAAGGACGCATTAAAGGGGCTAACTACGTTCACACGGTGATCGACAGCTTTCGTAAACAAATTGATGGTTATATTGAAACGGGCGAGCTCACCCAAGATGGCGAACGACTTTACAAGGTGTTCAATCGCGATTTTACCAATGCCTTTTTGCGCGGTGATTTAAACCAGTCGATGTTTATTGATAACCCACGGGATCATTCAAAACACCACGCGGTGGAAAAATTCAAAGCCAGCCAAGGCGACGCCATTTCAGTGGTGCAGATTTTTGATGCCAAGCAGCAACTCCATGCCGACAAACAACAAATAAATGCCAGCGTTGATGAAAAAATCGCGCACTTGAGCATCGATAAAATCAAGCTCACACTGCAGTTTGCCAGCGAACAGGGCAAGCCATTAACCTTAACCGTGATCACAGCGCAAAATGACCATTTAATCAATGCCGACAATGCAACTAAAACCACTGTATTGACTTCACAAAGCCCTATGCAGCCAAGTGAAAAGTTAAGCGTCGATCAAGAAACAATCGAAAAGCGTTTTAAAAACATTGCCAACGCAAACTATGAATTAGTGGCTCTTGATACGGCTGCGCTAACCGACGGTTTAAGTATTCCATATCGAGAAGTTACTCAGCTTAAGAATGACCTATTGGCTTACTTAAATGATGGCATTGCGACAGTACCCGAAGTTACCCTGCCTAAACTTGAACATTACGCCAAGCCCAGCGGGCAAGCACCGTTACTTTCGATGCTGATTTGCGACCCCGCCGATGCCGCGCTGGCAGACGTGACCGATGGTGATATTTACTTTAAACTGCCCGATGCGTACAAGCGTGGCTGCACTAAATATGTCGATTTCTTACTAGAGAATCCGAGATTGATCCCGTGGTTTCCCGCGGTGTTAATTGGCAAAGACTTTGACGTAGCGTTGAATATTTTAGAACAAGTTAAGCCGCCATTAATTGTCACCAACAACACCGGCATTGCTTATCACGCCCAGCGCCTTGGCATTAATTGGATCGCAGGGCCGCTGCTCAATACCACCAACTCGTATGTGTTGTTGTCACTGCAACAAAATTTCGATTGTCGCGGCGCGTTTATTTCTAACGAAATCAGCAAGCAGCAAATCCGTCACATCGCAAGACCGAAGAATTTCAAAATGCTCTACAGTATTTATCACCCGATTTTGCTAATGGCGAGCCGTCAGTGCTTTTTCCAGCAGAGTGTGGGCTGTGAAAAACCGCGCATTGATAATGGCTGCATGCTGTCATGTGATAAATCCACCAGCATTAAAAACCTGAAAGGGGATTCATTTGCTATCGATAAGCAAAAAGCGGGATACCCAAGTATTTATAACCAAGATCAGTTTTTAAATACCGAGATTATTGATGATCTTAGTGATTTGTTTGATGGCTTTATGATTGATCTAACGGATATTGGTGCAGGTGATAGGCAGTCGCCGGACAAAATTACATTGATCAAACAGTTTGAAGCCTTGCTTAGCGGTCAATCTGAGGCCAGTCAGGTTTTAGCGAACTTAGTGCCTGAGTCGACTTACCAGCAATATCAAAACGGCTTGTAAATGAACCATGAACAAGAAGTGCGTCACGCACTTCTTGTTCAAGTTTTTTAATACAACCCTAATGCAATGCCGCCCGAAACGCGAGTTTGCTGCAAATCTCACCTTCAGCAACCAGTATTTGCTCTAAACGTTCGTCTACCTCAGCTTTATCAAAGTATTCATACGCCAGTTCAATAAATAAGTTTTTGTGCTTTTCTTCTGATTTGGCAATGGTGACATAAAAATCTTTTTCTTTACCCTCAGGTAAGGCTTGAGCCACTAAGTCAAAGCGTTCGTGACCGCGCGCTTCTATCACCCCCGCGACGATTAATCGGTCCATAAAAAATTCATTACTGCCGTTACGAAATAACGATCTCACTTGTTTGATGTAGGGGTCTTTTTCGTCTTTGGCTAAGTTTACGCCGCGCGCTTGTAGCAACTTAACCACTTGCTTGAAATGGATCATTTCTTCAATCGCCAAATCCGCCATGGCGCGTACTAATGTTTGGCGGTCGGGATAATGAGATAACATCGCCATTGCCATGCCTGCGGCCTTTTTTTCCGCCCCAGCGTGATCTTGTAAAAACGCGTCAAAATCAGCTAACACAGCCTCGGTCCATGCAAAGGGCGTGTGGTATTTTAATTCAAACATAATGTTGGCTCTGCAAAATGAGGGGGATTCTACCTGCTAGTAGTGCAACGTTTCAACCTTCCCTCCTAGAGTTGATTCTACCTTCAACGGGTGCTTTATTTGCTTCCATGCCGTTACTTTGCCCGCCATGTTGATACGCTCAAATCCATCGTTAACATCAAGGGCTCTCGGCGGCGCTAAAAAATCATGTAAAGAGTGGTAACTTTGTGGCTCGGCAACATTAATAATCAGTAAATCTTTGGGTCTATTGCTAAAATGGGCTTTCACTTGCGCAAGATGACGCTCATAGCAAAGTGTCAAAAAGTTATCGTCATGGATATTTTCTAACGTTAATGGTGAAAATACCCTTTTATAACAGCGCTTTAAAATAGGATTAAACCCGCCATCTTCACGCATTAAATTAGTCAACATGCGTAATAATAATTGTCGTATTGAAGGGATCCAATCTTTTAGATCCCGTGTTAAATAAACAAATTTAGCATCAGGATAAAGTATATCTAGCTCAGCATAATCGGCAAATATCGGCGTGTCGGCTAACACTTGGGCTTGCTCAAAGGTACGGCGTGTATAAGCCGTATGAGCTGTTGTTAATCCCATCTTTAGCGTCGCCAAACAAACACTTGTTGTCGCCGTGCGCGGTAATCCAATAATAAAAACCTTTTTCAAATTAATCATTTTTCCTTCCAGTAAAACCCTGTAACATAACGCCAAAATTAAATATTAATCAAGTAATAAGCATTTTACAGCTTTGGGTATGCTAATTGCTAAGCATAGTATTAATGACCAATTTTTAGCATTTTAAGATAATTGAGATCAACGGATGATTACGTTCACTAAATTATATCTACAACTTACCTTATTATTTTTCACCTGTTGCGTTTCTAAATTGAGTTTTGGCCATGAAATAGACCACTCAACTGTTGCACTCAGTGCTGATGAGCAGGTTTTTATTCAAAACAATCCTGCTATCACTTTAGCCAGTGGCGATTCATTTGAACCTTTTACCATTTTAAATGCTGATGGCAGCGTGAGTGGTTTCGATGCTGATTTAGTGAATATAATCAGTGAGCGAACCGGATTAAAGATCAAACTGGCTTTAGGAAACTGGAAAGAGATGCAAGCGCGCACTAAACGTCGAGAGTTTGACGGCATCAGTACCGCTAGCCCAGATGAAGATCGTAAAACCTATTTGAATTTTTCTAAACCTTATACAAAGTTATATTCCGTAGTACTAGTACAAAAAGGTAACCCCCTTAATATTAGAAATATTGACGATTTAGAAAACAAACGCATTGCACTGCAAAAAGGCAACCTTGCTTTTGAGCGTATGGTAAAGGCAACTGGCATGAATATAAGCCCTGTCTATGTTGATAGTATTCATGACATGATTAAGACGCTGGTCTCAGATCAAGCTGATTTCACCGTGTTAGACGAGTCTTATGCTTATGTGGCACAGCTAGTCGGCTTAGAAAAACTAATTGAGGTTGGTTTTGTGCTGGGCAAAAAACCTTTCGATCTCACTTTTGGCTTACGTAACGATAAACCTGAATTGGTCAGCATTATTAATAAAGGCTTAGCCAGTGTCACAGCAGACGAAATGTTAGTACTGCGAAATCGCTGGCTAGGTGGGTTTGGCAGCGATCGCTATGGCGATCAAAATACCATCCCATTTAGCCCTAAAGAAGTGCAGTTTTTAAAACAGCAACAAAGGATCACCGTTTGCGTAACGCCCGATGGCATGCCCTTTGAATCCCTGACTAAAGGTAAACATGACGGCATGAGTAAGGACTACCTTGCTATATTAACAAGTCGCTTAGGCCTAAAAACAAATATTTACCCTACTCGCTCTTGGCAAGAAACAATTCAAGCATTAGGCCAACGTCAATGTGATGTCGCAACTCTGGCGATGAAGCCAAGCCAACACAACCAAGGCATTAGCTATACTTCGCCAATTGTCACCAGTCCAATCAATATTATTACACAACAAGCAAATCAAACGCTGTCTGACTTAAATTCTTTAGCAAATAAAAAAGTCGCCATGGTTCAAGACACCTTGTTGGGTGAATTTATTCGTAAGCACTATCCTAATATACACATTGTTGACGCTGTAAATTCACAGCAAGCATTAGAATCGGTTAATAATAAACAAACGGACGCATATATCGGCTCGGCCATTATTGCTCGCCATATCATGCTAACGCAGCCAAATTTTAATTTAAAAGTGGTGGATGTGATCCCTTATGATATGGAACTGACTGTAGCGACGCGTGCCGACTTACCCGAGCTGGCGAGTTTATTTCAAAAAACCATTAACCTCATGGATAAAAAAGAGAACCAGCAAATATATAATAAATGGGTAACAACCCAATATAAAATTAAAAACCATTACCAAGGGGTGATTAAAATAAGCTTAGGCTTATTAGCGATCATTATTGCCGTATTGCTTTGGAACTATTCTCTGCGCAAAGAGAAGCATAAAACCGCCCTTGCCCTTGAGCAGGTAAACCAAATGAATCTGTTACTGGCAAAGAAAAATGATGAGCTTGCTTTGCTCGCTAATACCGATGAACTCACCGGTCTTTGGAACCGAAAAAAAATAAATCAAACCTTAAAACATGAATTTTTATTGGCGCAGCGCAATCAATATGACTTTGGGGTGATCTTGATCGATATTGATTTATTTAAAAGTATTAATGACTGCCATGGCCACCAAATTGGCGATGAAATACTCATCGAGTTCGCTAAACAATTACGCTACCTTGCCCGCGAATCTGATTTAGTGGCGCGCTGGGGCGGTGAAGAGTTTCTACTTATTTGCCCTCTCACCATCGAGACCGAGCTGTTTCAAATAGCTGAACGGCTGCGCAAAAAGATTGCGATGCTGCCATTTGAGCATATTCAATCGTTAACCGTGAGTATGGGCGTAGCAAGCCACCGCAATGAAACAGATTGCCGAGCATTGTTAAAACGAGCTGATCAGGCGCTTTATCAAGCCAAGCATGCCGGTCGAAATCGCGCCATACTCGGTTAGCGTTATTTGGATAGATAATAATGCCTAGGGATCAGTTAGTAATCCTTGAGTTATTTGATTCTGATTACTCGTCAGATAGTCGATATCGTGCAGATACGACAAATGATGCCCTGCGGCGATGTGCTGCTGAAAATCGCGATTGCCTTGCTCTGCCTGCGCTTGCATAAAACTCACTAACGCTGTTAATCGCTCAATCATATTATCGACCAGTGTGACGCGTTGCCCATGCTCTAAGCCATAAGCTTGGCAAAATAGTCGCGCTCGGCTGATTTGTTCACCCAGCGTTCCCATCGCGTCATTAGGGTGAGTTTTAAAAGGCGCCCAACAATATATGGCATAGGCTAAATCCCAGATTCTTGGTCCAGGATGAGCGGTATCAAAATCAAATAAACCGATAACTTGCTCGCCTTTAAAAGCCACATTATAAGGTGCATAGTCGCCATGGCAAATCACCTCAACCGGCTCTCGCACTGGCAACATCCAGTCACTTTGACTGCCCTTTTCCGACCAACGTGCACTGCAATCATGAAATTGACGTAAAAATTTTGCTGCGCTTTGTAGGGTATTATCGTTGGTTTGTTCGCCTGTTAAGCGCCCATCACATACCTCACCTGCCACTAAAGTCAACACTTCACGACCATCAGGTGTCATACCTAAACATTGTGGTACGCCCTCAAATTGCTGCTCTGCCAAATAGGTTAAGAGCTGATGTACCGCGGGTGTCCAGCTACCCGTTTCACGGTACACTCGATGGTGTTGTAAGGTAACTTTGTTGTTAGCGGCGTGTTCATTTGGTAATAATTCATCCGTTGTATTCAATTGTGTCATGGCCCGGCCTGCGATTGCTGTTTGTTGGATTGCTGTTCGATGAATTGTTTGGTGAATTGTTGTTTGGTGATGCGATAAAGACAATGTGGTGCTAAAGGATGATCGGGTGCTAATTTAGGGTGCAAGAAATCTTGCTCTATATTAATCATTCCCAGCTTAGCCATCACTCGCTGTGACGGTGAATTTGTTAAGGTGGTAAAAGCATAAATAGCTGGTTGGTCGAGCTGGTCAAACGCAAATGCTAATGCGGCTTGTGCACCTTCTGGTGCATAACCCTGAGGAATCCCCTGATGATTTCATTAAAAATCATAAATTTAAGTAGAATGGCATCTTTCCGTATGATCTAATGAATTCGCCAAAACACAAAAAACCAAACAGAAAGATGCGCGAACTTAAGATTTT
>NZ_JAIMJA010000028.1 GCF_021295315.1 Motilimonas cestriensis | reverse complement strand
TGGAAAAAACCAAGCGGCAATTAGCCAATCAAATTCGCGGCTTATTATTAGAGTTTGGCATTGTTATCGAGCAAGGGGAGTCGGCGTTTCATCGCAGAATACCTGAGATACTTGAAGATGTGGATGAGCAACTTCCGCCACTATTGCGAGCAGGCATCGCTCACTCTTATGAAACTTATGAAGCGTTGCATGAGCAAAAAGAAGCACGCGACGTTGAGCTCAAAAAATATGTGCAAGCCAATGCCGATTGTCGCCGGTTAATGGCCCTGGAAGGCGTTGGTCACATTTCTGCCTTGGGTTTATTAGTGCGATTACGCGGAGGTGATTACGACAGTGGTCACAATGCTGCTGCCTGTATTGGGCTAACGCCAGTGCAACATTCCAGTGGTGAAAAAGTCCGAATGGGGCGAATAGCAAAACAACAAGGTAGCACCTTGCGCAGTTGCTTATTTTTAGGAGCCCGCTCGGTGGTATGTAAGCTCAAACATCGCGAGCCAACGACCGAGAAAGAGCGCTGGTTAAAACAGTTGATAGCTCGAAGAGGCATCAAGTGTGCCGCAATAGCCCTGGCTAATAAAACGGTCAGAACGGCAGTTGCGATGTTACGCAATGGCAACGACTATCAACCGCAACCGTTGGCTGCAAACGCAGCTTAATTACCACCGAAGTACAACAGCGTTACCGTAAAGAATTGATTCAATAGCATGCAAGTAATAGTAAGACCAACCACTGAGAGCCTGTAAATTCGCGGGTGTGATAAGCGCTAAGCAACATCAGCGCGAAAACACCGTGTGGGAGATGAGGCACAGTGGTGCGAACACATTTGAGGGCCGGGGTAGCTCCCCAAAGAGAGCCCGTATATAAGCACGCATCTTATGCTATGACATTGCAACACTATTGAACAATACGAGGAGTCCATATAAGCGGAATTTATTCCGCGAATTAGCGCGTTGAGTGCTAATGCATTCGCGATTTAAAAATCGCTCCCACTTGCATCATTCCTACCCAGCACAAAACCAACTATCAATACTGGCGCGAGCTGCGGATAACAAACAAGTTATTAAGCCGTTGCTGCGAGTTAACACCGCGCGACACAGCTTTATCTTGGCCTTTACTCAAAACCGCATTGAGCCACATTTCATTGCCGCTTCTGGGCCTTAAATCTGACGTCCGCCAGGTTTTTTCAATGGTAAAAGGCACATCGCTGATCACATCCGCCAAGCGCGTCAGATTTAGGTTGGTAAACCAACGTCCATCGCGTTCACCTTCGCTATTGCCATACTTAAACGACAAATACAGCACGCCCCCCGGTTTTAAGGCGCGACATAAGCGATTAAGAGTATCGGGCAAGTCATCGTATTTCACATGCAGTAAACTGGCGCAGCACCAAATGCCATGATACGCGCGCACTTCATCGATATGCTCAAAGTCTTTCAGCTCAACCGCAACACCAGAATAACGCGAGGCTTTAATCGCTAACTCGGGGCTAGGATCCATCGCAGACACTTGAAAGCCATGCTCAACAAAAAATTTGGCGTCACGCCCAGAGCCACAGCCCGCATCAAGGATGGCACCGCCCGGGGGAATAAAAGGTAAAAACGCTTGATACAGCGGATCAAGGTCTAAATGAACCGTCGATTCAAAAAAGGCATCCGCATTTTTACTGTAGTAGTTAAGGGTATTAGTCATCATGAGAATTATTTCTACTAGCAACTCGTCCGTGAGTTACAGGCATTTTACCCGTTTAACGCCAAGAGTGCATTATTTGTGCAATATTGATTACCACTACAGGCTGATTTTGCGATCAAGCAGACCGAATGTCGGTGGTCTTAGCTTGCAAGGATCATAAAACTCTATATATACCTACTTGCAAAAAATGTATATGAAACAAACTCCATATATAATTTTCACTGTTTTTTATACATATCAGCCAAACTCGATCCGCATTAGGCTAGGAGCTCCGTGACGACAAAAAGAAAAATGGATGCGGGATTTTAATTGACCTGAATTCTGGATAAGCGGAATGGCATGTTCCCACCGCAAAACGCGGTGAATATGTCCCGATACGCTTTGCATTTTCATCCTTGAAAAAGAAACTTTGCAGTATAAAATCGATCAATAAATTGTGCAGCGCTGACACAAGCACTGCACAAAACCACCTAACCTACTCTACTGTAACACTTTTTGCCAAATTACGAGGTTGATCGACATCGGTGCCTTTGATGATAGCAACATAGTACGACAGCAGTTGCAGTGGAATGGTGTAGACAATCGGCGCGAGGATTTCGTCGACAGCTGGTACGCGCAGTAAGGTAATACCTTCGCTTTCCACTAGCGCAGCTTCATCGTCGGCGAATACGTAAAGGTGGCCGCCGCGGGCACGCACTTCTTCGATGTTGGATTTCAGCTTTTCTAACAACTCATTGTTAGGCGCAACCACTATGGTCGGCATGTCAGCATCAATCAAAGCGAGTGGACCGTGCTTCAATTCACCCGCAGCATAAGCTTCGGCGTGAATGTAGCTGATTTCTTTTAGCTTCAGCGCACCTTCCATAGCAATGGGGTATTGATCGCCGCGACCGAGGAATAACGCGTGGTGCTTCTCGGCAAAATCTTCGGCCAAGGTGGCGATGCTATCATTGAGCGCTAAGGCTTGATTGACCGCATCGGGTAGCTTTTTCAACGAGGCAACTAGCTCAGCCTCAGCGACTTCAGACAACACGCCTTTGCTTTTGCCAATCGCACCACAAAATAACAGTAAACCTGCTAGTTGGGTGGTGAAAGCTTTGGTTGAAGCCACGCCAATTTCAGTTCCGGCACGGGTCATAAAGGCGAGATCAGATTCACGCACTAATGATGAGCCAGGCACGTTACACACGCTTAAACTAGCGGTGTAACCCATTTCTTTGGCCAAACGTAATGCCGCTAGTGTGTCTGCGGTTTCGCCTGATTGCGATAAGGTAACAATCAAGCTGTTTGGTCGCACATAAGATTTGCGGTAACGAAACTCAGAAGCAATTTCAACATTACAACTCACGCCCGCCATGGCTTCTAACCAATAACGCGCCACCATGCCAGCATGATAAGAAGTACCACAAGCAATGATTTGTACATGTTCAATGGTTTTGAAAATATCACCCGCACCTGAGCCAAAGGCCTCACATAACACCGTATTGCCCGCAATACGATTTTCGAGGGTATTAATAATGGCGGTGGGTTGCTCAAAGATTTCTTTCATCATGTAGTGACGATATTCACCTTTGTCGCTAGCGTCTTGCGTGACGCTTGACTCCACCAACTGGCGCTCAACCGGGCTACCATCTAAAGCAAAGATTTTTACGTCACGACGAGTGATTTCAGCCACGTCGCCTTCTTCTAGGAACATAAAGCGGCGCGTGACATTCAACAATGCTTGCTGGTCAGAGGCAATAAAGTGCTCACCTACGCCAACGCCTATCACCAACGGACTGCCAGAGCGTGCCACAATGAGTCGTTCCGGTTGCTCGGCATCCATGATCACCGTGCCATAAGCGCCGTCTAGCTCGCGCACGGCCAGTTGTACTGCGCCAAGTAAATCATTATTTTGCAGTAAGTAATGCTCCACTAAGTGGGCAATGACTTCGGTATCAGTTTGCGAGCTAAATTCAAAACCTAAGCCTTTCAGTTTTTCTCTGAGCTTTTCATGGTTTTCAATAATGCCATTATGCACCACCGCGATACGACTTGAGATGTGTGGGTGAGCATTCACTTCGGAGGGTTCGCCGTGAGTCGCCCAGCGGGTATGAGCAATACCTGTACCGCCAGAGAGAGGTGTCTCTTGCAGCGCATCGTTAAGGGCTTGAACTTTGCCGAGTCGGCGTAAACGTTGTATTTGATGGTCGCCATTGTTAATGGCAATACCGGCGCTGTCGTAGCCGCGATATTCTAGTCTGTGTAGTCCTTCAAGTAGTATTTCCGCAACATCCCGTTGCGCTACTGCGCCAACAATCCCACACATAGGCTGGTTTCCTTGTTTTAAGAAACAGAGATGGCCTCTGAATCATGATTTTATTTAGTTTTATATCCTTCCTTAGAATTGTAGAAGTTCTGTTCGTCCTGAACGGAAAAATGTCATTATTTTCTAGGAAAAAAGCTAATCCCCTTGCTCTCGCAAGGGAATTGACTTGGTATCCGTGAAAGTAATTTGGTTATTTCTTTTGTTTTTCTGGGCGTAGCCAGTTTTGAATGTGACGCTGTTTCACGCGGCTGATAACTAGCTCTTTTTCACCAACGTTATGAGTAATGGTAGAGCCGGCGCCAATGGTTGCGTTTTGGCCGATCGTAACGGGGGCGATCAGTTGCGTGTCAGACCCAATAAACGCGCCATCTTCGATCACCGTTGGGAATTTATTAACGCCGTCGTAGTTACAAGTAATGGTGCCCGCGCCGATGTTTACGTTAGCGCCAACCGATGCATCGCCTAGGTAAGAGAGGTGACCACATTTACTGCCTTTGCCTAAAGTGGCTTTTTTCATCTCAACGAAGTTACCAACACTCGCACCATCTTTTAGCACGGTACCAGGACGTAAACGAGAAAATGGCCCGACGCTACAGCCTTCACCAATTTCAACGCCTTCAATTACCGAGTTCGCTTTGATTTCGCAATCATCACCAATTTTGGCATTGCGAATAACACAGTTAGGACCGATTTTAACGTTGTTACCGAGGCGAACTTTACCTTCAAAAACACAGTTGACATCAATTTCAACGTCCATGCCGCAGTCTAATGAGCCACGCAGATCAAATCGGTTGGCGTCTAAGATAGCTACGCCATCCATCATTAAATCTTCAGCTAATTTTAATTGGAACGCGCGCTCTAAACGACCCAGTTGTAAGCGGTTGTTCACCCCTTCTACTTCAATGGCTGAACTAGGTTGGACGGCGTTGACGATACGGCCTTGTTTATAAGCCATTTCGATAATGTCGGTAACGTAATATTCGCCCTGCGCATTACTGTTACTTAATTTGAATAACCAGTGCTGCAAGTCTTTCGCGTTGGCGACTAAGATACCGGTGTTAATTTCGCGAATGCGATGCTGGTCCGGAGAAGCATCTTTATGCTCAACAATACCGCAAACCAAACCATGTTCACGCACAATACGGCCATAGCCCGTTGGATCATCAACCATTAAGCTTAATAAGCCGATACCACCTGGTGGCTGCGCAGCGACTAGACGTTTAATGGTGTTAGCACCCAATAATGGCACGTCACCGTAAACCATTAGAATTTTTTCATCATCTTTGAAATGCGGCGCCGCTACTTGCATCGCATGACCGGTACCTAGCTGCTGCTCTTGCTTTACCCAATTCAACTTAGTGTCTTGGATCGCAGCTTTCATGTAGTCACCACCGTGACCGTAAACAAGGTGAATATTATCAATCCCTAGGCTTTTGACTGTATCGATAACATGCTGCACCATAGGTTTATGGGCAATCTTGTGTAATACCTTCGGGTACTTAGAACGCATGCGAGTTCCTTTACCCGCGGCAAGAATGACAACACTCAATGACATATATTTGATTCCAACAATGATTTGGGGACACAGTCTAATGAAAAACTGCTTAATTCTTAATAAAAAATAAGGCTATTAGATGAATTTTTGTTTAAAACGAGTAAATAAACCACCTAAAGCTTACTTTTTCATATCTTTTTCTGCTAACTCAGCATTTATTAAGGATAATTCATCAATAATCAGCCAAGCTTTACTTCACTAATTGAGAATTAAACTTTATAAATAGGCCACTTTTACCTTTAGGGATAATCTTATGAACAAAAAACCTCTCGCTATCGCTACTCTGATCAGCGCCAGCTTAGCATTAAGCGCATGTACCACCGTTAATCCTTATACTGGTGAAGAACAAACATCGAATGCCGCCAAAGGGGCGACGATAGGCGCGCTTAGTGGTGCCGTGCTGGGTGCGGTAATTAAAGATAAAAATCGCTCTAAAGGTGCATTAATTGGTGCGGCAGCAGGCGCGGCAGCGGGTGGCGGTATCGGTTATTACATGGATGTGCAAGAAGCAGAACTACGCCAGAAATTACGCAACACGGGCGTTAGTGTTACCCGCGCTGGCGACACCATTATTCTGAATATGCCCAACGCTATCACCTTTGATGTCAACCAAAGCAACTTAAAACAAAGCGCCATGCCAGTGTTAGACAGCGTGCTATTAGTGCTGAAAGAGTTCGATAAAACGCGCGTGAATGTATTAGGTCACACTGACAGCACAGGCTCTGCAAGCTACAACCAAACGTTATCAGAGAAACGTGCAGCTTCTGTTGCCGATTACTTGCTACGCAATCAGTTACCGTATGCCCGAGTGAATACGTTGGGATATGGCGAAGCTCGCCCAATTGCGGATAATAAGACAGCGTCAGGCCGTGAGCAAAACCGCCGCGTGGAGCTGGTGTTAAGTCCAATGTAATTATTTAGCGGATGAAAAAAGCCAAGCAAGAATGCTTGGCTTTTTATTAGAGAGCGCCTAATTGATTAAGCAGTGGCTAGCTTAGGGTTAGCACCGAAGTCATTCGCTTCAGCACTGTCCATAATTGTAAATATTAATAAGATAATACCGCCAACACCTGGGATAAGAGCAACCCAAAACCACCAACCTGATTTACCAATATCATGTAAACGACGCACCGTTACAGAAATAGCAGGAAGCAAAGAAGCTATACAGTACAAGCCGATTACCGAACCAGAAATAAGGCCGGGAGAGCCGATCGCTGCATCAACAATCGCGCCAATAATACCGAACACAAACATAGCGATAATATTAAACAACTGGAAATACCAATATTCGCTGCGGCGAGCACGGCCTTCAAAAGTGGCAAATTTTGCCCAACATAATTTGTACCAATTCATCTTGTCTCTCCTAAAATATAGTGATCTAAATTTTAATCACAAAAAAATCACCCGAAGTATACCGAGTCTAAATCCTGATTAGTAGTGACAAAAAACACAATTCTAGCAACAACTCACTAAATTTAAGAAAAAAGCGAGATAAAGAACAATGAAAAGGAGAAGTTTCAGTGGAATAAATTAAAGTGGTGTTTCTCCACCACCCTAATTGTGAATAATACAACTAAATTTAGGCTTTAGCATAAAGAATACTTTCGCCAAGAAAACAGAGAGATACGCCATGTTATTTACAGGCGCAATTCGCGCCCTCTGCTATTAGCTATTTTTCTTCTGCTGCTGTTGCAGCTGCTTTTGCACTTGCTTATGGCGACGGCGCTGGTCAATAAATTTACCTACATCACCACCTATGTGTGCTTCGCCGCGCTCTTGGGCAAGACGAATTTGCTTTTCACGCTCACTAAAACGCTGCTTTTGCTGCTCAGTGAGTTTGTCGTAACAATTTGGACAACTTACGCCCGCCATGTAGCGTTCATCTTGCTTATCAGCTTCGGTGATAGGTAAGCGACAGGCGTTACATTGGTCATAACTGCCTTTTTCTAGGTTATGGTTAACCGCTACACGGCCATCAAACACAAAGCATTCGCCTTGCCATAGGGTTTCCGCTTCAGGCACTTCTTCTAGATACTTAAGAATACCGCCTTCAAGGTGGTAAACCTCTTCAAAGCCTTCTTCTTTTAAGTAAGCGGTTGATTTTTCACAGCGAATACCACCAGTACAAAACATAGCCACTTTTTTGTGCTTGGTTTTGTCGAGGTTTTCCTTCACGTATTGTGGAAACTCACGAAAGGTTTCAGTATTCGGGTTAACCGCGTTTTTAAAGGTGCCAATACTGATTTCATAATCATTGCGGGTATCCACCAGCAACACTTCAGGATCAGAGATTAAGGCATTCCAGTCTTGTGGTTTAACATAAGTACCCACTACTTTTTTCGGGTCTAACCCTTCCACGCCCATGGTGACAATTTCTTTTTTCAGCTTCACTTTAGTGCGTAAAAAAGGCTGTTCGTCATCCAAGCTCTCTTTATAGCCGATATCAGCAAATCGAGGGTCACTTTTTAACCATGCCAATAGCGCATCAATACCCTCACGAGATCCCGCGACTGTGCCATTAATCCCTTCTTGGGCTAACAGCAAGGTACCACGAACATCATGCTGGAGCATCACGTCTAACAGTGGGGTTTGAATGGCTTGATAATCGTCAAGGGTGACGAATTTATAGAGGGCACAGACTACATATTGCGACATTTTTTTTCCTTATTTTGCTAACCCAGACGTAAACTGGGCGCGAATGAGGCGCTATTCTAACCAGATTGTTTGCCGCTAAATACCGACACTTTGTAGGGTTAAATACTTTGTAATGTGTAGCAAGTAGTTAGCTTAAAAAATAGTCTTGTTATGCTCATCAGTCAGCTTAATTTGACCGCAAAAGTCGCCGTAAATACATCCATGTAGGCTCAATCAAGGCATCCTTGCCTTGTATGCTCTTGCTATCAAACTAAGCCCACTTTAATTTTCCGAATTCTTTAGCCACGCAATAAAATAGCTTGTCGCGGCGAAAAATGTATTTTTCAGAGATGAAAAATCCAAGCTTACAGGGAAGTACTCGCTGCGGTTTTGCATAGCGATAAGCTATTTTGACGAGTACCATTTTGGCAAATACTGTTTTAAGCAGTGCTAATCACGTTGCCAGGCTAATGTCAGTGACACCGAGTCAGCAAAACGCAGTGCGTGAGGCTTATCAATTTTCACCTTAGCGTAAGTTACCCAAGGGTGTTGATGGCTGATTTTTAGTACATCATCCACCAGCTTTTCTAATAATAAAAAGCGCCCTTCTTCAACATGATGAATAATTTGCTTGGTGACATCTTTATAATTCAAGGCATCGGCAACATTATCAAACAAACGTGCTTTTTCGGCAGGATAATGAATTTCAACATTAATCACTATGTCCTGCATTTTTTCCATTTCATCAGGGTTAAAGCCGATAAAGGTACGTAATCGCAAATCAGAAATATTAATAATCGCTTGGCTAGTAGACATAAGATCCTCTATTAAATAGCCTTAAACAAGGTGACGCCCACCATCTAGGTGTATAGTGCGGCCCGTAATATATTGGCTTTGCAGTAAATAGGTAACGGCGGCAACCGCCTCTTGCTCACCTGGAGTTAACCCCATTAAAGATTTAGCCAGTGCTTTCTTTTTGTACGCCTCATCATCACCTTGATTAAACATAAGCAAAGCAGGCGCTATGCTGTTTACTTTTACTTTAGGAGCTAACTTAGCGGAAAACGATAAGGTTAAATTAGCTAACGCGGCTTTGCTGGCAGCATAAGCAATGTGTTTTTGACTCCCCTTTTCAGCCACATAATCGGTGAAGTGGATAATATCGGCCATACCGTCATTGGCCTGTAGTAAGGGAGCCAAAGCTAAATTTAATTGATAAGGCCCTTGTACATGCACCTGCATCATCTGTTGCATCAGAGCGCCAAAATCATGGCTGTTTTTCTCTGCAGCCCAGTCTGATGCATTATGAATAATCGCTCTTAAATTAGTGACCTTCTGCTTCACTTGCGCAATAAATGTCTCGATGCCAACCTGACTAGAAAAATCAGCCTGAATACAAGTAACACCTAAGCTACGCAGCTGTCTTACCCCTTCTCGCTCAGTGCGATAACTGACTATCACTTGAAAACCTTGCTGATATAAATCGTTTGCAAGGGCCAGACCAATGCGCTGCCCCGCGCCTGTGATAACTATGGTAGAACTCATTTAGACCCACTTATGTTTAACTTTTTAGCAGCTATCGCGCTATTAATGCTTTCAGATGACGCTCTCAGGTAACGCCCCAGATATTGATGAACTCTTTCACCAAACAGCAACCTATGGGAAGTTTGAATGTAAGCAAACTACGCTGGTGGCAGTAAGCTGGTTCAATCACTTTATAAAAAACAGATACAATGATTATGGACAATTTGATTCTAGTTTACTGATTAAATTAACAAAAATGAGATGGAGAAAATATTTTCTCGGTAAAGCTGATCCAATCTTCTTGCACACGCGTTTTATCTTTCGAAGGGTAATTGAAGTGTTTACACTCGATATTATTGCTGTATCGACCAGCCTAATGAAGCCCCTTCGCGATAGTTACTGTGGTTGCTAAAGGAATAGCGAGACAGTAAAAAAAGCACCTGAATTCAGGTGCTTTTTGCTATCTAGCGTCTTTTTTTGCAGCCCATGATGAATCGATAAAAGATATTTTTACTGCAACGTTTCGTTGTCAACAATGAACACGCAGAGCATAGGGATACATACTATTTTGTTGATCCAAACTCGGGTTATCGACTAAGGGCTAAAACGCATCCCCACGCTCAACAATTTTATGTTCATTGTCTAAGCGAATCAAATAAGGCGTAGCAAACACTTGATACTGTTGAAATTCTTTATTGTCGAGATCAAATACTAAAGGGATCTTGATGTGATATTTATCCCTAAACGCTTCGGCAATCCCTTGATCAACATAAAAAGAGCTGATAAAGCCAACCCAATTAGCCTGCGGTTTTGCCGCTACCTGCTTATTCAGCTTAGCAATTTTTTCCTCACAGCCGGGAAAATGAGGCATTGGACAGAGGGAGTCGAGAAAAACAAGATTAACAGCCTCACCATTATATTGTTGTAGTGAGATTGATTGTCCTGTGAGGCTAGTGGCTGAGAAATTATGGCTTTTATCACCCACATCAGGTCGCGCCAGAGCCACAGTAGAAGCAACAGTTAGTAACAGCGTTAACATTGATTTCATTGACTTTCTCCTACAGAAAACTGATTGGCAAAATCGATCAGCTGTTGGCCATTACCTGAAAAGACCACCTGACCTTGCTCCAACAATACATGATGCGGTGACTGCCAAACGTCATACTGACGAATCAGCTGGAACCCCTTATCTAATACAATAGGTTTAACGTCAGGGTAAAACTGTTGAAACTCACTCAACTGAGCAGGCGTAACATTGATTTGCGGCTGTACCCACACCGGATTAAATTGTTGGCTGAATGACTTAGGCAATGCTGCTAGCGTTTGCTCAGGGCCAGCGCCTTGATAGCTAGCCCAAACATCAAAAAATATCAGGTGAGTCGCGCTATCTAGAGATATGACTTCACCACTAATACTGGTTTGATCTGCTGCCGCGAACGCCGAAGTAGTGAATGCAGCAGAAGTGACGGCTGCTATCAGTATTTTATTGATTGCTTTCATTTTTTACTCCTGCGCCAAGGCGGCCAATCTATTACTTAACTCATCAGTGGCCAAAAACGTTTCATAAACCACCTCGCCCTGCTTGTTAATCAACACTTGAAAAGGCGTTCCAACCACTTGATATTCAGCTGTTATATCCCCTTTTTTGTCAAAGATAACGGGTAAGGTATAGCCTTCTTCTTTAAACAGAGCTTGTACATTCTCTACGGAGTCATTTAGCCCAACGTTCACCGTCAGCACCTCTATCTCATCACCATATTCTTCTTGAATACGCTGTAAGTGAGGCATTTCAGCCTTACAATAGCTACACCAAGTGGCCCAAAATTTTAGATAAATAGGCTTCTTCCCTTTCAATTCACTAAAGTTAATAGCTTGGCCATTAATAGTGGTGGCATTAATGTTTGGTGCCATATCTCCCACTTTAGCTAACGTAGTACTTGAGTAGGTCAGGCCTACTATCAGTAGCGTTGCGCCTAACTTTTTCATATTTATTTCCATAAAATCTCCTTTATTAATAGCTTTTACCAAGCCAAGTAGGCTTGCCAGACGAGGTACAGACCAGCAAGTGAAATAAGCAAACTAAGTAGTGTTTTGATGCGAACCAGCCAAAAGCCAGACTTAGGCAGCAGGGTTAGAAAGCCACTGAAGGTACCCGCCAGAATAAGCAAGCTGCTCATACCAAAGGCAAAGACAAACATCATGCCCGCCCCCCAGCTGGGATTACCTTTTGCTGCTACAAACATCAGCAACATACCAAGTACAGGTGAGGTACAAGGAGCCATCACTAAACCAGATAGCGCCCCCAATACAAAAATCGATAGCTTCTTATATTTCTCGGAAGGTTTGATATGTGAGGCCACTGTCCATTGCGGTAACCGTAACCAGCCTTGCATCCAAGCTGCCATCAAGAAACACACTAACGCCATAAATAGGAGTGTGACTGGGTGACTGGAAACGCTACCAAAAAGCTGCCCAGTGCTCGCCGCCAGCATACCTAGTGCAGCATAAGAGCAAGCTAAACCAAGGACATAAATGATAGAAAAATAAAAACCAGTGCGTCGGGATGTCGCAAAATTTCCCACCAAGGAGACAGTGATCGGCAATAAGGGGTAAACACAGGGTGTGATGCTAGTTAACACCCCAGCAAAAAAAACCATGCCTAACAGTAGCAGTGATAACTCATGCTGCATCAGCAGGGTTTGAATCATACTTTCCATTTCTCGCTTCCTTCAATTGGTCATTGAGTGCAAAGCTATCGAAACGGAAAGCGGTACGCTTGATATCGAGTTAAAATCTAAGCTAAATCGACATAAAATCGGCATGAAATAGTTTAAATAATTTAAAATCATGCACTTAAAGATTTTCAAAAAGTATTAATCGCTAGCTGATGTGGGCCGAAGTCATTATAATTTAAGCGAGTTTTAGGTTTAACAAGAAGGAAGTCATGAGCCAATATCGGTTTGAAAAATTTCAATTCAATAGTAGTAATGGCGAACTAAGCAATGTTGAGAATGTGGAATCAACCCCACTTCAGCTGCGCTACAAAGTTAGCATTTTATTGAAATACCTTATCGACAACAGCGATCGTGTCATACCTAAAGATGAACTACTCGATCAGCTTTGGCAGCAAAGCGAGTACCGAGAAAACTCCCTCACCCAAAGCATTCGAGAGTTACGCAAAGCATTGGGGGACAAGGCAAGTGAGCCCAAATTTATAAAAACCTACCAACAACGCGGCTATCAATGGGTTTGCCCATTTGAAAACCAAACAGAAGCAGATCAGTCAGTTAACAACAATCAAACACCACACAGATTCAAATGGCTTAGCATAACGAATATGGCTCTTGCCTTAGTAGCAGTCATGCTTCTTGTTTTGAGTTTTTTTGTCGTCAATTCAACAACCAATGACACAGCCCAAACAGCGAACCGAAGCTTACTGGTGCTACCTTTTATTAATCAGACAGGAAATAAAACCATGGACTGGCTTGAGCTCGGACTCGCCGACATGGTGGCTAACGAGTTAGCAAGCCAAGGCTCGTTGCAAGTTATTCCCCCGGCGATGGCCAATCGTTTATTTGCCGGCTCTGAACTAAGCTGGCCCCCCTTAGCTATCGACATTAGAGCCTTGCTGGCAAAGCAAGATATTGATAAAGCGCTATTGGCTAATGTACAACTTCACAAAGGGCAACAAGTTTTAGCATTTCAGATTATTTCGCAAACGGGTGGCGTACAACAAGGAGCGATGACATACACCTCCTTAACCAATGCTACCAACGCCGTTGCGAACCAGCTCCTACACTTATTATCCGGACAATCTGGCTCACTCTCGGTCATCTCAGAGGAAGAATCAGGAGCAAACGCTTTAGCTAAACAAACCTTAGCCAGAGGGTTGCAAGCAGCCCATACTACCGGCCAGATGGATGCGTTTAAATTCTTTCAGGCCTCGCATATTTTGGCGCCAAATCAAACCTGGAGTGCGGCATATATGGCCAAAAGCCAAGTATTAACAGGAAGCTGGCAAGAAGCTGAAACAAATATGTTAGCGCTTATTGAAGACCCGCAACAACAGCCCTCTTTGTTAGCTTTTGTTCATTACTGGCTGGCTGAATTAGCTTTTCGTCGTGGCGATCAAGCTGAGTTAACGAAACAAATCGCGATGGCGCAAACATTAGCAGAGCAGAGCGGAAAGCACGATATACTGATTCAGGTTTATCGACTGAGGGCGCAACAAGCCTGGCACAAGATGCAATGGCAAACTTATCAACATTGGATAGAACAAGCTTCTGCTTTATTTCCGCAAGAGAATGACTTGGAAATGCAAGCTGACAGGCTATTTTATCTAGGTAATCCACCCGCTCACGGGCCAGATAAGTCACCAGAGACGCATTTACTTTTAGACCAAGAACGATTAGAGAAAGCACATAACTTCTACCAACAGTTGGGTAATCAACCTAAAATAGCCGACAGCCTGTTTGCCATTGCACAAAATTACAATGTTGCCATTGCTAGACGACAGCAGGCATTACAGCAAGCAATAGAATTATATAAACAGTTGAATCAGCCATTTGAACTGGCCACCGCCCTTGCTTACCAAGGCTTTGTATTCATTCAGCTCAAACAAGGCAAGGCCGCGCAAGGGCCATTATCGGCAGCACAGAACATTAGCCAAACCCTAGGCGCAACAGCGCTTGAGCAAACCATTCATTTCTATCTTGCTTTCGCGCAGCTAGACCAAGGGTTAGACCAAAGCTCTTTAGGCCGTCATGGACAAAACAGAACAGCCATCTTAGGGGCTATTGCTGATTTTAAATCATTACTCCCCAAGTTAGCTTTAAGCGCCAATCAAGCCAACACTTTGTTTATGCTAGGTTGGGCATATTCAGACTTGGGCCAATATGACCAAGCATTAGATTACCTAAAGCAAGCAGAGTTGAATTATCAAGAGCTGAATCTCAGCACATCCCTAGGTTATAGCCGTTACAGTCAAATGCGTATCTATCTTGACCTTGCCGACTTTGACGCAGTGATAGCCTTAGGCAATGCGAATAAAGCAACCACTAAGCTGGAATACACTTACTTGGCGCGCGCATATTATGAAAAAGGGCTGTATAAAAAAGCCAGTACTACCCTACTGAATTTGAAACAAGCGCTGCCAACGCAATGGCAAAACCAAGACGCGCAACGCTTGGCTACTTATCAAGCAGCAACGGTTTCCCAAACAAAAACAGAACTGCCAGCAGAGCCTGTCGCCCATGGGGTTTATTGTGAATCAGACTGGCTGGTGGAAAAGGGTTAAATCATCAGCATATTGTATTCGTTGGATGAACGAGCACCCAACGAATTACTTTATCAGAGGTAGGGTTTCACCAAATCAACCATCATATCTATATGATCAGGGTTATCGTTAAGTGCTGCGATGTAACGATACTGCTCACCGCCTGCTTCCATAAATACGTCTTTATTTTCGTGCATCATTTCTTCTAGTGTTTCTAAACAATCAGAACTAAACGCTGGGCACACCACCGCCACATTCTTCACGCCTTGCTCGGCTAGCTCGGTTAAGGTCGCATCGGTGTAAGGCTTTAGCCATTCCGCTTTACCAAAGCGCGATTGGAAACACGTTTGATACTGCTCTTTACTCAGGCCTAGCTTTTCAACCACTAAACGGCTGGTTTTCATACACAAACAATAGTAAGGATCACCATTATCAAAAAACTGCTTTGGCATGCCGTGATATGACAAAATTAGCTTGTCCGGCATACCATGTTGTTCAAAGTCAGCGGCTATTGAGTTAGCTAACGCTTGAATGTACAGCTCGTGGTCATGATAGCTATTGATAAAGTGCAGCTGCGGCACAAAACGCCACTTATTCAACTCTCGACTCACCGCATCAAAAGTAGAACCGGTAGTCGGGCCTGAATATTGCGGGTACAACGGCAACACTACAACGTTTCGGATGCCTTCCTGCTGAAACTCTTGCAGTACCTTCGCCATATCAGGCTCGCCGTAACGCATCGCCAACTTCACATTGGCATTGAAGCCTTGCTCAGTCAATTGTGCAGCCAGCTTGTCACGCTGATTTTGGCTATGAACCAACAACGGCGAACCACCTTCCATCCAAATACTTTCATATAGCTTGGCCGATTTCGCCGGGCGTACACGTAAAATAATGCCGTGAAGAATAATCATCCATACCAAACGCGGTATTTCCACCACCCGCGGATCTGACAAAAATTGTTTCAGATAAGGGCGCAAAGCCGCCGCTGTTGGCGCTTGAGGCGTGCCTAAATTAGTTAATAGCACACCCGTACTTGCCGACAGCTTTTCATGTGCATTTTCTGTTAACGCTGTAAATCGAGACAAAGCTTTTCTCCAAAAAAACGGCCAATCTCACTTAGCCGCTACTTTAAAATATCATTTTAACCATAATCTTATATTAATGGTGTGAATATAATAGTGGGTTACTTCAGCATCGATTTTAATGCTTGCTGAAAAGTATCACTACTTGGCTTAGTGGTACTGGTGAAGTGCTTCACCTGGCTGCCATCAGCACTCACTAAGTATTTATAAAAGTTCCACTTCGGCGAAGCCGATTGCTTAGCTAAATGTTGAAAAATCGGATCGGCATTTTTACCGCGAACCGATACTGGCGCAAACATATTAAAGGTTACACCGTAATTGATGTAGCAGACCTTAGCGGTGTCTTCTTCCTCTTTATTCTCTTGGAAGAAATCATCGGAAGGAAAACCAAGCACCACTAAGCCTTGGTCTTGGTACTTTTGATGTAACTGTTCCAACTCTGTGAACTGCGGGGTAAAGCCACACTTACTGGCAGTGTTCACAATCAGAACGGTCTTACCTTGAGTGAGTTCACACAAGTTAACTTGCTCATCTGAATTTAACTTTTCTTTTGACACATTTAAAAAATCGAGACATTGCGCCCCTGCTGATGCACTCATGACAAGACTTCCTGTAAGCAATATACGGTTTAGAAACTTCACGACGATCTCCCATTGAACTTGAGCCTTCTCTTACATTCAACTTAAGAGTAAAGCTTATCTCACTGAATGATAGAACGAATTTACCACTTATTAGGATCAGGTTAAGAATAAGCATGAGATTGACATAAAACTTTCAACCCGAGAGGCTGATCACATTGCTGAGTCGTTACGTAATAATCGACGAATACGCAATAGGAACCACAAGATGAAATTAGCCTTATTTCCACTGCCAGTCTTTCTTTTACCTGGCGGGAAAACCCAGTTACGGATTTTTGAACCGCGCTACCAGCGTATGGTGTCTGAATCGTTAAAAAACCAAACCGGATTTGGCTTATGCAGTTTTGCGGATGCGGCGCAACAGCAGTTGATGCAAGCTGGCACCCGGGTTGAAATATTCGATTTCGATAGCTTCGACGACGGTACCCTAAGTATTTCCATTGAAGGAAAAGATCGCTTTTGCATTGATAACCTTAGCACTGACAAAGACGGGCTACGCCAAGGCGAAGTCACACTACTGGAAAACTGGCAGCCCAGAAAAGTAAGTAAGGAGCATCAGTTTGTTGCCGATAGTCTCGCGAGATTATTGCGCGATCATGCTCTCTACCAACAGCAGGATTTAAAGCAACCACTGCAAGACTTAACTTGGGTTTGTCAACGCTGGTTAGAGCTACTGCCGATGCCGGCACAAAAAAAACAAAGCCTGTTTATGCAACTGAAGTTTGAAGGCTTATTGCAACTAATTGATGATGTTTTACTGCAACAAAATGATCCAAGCCATTAGCGATGGCGTATTGGCTTTTCAGTGGGTGCAGGTTGTATTAAGCAGTTTGCACAGTTGAAGCTTTACATCATCAGCTAAGAGCATAAAATCATGTATCAAACTAGTCAGTTAGCGGATGCCAACATTAAAAAGCCAGACCCAAATCTCGATATTCAGCCTGAGCTGAATCAATACCTGCTTGCCGTTGCAAGTGATCAAGATAAGGCAGCATTTGCCAAGTTGTTCGCTTTCTTTGCGCCCAAGATCAAAGCATTTGGCTTAAAACAGTTTCGACAAGAAGCGTTGGCAATGGATTTAGTCCAAGAAACCATGAGCTTAGTTTGGCGTAAAGCCCAGCTCTACAGCCCTGAAAAAGGCAAAGCATCCACTTGGATATTCACTATCATGCGTAATTACAGTTTTGATATGTTGCGGAAAATTCAGCATAACAAAGAAGATAATTTAAGTGATGACCTTTGGCCCTTGTACGAAGAGGCAGAGCCGGAGTCGGATCATGATGATGACCACTTAATGCGGGCTCAGCTAATTCAAGGCTTAGAAACCTTGCCGCCAAAGCAAAAAGAAGTGGTCGAGGCAATCTATTTAAAAGAAATGACCCACCAAGAACTAGCCGAACACTTAAAGGTGCCATTAGGCACTATCAAGTCCCGGCTACGCTTAGGGTTAGAAAAGTTGAAAGAACAAATGGAGCAGCACAATGATTAAACATCATCCAGAATCAACCATGATTCAAGCGTTCACCGCAGGTGAACTACCCGCTTCTCTTTCAATTGCAGTGAGTATTCACTTAGAGCTGTGCCCTCACTGTAAGGCCATTGCAGCAAAAATGACTCAAGCTTTAGCGGACGAAGAATTCAATGAAGAGCTTGAATTATCAAGCAACGATGATTTTTCAGCCATGATGGCCAATATTACCGCAGAGCCGGTAATACCCCAGCCAGAGCCGAAAAATGTTGCTTCTGAAATTGAAGTGGAAGAGAAAACTTACACTTTACCCCGCGCACTAAGCCGTTTTGCTGATAGCAAATGGAGCGGTTTAGGTAATATTCAGCGTGCCCGGCTTCCCCTGGAAGAAGGTGAAGTTCATGCTAGCTTGCTGCAAATAGGCGAAGACAGCGCGATTCCACACCATACCCATAAGGGATATGAGTTAACTCTACTATTGGATGGCTACTTTGAAGATGAGTCAGGTCGCTATGAAAAAGGTGACTTTATTATCTTAAATGGTGAGCATCAACACAGTCCTTATACGGCTGAAGGCTGTTTGTGTTATACCGTGTCCAACGCACCGCTGCATTTTACTTCTGGCGTGAGCAAGCTGCTTAATCCTATCGGACGCTTTTTGTACTAAATTACTCAAGCTACTATTGGCTAGGTTGCTGTTTGTTAATAATGAGTACTCAGTAACTCAAATTAACATCATATAAAACCAACCTAGCCGAGCCACGCCACACTAACACACTCTGGTTATTGCTTTTTATCCCTAGCAAGGCTTCAATTAACAAATCTAAGCCTCTTTACCCTATAACGACTAGCGATAATATGAACAGCGCCAAACAAATATTAATTGTTGATGACGACACTGAAATTCGAGAATTGCTGCAGGAATACCTCGCGAAAGCAGGGTTTGCCGTAACCACTGCCGCCGAAGGCATCGAAATGTTTCAGTGCCTGAATGAGATCGTGCCTGATCTTATTATTCTCGACATTATGATGCCCGGTGACGATGGCTTCACTCTATGCCAAAAGATTCGTCGTGATTCTAACGTGCCAATCATCATGCTCACCGCCAGCTCAGACGAAACCGATCGGGTGATCGGGTTAGAAATTGGTGCCGATGATTATATCGCGAAGCCTTTCAGCCCCCGCGAGTTACTGGCCCGCATTAAAGCCCTGCTGCGACGCGCACAGTTTAGTGCCAGCAGTGGCTCTCGCTACATTCATTTTGCTAATTGGCGCCTTGATACGTTAAAGCGCAGCTTAACAAGCCAAGATAACGAAGAGTTGGAGCTATCGGGTGCAGACTACAACCTACTGATGCTGTTTTTACAACACCCTAATCAGATACTCGACCGCGATACCATCTCAGATGCCACTCGCGGCCGCGAGGCATTGCCCATGGAGCGCGGCATTGATGTGCAACTCAGTCGATTACGACAACGCTTAGGTGACAACGGCAAGAGTCCAAAACTAATAAAAACCATCCGCGGCGCAGGCTATGTGCTCATCGCTGAAGTGAAACATGAAGGTTAGCCCCGATAAAGTTGCCCAGCTTTGGCGCAATTTATGGCTTAGCCTTTGGCCTAAGTCATTGCTCAACCGGATGGTGATCATTATCATTTTTTCGGTGGCGTTAGCCCAAGGTATTAGCAGTTTTATTTGGGTTAATTTATTCACCACGCAAGAAAATACCGCCCTGCAAAGCAACGCCGAGCAATTGGCCAATAGCGCCGCTAGCACGGCCAGTTTCTTTAAAAAGTTACCCCTCGAATTTCGTCATATCGTGCTAGACCAACTGCGTAACATGGGCGGCTCGCGATTTTTTGTGTCGTTAAATAGCGAAGAGATCATCATCAATCCGATCGCTGACTCACCACAAAAAACCTTAGTTATAAATAAGATGGATGAGATATTACGACACAAATTAGGGCCAAGTTACCCGATAAAAATCGAGTTTTCGCGCCCGAATGAACTCAAAGTACTCAATAACGACACTCTGTTAACCGACTTGCCGCCGTCTTGGGCCAGTTATTCACTGCTCACCAGTAAACTCAACTTGCCGATTTTGGTACTGCAAATAGAGCTATCCAGTAACGAATGGTTGTATCTTGCCGCGCTGATGCCACCCCCTTATATCGTCGAGCAAAAAGACCTGATTCCCAGCCCACAGCTTACTACCATCATCTTAACCACCATCTTTTTGCTGTTGTTTACATTTTCATTATTTCAGTGGCAAACACGGCCTCTGGCTCGATTGGCCCGCGCCGCCTCTGACATGAGTATCGACCTACATCAAGCTCCACTAAAAGAAGAAGGTGCATTAGAGTTGCTAACCGCCACCCGCGCGTTTAATAACATGCAGCAAAAACTGCAGCGCTATATTGCTGATCGAGAATCGTTATTCAGTGCCATTTCCCATGACTTAAAAACGCCAATTACCCGGTTGCGCCTGCGTGCTGAATTACTCGACGATGAAGCCAAAATCGAGAAGTTTAATACCGATTTAGATGAGCTTGAGTTGATGGTAAAAGGGGCGCTGCAAACGGTAAAAGATACTGATATTCATGAAAATATAACCGAGATCGATATCTTAAAACTGGTCCACCAAGTATGTGAAATTTACCCTGAGCAAACGCGCATCATCGGCCATTATGTGGCGCCCTACCGAGGTAAACCGCTGGGCTTAAAACGTTGCCTGACCAATCTGGTCGACAATGCCATCAAGTATGGCAATAAAGCGGTGATCACCCTGATGGACATAGGTGATAATTTACATATCACCATTCAAGACCAAGGTCCGGGGATTCCCGAGCAAGAGCTTGATCGTATCTTTAGCCCTTATGTGCGCTTACACAGCGAAGAACCAGGCTATGGCTTAGGCTTAGGTATAGTGCGCAATATCGTGCATGCGCATTGCGGTGATATCGAGCTAACCAATGCCAGTGATGGCGGTTTACTGATAAAGTTACGCCTGCCTCGCAGCCATTACTCGGAGTTATAATGAAACGCCTGTGCTTATTATTAGGATTACTCTGCCCGTTGAGCTATGCCGGCAATGTCGAGGTATTGCATTGGTGGACGTCCGACAGTGAAACTAAAGCCCTAAATTTAATTAAGCAATCATTAACTGATCAAGGCCATCAGTGGCGAGATTTTGCTGTTACCGGTGGCGGTGGCGACAGTGCCATGACCGTGTTGCGCACACGGGCGGTATCTGGCAACCCTCCCGCCAGCGCACAAATTAAAGGGCCCGAAATACAAGAGTGGGCCTCGTTGCGCTTTTTATTACCCCTAGATGACTTAGCAAAAGCGCAACACTGGTCGACTATATACTCGCCAACGGTATTAAACTATTTGCGCTACCAAGATAGTTTTGTCGCAGTGCCATTTAACATTCACCGAGTTAATATGCTGTGGCTGAATAAGGCTATTTTTGACGAGCTCAAATTAACGCCACCAACCACTTGGGCCGAGTTTATTAACACCGCACAAACCATAGAAGCTGCGGGCTATATTGGCTTTGCCCATGGCTTACAGCCTTGGCAAGACACTTTATTGTTTGAATCCGTCGCTATCTCAGTGTTAGGCCCTGATTTGTATCGTGCTATTTTTGTTCAGCATGACTCAACGAGTTTTCAGTCGGCCAAATTAATCGCCGTGTTTGAACAATTCCGCGCCTTGAGAGGCCTAGTTGATGATAAAGCCATCGACCGAAACTGGGACCAAAACACCCAACTATTGGTAGAAAAGAAAGCTGCTATGCAAGTGATGGGTAACTGGGTAAAGGGAGAGTTAAGCTTACAACAGCAGCGACCCAATGAAGATTATTACTGCGTGCCTGCGCCCGGCACAGCAGCGACTTTTGCTTACAATATCGATACTTTTGTGTTTTTCAAAAAGCACCAACAACCGGCTAACCAACAAGCACAAACCGCCCTCGCAAAGAGTATTTCAGACAAAGCATTACAGATTAAGTTTAATCAGATCAAAGGATCAATTCCGGCACGACAAGACATCAACCCAGCGCTGTTTGATACTTGCTCACAACAAGATATAAAAGACTTTAGCCAGCTAACTTTATTGCCTTCGTTAGCTCAAGGCATGGCCAATACAGGGTTAACACAAAATGCCATTGTGGATGTGGTCAGTCATTTTTTCAACAACCCTAAAATTACCCCTGAAAAAGCGGCACAGCAGCTGATGGTGGCAATAATCGCCACTCAATAGTGGAGCAAAAGTGAAGACATCAAATCAGTTATCTTGATCGTCTTCGTCTTCCTGAAAGTCGTCGCCCAGCTCAATCCAAAAACCAATACCAATTAAAATTAAACTGGTCAACCAAGTGGCGGTATTACCGATAGGGTTGTTTAACACTATCATCGCAAAGGCAAAAAAGCCCAAACCAGAATACAGGTTTAATCGCATCATTTGCTGTAACATATCGGCCTCCTTAGTGATATGCTCTTCCCTTTAAGTTTAATGGCTTTTTTGCACAAAAGTTGCGCATTTCAAAAATAAGCAGACAAGACTAAATAAAAACCAATAGCCAACGTAATTATTGCCTATCTGAGCAATAAGTTGCCGTTTTATAGTATAGAAAGCAGTCAAATGAGCGATATATTTCAACAAGCAGACCACCAATTAGACGCCATCGGCCTACGTTGTCCCGAGCCTGTGATGATGATCAGAAAAACCGTGCGTAAACTCGCAACAGGCGAAACCTTATTGGTGATAGCGGACGACCCATCCACTACCCGCGATATTCCCAGCTTTTGTCGTTTTATGGATCACGCATTAGTGGCCAGTGAAACAGAAAATCAACCGTATCGCTACTTGATCAAAAAGGGATAGTTCTCTTTTTAATCAAGGATCACCTGGCGATCTGTGATTCACACAAAGAAATACCGCTCTCAAGGGGATAGAACAATAATCGCTCTATAAACCCGACGTCATAAAAGTTATACTTGCGCGTATTTTTTTAAGAAAAGCAGCTAAGCCAATATGCAAAAATTCGATATCAAGACCTTTCAAGGCCTGATCCTTGCGTTGCAAGATTATTGGGCACGCCAAGGCTGTGTAATTGCACAGCCACTCGACATGGAAGTGGGTGCTGGTACTTTCCACCCGTTAACGTTTTTACGTTCAATTGGTCCAGAGCCAATGAGCAGCGCTTATGTGCAGCCATGTCGCCGCCCTACCGATGGCCGTTACGGTGAGAACCCAAACCGTCTACAGCACTACTACCAATTTCAAGTAGTACTCAAGCCATCGCCAGACAACATTCAAGAGCTTTACCTAGACTCATTAGAAGCGATCGGCATCGACCCTTCAATCCATGACATTCGCTTTGTTGAAGATAACTGGGAATCGCCAACCCTAGGCGCTTGGGGCTTAGGCTGGGAAATCTGGCTAAACGGTATGGAAGTGACTCAGTTTACTTACTTCCAACAAGTGGGTGGCATTGAATGCTCTCCAGTGACCGGTGAAATAACTTACGGTTTAGAGCGTCTTGCGATGTACGTTCAAGGCGTAGACAGCGTTTACGACCTCGTTTGGGCTGATGGTCCTATGGGACGCGTAACCTACGGTGACATTTTCCATCAAAACGAAGTTGAACAATCTACTTTCAACTTTGAACATGCTGATGTTGATGCGCTATTTGCTGCCTTCGACCAGTGTGAAAAAGAAAGTCACGAATTAATCGAAAAAGGCCTGCCTTTACCCGCCTATGAAAAAGTGATGAAAGCCTCGCACTACTTCAACCTGTTGGATGCCCGCCACGCGATCTCGGTCACCGAACGTCAGCGTTACATTTTACGCGTGCGCACCCTATCAAAAGCGGTAGCGGAAGCATATTACGCAGCGCGTGAAGCCCTTGGCTTCCCACTTTGTAAAGACAAGGCGTAGAGGACAACATGGAAAATCTATTAATTGAAATTGGTACCGAAGAGTTACCACCAAAATCACTACGCAAACTGGCCGAAGCCTTTGCTGCTAACTTTGAAACCGAGTTAAGCAATGCAGAACTAACGCACCAAGGGGTACGTTGGTTAGCCTCACCACGCCGTTTAGCCTTAGTGGTTAGCCAGCTACAAGCAGCGCAAGCAGATAAAATTGTTGAAAAACGCGGCCCAGCCGTAAGTGGCGCATTTGATGCTGATGGCAACCCAACCAAAGCAGCACAAGGATGGGCGCGCTCTAACGGCATTAGCGTTGAGCAAGCCGAGCGTTTAGTCACCGACAAAGGCGAATGGTTACTACACAAAGCAGAAGTGAAAGGTCAGCCGGTGTCGGAACTGGTCCCAGCATTCGCGGCCAGTGCCTTAGCTAAACTGCCAATCCCTAAACCAATGCGTTGGGGCGCAAAAACCACGCAATTTATTCGCCCGGTACACACAGTAACCATGCTGTATGGCAGCGAATTAATTCAAGGTGAACTATTAGGCGTGGCATCCGATCGTACTATTCGTGGTCACCGTTTCTTAGGTGAAGGTGAAATGACCATCAATCATGCCGATGAATACGAAAACCTATTGGACATGAAAGGTAAGGTAATCGTTGATTACCAACGTCGTAAAGACGCCATTCGCGAACAAGTTAATGCCGTTGCTGCCCATGAAAATGGCGTTGCCGATATCGATGAGGATTTACTTGAAGAAGTTAACTCGCTGGTGGAATGGCCGGTGACCATGGTTGGTTCATTTGAAGAGAAGTTCTTAGACGTGCCGTCTGAAGCGCTGATCTCAACCATGAAAGACAACCAGAAATACTTCCCAGTATTAGATAAAGACGGCAAGCTGATGCCCCGCTTTATCTTTGTTTCTAACATCGTTAGCCGCGATCCGAAACAAGTGGTAGAAGGTAATGAGAAAGTGGTTCGTCCACGCTTAGCAGATGCTGAATTCTTCTTCCATACCGATAAGAAAAAGACCCTTGAAAGCCGTTTAGATTCACTTTCAACCGTGTTGTTCCAACAGCAACTCGGTACGCTAAAAGAGAAATCTGAGCGTATTGCTGATTTGGCGCAGTTTATCGCTGACAAAATTGGTGCCAACAGCCAACATGCACAACGAGCTGGTTTACTGTCAAAAACCGACTTAATGACCGAAATGGTTATGGAGTTCCCTGACGTACAGGGCGTGATGGGCATGTACTACGCAAAACACGATGGCGAAGCCAACGAAGTGGCGCAAGCGCTTAATGAGCAATATATGCCGCGCTTCTCTGGCGACCAACTACCTAACTCACTCATTGCTTGTGCAGTAGCACTGGCTGATAAGCTTGATTCGCTGGTCGGTATCTTCGGTATTGGTCAAACGCCAAAAGGTGATAAAGACCCGTTTGCCCTGCGTCGCGCAGCGATTGGTGTATTACGTATTATCGTTGAAAAAGACCTACCACTGGATCTTAACGACCTAGTAGATGCAAGTGCTAAGCTATATGGTGACAAGCTAAGCAATCAAAATGTCGCTGTTGAAGTGGTTGATTTTGTTTTAGGCCGTTTCCGCGCTTGGTATCAAGAAGCCGGTGTTGAAGTTGACGTGATCCAAGCCGTACTTGCGAACCGCCCAACTAAGCCTGCCGATTTTGATAAGCGTGTAAAAGCCGTCAGTCACTTCCGCAGCCTAGACGCTGCCGCCGCACTGGCCGCCGCGAACAAGCGTGTTGGTAACATTTTAGCGAAAAATAACGCGCCCGCTGACGGTAAAGTAAATACTGAGTTGTTACAAGAAGCCGCTGAACAAGCACTGGCTAGCCAAGTAGCCGAGCTTAGCGTTGCGCTAGCACCTTTGTTTGCCAAAGGTGACTACCAAGCTGCTTTGACTGAGTTAGCAGGCTTACGCGAAAGCGTAGATGCCTTCTTCGATTCGGTAATGGTCATGGCTGACGATGAAGCATTGAAACAAAACCGTTTAGCGCTGTTAACCCAGCTACGCGGCTTGTTCTTACAAATTGCTGATATCTCATTACTGCAAGGCTAACAACTAACGGTTGATTGCCACAGGCAGAGCGAGTCTTAACCAAGTAATGAGTCAAAACCCGATCATCGTATCGGGTTTTTTATATCTGCTTTGTCATCATTTAGCGCTATAGTGATAACGTATTTTCAAAACGCGGATAGCGCGCATTCTCTCTGTATACAATAAGGACACACCATGATAAACGTTGGCGATAAACTACCTGAAGCAACTTTCTCTGTATTAACTTACGAGGGCATGGAAAACCCAACCACTGCTGACCTATTTGCCAATAAAACAGTCGTGCTTTTTGCTGTTCCTGGTGCATTCACCCCTACTTGTTCAGAATCTCACTTACCGGGCTACGTAGTATTGGCGGATCAAATTAAAGCCAAAGGCGTTGATAGCATTATTTGTTTATCGGTAAACGATGCGTTTGTAATGCAAGCATGGGGCGAAATGCAAAACGCTAATGAACTGATCATGCTTGCTGATGGCGATGGCAGCTTTACTAAAGCCATTGGCTTAGGTAAAGAAACCGGCAGCTTTGGTGGTTACCGCTCTTCACGTTACGCGATGATTGTAAAAGATGGCGTGGTAACTCACCTAAACGTGGAGCCAGAGAAAACATTTGGCGAATCGAGTGCAGAAACCATGTTGGAATTGCTGTAAAGCCAACAAAAGCAGCAAGGTAAGCACCTTAAATTAAGCTCATATCATTAAATATGAGTGGATAATGCTGGCTCAGCAAATTCATAAGACAAGGATGATTTTGCTGAGTGACCGCTGAATACTTTAGCGGCACAGTCAGAATAAACCTGTCCTCCCAAGGTTACCCACCCCATAGCAATGCGCATCAGCATCAAAATCCTTTACAAAATTGTTTGATTGCTTGAAATCAACAAATCATCATAATAGCGAAGACTTCAGCCCTATGCTGAAGAAAACTCATTCATTTCAAGGGCCCTTTATACCCAAGACACCTCAAGATGCAGGATTCAGAGCCGCTCATTCTGTTTAGGTTGAGGCAAAAAGACGAAGCAATGGTGATCCCTTGCGAGGCTTTTTAACGAAATAATGAACATAATGAGCGGCTCCCAAAGGGCGAGTTTTGTAGGCTGTTATGCTTTGTTACTGATTTTCGACGTAGAATAACTATGTCTCAAATCAGCGTCGCGCCTAACAGCCTACAAATTCTCGCTGAACAAGCATCTTGAGGTAACTTAGATATATGTCTGACAGTTTCTTATTATTTGATGTCGACGACAGTGATGACATTACAGATAAAGTACTGCCATTATTTAGTGATAACGTATTACCTAAAGCATGGACAGCACACGATCCCGCCCAATTTAATCCCCTGAGCCGTGTTTACGCATATGTTAGCGATGAGCAAGTACCCAATATTATCAATGCAGCAGTGAAAGGTGATTGGCTTCTAGCTATCTTGCCGCACCCAAATGCCAGTTATGCCCGGCGAGGGTTTTGCTTAGAAAGCAATTTAGAGCAAGCCATTAATGCCGCTGAACAAGCAAAGCCAAGAAAAGTAGATGTGTTGCGCTGTAATGGCGAGATAGTATTAAGTTCTGTGGTACTTGGCCATGGCTTTAGCTTGCGGCCCGGAGGCCAAAGTCATGTATGGCAGGAGCGGCTAAACCAAGCGTGGAATAACATTCGTCATGTGAATGACTTCTTACCTAAACGCTTAAGTTTTTCAACTGCTAATGACAGCACCTTTACTACCGCGGCAGTTGGTGTCGTTGTCGTCGAACATGCCCATGGCTCAATGCTCTCTCGTAATATTTTGCCCGATAGTCATAGCAATGACGGCATGTTTCATACCATGATTTTAGCGCCACGCAGTGTGATGGAAATATTGATTTTCTTTATCAAAACGCTATTTAACCGTGTGATGAAGCAACCCGATTTTCTCGGTTTGGTTAAAACTAAGACCCTTACCATTAGCAATAATCAGCAGCTCGATTATGAAATTGACGGCCGTAGCATGACAGCAGAACAGCTGGTTATCGACACCGAACCACGCTGTTTAAGTTTGCTAGTGGGTGAATCATTGCCCATATCTGACAATGCCCAGAGCAGCAAAGAGCAGCGTAAAGTGTCACGCCTACCCGCTGGCGAAGCCATTACCGCGATGGCAGCCAAACCTTTGTCTCTGATCGCTCACGCAGCGCCAGAAGAGTTTAAAGACCTTTACCAACTATTACGCGAAAATGCGACAGCCTCACCAGCGTTTTTAACTTTAATGGTACTATCAACCCTCCTCGCCAGTATTGGTTTATATGCCAGCTCGGCACCAGTGATTATCGGCGCGATGATTTTAGCGCCACTGATGGCGCCGATTATTTCTCTAGCAATGGCACTTACTCGGCAAGATCCTAGCTTGTTAATATGCAGCGTTAAGACATTAGCGACTGGTTTGTTGATGGCCTTACTGTTCTCATCCTGTGCCAGCTTTATCATGCCAATGGAAGTTGTGACAGCAGAAATTGCAGCGCGCCTCAGCCCTAACCTGCTTGATTTAGGCGTAGCGGTAATATCAGGCATTGCTGGCGCTTATGCCCATGCACGAGTTGATGCGGCGAAAAGCTTAGCTGGCGTCGCCATTGCCGTCGCTTTGGTACCACCATTAGCTGTCACAGGTATTGGTTTGGGCTGGCTAGATTGGCACGTCGCTTGGGGCGCGCTGCTACTGTTTTTAACTAACTTAGCAGGCATCGTATTTGCCGCCTCTTTAACATTTTTGACCTTAGGCTTTGCCCCTTTTACGCGGGCAAAAAAAGGACTGAGTATTGCATTATTCGCGGTCACCATTGTCAGTATTCCTCTGGTGTTCAGCTTTATGCGCTTATCAGATGAGGCTAAAATAATACAAGCCTTAGAAGGGGAAAAGATAGGCACTGTGATACTGCGCCATATTCAAGCGCGAGCGAACGAGCCTATTGAGCTATCTTTGCAAATAGTCACCCCTGCCGCTCTCACTGGTGAGGACTTAGATACCATTAAAGAGGTCGTTGAAGGTAAGTTGAATCGTGATGTCATTATGGAAGCGCAAGTAGTGATCCGCCGTGAGTGAGCCAACATAATCAACGCTAGCGACAACAAAAAAGAGCGACTAAATTAGCCGCTCTTTTTTTAACTCTCACAGACCAAACGTCTTAGCTAAAACTATTCGGTAAGTAACCGACGCGCGGCGTCAACTACGACACTAATGGCACGATGCTCAGTGCCCTTCATCAATGACTCGTCTGGAATTTCTTGTTGGGTACGGTTAATAATTACCCCCGCGACACAACCCGACTTCAACCCTTGGCTGGCGCACATGGTAAATAACGTCGCCGACTCCATTTCGAAGTTTAGTACGCCCATTTGCTGCCACTCAGCCATTGAGCCTTGGAAACGTTTTACCACGCGACCAGAGAAAGTGTCGTAACGCTCTTGGCCTGGGTAGAAAGTGTCACTGGATGCCGTGACGCCGACGTGCACATCTGCACCAGAGGCTTTTGCAGCGGCAACCATCGCTGTAGCCACATTAAAGTCAGGAACGGCAGGAAATTCCATTGGCGCGAAATGCGAGCTTGCACCATCCAAGCGCACCGCACCACTGGTTACAATCACGTCACCCACATTAATATGCGGCTGAATCGCACCGGTTGTACCAATACGCAAGAAAGTACGTACACCGATCTGCGCTAACTCTTCAACCGCAATCGACGTCGATGGACCACCAATACCAGTAGAGCAGACCACCACACTATGACCATCAAGTTTGGCTAGGAAAACTGTATATTCACGATGGGAGGCTAAAAATTTTGGCTCATCCATTAAATTCGCAATACGCTCTACTCGCGCTGGATCACCCGGAATAATCGCTAAAGTTGCACCTTCAATATCGGCAGCATTGATACCTAAATGGAATACATTCTGTGTGCTCATGGTCTCTCTCCAAGACATATGTTCAAAATATAAATTTACTTAAATGAGCCTAGTGCAATTGTCTGCCCGATCACAAATTCCTTGCTAATGATTTATATATTTCACATATGAACCAAATATGTTGTTAGGAGCGTAATTATCACGGTAGTGGATTGCGGAGAAGTAATACGTGTTACACGTGAGGCGTTCCACGTGAAACATTACCCAGTAACTTTTTAAAAGGGAAGTCACATTGAACGCTTCTACTGCAATCTTAACGACGCTGTTTTGTAGGTTTCACGTGGAACACAATCGACATGACTTCTAGCACTATTTCCGCTATCTTCTGCACTCGTAATTTTCTCAGTGATAACTCGCTTTTCGGTAGGTTCTAAATATGTCTTTCTCATCTTTTGGTAACAAATTCACTCGCCATTCTGGCATCACCCAGCTAATGGATGATCTTAATGAAGGGATACGTGGTGGTGATGACATTCTGATGTTGGGTGGCGGTAATCCCGCATCGATTCCAGAAATTGAAATGCTGTTTAAACAGAAACTAACTGAACTAAATGAATCAGGCGCGTTAATTGATGCCTTAGGTAATTACGATGGACCGCAAGGTAAAGATACATTTTTAAGCGCCCTCGCCGCATTATTCAAAGATTTGTATGGCTGGAATATTAGTAGCAAAAATATCGCCCTTACTAATGGCAGTCAAAACGCGTTCTTCTATCTATTCAATTTGTTTGCAGGTAAGTACAACGACGGCAGCCACAAAAAAGTGCTGTTTCCACTGGCGCCTGAATATATCGGCTACGCTGATGCAACATTGGATGATGAGGTATTCGTTGCCGCAAAACCCAATATTGAAGAATTAGAAAATGGCTTATTTAAATATCATGTTGATTTCGAGCACTTAGAAGTTGGTGACGATATTGGCTTAATGTGTATTTCTCGACCAACCAATCCAACGGGTAATGTGGTCACCGATGAAGAGTTGACCAAATTGGATACCATAGCAAAAGCTAAAGGCATCCCACTGATCATTGATAACGCTTATGGAACACCGTTTCCAAATATTATTTTTGAAGATGTAACGCCTATTTGGAATGACAATATCATTCTATGCTTAAGCTTATCAAAGCTGGGTTTACCTGGTGCGCGATGTGGCATAGTGGTCGCAAAAGAAGAGACGATTACAGCCCTGTCTAATCTATCAGGCATTATCGCCCTATCGCCAGGAAGTATCGGACCAGAACTTGCTCTCCCCTTTATTCAAGATAAAAGCATTATCTCGATTAGCGAGAATATAGTTAAGCCTTTCTACCAACAGCGTGCGATGAACGCAGTAAAACTCTTACAGGAACAAATAACCGTTCCCGGTTTCCGTATTCATAAACCAGAAGGAGCCATTTTTCTATGGTTATGGTTTAAGGACCTGCCGATAACTTGTGAAGCTTTATATCAAAGATTAAAGCAAAAAGGCGTGTTGATCGTCCCTGGCCACTACTTTTTCCCCGGTTTAGAACAAGAGTGGCAGCATACACATGAATGTATTCGTATGAATTATTCACAAAAAACCGAAGACGTAGAAAAAGGTATCGCGATAATAGCTGCAGAGATCAATGCTATTTATGCTGAGCATAACGGGTAACTTAGTTAGCTTATCGACCGCTTTGTTCGCAGAATAAATTCTGCTCCTACTCCCAACTTTGGCCTTGTGGGAGCGAAATTCATTTCGCGAATTTACTCACAAGCAATCAAACCAAGTGCCCAGCTCTTATTTTTTTCGCAGAATAAATTCTGCTCCTACTCCAAACTTTGGCTTTGTGGGAGATGTATGGACTCCTCCCCACGCGGGAGATGCGGTATAAATAAAGTGACGAAAAATTACTTTACCAAGGGAGTCCATACATGAAGAAATCTAACTTATTCGCCATCGACATTGCAAAGAATGTTTTTCAGGTTGCTCACTTTTCTGGCAAAAAATTGAAAAGCAACAAAGCCATGAGTCGTAAGCGATTAAAAGCACTGCTGGCTGAATCGGAGCCTTCACGTGTTGCAATGGAATCATGTGGTAGTGCTAGCTACTGGGCGCGTTTGGCCCAGTCTTATGGTCACGGAGTCACTTTACTGAGTCCTCGTTTTGTAAAAGCTTTTCGCGTTGGTCAAAAAACAGATGCTAATGATGCGCTAGCCATTGCTACTGCGTTGGATGCACCCAGTGCACGCCCTTGTATGGTCCTTTCTGAAGAGCTGCAAGCATTACAAGCCCTTGACCGTATTCGTACCATCTTGGAAAAAACCAAGCGGTAATTAGCCAATCAAATTCGCGGCTTATTATTAGAGTTTGGCATTGTTATCGAGCAAGGGGAGTCGGCGTTTCATCGCAGAATACCTGAGATACTTGAAGATGTGGATGAACAGCTTCCGCCATTATTACGAGCAGGCATCGCTCACTCTTATGAAACTTATGAAGAGCTGCATGAGCAAAAAGCAGCTCGCGACGTTGAGCTCAAAAAGTATGTTCAAAACAATGCCGATTGTCGCCGGTTAATGGCCCTGGAAGGCATTGGTCACATTTCTGCCTTGGGTTTATTAGTGCGATTACGTGGAGGTGATTACGACAGTGGTCGCAATGCTGCTGCCTGTATTGGGCTAACGCCAGTGCAACATTCCAGTGGTGAAAAAGTGAGAATGGGGCGCATTGCCAAACAACAAGGTAGCACCTTGCGCAGTTGCTTATTTTTAGGAGCCCGCTCGGTGGTATGTAAGCTCAAACATCGCGAGCCAACGACCGAGAAAGAGCGCTGGTTAAAACAGTTGATAGGAAGAAGAGGCATCAAGTGTGCCGCAATAGCCCTGGCTAATAAAACGGTCAGAACGGCAGTTGCGATGTTACGCAATGGCAACGACTATCAACCGCAACCGTTGGCTGCAAACGCAGCTTAATTACCACCGAAGTACAACAGCGTTACCGTAAAGAATTGATTCAATAGCATGCAAGTAATAGTAAGACCAACCACTGAGAGCCTGTAAATTCGCGGGTGTGATAAGCGCTAAGCAACATCAGCGCGAAAACACCGTGTGGGAGATGAGGCACAGTGGTGCGAACACATTTGAGGGCCGGGGTAGCTCCCCAAAGAGAGCCCGTATATAAGCACGCATCTTATGCTATGACATCGCAAAACTATTGAACAATACGAGGAGTCCATATAAGCGAAATTTATTTCGCGAATTTGTACACGAACAATCCAACCAAGCGCCCAGCGCTTATCTTTTTCGCAGAGCAAATTCTGCTCCTTCTCCAAACGTAGCGTAGGCCTTGTGGGAGCGGAGTTTATTTCGCGAATTTATACTCGAATAACCCAACCAAGTGCCCAGCGATTATGTTTTTTGCAGAATAAATTCTGCTCCCCTTCTCCCAACTTTGGCCTTGTGGGAGCGAAATTCATTTCGCGATATTTATCATCAAGAAATGTAGTTTTTTGTGTCTGCTGTTTCACGTGAAACAGTAGATACAAAAAAGCCAGACAGTAAACTGGCTGGCTTAGATTGCTGTTGAACCGCTCTTGCTCCAACAGAGGGTAAGAACAATACAGACTTAGATTAAACGTCTAGGTTAGCAACCTTCATCGCATTCGCTTCAATAAATGCTCGACGCGGTTCAACTTGATCACCCATCAAGGTGGTAAACAATTGGTCAGCACCCACTGCATCTTCAATACGAACTTGAAGCATGCGACGGTTTTCTGGATCCATGGTTGTTTCCCAAAGTTGCTCAGGGTTCATCTCACCTAGACCTTTATAGCGTTGCACATACAGGCCACGTTTTGATTCTTTCATTAGCCATGCTAACGCGTCTTCAAATGTCGAGACTGGTTGCACCCGCTCACCACGTTTAACGTATGCACCTTCTTCTAATAGGTTAGATAAGGTTTGGCCTAAACTAGTGATCTGCTTATATTCACTTGACGAGAAGAAGTCATAACCGAATGCATAGTCAGTATCAAGACCATGTAAACGTATGGTGATGACAGGAATAAAAACGTCATTCTCTGCATCTTTAACTACTTTATGACTGTAAATAGCACCACTGGTTTCTTCATCGTTTAGCTCATCGATAATCAAGCTAACCCAAGATTCTACTCTTTCTTCTTCCGCTAAATCAGCTACGGTTAGCGGCTCTGAATACACTAGCTTATCCATGGTAACGATAGGATAAAGACGCGAGAAACGTTGAATCATGTTATCTACATTACGATATTGAGTAACAATTTTTTCTAAGTTTTCGTTACTGATCGGCGGAGCTTGCTCATTAACATGTAAACTTGCGTTATCCAATGCCATGCCAGTGAGGTAAGTTTGCAGTGCGCCTTCGTCTTTAACGTAGGTTTCTTGCTTACCTTTTTTCACTTTATAAAGAGGTGGCTGTGCAATGTAAATATAACCACGCTCGATAATTTCAGGCATTTGACGATAGAAGAAGGTCAACAGCAGCGTACGAATATGCGAACCATCGACGTCGGCATCGGTCATGATAACAATGCGGTGATAACGTGTTTTATCTGGGTTATATTCATCGCGGCCGATACCACAGCCCATTGCAGTGATAAGAGTTGCTACTTCTTGTGAAGATAGCATCTTATCGAAACGTGCTTTTTCAACGTTTAAGATCTTACCTTTCAACGGTAAGATTGCCTGCGTTTTACGATCACGTCCCTGCTTAGCACTACCACCAGCAGAGTCACCCTCCACTATATATAGTTCAGAAAGAGCAGGATCTTTTTCAGAACAGTCGGCTAACTTACCCGGTAAACCAGCAATGTCTAACGCGCCTTTACGACGTGTCATTTCACGCGCTTTACGAGCAGCTTCACGAGCACGAGCAGCATCAACAATTTTGTTAACTACTGTTTTAGCATCACCAGGGTTTTCTAGTAGAAAATCTGACAGCTTCTCTCCCATGGTTTGTTCTACCGCAGGTTTCACTTCAGACGACACTAATTTGTCTTTGGTCTGTGAAGAGAACTTAGGATCGGGTACTTTCACCGATACCACAGCGGTTAAACCCTCGCGCGCGTCGTCGCCGCTGGCACTGGTTTTACCTTTTTTGTTGTAGCCTTCTTTTTCCATGTAATTGTTCAGTGTGCGCGTGAGTGCGCCACGGAAACCCGCTAAGTGAGAACCACCATCACGTTGTGGAATGTTGTTGGTAAAACAAAAAATATTTTCTTGGAAACCATCGTTCCACTGCATCGATACTTCAACCGAAATACCGTCTTCACGCTCATGGCAAAAGTGAAATACTTTTTCATGAACGGGGTTTTTGTTTTTATTTAGGTATTCAACAAAGGCTTTTACACCACCTTCATAACAGAAGTGATCGTGTTTATCAGCTTCACGCTCATCACGCAAAATAATCGATACACCCGAGTTTAAGAACGATAGTTCTCGTAGGCGTTTTGCTAAAATATCGTAATGGTATTCAGTGTCAGCAAACACACTTGGACTTGGCCAGAAACGAATTTCGGTACCCGTGCTATCCGTCTCACCTTTTGCTTCTAGTGGCGCTTCTGGCACACCTAGGTGGTAAATTTGCTCATGAACACGACCATGACGCTTAATTTTAATGCGTAGTTTATCTGATAATGCATTTACAACCGATACACCTACCCCGTGTAAACCACCGGATACTTTGTACGAGTTATCATCAAACTTACCACCAGCATGAAGTACCGTCATGATAACTTCAGCGGCTGAGACTCCTTCTTCCTCGTGGATATCAACCGGGATACCACGGCCATCATCTTTTACTGACACCGAACCATCAAGATGGATGGTAACAACAATATCTTTACAATGACCGGCCAAGGCCTCATCGATTGAGTTATCAACCACCTCGAATACCATGTGGTGCAAACCTGAACCATCATCGGTATCACCGATATACATGCCCGGACGCTTTCTTACAGCATCCAGCCCTTTTAACACCTTAATACTCGACGAGTCGTAAGAGTTCTCTGACATACCAAGATCTCACTTATTGCTCTGAAACGTTTCCGTGTTCCACGTGGAACACTTTAATTTGTTGCCCAAATAATTCTTCAATCTGTTCTTTTTCAATCGCAGTGATGAATACTTGAGCGCCGGATTCGGCAATGTGTTTTGCCAGGGGTATACGTTTTTCTCGGTCCAACTCAGACGCAAAGTCATCAATCAAGAAAATACATTTAGTTGAACCTACCCCATTTTGGAATTTGCCTTGGGCAAGCCTAAGCGCACAAACCAATAATTTTAACTGACCTCGAGACAACACGTCTGCGACCGGCACTCCGTCTACCTTAACGCGTAAGTCCGCTTTTTGCGGCCCGATGCTGGTATACCCGAGGGCACGATCACGCTCAAAATTTTGCTGCATGTACTCCAGCAAATCTCGGCTCTTATCCCAACCTTGAAAAAACTCAATACTGAACTCAAATTCAGGCAGAAAATCCTTTGCCGTATTCAATATTTCAACTTCAAGTCGTTTAAGATAATCGCGTCTGAGCTGAGTAATGTGTAAAGCACGCTCACCCAGTTCGTTGTCCCAAAATCCAATATCCCGATAAGAACGCGCGGTTTTTAACGCCGCATTACGCTGTTTTAATAAACGCTTCACTCTTAACCACTGCGGGAAAAAAGAAGGTTCCACATGGAACACTCCCCAATCTATAAAACTGCGCCGCCCTTTAGGTCCACCTGTTAGCAAGCTATAGCCTTCTGGATGGATCAGTTGTAGCGGTAGCAGTTCAGCCAATTGCGCGAGTTTATCAGCGCGTTGACCATTAATTTTTAACTCTGTATCACCAGTACGAGACTTTCTCAAACCCAGAGGTAAGGTTTGATCGTCATGTTGAAAGCGCGCAAATAAAGTAAATGCATCTTGCTCATGCTGTACAATTCGTTTGGTGAGATGGGAGCGAAATGACCGCCCTAATCCCAAAAAATGGATCGCTTCCAAGATACTGGTTTTGCCGCTGCCGTTATTACCTAGTAATAAATTAACGCCTAAGTCAGGTTTTAAACTGGCCTCTTTGATATTTCGAAAATGGCTTAAATTAACCTGAGTAATGGCCATGTTATAAGCGCATTGGCATCACAACATACATAGCATCAGAAGACTCATCGGCTTCAATCAATGCACTGCTATTAGCATCACGCATGATGATCTTAACCCGCTCACATTTTAGCGTATTTAGTACATCCAGCACATAGCTAACGTTAAAGCCAATCTCTAATTCGTGAGCCGGAAAGCTTACATCGAGGATTTCTTCAGCTTCTTCACGCTCAGGGTTGTTTGCGGTAATTTTTAATAAGTTCTCAGACAACGTTAAACGCACACCACGGAACTTTTCATTTGAGAGTATCGCAGCACGGGCAAAAGCTTGTTTTAGCTCTTCACGACCCGATGAGAGAACTTTATCGCCATTATCAGGTACCACGCGACGATAATCAGGAAAACGACCGTCAACTAATTTACAGGTAAAGGTAAACCCAGCGGTAATAGCGCGAATATTATTACTACCAATTTGAATTTGCAGTGCTTGATCGTCGTTATCTAATAACCGGATCAACTCTAGCACCCCTTTTCGCGGCACGATGATTGACTGATTTTGTAAAGCTTGCTCTAGCTGCACACTGCACATGGCCAGGCGATGACCATCGGTAGCGACACTTTTTAGCTCATGGCCATCGGTTTCAAAATACATGCCGTTTAGGTAGTAACGTACATCTTGGCTGGCCATGGAAAACTGCGTACTTTCAATCAAGCGACGCATCTGACTTTGCGGCAAACTGAACTCAACAATACTTTGCCAAGATTCAATGTTGGGAAAGTCATTTGCTGGCAATGAAGACAAGGTATAACGGCTACGACCCGAGCGTAAAATGACTTTGTCATTTTCCAACGCTAATCGAATGTCTGACTGATCCGGTAAACCACGACAAATATCTAATAATTTGCGCGCCGGTACGGTGGTGCGTCCAGGCTCAACATTACCTTCTAAAGGCATTTGACCAATCAACTCTACTTCCAAATCCGTTCCCGTTAATGAAAGTAAATTATCACTCACCTCTATCAGTACGTTCCCTAAAATAGGTAACGTGGGACGACTGCCTAAGGCGCCAGTCACAAGTTGTAGTGGCCTTAGCAAGGCTTCTCTGTTTATAGAAAAATGCATGGTCGCCTTTCCTTTACGATGACAAGGTTCTAATCAGGTTAGAGTAATCTTCTTTAATGTCGTGGCTTTCTTCACGTAACTGCAAAATTTTACGACAAGCATGAAGTACAGTCGTATGGTCGCGACCACCAAAGGCATCACCGATTTCAGGCAAGCTATGGTTGGTGAGCTCTTTTGCTAACGCCATTGCAATTTGACGTGGGCGAGCGACGCTACGGCTACGGCGTTTAGAGAGTAAGTCCGCCATTTTGATCTTGTAGTATTCCGCCACAGTTTTTTGAATATTGTCGATGGTCACTAGCTTTTCTTGCAGTGCCAATAAATCGCGTAGCGCTTCACGCACAAAGTCAATGGTAGCGGTGCGGCCAGTAAAATCGGCATTGGCGCGCACACGGTTTAAAGCGCCTTCTAGCTCACGCACATTTGAACGCAGGCGCTTAGCGATAAAGAACGCGCTTTCATCTGGTAAGTCAAAATTATGCTCAGCGGCTTTGCGCTTTAAGATGGCTACGCGGGTTTCAAGCTCTGGCGGCTCGATGGCAACCGTTAAGCCCCAGCCAAAACGCGATTTTAATCTATCCTCAACACCGTCGATCTCTTTCGGATAGCGGTCGCTGGTTAAGATGATTTGTTGATTACCCTCAAGTAAAGCATTGAAAGTATGAAAGAATTCTTCTTGGGAACGCTCTTTATTAGCAAAAAACTGAATGTCATCGATCAGTAAGGCATCCACACTACGGTAATAGCGCTTAAATTCTTCGATGGCATTACTTTGTAAGGCTTTGACCATGTCTTGCACAAAGCGCTCCGAGTGCATGTATATCACTTTGGCGTCTTTCTTGTGCTCGCGAATACCATTACCCACCGCATGCAACAAGTGAGTTTTACCTAAACCACTGCCACCATACAAAAACAGTGGGTTGTATGAACCACCCGGATTTTCAGCTACTTGACGCGCAGCCGCGCGGCCGAGTTGGTTTGACTTACCCTCAACAAAGTTGTCAAAGGTATAGTTGAGGTTGATATTGCTGCGGTGGAATATTTCCGGTTTAGCTTTAGGCTCTCGTTCCCAAGGTGTTTTATCACTGTTATTGCTAAACGATACGGCTTGTTCTGGTTTCTGTGTCGCTCTGGTTTCAACAATAACCGGCTTACAACCCACTTCAAATTTTAAAATCGGCATTTCGTTGGCGCAAAATTCAGCCAACAAAGAAGTGAAGTTATTTAGATATTTATCACGCACCCAGTCCAGTACAAATCGGTTTGGTGCGTAAAAGGTTAAGACATTATCTTTCAGCTCGGTCTGTAGTGGGCGGATCCACATGCTGAATTCTGTAGCCGGCAATTCATCCTTTAATCTAGCTAGGCAGTTTTGCCAAACGGAAGAAGACACAGATCACTCCAAAACAAAAAAACGGTCGCACATTTTATCCTGCTAAGCCCGATTTCTCTAGGCTTTATATCACCATATTGACAAATTTGATCCTTGACAAAAACAGATTGCGGTAGATTAATTTTCGGTCTAAGCATGTAAATTGTACGGATTAAATGAATTCTATTTACCCCAAGCCTCACCCTGACTATGATTGCAAAATATTAACCGAGAGGATTCAATAAGATGGAACCCAAAACCAACACGATTAAAGGTTCGATCAAGCAAGATCCTTTTGTCCGCAACCTGTTCGAACGGCTACCAGAGGATCTTCATGATAGTTTTAGTGAAGAGCAGCTGATCCACTTAAAAGTGGCATTAGGTGCGCGCAGCTGGGGCGATCATAAGGTTGATTTTCGCGGTACCGTTAAATTTTTGCGCTGGCGCTATTATTACGTGTTTTTAGCTGGCCGTAACCGCCGCGATCTGACCCGACGCGAGAAAAATATCTCGCGCCTGATCCAAGCCGGATTACTCAGTTTATTTTTGTGTTTTAGCGCCGGCTTGGGCGTATTGATCCTTTATTTACTTAAATCAGCGGCAGGAATTGATCTATTACCGGGCTTTTCTTTTGGCGTCTGGGATTGGTTTAAAACAAGTTTTCTTCATTGATCGAATTTAAGCACAAAAATTAAACGCAGTGATCTTCTCAGATCCTTGCTAATTCAATAAATCTCTATATAATCCTGCGCACTTTCAGTTTATAACCTTTTATTAGGCTCCAATCTGAAACGTGCGCTTTATCTTAGGATAAAAATTGCACAACACGACGGCATTTAAATTGACTTGATTCATTTCAAGGTATAGAATTCGCCCTCTTTTTTGAGGCCAACTGCCATAATGTCATTCACAGCATTATGAACGAAAGCCAACTGTACAGTTAACTGATAACGGAAAGAACCATGAAACGTACTTTTCAACCAAGCAATCTTAAGCGTAAGCGTTCTCACGGCTTTCGTGCTCGCAAAGCGACCAAAGGCGGTCGTCAAGTTGTAGCTCGTCGTCGTGCTAAAGGCCGCACGCGCCTGAGCGCATAATTAATCAGACGTGATTAAATTATCGTTCGATCGGGAGTTACGTTTGTTAACTCCCGAACAATTCAAAAACGTCTTCAAAGACCCCATTCCAGCTTCATCGCCTCATATCACTATACTTGCTAAACCTAATGGTCTTACCCATCCTAGACTTGGTCTTGCTATACCCAAAAAACACATCAAACGTGCCGTGGGAAGAAACCGTATTCGTCGTGTGGTTAGAGAAAGCTTTCGTACCCGTCAACATCAATTGCCCGCTGTCGACTTAGTCGTCATCGCAAAAGGTGGTTCAGGTGACCTCAGTAATGAGGAATTAGTAAAACTTCTAGGTAAACTATGGCAAAGAATAGTTCGCCGCTGCAATGGTTAGCCATTGGCTTAATAAAATCTTATCAGGTACTTATTAGTCCTTTACTCGGCCCACGCTGTCGTTTTCATCCCACTTGCTCACATTATGCTATTGAAGCAATTAAAATACATGGATCGGTAAAAGGTTGTTGGTTAGCGGGCCAACGTCTTATAAAATGTCATCCTTTAAACCCTGGTGGGTACGACCCTGTTCCTAAACCTAAGAAAAGAGATTAACTAAATTATGGAATCTCAGCGTAATTTTTTACTTTTTGGTCTGCTGTTTGTCAGCTACTTAATTTTTGTCGCTTGGACAGAATTTAAGAATCCGCAACCAGAGCAACCAACCGTTGTCGCAACACAACCAGCTAACAATGCTCCTAGCAGTGCTAACATCAGTGCTGATGTGCCGATGGCTTCTGTTGATGCCAATCAAGATATGCCTGTAGAGTCAAACAGTGCATCACAAAAGCGCATCACCCTAAGCAATGACACGCTAAAATTGGTGATTGATACTGTTGGGGGTGACATAGTTGAAGCAGACTTATTGTTGTACCCAGAAGTACAAGGCGAGCCAGCCCCATTCAAATTACTTAAAAGCGAACAAGGTCATGTCTACATCGCGCAAAGTGGTTTAATTGGTCAAGGTCCTGATAGCCATCCTAAAGGTCGTCCACACTACACCACCACTCAAGACGCATTTATCTTAAGTGAAGGTGCAGATAAGGTTTCAGCGCAGTTATATTTCACTACCGATACCGGCATCAAATACGTAAAAGTATTTACCCTGCTTAAAGGCAAGTATGAAGTTGATATTGATTACCAAGTTATCAATAACTCAGATGCGCCTGTTAACTTGCAACTATACGGCCAGTTAAAGCAAACCGTGCAACCTTCTGGTGGCAGCTTAGTGATGCCAGTTTATCGTGGTGGTGCTTATTCCGCGCCTTTAGCCGCTAAAAACGACACTCGCTACACTAAGTACAAGTTTGATGACATGCAAGAAGCGAACTTAGCCGTTGAAACAAAAGGCGGTTACGTGGCAATGCTAGAGCATTACTTTGTGTCAGCCTTTATTCCAAGTGAAGAGCAAACCAATGAGCTTTACACTCGTGTGTATGGTGCAGATGCAGCGATTGGTTATAAAGCGCCACTACAAACCGTGGCAGCAGGTAGTGAAGCAACCCTAAGCACAAAACTTTGGGTTGGTCCAAAACTACAAGACGAAATGGCAGAAGTTGGCACACACCTTGACCTTACCGTAGATTACGGTTGGTTATGGTTTATCGCACAACCGTTATTCCAACTATTACTATTTTTCCAAAGTATCGTTGGTAACTGGGGCATGGCTATTATTTTAGTGACCTTCTCTGTTAAAGGTGTGATGTATCCGCTAACCAAAGCGCAATACACCTCAATGGCGAAAATGCGTTTACTACAGCCAAAAATCCAACAGTTACGTGACCGTTTCGGTGAAGACAAACAAAAAGTCTCACAAGGCATGATGGAGCTATACAAGAAAGAGAAAGTAAACCCACTGGGTGGCTGTTTACCTATCCTATTGCAAATGCCTATCTTTATTGCCCTGTACTGGTCATTAATGGAGTCGGTTGAATTACGTCATGCGCCGTTCTTTGGTTGGATCACTGACTTATCAGTTCAAGACCCGTACTACGTGTTACCTATCCTAATGGGTATCAGCATGTTCTTCATTCAGAAGATGTCACCAACGACAGTACAAGATCCGATGCAAGCTAAGATCATGCAATATATGCCAGTAGTATTTACCGCATTCTTCTTGTTCTTCCCTTCAGGTTTGGTACTTTACTGGTTAGTGAGTAACTTAGTAACCTTGTTACAGCAGTGGCTAATTTTCCGCGAGCTGGACAAAAAGGGCTTAGGTAAAAACGCCTCGGCGTAAACTTAGCTAACCCCTAAGTCATATTAAGAAGGAGCCGCATGGCTCCTTTTTCTTTATGAACAACGTATAATACAAAACAATTTTGCACACTCTAATACAACAGGCATAAGTAGATGAATTCAATTGATACTATCGTCGCACAAGCAACCCCTCTCGGCCGTGGCGGCGTCGGCATCATTAGGGTATCAGGTCCCGCTTGCGAACAAGTGGCGGAGATTGTGTTAGGCAAGCAACCTCGAGTGCGATATGCCGAATACCTGCCGTTTAAAGATGAGCATAACAACGCCCTCGATGAAGGGATTGCCTTGCTATTTAAAGGTCCCTATTCGTTTACCGGTGAAGATGTATTAGAGCTACAAGGCCATGGTGGTCCGGTGGTGATGGACATGCTGATCAAGCGCATTTTGCTGATTCCAGGGGTGCGGACTGCACGTCCGGGTGAATTCTCAGAGCGCGCCTTCATGAACGATAAGCTTGATTTAGCCCAAGCAGAAGCCATTGCCGATTTAATTGAAGCCACCTCAGAGCAAGCCGCGAAAAGTGCCTTGAACTCACTACAAGGTGAATTTTCTAGCAAGATACATGAATTAGTAGAAGCCCTTATTCATCTGCGTATTTTTGTTGAAGCAGCCATCGACTTTCCCGATGAAGAAGGGGTCGACTTTCTCTCTGATGGTAAAATCCAAGCCAAGCTTTACGCCATTATCGACCAGCTAGCGTTAGTGCAAAGCCAAGCCAAACAAGGCGCAATCATGCGTGAAGGCATGAAAGTCGTGATCGCGGGTCGGCCTAACGCTGGTAAATCGAGCTTATTAAATGCCTTGGCCGGAAAAGAAGCTGCCATCGTCACCGAAATAGCGGGCACCACGCGCGATGTATTACGCGAGCATATTCATATTGATGGCATGCCACTGCACATTATCGATACCGCCGGTCTGCGTGAAAGCCCTGACGTGGTAGAGCAAATTGGTATTGAGCGCGCATGGCAAGAAATTAATAATGCTGATCGGGTATTGTTTATGTTGGATGGCACCACCACCGACGAACTTGACCCCGCCAAAATTTGGCCTGATTTTGTTGAGCGCTTGCCGCAAAAGATCGGTATGACGGTGATACGTAACAAAGCTGACCTAACGGGTGAAACCTTAGGCATCACCGAAGATCATGGCCATCCTGTTTACCGCATCAGTGCTAAAACAGGGCTAGGGCTCGAATCATTACGTGAGCATCTTAAACAAATCATGGGCTATCAAGGTAACAGTGAGGGCGGCTTTATGGCGCGTCGCCGTCACCTAGAAGCGCTGAACATAGCTAGCCACCATGTGGATAACGGCAAAGAGCAACTTGAAGTCTATATGGCCGGCGAACTGCTGGCTGAAGAGTTAAGATTGGCCCAAGAAGCCTTAAGTGAAATCACCGGTGAATTTAGCAATGATGACTTACTGACTCGCATCTTCTCGAGCTTTTGTATCGGCAAGTAAACGCCAGTCTCACCTAGCCACTTGGTTTAAGCCAGCATACCTAACAGAGGGTGTGTTTCGGCTTATCCTGAGTATTAGTCAATCTAGCCGTCTATGTATTATTGTTCGAGCCAAGCCTCTGCAGCCGCTAGATCTTCTAAACTAAAGCCTTTAATGTCTACATTAGGGATAACAGCGCCCTCAAATTCGCTAACTTTTTTTACCCAGTCTGTATCGGTCAAAACAGCAATGCGACTAAACTGCTGCATCAGTGTGAATAACTCAGGTAAACGCGACATTTCTACCGCCATCGCCCCTATCGTTGGAATATTAAATGCCGCAATCCGATAAAGCATGCGACCAGCGCTAATACCTTCACTTTTCGCTATTAGCTCATCTAACAATAACTTCATTGCTTCACTGTCTAGCTTGCCTGAAATTTCAAGATCAAGGCGGGCATCATTTACACGCGTCACTATAAACATGATGTTCTCCTGTAACAGTACAGACTCAATAATTCACAATAACTAATTAAGCATGACACATACTAGATAAGCTGCCTGAAAAAACGATTAATTAAGTTGCGCTATTCGACCTTTCACTTGATTAAACGGCACCTGTTCAAGCTGGGCAAAACCAGCCATTTTACGGCCTTTAATTTTTGTCAGCACCGGCGTCGCCATTCCGCATAAAAACCGGGCTTGCGCAGCAATGCTAGCAGTATGCCCCATTGCCGCTTGATAACCCTGTTGGAAAGGTAATAACCAAGCCGTTAACTGCTCACTGGAAGGCATGAATACTTCTACAGGTACCGGCAATTGCGCCAGTTGGCCACGACAAACCGAACAATGGCCACACTGCACTGGTGCTTGATGATCGGCAAAGTAGCCTGCCAGTCGATGGCTTAAACACTGCTGGGATTCAAAAAAGCCAATAAGCTGACTTATACGGTTTATTTCTGCCTGCTCTTTGTTAATAAATAACTGATGCAATTCATTGGCTAAATCAGGCCGTGAGTGCGGCGGTTGCTGTACCCGATAAACCTCGGTCATCAATTTACTTTCTAACTGGATCATGCCTTTTTCATGTAAGTAGTCGAGCGCGGCGATCACTCGCGTACGCGCCTGTCCATGCTGTTGCCACATGCGCTCAAGATCAGGTGTGCACCAAATTTTTGCTTGAGCTGCCGAGCTTAAAATCTGTTGTACGAAGACTTGGCGTTCGCCTTGAAAAGCCTGAATGATGGCACTCTGCTCCCAGAGATACTTAAATTTATATTCAGCAAAATAACTGTATGCTGGGCGCAGAATCCCCTGCATTTCCAAATACACGAGCAAGGTTTTTAATGGCAGTTGACGGATATTGGTTTGGTTAGACAGACGCGTCAGCACCACTTCCCATTCATCCCGAGCTTGACCTATTTCATCCAGCACCGCTTGGATGGCGGGTAGATCTGGCGTGTCACCATAAACAAAATTTTCCAACAAGGTTAAACTGGATTTATTGGCTAACACCACACATTGCGACGCTAAGCCATCCCGCCCGGCACGACCAATTTCTTGGCTGTAATTCTCGATCGACTTAGGTAAATCAAAATGGATCACGCGGCGAATATCGGCTTTATCTATGCCCATCCCAAAGGCGATAGTGGCGACAATGCAAGCGTACTTACCAGCCATAAAATCAGCTTGAATTTGTTGACGCTTATCCGATTCCATCCCAGCGTGATAAGCCTGTGCATTAATACCCTGCTGTTGTAGTTGCGTAGCCACCTCTTCCGCCGTGTGCTGCAAGGTGACATAAACAATACTCGGCAATGATGAGTCTGCCGCTAACAGTTGCTGTAACTTAGCCATCCGCGCAGCGGGTTCGGTTGCCACAACAGCTAAGTCTAAGTTACCACGGTAAAAACCGGTCACCACAATATGCTGACTATTAATCGCAAACTTGGTCTGCATATCTTGAATAACAGGCTCGGTGGCGGTGGCGGTTAACAAAAGTACCTGTGGAATACTTAGCTGTTTTTGATACTGCGCCAACTTTAAATAGTCGGGTCTGAAATTATGTCCCCATTCGGAAATACAATGGGCCTCATCGACCACCATTAACGAAATTGGCACTTGTTCAATAAAGCGCATGAAACGTTCGTTTTTCAATCTTTCTACCGAAATCATCAGTACTTTAATCTGACCGTTGCGAACCCCTTGCATCACCTGCTGTACTTGCTCAAAGGTTTGACTGGAATCGATCGAGGCCGCAGCAATGCCACGTTGTTGTAAAAAATCAAGTTGATCTTTAATCAGTGCCAGTAGAGGAGAAATGACTAAGGTGAGGTTGGGTAACAAGGTCGCGGGTAGCTGATAACAAAGAGATTTGCCCGATCCGGTTGGAAATATAGCCGCTGCTGAATGGCCTTGCATAATCGCGTTAATGACTTGCTCTTGCCCAGGCCTTAGTTGATCAAAGCCAAAGTGTTGCTTGAGTGCACTGAGTAACATAAATATTCCAAATAGTCGCGTTCAGCCCAGTGTACTCGATCCTGACTAATCCCCTCAAATACACACTCAGCTAGCACCATATTCACGGGGAGTATTAAGGCAACGCAACAGAAATGAAAGTCACGCTCGAACTCATACTATTAATTAGTTAGTATTAACAGGTTATATAACGGATAAAGAACGCGACATGAGCTTAAAAAATGTATTGTTAATTACCTTACAAAAAGGCGCTATGACCGGGTACGAGCTCGCCAAAGAGTACGATGAAAAGTCGTCCAATTTTTGGCAAGCTAGCCACCAGCAAATATATCGCGAACTAAAAAAAATGGCTGACGAAAACTTAATCAGCTGTATCGAACAAGCTCAACAAGGGAAACCCGATAAAAAAATTTATAGCGTGACGCCTGCTGGTCAGCAAGCTTTAACCCATTGGCTGGATCAGCCTACATCTGAGCGCTTATTAAACTCACCATTTTTAGCAAAATTCATGGCGGGTGAATGCGCCAATGCCAGTGCTATTTTAAGTGATTTAAAAAGATTGGTGGAAGAACACCAGGCAACTTTAAATATGTATTTAGCGTTTAAAACCGACTTTCCCGAAATGAAATACTTGAGTAAAGGCGACAAACTCGCTTACCTAAGCCTTAAACGCGGTATCGCGATGGAACAAGCTTGGCTTAACTGGGCTAATGATGTGATTCCGGAGATCCAAGCCTTGTCAGAACAAGAGCAAAGTTAACTGTCGCAACACACCCCCTCAGTATCGTCTAACATTAACAGAATGAACAACCGACTAGAGCCAAAGGCCCTAGCGGAGTATGATGTAGGGCTCATTTGATGGGTTACAGGATAAACGCCATGACCAATATATTTAGCCATTCATTTTTTAAAACCAGCCTGCTTTGTGCAAGTATGGTTCTTGCTGGTTGCTCCACCTCACCCACTGGCCGTGGCCAGGTGATTATGTTTTCTGACACAGAGATGACACAACTCGGCTCGCAGTCATTTGAGGAAATGAAAAAACAAGAGAAAATTAGCCATAACAAAAAGACCAATCAATACGTCGCTTGTGTCACCAATGCCATCACTCAGCAATTACCACCTCAGAATAGCTTTCAACACTGGGAAGTAGTGGTATTTGACAGCGAACAAGTCAACGCTTTTGCTCTGCCGGGTGGAAAAATTGGTGTGTACACCGGATTATTAAAGGTTGCCGAGAATCAAGATCAACTGGCAACGGTGATCGGACATGAAATTGCCCATGTATTAGCCAACCACAGTAATGAGCGTTTATCACAAAGCCAAATAACTAACCTAGGCCTAGAGCTTTCCAGTGCCGCTTTAAGCGGTAGCGAATATCATGGCATGGCCATGGCCGGACTAGGTTTAGGTGCACAATACGGTATTTTAATGCCTTGGGGCCGCACCCAAGAATCAGAGTCGGATATTTTGGGCTTAGAGTTAATGGCAAAAGCCGGTTTTAACCCGAATGAAAGCATTAAGCTATGGCAAAACATGGCTAACGCAGCTAAGGGACCACAACCACCAGAGCTATTTTCAACTCACCCATCTCACTCTACGCGAATAAAAGACTTACAAGATAAAATCAATAAACTACCTAAATATCAATCAATTAAACCAAATTGTAAGGCCTAATATTAAAGGTGGCAGCAGTTAATCATGACTTTTGCCACCCTCATCAAGATACAATTCCCACCCGAGAGCCAAAAAGCGATATAATCGGGCCCATTTCCTGCGATAAATGAAAGTGATGCTCAGTACCATGTTGGATTATTCGGAAAAAGATATACGTAACAGCTTCGGCGGCCCTACCTTTGAACGAGGGCTTAAAGTATTCACAGAAGGCATGGTACAAAAATGCAAATACAGCCCTGAGCTCGACAAACTCATCGGTAGCCTGACGGGGAGCGATAAAGAAACCAGCTACAGCACCAACGTTGAAGTGAAAGCCAGTAATCAGCCAGGTAAGCTGATCATTCGTAGCCAATGCTCTTGTCCGGTCGGCTGGAACTGCAAGCACGCAGTTGCACTATTGCTCGCTTATCAGAAACAACTCGAGCCCGCCGATCCCTACCAGTTATGGTTTAGCCAGCTACCCCTGCATTTACAACAAAGCCAAGCCAGCAGCCCAAGTGCGGCAGCAAAAGAAAAGGCGATTTATTGTTTATCCAACAATAAAGATGGCCTTATTCAAGTAGAAGTTGGGGCGGCAAAAACTTTAAAAGACGGCAGCTTTGGTGCATTTAGTAGTAAACGATTAGAAGAGTTAGTGAATGATTACTCTTGGTCTGACTCTTGGTTAACGGATTTCGATAAAAACCTAGTGCGATTGTTACTGCTAAAAGAAACCGATAAGTACAACTTAAAAAGCACGGTGATCAGCACCGAAAATGACGAACTAGCCTTAAAGCGCATGCTCAAGTCTGGCCGCTGTTTTTGGGAGAGTACCGCTTCGCCATTACAATTAGGCAGCAGTGCTAAACTCACGTTAAGCTGGCACAAACAAGAACAGCACCAACTTAGCATAGAGTTAGAAGGTATTGATGAACAGTGGCAACTATTGCCGACACCAAGCCCTTGGTATTTAATTCCTAATTCACTGGTGGCCGGCCCCATTGAAACCGAGCTAGAAGGCAGCTTTTTACAGTCACTGCAAGCCTTACCACCACTGGGCGAGCAACAAGCCACTCACTTTACTCAAGAACTATTAATTAATTTTACCGAAGATACGATCCCAGCACCGATTCAATTACCCAAAATTGAAGTCGACGCACCACTGGTGCCGGTGTTAACGGTAAAAAAAAGCAGTCTAGAAAATGGCCAAACGGCGCTCATTGCCGAATTCTGGTTTGCTTATGGCGAAGTGCGCCTTTGCCCAAGTGTTATCCACCTGGATCGCCAAACACGCTTTACTATTCATGGCAACAGCTACCACATTAAGCGCGAATTAGAGCAAGAGCAGCAAGCTTGGCAGCAATACCAACGCTTACAATTAAAACCTGCAAATGAGCACTTGTTGCAAGGTCGGTTAGACAAGCAAGTACTACAAGGATTTTTGTACAGCAACGGTAAGGTGAGCCAAGAAGAACTTTGGCTAGGTTTTAATCTGTTACATGGTGAGCGCCTGAAACAGCAAGGCTGGCAGGTTGAGTTTGATAAAAATATCGACTTAACGGCACAGCAAATTCAAGGCATGAACATCGAAATAGAAGAAAACAGCCAATGGTTCGATGTCGGCTTAACCATTGAAGTCGAAGGCCGTAGCTTACCGTTACTGCCAATGCTGTTGGAATGGATCCAACGTCATACGGATTGGAAATCGCAAAAAGGCGATCTTATTTTACCGCAAAAAAATGGCGCTATGTTGACCATTAAGCGCAGCTCTATCGAGCCCATTTTGGCGATTTTAGAAGAGCTGACCAATCAAGATAACTTAACCTTGCGTTTACCCAATACCCACGCAGGACTATTAGCGCAATTGCCTGATATTAATAACTGGGTGGGCGGCGAACATGTTAAAAAACTGGCACAAAAGCTAGCTAACTTTTCCGGTATTCAAGCAATAGCACCTTCACCAAACTTAAAAGCTGAGCTGCGTAGCTACCAACAAGACGGCCTTAATTGGCTCAATTTCTTATTTGATTACGGTTTTGGCGGCATCCTCGCAGATGACATGGGTCTAGGTAAAACAGTGCAAGCACTAGCCTATCTGCAGCACCGCAAAGATATCGGCAAGCTGACTAAACCGGCTTTGGTTATCTGTCCCACCAGCTTAGTGGGTAACTGGGAGTCGGAAGCGAAAAAATTCACACCGAACCTCACTACCCTAAAACTGCACGGGCCAGAGCGTAAACAGCTATTTGCAGAGATAAATAATCACGACATCATCATCTCGACTTATCCGCTAATGGTACGAGATAGTGAAGAGCTAGACCAATTTGAGTTCAGTGAACTGATCTTAGACGAAGCGCAAGTGATCAAAAACCCGACCGCAAAAATGACACAAACGGTGAAAAAGCTCAATTCAGATCATCGCTTATGTTTAACCGGTACACCAATGGAGAACCACCTTGGTGAATTATGGTCTATTTACGACTTTCTAATGCCTGGTTTCCTAGGCAACTTGAGTGCCTTTAATAAACACTACCGTACCCCGATTGAAAAAGAAGGTGATTTTCAAACCAAGCAATGGCTGAAACAAAAAGTATCGCCATTCTTATTGCGCCGCACCAAAGATCAAGTGGCCAAAGAACTGCCGCCCAAGACAGAAATAACCCACCTGATTGAAATGCCGCCAGAGCAACGAACCTTATATGAAAGCATTCGTGTCACCATGGAATCACGCGTGCAAGGCTTACTGGCTAGCAAAGGCATGGCTCGCAGTCGCATTGAGTTTTTAGATGCGCTGTTAAAAATGCGCCAAGCCTGTTGTGACCCGAAATTGGTGAAATTAGAAGAAGCACAAAAAATTAACCAGTCGGCTAAGTTAGACTTCCTAATGGAAATCGTGCCGGAAATGTTGGAAGAAGGTCGCCGCATTTTGATCTTTTCGCAGTTTGCCCAGATGCTGGCGTTAATTGAGAACAAGTTTAAGGATGCTAAAATTCCTTACGCTAAGCTTACGGGACAAACGCAAAAACGCTCAGATGTCATTAACTCATTCCAAAATGGCGATGTACCGGTATTTTTAATCTCATTAAAAGCTGGCGGCGTCGGCTTGAACTTAACCGCAGCAGACACCGTTATTCACTACGACCCTTGGTGGAACCCTGCTGCAGAAAACCAAGCAACAGACCGTGCTTACCGTATCGGTCAAGACAAGCCGGTGTTTGTTTATAAACTGATTTGTGAAAAAACGGTTGAAGAGCGGGTGCTACAATTACAACAACAGAAACAGCAACTGGCAGATGCCGTATACGGAGATAAAGAAGCCGAACATCAAGTGCTGACCGATAGTGATCAGTTACTTAAGCTGTTTGAATCAATGTAACAGCCGAGTGGTATAGGTAGGCGTATAACCCTCTAGTTAGTGCTCCTATCCACTCAAGTAAAATAAGGTGGCAAAATGGATTTCATGAAAATTAAAGGTGTTATTTTTGATTTAGACGGCACCTTAGTGGATTCTAAGCTCGACTTTGACTTACTCAGAGCAGAGCTTAACTTCCCAGAGCAATCGCCGCTCCTCGAACATCTCGCCACCTTAACCTGCCACCAGCAAATAGCCCATGCCGAACAATGTATTTACGATCACGAAATGGCCGGTGCACACGCCGCAGAAGCCATCGAGGGCGTTGCAGAGTTGTTAGTTACCTTACAGCAATTAGGCATCCCTACTGCGGTGCTTACGCGCAATATGCGCGATGCCAGTCACTATGTGCTGGAAAAGTTTAAACTGGATATTCCACTGGTGTTAACGCGCGAGGATTGTCGAGCTAAGCCCGATCCGGAAGGCATATTTAAAATTGCCCAGCAATGGCAATTACCAACACAAGATATTGTCTATATAGGGGATTTTTGGTTTGACATTGAAGTTGCTAAAAACGCCAAGTCTTGGTCATGCTTGTATGATCCTGAGCTAAATAAAGAATACCGCCATCACGCCGACTGGGTCTACCAGCACGTTAATGAGCTAACCCAAGCATTTCGTCAGTCTCGTTTAGTTAACTGCTAACAAACGTTAATTATCTCTCAGAATTAAGGCAGCAACTTGCGCCACCAAACGCTGGCCTTCAATATTTTTTTCTGAAGCTGTTCACCCGTGGCTGTCGATTTAAATTGTAAAGATTTTTTATTGTACGCCAACGCTTTTTTATACTCGCCTAACTCAAAATAGACTTCGCTCATATTATGATAAAGCGCCGCATCACTCGAGCTAGCTGATATTAACTGCTCATAAAAGCCCGCAGCTTGTTGCCAAAGCTTTTGCTGGTGGGCAATAACCCCCATTTGCCAGATAACTTGCTCCCAGCGTCGCGAACTATGGGCAGATTCTTCAGCACGTTTTCCCCAAATAGCCACTTGCGCCAAATCCCCCATCGCAGCCCAATAATTAAGCGCGCAGCGACATGCCCAATAATCTTCAGGGTTGACTTTAATAAGCTCTTTTAACTTACTAGCGGCGAGTTCCATTTGTTCACCGCGCACCAAAAAATCAATTTCTATCGCACGAACAGCAGGAATACTATCATTGACGCCTTTAGCGGCTTCAATCCAATGAGAAATTGCAGCGGCCACTTCTTCACTCATACTTTTTTCGAATTGGCTTGCAGCAAGTAATACCGCTGCCGCCCCCGCTTGGCCATAGCAGCCATTAGGCATCACAATAAATTGATTCATCGCACGGTATAACGTTTCAGGGTCACTGCGATAACCATCCAGCAAATCTAAGCTAGCTTGAAAATCCCTGTTCAGAACTTGAGTCCAAGACTGCGTCGTCGGCCAATCGGCATTTTGCGCAATGCGCTCTAATATTACAAAGGTGGAATCCATCCCAACGACGCTCCTAATATGAATGTAGTCCTTGATCTCTTAGCAAATGGCCAAGAATAACTCTCACTACACTGCCAATTTGGCCGCGAGCAGAGTAAGTATAAGGAATAAATAATAAAGTCATGTTGGCTTGTTAAAATTTTTATTGCCAAGTAAAGATGAGAGAGCATCTAAAAAGTTATCAGCGGGATTTTAGCTCAAACAAGCGCATTTTCCAATTTGCAAGTACCACGGACCTTAACATTTTAGCGCTTTATTTCAGTAACACTGTGATGGCGGTGAAGACTTAGCCAATACCAGAGCGTAAAATATGGCGCCTATACTCTTATTAAGCTGAGTTCGAGATAAGCAATTGTAGCCAATTTAGCGTAACATCACTGGCGTTATAGCGTTTTACACTATGTTTTCAAAGCTGAAAAAAAGCCCTCAACGGGCTTCAAACGAGATCTAAGTAATAAAAATTTACTTTTTCGCGCTTTGCGTTGCACCACGAGAAAACTCTTGAATTTTCTTATTGATATCACGACGCTCTTTAGATAATTCAGCACCTTTAATGATATGGTCATCAACACGGTCTTCATAATCGGCTTTCATGTTTTCAACAATGGCAACGATTTCAGCTTGAGTCATATCACTGCGGATATAATCGAGAAGATTATCTAACAAATCAACACGCTTACGGTTATCGCGAACCTTGCTCTCATTATCAATAATTTCACGTTTTAATTTGTTTTTGCGACGTGCATTTTTTACTAATTCTAATACGTTACTCATTTTTTACCTCATCAAACTGAACACGGCTAACCAACACTTAAGTATGTTTCGGGAAGGTTTGCGCCAGCTATTAAACCACAGTTAGCCTAAACCCATATAGTGACCAAATCAATATTTAGCGGTTTCAATTTGGCTTGAATAGCAGCAGATTAGATAAAAGCATCTGGCGACAAGTCAGAAACCCTAACCTCCCGCTTTATTAAACCCCATACCAACAAAAGAGCTTAGCCACTCTTAATTATTTACGAAGTAACGATCTATCTCACATCCTTTATAAAATCAATCAAATGTCTTGGTTTTCCCATATAGCTAATAATGATACATCCACTAAACTTAGCTCATCTAAGTGATGAGTTTAAACTTAACTGATTGCTGTGAGTTCAAGTACTACTTCCTTTTAGCCGGCCTCCCAGCCGGCTTTTTTTGTTTAATCTATTGTTCTAACGCATCATCAACAAAATCAACCCAACTTTGTAAGTTTCCTTGTTGCGGTGAAGCAGCCCATAGCGCCTGCCACTGCTCAGCGGTTAAGCCTTTATTTTTACCAGCGACGCCGATATATAAAGCCTCAGAAAGCAAGCTCACACTACGTTCTGAGGAATCCCCTGATGATTTCATTAAAAATCATAAATTTAAGTAGAATGGCATCTTTCCGTATGATCTAATGAATTCGCCAAAACACAAAAAACCAAACAGAAAGATGCGCGAACTTAAGA
>NZ_JAIMJA010000027.1 GCF_021295315.1 Motilimonas cestriensis | reverse complement strand
AATCTTAAGTTCGCGCATCTTTCTGTTTGGTTTTTTGTGTTTTGGCGAATTCATTAGATCATACGGAAAGATGCCATTCTACTTAAATTTATGATTTTTAATGAAATCATCAGGGGATTCCTCAGTGCTACACCCGCAAATAGTTTAAGTGCTTTATTTAGCGTTAAAGGTCCACTTTGCGCTAAATTATTTATTTTATTAATAGACACAAGGCTACTAACCATTACATGATTATGGCTGTTTCAGTTTAGGAATCAGCCAAATGCAAAAAATAGTCACCATTACCGCCAACCCCGCACTAGATTGCGCATCAACCACACCTCGTATCATTGCCGAAGCGAAACTACGCTGTACTGACCCCGTGTTTGAGCCCGGTGGCGGTGGCATTAACGTGTCTCGCGCCATTAAAAAACTGGGTGGCGATTCAGTGGCTATTTATCCTACCGGCGGCTCAACGGGCGAGCACTTAACCCAATTACTTGAGCAAGAAGGCATCACTTGCCAGCCATCAACCTGCGCGACTTGGACCAGACAAAACCTTAATGTAGTCACGCCCAACGATAACGCACAATACCGTTTTATTATGCCCGGCGCGTCGCTTTCGGCTGACGAGCAACAGCAACTATTAGCGCAACTGGCGCTGCATCAAGATGCCGATTACTGCGTGATAAGCGGCAGCTTAGCCGAAGGCATGCCCGGCGACTTGGTTGCCGACATTGTTAACTATTGCCAAAGCCAGCAGATTAAAGTGATTTTTGATGCCTCAGGCCCAGCCCTTGAGAAAGCGGTCGCACAAGGTGGGTTATATCTCATCAAACCCAACGCCAACGAGCTCGCATTGCTAACTGGCTCAGAACTGATTGTGCCCGAAGAGCTAGAGCAAAAGGCGCGAGAAATTATCAACCAAGGTAAAGCCGAGGTGGTATTAGTGTCATTAGGTCCACAAGGCGCACTCCTTGTCAGTAACGATATTTGTGAACAAATCGTGCCGCCAAGGGTCAAAAAGAATAGTACCGTAGGTGCTGGCGACAGCATGGTTGGCGCCGTTAGCATGGCACTAGCACAAGGCAAAAGCCTTCGCGAAGCGGCGCGTTTAGGCGTGGCTGCAGGCACTGCCGCCACCATGAACCATGGCACTCAGCTATGTAATGCTGATGATGTTGCTAACTTGTACCAGTGGATATTAAGCAAGCATCCCCTAGTGTAAACCCAATCAACTTGAAGATGCATGCCTCAAGCATCTCCAGGTTGATTGGGTATAAACGGTTAAGTCGTAACATTTTTGCTACTTTTTAAGCCGATAATGATTTCCGAACAGATGTAAACTTTGTTAAAATCGCCGAAAATTAAAGGAGAGTTACACCATGCCAGTTTATGTAGTGGGTCATAAAATCCCAGATTCAGATTCTATTTGTGGCGCTATCGCCCTTGCTTACCTAAAAAATCAAATTGGTGAAGCATCAGTGCCAGCACGTTTAGGTGAGCTATCACCTGAAACTGCATTTATCTTAGAAAAATTTGGTTTTGAAGCACCTGAATACAAAACCAGCTACGCCGGTGAAGAAGTTTACATTGTTGACCACTCAGAGCTTACTCAAGCGCCAGATGACATTGACCAAGCCACTATCGTTGGCATTGTTGACCATCACAAACTAGGCGACCTAACCACTTCAACCCCCCTTGAGTGTTGGATCCGCCCTGTCGGCTGTAGTAACACCATTATTAAAATGATGTACGACTTTCACAACGTTGAAATTCCAGCCAATATCGCGGGCATTATGATGTGCGCTATCTTAAGTGACACGGTTATCTTCAAATCTCCTACTTGTACCACTGCCGACATTAAATGTGTTGAAGCCCTTGCAGAAATCGCAGGTATTGCAGACTTTAAAGAACTCGGCATGGAAATGTTTAGAGTAAAATCTGCCGTTGACGGCACGCCGGCGCGCGACCTTGTGATGCGTGACTTCAAAGACTTCAACATGAATGGCAACCTAATCGGTATTGGCCAGTTAGAAGTGATTGATCTGTCTGTGTTTGATGAAATCAAAGCGGACTTAGAAGCAGATATCGCAGCACTAAAAGAAGAAGGCAAGCGTCACAGCGTAATGCTACTGCTAACCGACATCATGAAAGAAGGCTCAGAGCTACTAGTAGTAAGTGATGATGTGAGCGTTGTTGAGCGTGCCTACGGTAAAGCGCCAGTAGATGGTCGTGTTTGGCTAGACGGCGTATTAAGCCGTAAAAAGCAAGTTGTGCCACCATTACAAGATGCACTAGCTTAATTAACCTCAGTTCTGTTTAAGCCTAACGCAGCCAGATAAAGTATGTTTTACGGCAAAATTTCGTTTTCAGGGATGAAAACGCAAAGCTTATAGGGAGATATTCACAGCGTTTTTGCAGGAAAGCATACTATTTCGCTTATCCAAGATTCGGATTAATTAGCTGATTAGCAAAAAAACCGGCTTAAACAGCCGGTTTTTTTATGCCTCAAATATGATTTCCGCAGCTGATTTAGCGACAAGCAGCAGGCAAGTATTTCTCAGCAAGGGTAGACCCCTTACAATCCCATTCAACTTGATCGCCATTTAAGCTCGCCTGATAAATCAACGCGCCAGTCAACTTAGATTCTGGGGTAAACTCCACTCTAATGCGGCCATTATGCACATCAAGCAGCGCCACTGCTTTATTATCAGGATAGCGCACTACATCAATCGCTTCGTTATCGGCTGGTAATACTTGCTCTTGTGCAACATAAGCAGCTATTTTTGCTTGCACTAACTGCGCCTGCGCATGGCCCATACCAGCATTCGCTTTAATGGTGTAATCTTGATAAGCAGGGATCGAAATCGCCGCCAAGATACCGATCACGGGCACCGAGACAAAAGGCAATAACACCATCACCAAAATAAGCACAGTGCCACCTTCATTGCCCAGCTGGCGGCCCTGATTGTATTTATTATTCCATTGCTGCTGATCCGTGGCTAAAAACACAATGCCTTCAATTAAACCAACAATCGCAGGAATCAAAGTCCAGCTAAATAACAAGTAAAACACGCCCCACCATTGACCGAGAAAAAACCGGTGTAAGCCCAACGAGCCACCAATAATAGCCAACAACGCCGACGCCACCCGGCTTTTATATTTCAGCTCTACTTGTTCCATTAATCATCCCTTATGATTTTTAATCAGGCTTAACTCTGCATCCAAGCCATCTTGCTCTTGTTTCACGAGACGCCGTAAATACATCCATGTAGGCTTAAATCAAGGCATCCCTGCCTTGGATACTCGTTCAATCAAAATCAAGATGACTTACCACTACTTAAGCGGCTCATTTTGACAAAAAATTTAGTTTTAGATACAAAAAAAGCCTAAAACCGCCAAGGTTTTAGGCTTAATGTGAACAAGCTAACAATCAGCTGCTAATCCCTTTTAGCTAAGCCATTTTATTAGACAGGCGTAAGCGCTCGCCTTGCACCACATCCAAAGCCGCTTCTAGTGCCGCTTGGCGTGAGTCTAAGAACTGCGATTTCGGCACCATTTCGGATACAGAAAGACGATCAAGCTGTGCTTGTGTATCTTGATGAGGGCACAAAATAAAGACCTGACAACGCGCTTCTAATGCATCTTTAATTGCGTTTTCCAAGGCCAATGCCACTGTGACATCTATCATCGGCACATCGCTTAAATCTAAGATCATCGCCTGATATTTATTGATACTGCTGTGCTGGCGAGTGATGGCTTTTGAGACACTAAAAATCATCGGACCAGACAGATAAAAGAACAACACCTTACCGTTGGTTTGGTCTAACAAATCACGCTCTTCCGGCGTTAATGGCACATCATCTTCAGCATCACTGATGGCTTTAACTTGTTTTGCTTGCTCGCGACTTAAACGCTCAATGATGATGATATTAGAAATAAATACCCCTAATCCCACCGCTACAATCAAATCAACAAAAACGGTCAGCAACATCACGCCATACATAATAACCGTACTTTGCATACTCACTTTATGGGCGCGTTGTAAAAAGCTCCAATCAAGGATATTAAAGCCAACGTAAACCGCAATACCGGCCAGTACCGACATTGGAATAGGCTCGGTTAAACCGCCAGCAACCAATACCACTAACGCCAATACTAAGGCACGAATAACCCCAGACAGCGGAGAGCGCGCACCCACTTGAATGTTAACAACCGTGCCCATGGTCGCGCCAGCGCCCGGCAAAGCACCAAACAAACCCGAAATCATATTAGCAATGCCTTGGCCGCGCAGCTCTTTGTCAGAATCGTGCTCTTTACGAGTGAGCGAGTCACCGATAACGGCCGTTAACAAGGTATCAATACAACCTAGCGTACCCAACACTAAAGCATCAATTACCATGGTGGTAAGCAACTCAGGGGTAAACGTAGGCAAAACAATACTGGGCAAACCACTTGGAATTTCACCAATGCGGCGAATGCTGTCCATATCAAACAACCACACTGACAGCAGCGTTACCGACACCAATGCCACCAGCTGAGCGGGCACATATTTACGATAAGCCTTCGGCATTAAAAATAGGATCGCGAGGGTTAAACCACCCAGAAACAATTCATTGAAATGCAAATTACTGATGGTTTCTGGCAGCGACATCAGCGTACCAGACACCCCGCCGGAAGGCGCGGCATGGCCCATTAACGGCGACAACTGCAAAATGATAAGAATGACGCCGATGCCCGACATAAAGCCAGATATCACACTATAAGGCATTAAGGTTATGTATTTGCCCATTTTTAATGAGCCGAGAATAATCTGAAATAAGCCAGCCATCATCACCACAGTGAAACTCATGGCGATCCCCGCTTCGGGGTATTTAGCAACCATCGCGGTTAACACCGCCGTCATGATCACTGTCATCGGGCCGGTTGGTTCGGAAATAAGGGAAGATGAACCACCAAATAAGGCAGCAAATAAGCCAACAAGAATGGCGCCCCATAAACCGGCTTCTGCGCCAGCTCCGGATGCAACACCAAACGCTAACGCGAGGGGCAATGAAACGATTGCGGTAGTAACACCACCAAACGCATCACCTTTTAAATTAAATTCTTTAAACCTCTGAAGAGACACAACAGCATTCCATGTTAGGTTAAATTTTCAGAATTCTACCATTTAAGTCACAGATGAATAGCATTTTTTATGTTAGGCAGCCTTCGCAACCAGCGAAAAGCTAAGCAAAAAAGATGAAATCGATATAAAAATCAAAAGAAAATAAAAAACCGTTTGACATAATATGTCTAATCGCTCTACCCTTTTTATTATCACTTAGACCCCTCCCCTAAGCTCAGGAGCCGAGCATGAGAATATTACGCACACTATGCCTTGCACTCACCGCACTGTTAATCAGTTTGCCGTCAGCAGCCAAACCACTTCAACCCGATCCCAATTGGACGATTCAGAAACTAGACAACGGCTTTCAATATCGGCTGTATTCGGTGGATGAAAGCAGCGATCGCGTGCAACTTTACCTTTGGGTGAAATCGGGCTCTGCTGATGAAACTGCCGAACAAAAAGGCGGTGCGCATTTACTAGAACACATGGCGTTCAACGGCACTAAGCATTTTCCCGGTCACAAAATTGAACAGTTATTTAAAGAGGCGGGACTGGGCTTTGGTCAAGACATAAATGCCTACACCAACTTTAAAGAGACGGTTTACACCCTAAACATCCCCGACAATAACCCAGAGTTAATGAACGACGTTCTGCTCTACTTATCCGATGTTGCGCAAAATATCGAGCTGGATGAAACCGAAGTAGCCAAAGAAATCGGCGTAGTTAAGGGAGAATATTACACGCGACTAAGTTACGAGCAGATAAAAGAAAATGCTTATATGGATAAGATGTCAGCCGGGACAGAATACATCCTCAATAACATAGGCGGGCTGCCCGCACAGTTAGACACCCTGAATGCCAACAAGCTACAAGACTATTACCGCGCTTGGTATCGCCCGGATAACATGGAATTGTTAGTGGTGGGTAAGATTGACAAGCCGCAAATCAGCCAAGCCATCGCCAAGCAATTCAATCGTCTACACGGACAGGCGAAAACCAAAAATCGTCCAGCAGAGCCTCAGTTTTCTCATGCCACGCAAACCTTCTCCAGCGTAGAAGTGAAGCAAAATGGCGTCAGTCTCAACTTTATCTTGCCGCCAGTAAGCGTAGCCACCGAAGCGGATACTAAAATAAATAATAAAATCGAATTCACACACCTGTTAATCATGAACCGCCTAAATCGTGCTCATGAATTAAGTGGCACCCCGTTTGCTTCTATTAATAGCTATGTTGGTTTACCCATGTGGGTAGGCAACAATAGAGTCTACTCACTAGAGGTAGAATACCGACTAAGTCAAGACCAAGCCGCCATTGACTGGCTTGGCGCTGAGATTGCAAAAATCAATCAATTTGGCTTTACTCAAGCCGAATTTGACCAGCTAAAACAGCTGTATAGCCTTCATATTGCTAACTATGATCAAACCTACGATAATCTAACATCAAGCAATATCATCAACAATTACCTAGGCGCTCTAAAAGCAGAACAAGTCCCAGTTGATAAAAAAACCACTCTATTACTCTACAACGATTTTCTTGAACAGCTCACACTGGCCGAGGTCAATCAATTTGCTCAGCAAACCTTAGTTAACCCGCAAATTTATCAAGTCGCACCAGAAATGGGTGAAGAAAGCCCACTCAATGCTGGCGTATTAAAATCCCATCAACAGCTTGAAAGCTGGGTGACAGCAGCGTTAAAGCAAAGCGTGCAGCCTTATGCAGCAGGCGTATTGGTGGCGCAGCAAACAGATGACACACTAGCAACAGCAACAGGCAAGTTGTTATCGCAACAAAGCTATAAAGAGCTAGGTATTGAGCAGCTGAACTTTGACAATGGCCTATCAGTTTTACTGCAACCAGATAGCACTAAAAAAGGCATGGTGTATTTTCAGTTTTCGGCGCCCGGCGGCATCACCAGTCTCGATGCCAAATACCGCTCAGCAGCCAACATGTTGATTGATACTCAAATAAACAGCGGGTTAGGCAAGCAATCGGCGCAACAAGTGCAGCAAGCACTCGCCAGCCACCTTACTACAGTAAATCCGTTTATTAATAACAGTGCACAAGGTTTTGATGGCTCAATGCCAACAGCACAGCTTGATTTTGCTTTAACGTTACTAAAACGCGGCTTTGTCTCCGACAAAATTGACCCTGCCGCATTTAAGCAGGTTAAAGAAGGTATTTTCAACAACGTCAAAAACTACCTTAATAGTAATCAAGGTCAGGTCGATATACGCTACTTCAATGCGCTGTATGGCAAAAATCCTTATGAAGGACCTCTATCCCTTAAGCAAATAGAGCAAGTAACAACGGCTGATTTACTATACGTAAAACAACAGCTGTTTGGCTCTGCCAATGGCTTTAAGCTAACCCTTGTTGGTGATTTTGAGATCGATGAAGCTAAAGCCCTCATTAGCCAACACCTTGCTACTTTGCCAAAAGGGACGCAGCACCAAGCTTCGCCTCAAACGTTATGGGCAACCAAAAACAAAACCGAGATCAACGAAAATCGCAATGATAACGACCGTGCCGATATTGTATTTCAGTTTGTTTACCAAGGCGTTGAGCCTAGCGAAAAGCAAATATACGCGACTGATTTAATCAGCCGGATTATCAGCGAACAGCTGATGGCAACCGTCCGTGAAGACCTATCGCTGGCTTACTCTCCCTATGCAGGCTGCGATCCTGCCAGTGATAACATAAATTACAGCTACTGCCGTATTGCCTTTGTGACCGCACCACAAGACGCCGATAAAGCCAAACAAGCCGTCGAAAAAATATTGACGCAGCTGTATCAAACTGGAGCGGATAACAAAGCACTGTCGCTACACAAAAATGCATTGGAAACTGCAATGCTAGACACCTTTAAAGATCCACAAAGCCGCGCTTGGTTTATCCATCGCGATTTTGTTTCAGGCTACCAAGTAGGTGAGGTACTCGATCCCAAAGCCATTGTTGCCAGCATCGACAAACCTTATATCGATGGTTTAATCAAACAAATGCTACAAAACGCAGGGCAACTCACTTTAGTCAACTTGCCAAAATAATCACTGCAACCACTCAGTACAAGTGAGGCCAAGCCCTCACTTGTACTTATCGCCAAGCCATTGGCCCAGCAAAAGAAATAAAACTAATCTGAACCTCACGCCGTATAATTAAAGCGCTCAACAAAAGGTGTTTTCCACCACCACACAACCAAGCGATAACCAAGGAGCTTTGATTGCTAAGATATTGCGCTTTACTGGCCTTGCTGTTTTCGTCTGTCACGCTCTCTGCCCCGCAAAGGGATTGGCAGCTAGTCAAATCGGAACAAGACATCACCCTGCACTCACGCAAGCATAGTGATGGGCTAATTGAAATTCGCGCACAAATGTTTACGCCAACCAGCTACTCTGCCTTTATCAACTTGCTGGAAGACACTCAGCATGTACCCAATTGGATTAAAAGCGTTACAGGCATTCGCGTACTTACGCAAATCAGCCCAACTGAAAATAAGGTACACACCATATTTAATGCGCCTTGGCCAGCGAAGGATCGCGATATGGTGACCAACTCTCGATACTTCTTTGACCAAGGCGCTTTTAAATTACACATATCAGACGCGTCCAACACCCTACCAACACAAGACGGTTATATTCGCATCACCAAAGTCAGCGGCGAGTGGACATTACAACAGCTCAGCAACGGCACCACTCATATTGAATACCTTGCTTTTGCCGATCCCGGCGGCGCACTGCCAAAGTGGCTGGTAAATAAACTATCCATCGACAGTGTATTTAACACATTTATCGGCTTACGCCGCGAGCTAGCCAAGTACCAAGATCAAGTAAACCCTCACGTGGTCAAACTAGCGCGTGAACAAGGGCTTATGCAGTAATCAATAAAAATGCATGTCGAAGTGATTGCCCTATTATTGCTCACACATTTGCTAAAAAATACGGGGCAACTAACCTTGGTCAACCTACCCAAAGAAACATCTGTAGGTTACTTAGGCATATATACAACTGGTTGACTATAATGCTCAGATAAGACTTCTGTTATGATTGATTAGACAGATAACAACACGCCAAGGAGTTGACGAGTGTATAAAATAGTCACCAAGCTAATCGCGTCACTACTACTTCTATTTAGCTCTGTCAGCGTGGCGAAGCAAGTCGTGCTAGTTGGCTTATCCCACTTTCCCCCTTTTATTGAAGCGCGTGGCAACCACCTCGGAGGCCTAGCCATTGATATGATTGATTTGATGAATGCGCAGCAAGATCAATACTTGTTCAAAGGAGTAAAATTGCTCCCTGCCACTCGGCTCCAACTTTTTAAGCTAGGCCGTTATGATATGTCGATGTTTGACAGCCTGCATTGGGGCTGGCAAGACTTACCGGTAGATGCGTCCAATGTCTATTTACGGGGAGGAGAAGTCTATATTGCAGAGATGAAAGAGGGCCGAGACCAAAGTTACTTTAGTGACTTTAAAAATAAAACCATGGTCGGCGTTGAAGGTTACCATTACGCTTTTGCTGACTATAACGCCGATCCAGATTACTTAAAACAGACCTTTAATATGCAACTGACCCGCAGCAACTTAGGCAGTATATTAATGATACTCTCGGGAAATCGCGGAGACATAGCAGTGGTTTCCAAGGCCTTTTTGGCGCAATACTTTGCTAACCACCCGCAACATCGTGAGCGCATATTAGTATCTGATAAAATGGACCAAGAATATAATCACACCATCATTCTTCGCCGTGGCATTAAGCCTGATATTGGTGAAATTAACCAACTTTTAAAAGAGTTAGCTGAGACTGGACAACTAGCACAATTATTTCAAAATATTCAATTGCCAAACAAACTTTAGCGATTTCCTCATATGAGCTAGCATTGCTGGAGCCTCACAACAAGATCAAACAACGGCTCGAAAATAAGCAACTGTATTGATTAATATACAAATTTTTTCAAAGCTTACGGTCAAAACCGCTGCCATGGCTTTTCTACTTCCACTTCACCGGCTTTGACTTGCTGCCATAGTTGTTTGAATTCAGGCAAGAAGTCACCGACTTCGATTAGCTCGCGCAAATAACGCACGGCATTGGCGCGAGGGGTGTCGCCTTCTTGCTCTAAGTTAAAATGAGCAATGCGATAAAGGGCTTTGTGATATGACGCTAATGCCGATGGATGTTGGATTCTTGCAATAAATTCAGCATCATATTTTAGGGTTGTCATACACCAATCCAACACATCGGGGTATTGATATAAACAATCGCGACAAAATATCGACGTGGAATCTTGTATTAGCCAAGCACCAAAAAAGACAAAGTGCTTATAACCTAGCATACCGAATATCTCCTGCTCGGCTTTGGCTAGCTTGCGCTCCCTGACATCGACGCGTCCTGCGGTAATAACCTGCTGCAACCTATTTTTAACGTACAAGGAGTCGGCAAACATAATGCGAAACAAGGTTATATTCTTGTTACCGAGATAAGGAAACTGGTATTCATGTAATGATTTAGTCGTACCGGTATGATCGATAAATTCGGTAGACATAAACATTAGCCCTAACAGGATATCTTCTTCATGGACCTGATCAGATTCCATATAGGCTTTAAATAAGGGGGTTAACACCTCAGGATCATCGCTGGGATGCAGCCATAAAAACATCATTAAATCCAGCGGCCGCGGCGATTTATCACTGGTTTTTAATTTTTCCCAGTTGGGCTGCTTGCCACGTAAATAATAGGCCTTAGCCATATTGGTCTCGCCCTTGTTCCTGCGCAGTGCGATGCCCGGCTCGATATCTTGCCACTTGGCTTTACGCTCGGCTACCCAAGCCTTGTCTTTGGTGAGCCAGAAACTGGTGTCGAGTTGTGCTAATGTCATCTGTTTTTCATCCTTGATAACCCATTAAATTGCGTTGTCATTACTTAGGCTACTAGCTCCAACGATTACCGCCTCTTTTCAACTTAAAAGTATAAAGCTGCTTTTCCGGTTGATACTCGGGCGCATCACGCACTTTAAAGCAAGCCACAAAGTAGGTGATCATTTTATCAAAAATCGATCTTTGCTCGTCATTAAGCTCGAGTCCAGATAAATTTAAAGTGAGCTTATTGCTAAAACGCCTATCTTCTCGTCGCTCTTGCTTCTCATGCCAAGCATCTAATATGGCCCAAAGGCGCTCAGTTAAATGGCGCAACGCGGTATCAAAGCGAGCCGGTAACGGGAATGAGAGTTGAATATCGTAACTGGACTTCAATAAATGATGATGGGTTTGCACCACATTTTGCTCTTCCTCCGTTACTGTTAATGCCGTGCCATCTAGCTCACTTAATGCAAAACTTAATAGTCTGGCGCTAAACTCTGCATGAGTCCGCGCGCGACAATAAATTCGACCATTTAAGCAAGTCCAACTATGAGTAAAAGCAAGGGATTGATCTAGTAAGCGCGCCTTCCCCAGCGCTTTGCCACTGGGCACCTCATATAAATAAACCCAGCCATTGCAACCTTTTTCCAGCTCTTCAAAAACAAGGAGTTTAGTTGCATTGTCAAACAACAAATGTTGGTAACGATAAGATGAGGAATAGGCCGCGACATCAAATTCCACAAGCTCCAGCGTATCGATATTCCAGAGCCAATGATGCCCAGCCTCAGAAAAAGTGTGAATATAGTTTGAAAAAAAATCAGGGCCTAATGTGTCCGTTAACTCAAGCCGAGTGACTTCCTTACCGGTATTCACGTCTAATGCTATCCAGCTTTTGTTGCGTTCAGTGATAATACAATTCGACTTTTCAGAAAAGGTCCTAAAGGTAAAATTGCCGACATCCGCTTGCCATAAAACGGTGCCTGTTAACAGGTCAATTTTCATTAGCGATTTATCGTCATCACGCTCTGCAATACAAAACTGCTCATTGGCAAAAGAAAAAAATACATTACCGCATTTAATTTCAGCCACCTTCTCCCGAGAAGCGAGGTTGTAAACAAAAAAACGTTCCGTATCTTCTTGATAGGAAAAAATAATATACTTTGTTGACACAACAATTTGCCCGACCACGTTTTCTGGCAATTGAAATGAATCAGATTTATTTTCAATGCGGTTAAACCAAGTCAAATATCGTTCATTATCAAGCTTGATATTGATTAGATTTTTATCAACATTGCCCACCCTTTTGCCTTGTTCACTATTATATGAATCAATAAAATCAAACGTTGCGGCATTGTACATAGCAAAAAAGTCAGAATAACGTTCGCTATTAATTTCGCCCATATAACAGGCTATCATTTTTTTCATCTTCAATACTCCTTACAAAAGGCCTAGCGCTTAGGCACCCAAGGCTCATCAAACGCCACTCCTTTGGCCCTCACCTGTTGCCACATTAGTTCTAAATCCATTAACGCTTTCCTTAAAGGGATTAAGCCAAGCTGGGCTAGTCAAAGATGCAGTGACACTCGTAATCGAGCTCAACGCCCTTGTCGCGTAGTGCCTTAAGTTTCGCATTCGCTTGTGCAATCACTTCTGGAGTTGCTTGGTCGGGAAAATAAATTGCCTGCTCTGCTACATCGCCACCGGGTAAACAAGAGTAGGCGAGAAGATCAACGATATCGACATTCAGATCGAAACGAATTTCGCCGCCAAGGTCAATTGCAGCGCCGCCACAGCCAGCCTCTACCGCCTTTTTGAGCAACTCGATGGCTTGCGCCCGGTCTGCGGGATCGTTTGTTTGGTCAAACGCTTTGGCATGAAAAAATGCTTGCTGATGCAGCCCCTCTTTCATGCCTCGTTGCACTGCAATATCAACCATCATTTGATAAACGGGTAATTCATCCGCCAGCTCTGCCTCGTATTCTTCCTCGTCATCCCACTCGCAAGGATCGAAAGCCACTTTGAACGAGTCCATCGACCTGATTAAGCTCGCATCATTTAACTGCGCTAGCTTCTGCTGCAGCGCCACTAATTCTGGGGCCATATTTCACTCCTGTGCTTCGGTTGTTATTTTCGCAACGTTTGCGGCTTATGAGCCAACTTACCTATTCTGGCCTTTCTTCAACTTGTATACCCAAGCAACTTCAAGATACTGGTTATCTAACGTCATCAATATTAAATGATTTTTATTTTTACCCATATGGGAAAATTATAATAATTTGACTTAGCGCGCAGCGCTGCAAGAGTTGATTAACTTAAAGGCGGGTTAAGGTAGCAATAATGAAGCGACCAATCGCAAGGCTTTAACACTTTTTAATGCTTTTAAAAAATCCGTTTCATTCATGATTTTTAATACCCTGAAAAGCCCGTTAAACGACTGGCATACACACAATAAACAAAATCATCGGGATGGCTTAAATTCGCCAAACAATCGATATCTCGACTTTTACCTGTTTCGTAACTTTCAACACAACTGGATTTTGCTGATTCAATTTTTTTCATCGCTTCAGCATACTTTTTCTCAAATTCGTTTTCTTTCATGCCGTTACTCATATGGCGTTTTTTAGCTTGTTGCTTTATCGACTTGAGGCCTGCGGTGAGGTTTTTAATGGCACTATAGCATTGCGTGGCGGGATCTTTGCCCCGTTGCTTTTTAGCACTTTGTTTCTCTGATTGACTACTTAGGCTAGTGTAGGTTGGCTTTTTGGCCACTCCTCGGTAATTTCCAGACGGTAAATCTTCGGTGACTGAGACTTGATTAACATTGTGGGTGTCGCTCATGGCGGAGGCTGGCGTGCTGTCGCTGTAATGAGTAACACCTTGCTCATCAACCCATTTATATACTTTTTTCGCCATACTGGGCTGACTAACTAGCGCCATCATAAGGGTAAATGCTATTGCGTTAAGCCATTTTTTCATCTTTATGTTCCGATTTCGCGGCCCAATGAAGAGACCCAGTTTTAGCTCTAAATAATTTGTATACCGTTACTGCTAACGTTAGCCAAAATGACTTTCACACGTCTGTATTATTGATAAAAAATAGACCAAAGTACAGCCAACCTAATAAGTTTGACTGAGTGCTTTGTGTTGAATTTTATTAACCATAAGGAAATAAGAAGGGGTCAACTAATTTACGCTGAAAATGAAAAAGCCTAAGAGTTCACAATCTTTAGCGTTTAACTAAACGCTAAATTGAAGAATTAAGTTTCAAGATATTGCAGCTTGTCGGCAACACCATTCCACTCATCAGCATCCGCTGGCGCGTCTTTTACTTCGGTAATGTTGGGCCAAGTCAGTGCTAGCTCTTCATTAAGGGCGAGAAAATCTTGCTGTTCGGGGGTTAAATCATCTTCCTGCACGATGGCGTTAGCTGGGCATTCCGGCTCACATAAACCACAATCAATACAGTCAATTGGGCTAATGGCTAAAAAATTTGGGCCTTCGTAAAACGCATCGGCAGGGCACACAGCAACACAGTCAGTGTATTTACATTTAATGCAGTTCTCGGTAACAACAAACGCCATGTTCACATCCTCTATCGCGTTTCAAGTACGCCCAAAAATTCGTGGCGGGATCATACTTAACTGGTGTTAAAAAACAAGCAACAAATGGCCTGACACCTCGCCCTGCTTAACGTAAAATACGCGCCATTGTGAGCCGCTGATGTAAGTCAAACGCTAAGACACCAACCAAAACCTGAGTATCCCTATGCTACGTTTAACCGAAATAAAACTGCCTCTTGATCATGATGAAGCGGCCTTACCTGCTGCCATCGTTACTAAGCTGAATATTAGCGCTGATCAATTACATTCTTTTCATATGTTTAAACGTGGCTATGACGCGCGTAAAAAAACCAACATCTTTCTGGTTTACACCTTAGATATTGAAGTGGACAACGAAGCCGAGCTGCTGGCGCAATTTAAAGACGACCCCCACGTTAAAATGGCACCTGATACCAGCTACAAGTTTGTTGCCAAGGCACCATCCAACTTGACCGAACGCCCAGTGGTGATTGGCTTTGGCCCCAGTGGTTTATTTGCCGGCTTAGTATTAGCGCAAATGGGGTTTAACCCGATTATTTTAGAGCGTGGCAAAGAAGTGCGCGAACGCACCAAAGACACCTTTGGTTTTTGGCGCAAGCGCACACTGAACCCAGAATCAAACGTGCAATTTGGTGAAGGCGGCGCAGGCACCTTCTCTGATGGCAAGCTTTATAGCCAAGTAAAAGATCCTAACCACTATGGCCGCAAGGTACTTACCGAATTTGTTGCCGCTGGCGCGCCAGAAGAAATAATGTACGTTAGCAAGCCGCATATCGGTACCTTTAAACTGGTGACCATGATTGAAAAAATGCGCGCTGAAATTATTGCCCTTGGCGGTGAAATTCGCTTTAGCGCCCGCGTTGATGACATTCATTTAGACGGCGAGCAAATTACCGGCGTGACCCTAGCAGACGGTGAACGCATTGATAGCCGCCATGTGGTGTTAGCAGTCGGTCACAGTGCCCGCGATACCTTTTATATGCTGCACGACAAAGGCGTTTACATTGAGCCTAAACCCTTCTCAGTTGGCTTTCGCGTTGAACACAAGCAGTCAATGATTGATGAATGCCGCTTTGGCCCTAATGCTGGCAATCCGATTTTAGGCGCAGCGGATTACAAGCTAGTACATCACTGTAAAAATGGTCGCACTGTGTATAGTTTTTGTATGTGTCCGGGCGGCACTGTGGTTGCTTCATCATCAGAGCCGGGCCGCGTGGTCACCAACGGCATGAGCCAATATTCACGTAACGAACGCAACGCTAACAGTGCGATTGTGGTTGGTGTTGATCCGGAAAAAGACTTCCCCGGCCACCCATTAGCGGGCATTGAATTCCAGCGCGATTTAGAGCAAAAAGCCTATGTAGCGGGCGGCAGTAACTACAATGCGCCCGCGCAGTTAGTTGGCGATTTACTGGCTGGTAAAGATTCTAGTGAATTAGGTAACATCACCCCGTCATACACCCCCGGCATTACCCTAACCAGCTTTAAAGGCGTGTTACCCGATTACGTGATTGAAGCCGTGCGCGAAGCCATGCCCGCCTTTGATAAAAAGATTAAAGGTTTTGCCAATGCAGATGGCCTATTAACCGGTGTAGAAACCCGCACCTCATCACCCATTTGCATTAAGCGCGGTAAAGATTATCAAAGCATCAACATCAAAGGCCTTTACCCCACCGGCGAAGGCGCAGGCTATGCTGGCGGTATTCTATCGTCAGGGATAGACGGTATTAAAGTGGCTGAGGCACTGGCGCTGGATATATTGGCGAAACAGTAAACTCGATTTGCTAAAACGACAACGGGAGCTTAGGCTCCTGTTTTTGTGAACGCCTTTATAAAAATAGAAACAGATCACACCAAAAATAAAAAATAAATCAAAAGATAATCATTTGCATGCGATAATCCTTTCAATCTTTACACTAAAGGAAACAATCTATGTTGCTTGTTGGTCTTATTAAAGGGATGAGCATATTCCATTTTATTTTCGCTTTAGCGATATGTTTAATCCCAGCCTATATGGCAGAAAATCGTATGCGCAGTGGACCCGCTTGGTTTGCTCTTTCATTAATATTGAGTCCATTGATTTGCATAATCATTTTATTCTCATTAGACACTAATTCGCCAGATCCTGAAGCGGCTGAAAAATACGCTGAAGTAGGTCGGTTAAAAGCTGAATTTGTACAGCTCTACAATGCGCACGAAGCGATCTTATCAAGCCATGAGTATTTTCATGATACTTGGAAAGGGGCTACTGGGATAAGAGCCTTTAGCTATGAGCAATTAGATGCGGCACTACGCTCAGCCAAGGAAGTTATTGCTGCGAGTAAAAATGATGCACAACAAATAGAGCAACTTTAATAGAAACTAATTAGTAAAGCATGGCTGTATCAGACTAACAGCCATGGTTTACATTAACTCAAAATACCTACAGTTTCTGCAAATCTTGATCAAGCAAGGCATCAAGCAACAACTCGCCCTGTTCATTCACTCTAAACTCGCCGTATTGCGCCGCCTCAAAACGCTCGCCTTGGCCTTCTTGAAAAAAGAACGCATTGGTTGCCAGTTTAACTTGGCCGCGCAGTCGAACTTGCAGCAACAGTTCATTTTCAGGCAGTGTACTGGCATCAAGGTAATTGGCTTCAAAGGCAACAAACTGGGCGACTAGATCGGCATTGCGTTTCACCCGCACATAACCATTTAGGTTGTCGCCGTCGGCTTTTGAACGGATCGTTGCCATGATCTGATAATTCAACGTCATGTAATCACCTTGCATTAACGAGCGGGGATCAACCGGCGCCAGTTCAAGGCGCACCACCTCGCCCTCTGCTAACCAAGCCTCACGTTTAACGATATCCCAATTGATCATCGCCAATAGGCCTACACTTAATAGCAGCACTGCGGCGATACTCAACTTTACTTGCCGTAATGATTTCATAACGCCTCCTGCGATGTGACTGAACTTGACTGAGACAGGTAACGATTAAGCCCCCAGCGCGCCAATAACAGCACAGCACCTAACGCGGTCAATAATAGGGATTTTTCCAGCAGGCTCACACTAAGGGAGTAATAATAGGCGCTAATAAACAGTGGAATGCTGAAAATAGCTAACGCCGTGAATACCTTATCGCGCAGTTGTAAGCCCAATAATAAAAACAGCACCGCCGTGCTTAGCCCCGTTAATGGCACGGCTAGCGCGCCAATCACCACCACAGTGGCCATCGCGCCGTAGCCTACAGGCGTCGATAACGAGATTTGCCTTTGCGCAAAAATATGGCGCACCAACAACAAACTGGCCAGTAGGCTCAGTGACCAAGGCAATAGCCAAGACCAAATGGATAATTCACCGATAGTCGCGCTGAAAAAATCTAACTCCGACGCGCCAAGGCTTAACAAACCTTGTGCCAGTAAGGTCCAGCTCGCAAAGCCATAGGCCAAAGTACACAAGCGGCCATAATGCGCGCCGAAGCGCTCTAAATTCAGACATAACACTATCGCTAACACCAGCATCACTAGCGGCATCACGCTCATCATCTGCCATTGATACAGTAAGCCAGTAATACAGCCAGCAATGCCAATGCTATTTAAAAACACACTCAAGCGATTATTAATAAATGCGCTGTGAACAATCAGCAATGCACCAAAACTGAAAAACCAAGCTTGCTCACTGCGATAGCCCAGTATTTCTGACAGTCCCCAGCCAACGCCCAGTAAGCCACTTAAACCAAACACGAGAGCCAGCTGAGTAACAAAGACCTGTTGTTGCAGCGATTTACGGTCCAGTACCGCACCAATCACCACAAAGATGGCACCAATGAACAAGATCCCCTCGTCAAGCACTTCACCCAATGACAACGCCAAAAAGCTGCCCATAAAGCCGAGTAAGAACAAGGCTGCCACCCAGCCAGCAAAGCCCTGTAAAATGCCTAAATACCAAGGTGGCATTAATGGCTGATCAGGTAGAGGCGACGCAGTATCAACGCAGCTCGCTTGCTGCAAGACTTGCCATAATTGCGCATGTTCAGTTTTCATTGGCTGACCTTCCCATTGAGCTCGGCGGCGTTAAACAAGGCGCGCATTTTGGTTAACCAAACCGATACCCCCGCTGTCGCGCCCACGATATACATGGCTAAAAAGAAAAAAACGCCCACCTCACTGCTGGCATCAAACATATTCCGCCCTAGCCAAACCGTGCTCACCGCAATGGCACTAAAGCACACCAAGGCCAGCGGTAATAACTGTTTAAAGACAAAACGCGATAGCAAAAACACTGTCGCACTGTAGAGCAAATAAAAGCTAAAAGGGGAAGAATCGCCAATTTCAAGAGCTTGCCAGCAGCCGTACCAAGTCAGCGCCACCAGCGCCAATAAAATACTAAGAGACTGACAAATAGGCGCATTTAAGCGTGTAATATTAAGTTGTTGCACGGCCAAGAAAGCCAAATAAACCATGCCATTGAATAAACTTATCGCAACTAACACAAATACATAAGAATCAAAAAACCACCAAGCCAGCGGCCAAGTATGAAAATACAACACTAAAGTAAGGTTGATTAATGCCAATAGCTTAAGCCACAACAAATCAAAGCCCGCCAACCACGCCAGTGGTAGCAAACACAGCGACCAAATAGCAAACAACTGCCAAGGATCAGCGCCGGTTTGATAGGTTTGCCCCACCAATGCTAATAGCGCGCCAATCATCAAGCTTAAACCCAGCAAGCTGGCATTGGCCTTAGTCGCGCCTAAACCTCTAGGGTTGATATCACGCTCTTGCCAGCGCAACCCGCCATAAGCCAAGGCGCAAATCAGCAACAAGCCTTGCACGAGTGCAAACTTGCCAAATTTACCTAACTCTTGCCAATTGAAGGCGAAAAAGATGATTACGCCCGCGCCAATAAACAACACACCCAACCAAAGTAATAATTGCCCTATCACCTCACGCCACGCCACGTCAGGTTGCGCCTCGCCAGCCAGCGTCAACGCTTTGGGCATGTGCTCAGCCTTGATTTCACCTTGTTGATACCAAGCCCACACTTGGTCACGCAGATTACTCATTTGTCTTCCCCTATCTGGCTAATATTGCCAGTTAACTGAAGATGATATTAGCGCTTATTGTTAAGGGATGTAATAGCAGGGTCGATTAGTTGCTTTGAGAAAAGGGAGTGAACAGGTGGCTCAAATTTGTAAGAGCGGTATTTATACCGCGATTGAGCGCTAAATATTATTAAATTCAAAACGACAATTTAGGTAGGCATTGACCATCGCAATCTTCATTTTTATATTGTTTTATTTTTTCGAACACCTTGCTGCCATCAGCCCCCCGAATCGAGTCTTCAGGAAGGTGCCTCACGCTGTTTTCGATCATCGACTCGGCAAAAGATAGGGCTTCTGCGTATCTTTCATCCCGAATAGCCTTTGCAATAACCAAATAATCAAGGGTATCTATGAGATCATTACTGTAACCCGCTTCGATATTACGATTCAATTCATCAAACGCTAGATACTTATAACTTTCTCCCCCAGCGAAAAAACCCAACGCCATAAAAAAGACGGCGGCTACTATTTTCTGCTTCATGCTAGCCCTTACCTTACATATATTTGAGGAATTTCGAGTAAATCTGAAAGCACCTCTGGTTGCTTAGGTTTATATCCCTATACGCTTTGCGTTTTCACCCCTGAAAACGAAATTTAGCAGTAAAAATATACTTTGTCCTCTCATAATAAGCTTATATAAACTGAGGTTAATTAGTTTTGGTTAACACCAAACCATACCAGCCTCTCACGACTGGTATGGTTTATAAAAATCACACAGCAATCAGCCTACAACCCACAATCCGCAGGCGAGCTGTTATCTTTGGGCCAGCGCGCCGTCGGATTGGCTAAATCCAGCGCAATAAAGTCTAAGCCTTCGCTCATATTCGCTGGCGGAAGGTCGGTTTCTAACACATACATCCCTGGTGTCACGCTCCCCTTGGTCGCGTTAGCAGCAGCTTGACTCGCGGCTAAGTCGGAATAACGTAGCCCGAACAGGTCAAAATACGGCTGCCAGTTTTTTGCGGTTAAATGGCTCAAGGCCACCAGCATAAAATCGTTACCCGGTATGCTCGACACATTACGACCGCCATAAGTGGCATCGCCAGAGTAAGCAAATTGGGCAAAGCCTAAGCTGGCTTTTTGCGCATCCCAACTAGCTTGATCGCGCGCGGCATCGGCAAAAATGCGGCTGTATTGATACATCAAGGTGAATAAGTGAAAACCGTTCTCTAGCTGGCTGCCATCACGCAGTACCGCTTTATGGTTTTGCAACGCTAATTGAATATAAAACGCCATGCGATAGCCATTGTGAGTGGCGTAAGCATTACTGGCCCACGGCCCTTCAAAACGATCGCCAGTGTCTAACGCGCGACAGCGACTGCCGAGTACCACGCGATCGCCTTGGCCATTTTTCAGTGCCAAGGCGTCAGACATAAACACATAAAATAAGTCTTTATGATTCATATGACCATCCGTGATCGTGCTGGTTTGCAAGTCGCGCTGGTAATGGGCGCGCCATTTAACAAAGTAAGGGAAAATATTGTTGGAGTTCTCCCCCGCACGTGAACCGTATTGCGCCCAATCATTGCGACCCGCTGCGGCGACGTATTGCACATTCAACTTGTTGGTTTGCAGGTTATGACCCAGTTCGTGGTTATCACCCCAACCGGTTGGCGAAATACTCCAAGATGCATCCCAAGGATTGCCGCTACAGCCTGCGCCACAATGGGCACTTTGATCGTAGTTAGCATGTTGGATTAACTGGCGTGTATGTAGCCCAGTATCAACACAGACATCGCGGCCAAATAAGCCGGTGCAACTGGCTAGCACATCTGCCGGCAATGACTCGGCCAAGGTTTGACCTTGTACCTTAAAGCCAGCCAAGGTGTAAACCGCGCCGATGTGATCTTGTTGTACTGATTTTAATAGCGCAGTTACTGCAGAGGCATCAACGGCGCTGCCGGCCAAAAATTTATCGCGACGCATGTGCTGCTCAGCGCCTTCGGTGCGCAAGTCAACATGGGGGATTTTTGTGTTCAACATCAGCTGCGTAAAGCGTGCCACTTGTGCGTCATCACTAGGGTCTAAAATCGCCGGATGAAAGCTAATGCCTTGGGCTTTCACATTCACCCGATACGGCGCTTCACCGCCTTGAATATATAGATAAATGGGGCCGCCATAGGGGCTACTAAAGGTGGTGGTTTCACCTGCCGCCAACGATAAACGAGACTGCTCTAGCTCTAATGGCGAGTAATAACTAGCGCCGCTAAAAACGCGGTTAGTGTTTGATCTATGGTAGTTAAGTTTGATCTTTACATTGGCACTATTGCTATCAAGGCGCGTTAAGCTAATGGTTTGCCCGGGTAGCGCATACCAACCCGTGGTGGTCCATTGGCCTTGATAAGGCACTTCAACCCACTGGGTTTGCTCTGCAGTCGCGGGATAAGCATAGTGACTATTGCTACCTTGTTTAACTTGGCTTCTGTCCACCACAAATTGGCCTAAATCAGGCTGGGCAGCATTTTTAGCACGGGCATAGCTTACCAGCCAATCAGCAAGTAGCGCCTCAGAAAAGGCTTTTGGCTGCGCCAAGGTAATCGGGTAATCAATTTGCTGGCGGTATTTATCTGCTAATAGCAGGGCGGTTTTCAGTACACGATAGCTCGATGCTGAAGTGTCGTTAAAAACATCTAAGCCCCAATTATCAACGGCAATGGCACCTGACCGCAGCCAGTCTGCCGCGTTTTTAAACTCGGCACTGAAGGTTGCATCACCACAATTGATATAGTTAGTGTTACAAGCTAACACGCTGTCACTGGCAACCTGTCCTTGGCCGTATTTTGTTAATAATGTCGCGACCTTACTAAGGTCGGCATCTGCTGCCATCTGCTCACTTGGCAATGCATTCACCACTTGATGCTTAGACCAATAGTTACCACTGGTGTGCAGTGCCATATATCGGTACAAGTCTGCACTCATGGCGCTGGCTTGGCGGCGATAATTAGCCACCAGCAATGGGATTTTGTTACGTTTTGCTAATTCAATGGCAGGCTCAAGGGCGGCGTTACCACGTTCTTCGCGATCAATATCACTAAGAATAATTAAATCGGGCTGCTGCTGATTAATACAATCCAACAAGGCTTCATAGTCACAGGTATTAGCAGAATTAATCTGATAGCGATCGGCAAAGTGAGTATCTAACCAACTGCGGATCCGCTCATTATGAGGGAAATACCAGCTGTCAGCGTTAGACGGCACATGACTGGTAATCACCTTTAGCTGACCACTAGAAAGATCGCGCGCGGTTAGCCAAGTAAGCAAGTTTTTTAATAACTGGTCGGTTTCGGCATTGGTATTAACCGCAAATAAATTAGCCGCCATGGCACTATATCGATGACCATTTTTCTCTCCCGCAACGATCAATCCCGCTTCTGAAGGGTCGCCACCGCCGTTTTGATTGGCGCGCAATACAATGGTGCTTTGGCTGGGATCAACCACACTAAAAGTGATGCTGTCGTGACTAGGATACCAAGTTAGCGGAGTCGTAATAGCTTGCGCAATTTTAACCTCGTTAACACTGGCACTCTCTTGGTTGCTTCGAGACAGAGGCGCAATATTACCTTGATAAATCTGAGTTAAACGGCTCTGTTGCACTCGTCCAAGCTCAGTAATTTGCTGCAGAGCAAAGCTAATTAGCTCTGTTTCAGAGGCCAAACGATGATCGCCCCGTTGCAATGCGAGCTCTGGGTTGGAGATAAATTCGGCTTGGATCTGACAATTTTGCACTGCGTTAAACTGATACTGCATCGCAGATAATTGACCACCACAGCCTTGGATATTCAATAGTTGATAGCCCGAGCTTGCTTGAACGCTAACACTGACACTTTCACCCTGTGATACTTGCAGTTGGGCTGGTGTAATTTGCCCGCCTTGATTACTGCTGCTGGTAATAACTACCTGAGCAATAGGCGCATTGGTAGGGGCAACACTCGGTATAATAGTAGGGGCAATAGTCGGAGCAATAGTCGGAGCAATAGTCGGAGCAATAGTCGGTGCAATAGTCGGAGCAATAGTCGGTGCAATACTCGGTGTAATAGTCGGAGCAATAGTCGGTGCAATACTCGGTGTAATAGTCGGTGCAGTACTCGGTGTAATAGTCGGTGCAACACTCGGTGTAATAGTAGGGGCAATAGTCGGAGTAATAGTCGGTGCAATACTAGGGGCTAATGTTGGCTCAGCACTTGGGCTAACACTAGGGGCAATACTAGGTGCGATTTCTGAGCCACCATTATCACCGCTCGCATCATTTCCTCCAGAGCCACCACCACAGGCTGCTAAACTAAACAATACGCCTGTTAGCGCAAAAACTTTACCTGTATTGAACCAATCCAAATCAACCACCTAATGCTTTAGTATTAAACGGTGGTGAATATAATCCAATATAAGGATAATTGTCAGTAGAGATACTTAAAGCTGCAATATAGATCACTGATGCATGCAAAAATATAGCGAGACAAAAACAGCAAACCAGATAAAAAGCCTATATTTCAGAGCCTTTATAAACCGGTTTCGCACTCATATTGATTCAAGGCCACAAGTTAACCTTAAGTTTGCAACTTTGCGATCAAGCCCATTTCAAACCAAGCTTGCAACGCACTTAGCACTTGCTGCGGGGCTTGTTCGACGTCGAAAAACTGCATCATCAATTCACATTGCTCAGCGAAATTACGACCTTGGATAAAACCCATTAGTAGTTCATGTTGAAAAGGTGCGAGGGAGATAAATTCGGTCAACCGAGTATCGCCACGCCATAATAGCCAGTGTCGAGTAGCACTATAATCCGGTGCAGTGGGCGTTTGCTCTGCTTTAATACTTTGCCATGCCTCAACCGCATTACTTTGGCAACTGTAAATCTGTACGCTAGGATGAAACCGCAACTGACAACGGGGCCAATCTGGCACAGGTAGCTGCTGTAAATCACTAAAGCCAAGGCGCTGTGCATCTGGCGCATCAAAAGCATTAAGCAAGCGGCGCTCAAAGGCAGCAATGTCGGCTAAAATGGGATGCTCAGAAAAAGGCATTTTCTGAGCTAAGAATGTCGGTAAAGCATCGCAAAAATCCCGTAATGAGGGCACCGTTGAAGGGTGTTGCTGGATGTAACCGCGCGTCATTTGGTCAAATAAGTCATCACCTAAATAAAGGCCAAGCACTTCGTGGTCAGTTTCGATGGTTTCGGTTAAACGAATGCGATAGGCATTGCGATAAATCGCCAGCCGCGTATCTACTGTAATTCTGCCTTGCGCAATAACATGTGGCTGAAATGATGCTGTTTCACCTGTGTTTAGATAATCCATAAAGGCGTGTTGCAATTGGCGTAATGATTCACTCATACCGCTTGCCCTTGTGCTAATGCCATCGCATCAAGGGTGCGAGTCGATAAATGGGGAAATTGTTTAGCGGCCAACATTGCCGCTTGCTGCAGCTCTTGTTGCAGTGCTGGAAATTCGGGAATATTGCCATCGCGTTCAATCATGGTACTGACCAAACCAAAACGCTGCAGCGCTTGTTGATACAACTGCCAAACCGGCTCTACTACGTCTTGATCGTGGGTATCAATCACATAGTCGCCGTAGTCGCTATGGCCCGCGAGATGAAATTGCTGTACTCGCTTAGGATTGATCTTGCTTAGGTATTCGAGGGGATCAAAGCCATGATTGCGGGCGCTGACGTAAATATTATTTATATCGAGCAAAATCAAACAATCGGCTTGCTCGGCGAGCGCGTTTAAGAAATCCCACTCGTCCATGGTCGAATCATGATATGACAAATAGCTTGATACGTTTTCCAGTAAAATACGCCGCCCGAGAAAATCTTGCACTTGCCCTACTCGCGCTGCGACATGGTTAATGGTGTCTTGCGTGTAAGGCAACGGCAATAAATCATGGCTGTTTTGACCGTGCACAGAAGTCCAACATAAGTGATCGGAAATCCATTTTGGCTGCACTTCATTAGCGAGTTTTTTCAGTGCTTTAAGATAATCCATGTTCAGCGGGTCAGTGCCGCCAATGGACATAGACACGCCATGCATTACCAAGGGATATTGCTCGGCAATGGCATGTAAATAATATTTCGGTTTACCGCCTGCCACCATAAAATTTTCTGATAGCACTTCAAACCAATCCACCAATGGCTGATGCTGCAAAACATGCTCAAAATGGGCGGTGCGCAAGCCAAGGCCAAAGCCTAAAAAGTCGAGAGTCAGTTGATCGTTTACCATGTTATTCCTAACAAATGGAAGTTATCAGAACAGCTTGCCTATCAACTAAATAGTGAAAGGCAAGCTGAAGGCCACTTGCAAGGGCTAGGCGCTAGTTTTACCGCCAATGTCAGCACAAGATTTTTCAGATGTATTAACAAAACCTTGGCCTTTACAGCTAGCATGACCTGCACACGCATTATCCGCGGTTTTACAATCGTTGTGGCCTTTACAAGTATTCACGCCATAACATTGCACTAACTCAGCTTTGGTTGTTTCGCCTTTCCAATCATCTTTCACTTTACCGCCAACATCACCACAGGCTTTGCTTGGCATCGCAACAAAACCTTGGCCTTTACAACTGGCTTGACCGGCACAGGCATTAGCTGCTGTTTTACAATCATTATGTCCACCGCATACATTCACACCATAACAATGGATTAAGTCCGCTGAGCTAGCAGCCGCTTTTTCCGTGCTACCAGCATGAGCCAGCTGTGACATACCAGCCATTGCCATCGCAAGAGCTGCACCAGTAAAGACATTTTGCGCTGTTTTGTTCATTATTCGTTCCTCATTGCTCGCATGTAGGCTTACCCTGTGGGCGACCATTGTGCTAACTAAGTTAATTATCAATTAATTGAGGTTATACGTACCTAATGCCATTACACCGCCAGCAACAAAATAGATACCCAACCCTAACAAACCTGCAACATACAGGTAATAAGATAGACCTCAGCCGATAGAAAAAACTTTCGTGCGATAATGAAAAATTTATAAATATTACTTTCGGAATAGACTAACTTTAAATGAGTTTGACGGTTCTTTTTCATACTGCTGTAATCGTCGCTCAATTAGCGAAGTAGAAAGAGTATTTATGATCAGTGTCGCAGAGGAAAATTATGGCAGCTAACCTCAGCAGCAAAGAAAAGCGTATTTTATCCGAGCTTATTATTCCGCCCCAGCCCAATACATTAATCAAGCTGTTAGAGGAAGCAGATAAGAAAGAGCCGAGAATTGACGTGCTCGCCGAGCTCATCGCTTCAGATATGGCGATGTCTGGCGTGATATTACAGCTCGTTAACTCTGCCGAATATATGCTTTATAAAAAGGTGACATCCGTACACAAAGCCGTGCTAATGCTCGGCCTTGCCCGCACCATTCCGTTAGTCAAAGCGATAGCATTAAAAAATGCTTTCGAACAAAGCCCCGCACTGGTGGACTTTTGGCAACAAATTAATCAGCTCGGCCTGGTTTGTATCCGTATCGCAAAACTATTAAAAAAGCCGCAACTGGCTGAGACGGCTTATATGTTAAGCCTATTTCACATGGCTGGGATCCCTGTCATGATCGTGTCGTTTGATAACTACGAAACGGACATGCTGCCACGGGCAACACAAATCGGTTGGTACAACTTATTAACAGAAGAGAGGGACTACTATGGCTCTTCCCACTCAACGGTAGCCGCCATGTTGGCGCAACGCTGGCAGCTACCCAAACAGCTGATTGAAATTATTTTCCATCAATACGATTTAGCGCATTTAACGCGCTGTAAAAACGTCAGTACCACTGGTTTAGATTTAATATCAATTATCAAAATAGCCCGAAGAGTCTGCTTGCCCCAAGGTGAAATTGAATGGAAAACATGTGAACAAATCATACTTTCTCAGCTGCAATTGGACCAAGAGCAGCTTGATAACTTATTTAACGAGTTATCACCTAATAAATCTTAACTAACCTCAGTTCTGTTTAAGCCTATCGCCTAAATGAATAGTATGTTTGTGCCACAAAGTTTCGTTTTCAGGGATGAAAACGCCAAGCGTATAGGGACATATACCCAAGCAATATCAAGACGTAAAGTTCAATGTTATTTTCTGAGTCTTGCTTGGTTCTATTCACCGCGTGTTGGCGGTGGAAAAATACTATTTCGATTATCCAAAATTCAAGTTAACTAACCCAAGTACTGGCGCTACGAAATAGTATTAACGTCCGCTTCAGATAATCCTAAATCTGCCAACCAGCGCTGGTGAAATCCTTGCATTTTCAGGTGCCGTTTAGACGCTTGATGATCGCGCTGCTCTTGCTGCGAATGAAAAGGTCCGGCTTGGCAACGTTCGCAATAAGGCAAATTTGTTTCTGTCTCTGGGTCTGCAGCCTGTAATGATGTAGCTAAGGCCGAAGGAAGCGTCTGTTGACACTGATTCAACCGCCATACATAAGTGTAACTCGCTGTGTCTCTTACAAATTTATCACGATCGACATTACGCATTTGATAACCGGGAAATTGCTCAAATAAAAATGGCATCTTACCCAAAAACTGTAAATCGGTTTTTAAGTGTAGGCTATGTTCAATATCCCACTCGCTATAAGGCTTAACCTCTTTTGAGCTGATATAGATAAGGCCCGCGCCGTTAGGATCAAGGCCAACCTGCTGGGAATGCAATAAAAACTGATGCAGCAATCGGCGATTACGCAAATTACTGTCGATTCTGCCGTGGGCTTCAAACTCAGCTTTAGAGGTGAACCCTGGCACCAAAGGAAATTGAAACACAATTAAATCAAACTGCTGATGAGCAACAACCAAGGCTTGCCATTGCTCTGGATTTGTCACATCAAATTCAGTTAATACTTGCACCGGATGAGCTTGTTGCGCCTGCAGTAATTGCAACAGATATTGCTCACCATACTTAGAGGCAAGCGTTGTTTCACTGTCGTAAATAGTCGCGCACAAATAGTGGGGAGGAAAATGTTTGGCTAACGCAGCTGAAAATGAAAAATCACCATCCCCAACCACTAGAATTCGCCAATTAGGATCCAGAAACATAATGCGCCTTTAGTAATCAAAACGGGCATATTACAAAGGCGCTTAAGACGTAGCAAGTTTACCGTCTTTTAGTCACGCCTAAACTCGGTATTCGACGCCTAACTGGTTCATGGTTTTAACTATTTGCGCTGGCATGTCTTGTAACCCTAACACCATTTGCACGCCACCCGCTTCAATGGCCGCCTTGGGCATACCAAAAATAACTGAGCTGGCTTCATCTTGCGCCATGGTAATACCGCCAGCGTGAGCAATATCTAACATCCCCAGCGCACCATCTTTACCCATTCCCGTTAAAATAACCCCAAGCGCATTTTGTCCTGCAGCTTGTGCAACTGATTGAAACATCACGTCGACTGAAGGTTTATGACCACTTACTCGCTCACCATCAATGAGTTTGATTCGATAATCAGCACCGCTGCGTACCACCAGTAAATGCAAATCACCCGGTGCAAGATAAGCACAACCTGGTAGTAAACGCTCACCATCTTGCGCTTCTTTTACTGAAATCGCACAGTGTGTATTTAAACGTTCAGCAAACGTTTTGGTAAAGCCTGGCGGCATATGCTGGGTAAACACTATCGCGGGACTGTCTACAGGCATTTGTGATAACAGAGATTTTAATGCCTCTGTTCCGCCCGTAGAGGCGCCAATAGCAATAATTTTTTCCGTGGTTTTAAATTTAAAAGTATAAGGGCTAGGGCTTGGTTTAAGTGGTCGTTGCTGTAACTTAGCGCTCGCCACCGAGCGGATTTTAGCCACAATTTCACACCGATAATCTTCAATACCTTTTGCTATGTCTAATTTAGGTTTAGGAAAAAAGTCTACCGCGCCCAACTCCAATGCTTTTAATGTTACGTCTGCCCCCTGCTCGGTCAAACTTGATACCATGAGTACGGGTGTCGGCCTGGCTTTCATTAGGCGGTCTAAAAAAGTTAAGCCATCCACTTTGGGCATTTCAACATCAAGGGTGATCACATCAGGGCTGTAAGTATTCACCATGTCTTTAGCGATATAAGCATCGGGCGCAGCCCCCACTAATATAAAGTCAGATTCCGCACGCACTATTTCACTTAATAAGCTGCGAATTAGAGCGGAATCATCAACTACTAATACTTTTATTTTTTTAGTCATTAAACAACTCCACTTCACCACTCTCTGGCTGCGCTCGTAGTTTCAATCTATAAGCACTTTCACGATCAATAATGGTGCTGTTATGCAGATTTTTAATCTTGCGCACCATAACTCGACCTGAGTCAGGGAAAAAATAGACCTTACGCGGGTAAATATCGAGCAAGTCACAGGCAAGAATCGGAATCTGCTCCCTTGTTAAGTAATCTTGTACAAATTCTGCGTTACGTTCGCCGACATTAACGGTCGTAAATCCTTTTAACACATTACCGCCACCGAACACTTTGGCCTCAAGGCGCTCTTTTTTTGCCCCTAACTTTAATAGGTGGTTAATGAGTATTTCCATAGCATAAACGCCATAGCGAGCAGATTCAGATAATATGCCTTCCTGCAGAGTGTTATCTTGTGGCAGCAAAAAATGATTCATCCCGGCAATGCCTAACAATGGGTCGCGCAGACACACAGATACGCACGACCCGAGCACGGTGACAATTAAAGTATTTTGTTTAGTAGCAAAGTACTCACCGGGTAATATTTTTACGGCATCACAATCAAAATGCCGATCAAAATATCGGTTCGGCGCCAAATGCGGGTTATTAACGTCAAATGTAAACAATCTTACCTCGCTGCTAAATTAGGATAGTAAGTAGTGCGTCCGGCAGGTTTAACTAAGTGACTAGCATGACCAAAGTTTTCCGAATGCCCGGCAATATAAAGGCCATCCGCAGGTAAAAGTTGGACCATACGCGCTAAAATTTGTAATTGAGTCGGACGGTCAAAATAAATCATCACATTGCGGCAGAAAATCACATCAATCGGCCCCTTGACCGACCACTGCGGTTTAAGCAAATTAAGTTGCCTAAAATCGATCATTTTTTGCAATTCTGGCACTACTTTAACCAAGCCGGCCTGCGCACCTTTACCCTTGAAAAAAAACTGTTTACAACGCTCCGCTGACAGGGTTTTAATGCGATCGAGTTGATAAATGCCCGCTTGGGCCTTTTGCAACACCTGGCTATCAATGTCTGACGCAATGATTTTCACCGGCCCGTCAAAGCGGCCAAAGGTTTCAGCTACCACCATGGCGATAGAATAGGGCTCTTCACCAGTACTACTTGCAGCACACCAAATAGTGCGCGTTTGCGGGTGGGTAATTAAATACTCCTTTAGCACGTCAAAATGGTGAGGCTCACGAAAAAATGAAGTTAAGTTCGTGGTAAGGGCATTGATAAATAGCTCTTCTTCTGCCGGATGCTGATTGAGATAACCTAAATACTGAGTAAAACCAGTTAACTTCAACGCCCTTACCCGTCGCGCTAACCGGCTATACACCATCGAGTCTTTGCTGTCTGCTAAACGGATCCCCGTTAATTGGTATAACAAACTTCGAGCGGCATCAAAGTCCGCCTTGCCGTAACTAAACTCTCTGTCGCTCCAACTATCTGCTTGTGTCATGAGCTAAGCTCTCCGTCGTTCCAACTAAGCTATCCGCTGCTATCATGGGCTGAACACTCTGTTGCTCCAATTCACCTCGGTGTCATGGACTAGACGCCGGATCAGTATTAGCATCAAAAGCTTTCCCACTCATCATCATCGGATTTCGCCGGTTTCACAGGCGCGCGATTCAACGTTGGAGTGGTTGATAATGATCGAGAGTTAAAAGTCGCCCTACTTGGTTGAGGTGCAGCAAGCTGCATATGTTGGCTGTCATCTAACTTGAATTGGGCGACATTACGGGCCATTTGCGCCGCTTGCGATAGCAAGCTTTCTGCTGCTGCGGCGGCTTCTTCAACCAACGCTGCGTTTTGCTGCGTCATTTCATCCATTTGATTAACCGCTTTACCTACTTCATCAAGACCGGAAGCTTGTTCGGTGGAAGCAGCAGCGATTTCAGCCATGATGTCGTTTACCCGCTTAATTGAGGTGACAATTTCTTTCATGGTATCGCCCGATTTCCCCACCAGCTCATTACCGTTATTAATTTTTCCGACTGAGTCTGAAATCAGTGCTTTAATATCTTTCGCGGCATTGGCCGAGCGCTGCGCTAAGGTTCTCACTTCTGATGCCACCACGGCAAAGCCACGCCCTTGCTCACCGGCACGCGCCGCTTCAACCGCAGCATTTAACGCCAGAATATTGGTTTGGAAGGCAATACCATCAATTACCCCTATGATGTCGGAAATTTTCTGCGATGATTCATTAATGGAGGCCATGGTTTTAACCACTTGCTCTATTAATTCACCGCCATTAACCGCCACTTCCGAGGCCTTGGCTGACAGCGTATTTGCTTGTCTGGCGTTATCAGCATTTTGACGCACGGTGCCGGTGAGCTCTTCCATGCTCGACGCGGTTTCCTCTAAGCTTGACGCTTGCTGTTCAGTGCGACTGGAAAGATCAGTATTGCCTTGCGAAATTTCGCTGGAAGCTGTGTTAATGGTATCTGCGGCTTGGCGGATCTCTCCGAGCATTTGAGAGAGGTTTTGCGCCGTTTGGTTACAGCCATTTTTAAGGGATTCAAATGTCCCTTGATAATCCGCTTCGACCCGTTCGGTCAAGTCACCTTCTGATATCGCCTTGAGCACACGGCCGATATCACTTAGACCACTTTCGGTGGTGCGTAGCAATGAATTTAACCCTTCAGACAGCTTTAAGAAAAAGCCTTCTTTACCTTCTGTCGACACCAGGCTGCTAAAATCACCTGCCGCTGCGGCTTCTACCACAGAGCTTACTTCCGCCTCGATAAACTCTTCTTGAGTGCGATCTAGCCACTCCACGACTGAACCTAAACGCGAGCCATCTTTGGCAAAAATAGGGTTCGCCACCAATCTAAAATGACGCGTTCCAACCACAATATTGGCGGTATAAGATTTGGTTAATTTTTCTAGTAAGTTCATTTGATGCGCAGGATTTTGGTGGAATATATCCATATTACTACCCACAATTTTTTCCACCGAAAAATTGGGTAGCACTGCTTTTAAATCGGCTTCGGCAGCACGTAACATGGTTTCTACCGACTTGTTCATATAAATAATCTTGCGCTCGGTATCAGCGATCATCACATTGGTCGTGGTGGTATCAAGTGCACCAAGAATACGACTGAGCTCTTGCTCTGCTGCCACCTCTTTAGTGCGATCTATCCACTCCACCACCGAACCTAAGCGACCACCGTTGTCATCAAAAATCGGGTTCGCAATCAGGCGAAAACTGCGTCCTGCGACCAAAATATTACCCACATAGGTTTTTTCTAACTTAGCCAATAACTGGCGCTGGTGAGAGGGGTCTTTATGGAAAATATCCATATTGCTGCCCAGCAGCGTATCCACTGAAAAGTGCGGCAGCGCCTTGCGCAAATCAGACTCTGCTTCACTTAGCATGCGCTTAACAGCTTGGTTCATGAAGATAATATTGCGATCAACATCAGCCACCATCACGTTAGATGACGTTGCCTCAAGAGCAGAAGTAACTCTTAGTGAGAGTAACTCATGCTTTTTCAACTCTGTGAGATCGTGCCATTCGACTGACGTGCCGAGGGATTCGCCTAGTTCGTTACGCAATGGGTTAAGCACTAACTTAAAACAGCGCCCCCCCACTTTAATTTCAGCAACGTGCGTACGAGAAAGCTGGCCAAGAATATTTTGTTGATGCTGCGGCTGTTGGTGAAAAACATCTATGCTGCTTCCCACCATAGAAGCCACTGAAAAGTGAGGCAAGTCTTTGCGAATGTCGTCTTGTGCGTCGGTCAGTAAACGAACCACTGATTTGTTGGCGTACACAATGTTGCGCTGAGCATCGGCAATCATAAAGCAAGTGCTACTGTTGTCTAATGCCAGGCTAGCACGGGCTAACGACTTTTGTTGTTCACTATTTCCAAACCAAGATGCGATACCCATAGTTATCCCTCCAGCGCCACCGCATTATTATCAAATAAGCCCAGCTCTTGGCTGGAAATTAATTTTTCAATATTCAGTAAAATAATCATTTGTTCATTCACCGGCGCAAGGCCATATAGATATTGGCTATCAAAGGCCACACCAAACTCAGGTGGGGGTTTGATATCAGTAGCTTGCATATTGATGACATCAGACACAGCATCAACGACGATGCCAACAATACGCTCATTAATGTGTAACATGATGACGATGGTGAACTCGTTGTAACTGGCTTCACCAACATTAAACTTCAGCCGCAAATCAACAATAGGCACAATGTCGCCGCGCAGGTTTAGCACACCTTTAATGAATGCGGGCGCATTGGCAATTTTGGTCACGGGTTCATAACCTCTAATTTCACGCACTTTCATAATATCTAAACCGTAATGCTCATCCCCTAAGGTAAAAGTTAAATACTCTAGGGAGACGGTATCTTGGCTCATTTGAGCCACTGCTTGCTGATTATTCATACCCATTCCTTCACGACTTCAGACTCCTCTACACGCAGGGCGAGAGACTCTGCATCTAAGATCAACGCGACGCTGCCATCGCCCATTATGGTCGCCCCTGCAACGCCCGGTACACGCCGATAGTGCTGCTCTAAACTTTTGATCACGACCTGTTGCTGACCGATTAATTCATCCACTAACAGGGCAAAGCGGGTTTTGCTGGTTTCAATTAAAACTAAAATGCCCTCGTTGGCATGGTCTGACTTAGGCTCAACTTCCATCACTTGATGCAGCCGCACAATCGGCCAGTAGGCGTCGCGTAAGTCCAGCACTTGCTGATTACCAATGCGCTTCAGTTGCGATACTGCGGGTTGCACTGATTCGATGATATTCACCAACGGAATAATGAACATTTGTCCACCAACCGCAATAGACATGCCATCAAGAATCGCTAAGGTTAAAGGCAATCGAATTTGAAAAGACGAGCCAAAGCCCGCTTGTGACTCAATTTCTAAGCGTCCGCCCATCGACTCGATGTTTCGTTTCACCACATCCATACCTACGCCGCGGCCCGATACATCGGTCACCTCTGCAGCGGTTGAGAAACCCGCCGACATAATCAACTGCCATACTTGCTGATCGGTTGGATTTTCCGGTACATCAATATGATTCTCATCGGCTTTGGCAAGAATACGATCGCGATTTAGGCCGCCACCATCATCGAGTACCGAAATAAAAATATTGCCGCCTTTTTGTTCTGCTTTAAGTATGAGCTGTCCCATTTCAGGCTTGTCACGAGCGGCTCTGATCTCAGGCAATTCGATACCGTGATCTAAGCTATTGCGTACAAGATGCGTTAACGGGTCCACCAGCCGCTCAATCAACCCTTTATCTATTTCTGTTTGTCCACCTTGAATTCGTAAGTCGACTTTTTTGTGTAGTTTCTTGGATAGGTCTCTGACCACACGAGGAAAGCGATTAAAAACAAATGACATTGGCAACATGCGAATCGACATAATGCCCTCTTGTAGTTCGCGTGTGTTGCGCTCTAACTCCGACAGTGCGCCATGTAAGCGCTCAGCGGTTGGACCAGTGAGCTCATCACCAATAAGATTGAGCATTGATTGCGTGATCACGAGCTCACCGACTAAGTTAACGAGACTATCTATTTTTGCAATATCAACGCGAATACTACTCGCTTCAGCACTTTCAGGTTTTGCTTTGACATCCTCTTTAGCAAAAGTGACAGCTGCTAATTTAGCGGTAATAGGAGGCTGCTCACTCATGACTGCAGCTGGCGAGTTAATTGGTATATCATTAACACTTACGCTAACAGGATTCGACGCATCACTGATATCAAGCTTAACCTCTACTGGACCTAATGGAGCAAAAAAGCCGAAACCTTCATCATCAACATGATCTGACTCAGCTGCATTTGCGATTGGCTCAAAAAAACCAAAGCCCTCATCACTATCATTTTCAACTGCAGTGGTAGCTCCCTCGACCTGCTCCTCGGTTGTATTGGCTAACGGCTCAAAAAAGCCAAAATCTTCGTCATTTTCGCCAGCTTCAACCTCTACGCTAATTGAGCTCGCTAATGGCTTAGAAGATGACGAAGCCAAATTTAAAGGAACAAAAAAACCATAGCCTTGGGCTTTATTTTCAACTTCGGGCTGACTGGCAGGATCTAAAATCAGCTCTAAATCGGCAGTCGCTGTGTTCACTAGAGCCCAATCAGGATCAGTGGCCTCAGAATAGCTTTTTAATAGTGTGCGCAGGATGTCAACGGCACTTAATAAACCGTCGATAACTTGCGCCGAAAATTGAAATTTACCTTGGCGAGCGCGGTCAAAGATGTTTTCCATCACATGGGTAACGGTGATCAAAGCATCAAAGGCAAACATACCGCTGCCCCCTTTAATGGAATGAGCTGCGCGGAAAATACTATTAAGTTCTTCGAGATCGGGACTGCTGGGATCGAGCGCTAACAATAAATGCTCCATCTCGTCTAAATGCTCGTGACTTTCCTCAATAAAAACGCCATGAAACTGGCTCATATCCATCGACATAATCTGCCCCAACTTTGGTCTAGTGTTTTACCCCAACACCCTTGCAGCAACTTGAAGTAACTTGCTAGGATCAAAGGGTTTTACCATCCAGCCTGTGGCGCCTGCAGCCTTACCTTTCGCTTTCATTTCCTCGCTGGCTTCTGTGGTTAGTACGACAATGGGCTTGCTGCGATAAGTTGCGAGCCCTCTCAATGATTTAATCAACGTTAAACCGTCCATTCTCGGCATATTTTGATCCGTTAGGACAAAGTCAAAACTTTTGGTTTTACATAAATCAAATGCTTCTTGACCGTCTTTCGCCAAAGTGACTTGATAGCTTGCTGACTTTAAAGTCGCTTCGACCATTTGGCGAATTGCCGCTGAATCATCAACAATTAAAATGCTTTTACTCATGGTTAATTACTTCCAACTAGTACCACCCGAATAGCATTACCGGGTGCAATAATTTCAAGGGAATCAGCTAAGTGCTCAATGAGTCTTAAGCCTCGGCCATAGCTTTTTGATAAGTCAGTGTCTTTAATGTCGCCATGCAAGAAACCATGACCACTGTCTTTGATGTAAATGTCTAAACGACTTAACGCACTTTGCCACTGCACTTTCAGCTCTACTTTATGCTCTATCGTCAGTGCTTTTACTCTTTGCTCTTTCTGCTCATAGAAGGTCAAAAAGCCATTTTCTTGTGACTTAACTTCACTGCTAAGCCCTAGCACACCATGTTCAAACGCATTCATATAGAGCTCAGTTAATACAGTGAAAACTTTTTGCACCAAAGGCAAAGGCAATTGCCTAGCTAACAAGTCGGAAAAGTGCCCCGGTATATCAAGTAATTCTAGCGCCGCGCCACACAAGGTATGCTCAATCAGAAAGCCGCTTTGTTGCTCTATCGGGATTGATCGATTGGCTTTAGGCGATTGGATAATGTTATGAGTATTGATTTGTACAATTGAGATATCGTCAGATGCTGGAGGGCAGTCAACGTTGAAGTATTTCTTCACGCCATCAAGTGGGTTTCCCGGCATATTAAGTAGCGGAATCAGCGCCTCTTGGCTCAGCAGTTCACCATTATTGGATAAGGTTTCAATTACGCCATCACTAAACATAATAATACGTTGGTTATCTCTTAGCTCTATCCGCTCAGGATGAACACTGAATAGAGTATCGGGTAGGATACCCAACGCCATATTGTCAGAGTCAAGTTGCTTAACTAGTTGCCCATTCTCGTCAAGCACTAATACAGGTGGCATCGAACCATTCCAAATATCAATAATCTTACTGGCAGGTTGAATATGCAGGATGATTACAGCGACAAAGCGATCTTGCGGCAACAAACGGGTTAACTTACTGTTGATCTCAAAGACGATATTAGAAAGGGGTAAGGCCTTTTCTGCCATGGCTTTAAATATGGGTACCACTGGCATTAACGAAACCGCCGCTGTTAAGCCATGTCCCATGGCATCAGCCAGCATCACATAATCACTGCCATCTACGCCTTGGCAGTTAATGACACTATCACCACTGAATTGCGAAGAGGGCTTGACCCAGTAATGGATCGCATCAACATCTGAGCGGATCTTGGCAAACATGGCTCCTATTAAGTGCCTAGCAAGCGCCTGTTCCTGTAACTCTGCATCGCGCCATTGGTTTAATGCTTCACGTTGTTCATTGTTTAGCTTTTCGAGGCGACGTTGATGAACCGATTTCTTCATCTTTAGCCAAAGTAAATCCATATTGACCGGTTTTAATGCGTAGTCATCAATACCTTGATTAAACGCCCTGAGGAAGAAGTCTGCATCGTCATTAGCACTAACCATGATCACTGCCGTCGCTTTTAGCTGCTCTTTAATCATCGGCAGCAAGGTCACCCCTTCCCCATCGGTAAGATGGTTATCAAGCAATATGACATCAAAATGTTGCTGTGGCCGAGAAATAACGTTACTCGCATCCTCTAAAGTTAAACAGGTGGTCGTTACCACCCCTTTTTCTTTAAGGAAATGCTGATACATCAGCGTAAATACGGTGCTGTCTTCTACGACCAGCACCGAATAAGGCGGGCTAATATTAAGTGAAGGGTTAGAGAAAGGCATACAGTTTTGCCATGTTAGCCATTTCTAAGATATCCAAGGCGTTGCCTTGGGCGCCACGAATGACTAACTTAGCTTGTGCAGATTCCTCATTCTTTTTAGACATTAACACGAGCATCCCCAGCGCCGAGCTATCAAGATACTGAACTTGAGAAAAATCGAGTTCTATTTCTTTTAGGTCGGATTTAGCAAGGAGTAGGTCTAAGTCTTGGTTAAAAACTCTGTGATAGTGAAAATCAAATTTGTTTGGTAGCCGGATGCTATGTTTTTCCATTTAAGTTTCCTTTGCTCACACAGGGTGATTAAAAAAAGTTCACTCCGCCACTGGCCATTGAGCTGGCAGAGACAGGATTAGATTTTTCAGCTTTAAACCGCACCAGACCATCTATAACCCTTTGTAATTTTCCGGCATCCATTAAATTTTCAGACACCATTAATTCATGTAACTGAGTATTTATGGCGCTTAATTGTGAGGCGGTAAAACTGAGGTGCTGTGAATTAATGTCGCCAAACTGCAGACCTCGCATAGCATCATATAAAGACTGCTGCAGTAACTTGTTATGCTCTTCTAGCGCGGTGGCGTGGCCTTTGTTACGCGACGCATTGGTCATGAGTAATTCAATGGCGTTATGGACATTTTTTTTCGCTTCCATCACATACGTTACATCCTGAGAAGCCACTTCGCCAATATCATGGGTTAACGCTTCGATTTGATCTGCCATGTTTTTCAGTTTCTGCTGAATTTGATGACTAAACCCTGCCGAGCGAGTTGAAAGGGACCGAACTTCATCAGCTACAACTGCAAAACCTCGACCCGCTTCACCTGCTCGCGCTGCTTCAATTGCCGCATTTAATGCCAGTAAATTAGTTTGAGAGGCGATTTGATCGATGTCTTGCATGGCTTTAACAACATCAGGTACCAAGCGATTAATTTTGTCTACTTTTTCAACTAAATCCATCGAGGCGGCAGACATATTGACAGTAGTTTCAACAAACTGCTCTAAGGTGGTACTGGTTTCATTGGCAAAAACCGCCATCCAAGAATCACCACTTTCATCAACCTCCGATGCCAATAAGTGCACGACTCGCTCACTTTGTAATTCAGCAAGCTCTTTCAGCTGAGTAAAGGCCGTGGTGAGGGTTTCAACGGCATCCGATTGAGTACTGTTAACATCATCCACGCCACGTTTACATTCAGCTAAGGTGTCGGCAATATCTTGCAACAAACGCTGTTGCAGTTGTAAAGTTTGAGGCTCAGTGTGATGATATTCTTGCTTATTTTCTTCTGTCTTAGCTTGCGATGCCTGCAGCGCCAATACACCCGATGCCGTGCTAATGATGACTGCGACAACCACAACCCAAACAGCTGGAAGCAAATTAAGTAAGGCAATACTGACCAATAGTGCAATGAAGGCCCCAAATGCTAAGCGCATCGTAGAAATCGACATAAAAGCCCTCCCTATTAATAGATATATTAATCCAGCCTGTAGTTTTTCAGTTTAGTCAGAAAAACACAGCTGTGATGTTTTTTTTATCAGAATTTTCTTTTTGTTTGCTTCCACTCTCATTTTATTTATTTCTTCAAGGAGGAAATTGCAGTTACTGAAATAACCCGCTAAAACAGAGTTATATTTAACTTGTTCATTTTTTTAGCAGGTCGCATTCACGCCATGCCCTCACCTAGCTAAACGCCTATTATTAGTTGCGAGGTTTCCTTATGGCGACTGTCATTGACAGCTCCCTTTTTCATTCAATGAAGGAAGAGGCTGCTCAGCCGTGGTCTATTCAGCTTAAAAGTCAGCGCTTTTCTTGTTCAGCACTGCTTGCTAAGCAACTTGAACTGGCCTCAAACAATGTGCCTCTTAGTCAGTTTGTGGCTTTGTGCGACGTAAGCCAAACGCATCTATTAAAGCTAGCGATGAAATCAGCCTGTGAGCAAGGCTTAGCAACGCAACTGCGCCTGATCATTAGTGTTACAAAACAACGTTACTTGGCAGAGTACATTATTACGAAAGGGGATGTGGGCGCAGCTAACCTTCATGGCCACTTAAAATTACTTCAGTGCTACCTCAGTCACGAACAAGAAACTACTTTGCTCAAAACACTTTTTAATGAAGCAAAAAATGGCTTAATGGTCGCTGATACTAACCATCATATATTGATGGTTAATAAGGAATTTTGTCGGGAAACTGAATTTTCGGAAATGGAGCTACTCGGCACCCATGCTGGCGTAATTAAAAGTTCGCGATACGATAGCGATTTTTACAGCAAGCTTTGGGATGCAGTTAATCAGCATGGCTACTGGGAAGGAGAGTTACTAGCACAAACGAAACATGGCGACAGTTATGCGCACCACGCTTTAATCAAACGCATCATGCTTGCTAACAATACGAAGGTATATGCCACCACCACACGTAAGCTTGATGTTTCATTAGCAGCCTTATCAAACCAACAAGCGATTGAGCCTCATATTCGATTGCCCGATAAAAAGGCATTCAGTGTCGAACTTGAGCGTCTTTATCAAAGTCTACCAAGTAATCAAACAATTGTTTGTATCGCCTTTAATGCCAATATGAGCACTTCAATTAGCGACGATATGAAAGCTTGGTTAATCTCACAGCGATTTGACTCGATGGCTTTTAATGGTTTTCTTGGGCAAATAAATCCATCGCTGTTCGGCTTGTGTTGGTGCAGTGAAAAAAAGGTCGATATCATCAACACAACCCTCTGGTCTATTATTCGTCGCTTAGTGGGCACACGTAAAGATGATGCCTTAAAACTTGCTCCGGTGATGACAGTAGGTTGCTCAGTGTTAGCCTTAGATGCAACCAGCCCCAAACAGCTATTAGCTCATGCTATCCAGTCTTTAATTGCTAATCAGCAGCAACTTAGCTCGACACTCTATTATTTTGATCGCCGCTTAAGCCACCGCTTTGAACGCGTTACAGTGTTAACTAAGTTACTCGATAACGCCCTGCAGGCTGAGCGAATCGAAGTGTTTTATCAGCCTATTGTCACTTTGCCAGATCTCAAGGTTGTGAAGTTTGAAGCCTTATTTCGAACCCACCTAGACACGGATATGGAATACTCAACCCAAGAATTAATTCAAATTGCGGAGAAAAACCTTTGGATCGATCGAATTGATGCCACGGTGGCACGCCAAGCTTTACAAGATTTGCCCAAGTTGCAGCGCCACTTCAACAATCCAAACTTAGAAATGTCTATTAATCGCTCTTTGCACAATGATCTCGTCAGCCAAAGCTGCTTAGAAGAAACACTACAAATCCTCTCTTACTCTGGCGTCGACTTAAATCATGTCACATTAGAGCTCACTGAATCCGCTTTTTTTCAAGATCTTACACGACAAAAACAATGGATAAATAAATTAAATGAAATAGGAATTAAAATTGCGATCGATGATTTCGGTACCGGCTACTCATCTTTTTCCTATTTACTTAATCTACCAGTGAATATTGTTAAAATTGACAAACTATTTGTTGATAATCTTAAAGAAAACAGCTGCGAACTTGCCATGATTGAAATGTTATCTGCCCTCACGCACAAAATTGGCGGCAAGGTTATTGTGGAAGGCGTGGAGTCCGTTCAACAGTTAAACTTATTATCAAAGGTTAACGTGGACATGCTTCAGGGTTACTTATTTAGTAAACCAAGAAACTTAGCGGACACGCTTCAATTGGAATCGGAAAATACTTTCGTCCATTTAACACCTCATGTTTATTGTCACGCAGAGCTAACCGCGGCCGATATAATGGAAAAGGATTTTATTGCCATTAGCCTAGACGATAGGTTGAGAAAGGTTAAACAGCTCTTTGCTCAGCATCCTGTTGAGCACCTTGTAGTAATTGAAAACAGTCAGTGCCAAGGCGTGGTGACTAGAGCGATGTTATTTCAGGCGCTTAGTCCGTATATAAACACTCAAAGCGAGCAACACCGAGATACCGTTACCTTAAATAAGCGGGTACATCAAATTATAGCAAATAGCCCAAAAACAATGATGACCACCACACCTCTAGAACAATGTAGCCAATGGTTACTCAAGCACAGTCAAGACATCATTATCGTCACCGGCAGTGTAGATGTGTGTATGGGCGTGATCACGGCAAAAGAAATGTTACGGCAGCTCACCCCTAATTAACCTCAGCTTTTTTTAAGCCTAGCAGCATAATGAATACATAAAAAAGCCACCCGGAGGTGGCTATACTAAATGAATTGATTTGACAGAATTACTTCCCTTCTGGGATCACCTCGCCAAACTCATCCGTTGCTTGTACATTGAAAATGTCTTCAACACAGATTTCGTAATCACCTTTGCCCCAAGCACTGTAGGCAGTTTGGTAACCAGCAAGCTTACACTTAAAGCTATGATTGCCTGGCGTGTTGGCATCCCAACCCCAGTCTTTATCCCAGTAAACTTGTAATGCGCCCGAGCCGCTAGTATCAAAGGCTTTCATATCAGCACAATCAAGTTTCTCACCTGTGATATCTAAGTTTAGGTAGTTAGCAATTTCTTTGTAGTAAGCAATACGCGCTTTCGCTTGGTTGGTTGTTGAACCTTTACCACATTCAAAGGCACCGTTGATGATTTGAATGGTTGAACCAAAGCCATGCTCAATACCTGCAGCTTTATCAGCGGCGTTTGGCTGCCAAGTGCCATCAATGACGTGTAACATGCTTGGCTTAGGTGGTTGTGGGTAAACGTAGAAGAACACTGCTGACGCTAAGTTCAGCCAAGTATCTGCCACTAACTCTGGATTTTTCAGTAGTACCATCTTGTCGCCAAACATGGCTTCAGAGAATGGACCATAGTTATAGTTCCAGCTTAACTGTTTAGCACCACGACCAAAGTAGCTCTTGTTTTGGCAAGGCCATCTTTCACCCGCCCAGCCAGTACACTTGTTGTAAGGACCAGTGGTATCGGTTTCTGATTTATACATCTCACGAACGTAGTACAAACCTTGACGCCATTCAGGGTTACCTTTCGCGCCTTCCCAGTTTGGTGCATGAGCGCCCGTTTCTTGCACAAAGTGAGCAAACATAGTGACTAATGAACGCTTACAAATATCGTCTGAGTCTCGACCGTCTTCATAAGTACGACAGAACGCGGGGAACTTAGCGATTGCTTGTAAGAAGCGTTGGTAAGTGTAGTTTTCATGGCGAATAGGGAAGAGGAACTCCCAATCAGCTTCACTGACAATGGCTTCAGCACGGCGTACGTTGTCAGGGTTAGCGGCACGTAGCGGTACAACAGCCTCTACTAGCTCATTATCTAAAGTTTGTGTATCAGCGCGAACTAAATCAAACAGCGCAGAAGAGGTTAATGCCGTTTCACGCGCTTCTAATTGCGCACGGGGGATCAAGTAGCCACCTTTACCATCTTCCAGTACCGTCAGCTCATTTGGGTCAACTGGAGTAGGAGTTGGGGTTGGCGTAGGTGCAATAGTTGGAACGGGTGTTGGAATAGGAGTTGGCTTAGGTGGTAATGGTAAGTTGTACTTAGTGGCAGCCCAGAACTCAACATCATAGGCAGATTGTGCATTTGCAATTGCTTGACTATCTTCTGGTGTTTCAATACAAGCTTTTACACCCAACACATTACTACACAGAACAAGTTCATTTTGTGGACCACAACCGGAAAAATGGTAACCGTACACCCAGTTATCGCCACATAACTCAGGCTCTTTTGTTGGTGTGGGTGTTATCTCAGGTGTTGGTGTTGGAGTAGGCTCCGGCGTTACTTCTGCAGTTGGGGTCGGCGTTGGTGTTACATCACCACAACTCGCCTCATCCCAAAACCAGCTGCCACTGCGTGGGTTTTCCCAAGTACCAGGGTTGTTTTTGGCGACATAGCAACTTTGGTTAAACATCACTAAATCGCCATTGGCAACTTTTGTCTTGCCCGGGATCCACTTAATAATATTGCTTGGCTCGCCAGTCGGCACTGGCGTAACAACCGGTGTTGGCTCAGGTGTTACGACAGGTGTGGGTTGTGTAGTTGGCACAGGTGTGACAACGGGCGTTGGTTTAGGCGTCGGGGCGATGGTTGGTTGTACATCACCACAGCTTGCAGCGGTCCAAAACCAAGTAGAAGTAGCCGTAGGCGTTTCCCAAGAGCCGGGGTTATTTTTAGCCACATAACAAGCGTCTTTATAAATGACTAAATCGCCATTACTTACTTTGGTTTTACCGGGTTGCCAAGTTGTTGGCGTCGCAGCTTGTGCTTGGGCAGACACACCCATCACCAGCGCAGCGATCAGGCTGAGTTTCATGCTCATTTCAATCATCCTTGAACAAATTAATAATAAAAAAATCGGCAAATACTATTACCGACCTTAATGTTAGCAATCATTAGATGAATATAATTTGAGCTACCTCTATTTATCCTTACTTTTACAGCGGACAAAATCCACTAATCTAAAGCTAAACCCTACTTGAACTTAAGTTCGCTAAGAATTAATCGAAATTCCACCATGAGTAAAATGTTTGCTAATAAAACAAAGGGTAGCGAAATATTGTATAAAGTGCGCATTCCGAATTTCGCATCTTGAGGTTGCTTGAGTATATCTATAAATTCTCGCTCAACCCACATGCCACGCCAGATGCCCAAGCCCATTGAAAGTTGAACCCTCCGAGCCAACCACTAACGTCAACCACCTCACCAATAAAATACAAACCGGCTACTTTTTTAGTCGACATATCTTTAGAAGACAGTTCGTTAGTATCAACGCCGCCCAAAGTAACCTCCGCAGTGCGATAACCTTCGGTGCCATTCATCAGCAATGGCCAACGGGTTAGGGTTTGACCAAGCCGCGCCCATTCACTGTGACTAATTTGGTTTAACGGGCTGTCAGCAAATTTTTGCTGAGCTAACCAAGTTTCAGCAAAACGTTTTACTAAGAATCGGCTTAAGGCATTTTTTAAGCTGAGCTTAGGTTGCTGCTCACGTAATTCGTTTAATGTGGCAGCAACATCTAACTCAGGTAACAGATTAATATAAATAGGCTCGCCAGCCTGCCAATAAGAAGATATTTGCAGCATTACCGGGCCAGATAAACCACGATGGGTTAGCAGCATGTCTTCTTTAAACTCTACCCCTGATACCGAGCTGACCGCCACCGGCATACTGATCCCCGATAACGGTTCAAGTAGGGTTTTATCGCCCTGGTGCCAAGTGAAAGGAACCAAGCCAGCGCTAGTTGGTAGGACTTTTAAACCAAACTGCTCGGCAATTTTATAACCAAATGGTGTCGCGCCTAATTTCGGCATTGATAAACCGCCAGTCGCCACGACCAGAGAATCACATTGATACTCGCCAGCACTGGTGACTAGCTGAAAGCCTTGATCCAACTTGTTAATTTTAGTTATTTCAGTTTTCAGCTGAATTTGTACGCCAGCCCAGTCGCACTCTGTTAATAACACGTCAAGAATATCTTTAGCAGAGTTTAACGCGAATAATTGCCCGTGCTTACGCTGTTCAAACGCGACCCCATGACGCTCAACTAATTCAATAAATTGACTTGAGGGATAGCGGGCTAAAGCAGATTTAACAAAATGTGGATTTTGACAGAGGAAATTACTTGGATCTACCTTAGTGTTGGTAAAATTACACTTACCGCCACCACTAATAAGGATTTTACGGCCCGCTTTTTTCGCGTTATCAAGCACCAGCACTTGTTTACCACGATACCCTGCTGTGGCGGCGCACATAAGCCCCGCAGCACCTGCGCCGATGATGATGACGTCAACTTTTTGCACTACTTTTCCTACTCTTAGAATTCAGCTAAGGGCAACAAGATATTACCCTACGCTGATTTTACTTGGCTAGCGTAAAGAGTGCGAGCTTTAAGGTGACAACCCTCTAATAGAAGGTGGATAGGATAAGCCGTTGTAATACTAAAAATCGACGTCATTTATTTAGTAAGGCACGTTACTATTCTTTAGGCTCGGCTGGGCTAAGGGCCTTGATTGCTTCACGGATCAAGCCAACACCTTCTTTGATTATGATGGCGCCAAGGGCAACCAATTTCACGCAGGCATAAATAAAGACGACAACGACCACTACTTTGATACACGCTTGAAAAATTTGGTAAAACTCAATGTTAACTTGATTAGAAAGTTGCTCAGAACCGGCCATTAGCCAGTTAAACATTTCATTCATAAAAGGCACTTTGGCCGGCATTGAAATAATGGCTAACGCACTAGGTAACACATAAAAGATAATTAAAGCGCCCAGAGCAATCAAAACCGCTCCCACAGCAGTGCTTAACATTAGGCCTAACTTTTGATTATTTGTTTGCATAGCTCACTCGAATACATGTAATTTTAGAAAAATGTGACGCAAAGTATCCACACCACAGCCATAAATGAAAGTAGAAAAGCTAAAAAATCAGATCGCGCCAAATAGTTAGCGAAAAATATCATCCAATGCGAGCCTTACTATTAATGCTCAAGAGGATTGAATATTAAGTGCTGCTCCTTGCCATCCAGCCTTTCAATATAAAAATAGTCTCAAACAAGACTCCGGCGTAAGTTTGATAAAATATAATTAAACTTGCAGAAAGTTCCTTCAAAATACGTAAAACCTTGCAGCCCCCTAGCGTCGATGAGGCACTGAATACGATTTTTTTAACAAAAAAATGACTGTATTTTAAGAGAGGAAGTCAAAGGGATTTTGAGAAATATTGGCTACTTTTTTAGCTGTTATTTTATCTATAACAGTCAAATAAAATAGACTAAAAATGCTATACTTTCAATGGCTTTACTTATGTCAAGAGCAACAGCTTGAGAGCTAATAAAAATGGAGTCAATCATTTTTTCAAAAAAACGTGCTCGAAAGCAAAAAAAAACTTGCTCAATGTCTAAATTTAATTAATTATTGCAATAACTTAAATCAGGTGTGCCATAATGAGTATGCTGTAATTTAAGCCAACCCTAATTTTGGAGAAAAACAATGAAACGCAATCTAATGATCCTTGCTGGTGCCGCTATGACTTTAACTCTAGCTGGTTGTTCTAACACTGCTCTAGAGAATAACGTTGCAGAATTAAGCAGCAAAGTTGATCAACTAACTACTGAAGTTAGCTCACTAAAAGATCAACAAATGACACTAGCTAATGATGTAAATGATGCTAAAGCAGCAGCAATGGACGCAAGCAGCGAAGCTATGCGCGCTAACGACCGTATCGACAACATCGCAACTACTTACAAGAAGTAATAATAGCGTTGTTTACAGCTAGCATCATCAGGTGCTAGCTGATATTCCTTTCCTTGGGTACCTCTTTATTAATTCGACTTTTTCATCTGCTAAACTTCTTAACCAATTCGATAGTCCAATTTCTTTAGCAAATCTCAATATTTCAAAAAAATCAGCAACTACAACGTAATAGCAAACTTATAGTCAGTGTTAAACACTCGAGAGAAACTTTTTGCTACCCTTCGAGCGAACATGGCTTTAGTTAGCAAAACGGCCTACTAAGGTAGACCGTTAGATATAATCAATGATGACTAAATCGATTACAATTCAAAGTCCATTTCTTCAGTCGCTTGCTCTTCCCATGCGCGACCCACTAGATTCGGCAAACCATTCATGGTCTTAAAAATACTTTCTAAAGCTGCTTGATCGCCATTGTGCTCTGCAACAAAATTCATCACGCTATCGGTCATAGTCAATTTTGGTGACGGCTGTCCTTCATACTTAGATAAAGGTGAATGAACTTCTATTAACACATCACCATTGGGCTCTACAGACTGCTTGATCGGCTCATTGATAATTCGAACTTGCTCTCCTCGCTCCACTTGATGAAACAACCATTCAATATTGGCAGGTTCAAGACGGATACAACCGGCACTTACGCGCATACCTATACCAAAATCTTTGTTAGTACCGTGGATCAAATACTCCCCATGGCCATAAGCAAGACGCATCGCATACTCACCGAGTGGGTTTTCAGGCCCAGCAGGAACGACAACCGGTAAAGGCTCCCCTTTGGCGGCATACTCTGCCCGCGTGGTCGCGGTTGGCGTCCACGTTGGGTTAGCGCGTTTGCTACTTACCTTCGTCATCATCACCGGCGTTTCACGGCCAACACGGCCAATACCAATTGGGAATACGGTCACCTCTTTACCATTAGGGTGGAAAAAATATAACCGTAATTCAGGTAAATTAATCACGATGCCTTGGTACTCGACTTCAGGCAGTAACATTAACGTAGGGATTACTAATCGCATACCCGGTGTTGGCACAAAGGGATCCGCAGCTGGGTTAGCATCCATTAGCTCCAGTAACCCTACCCCATAAAGCAAACCAATTTCGTGTAAGTTTTCACCTTTCGCCACCGTGTGTGTCTGAAGCTGTCCGATCAAACGTCCACCATCATCGGGTAGAGAATAAATATTTGCCCATGAGGCTGGAGTGATAAACAACAAAAACAAAAGACTTAACAGTAATTTCATGACACACCGAGCAATAGAAAAACAGAGTTTCATTATAGCGATACCCGCGCTTGATCTCGATGCTTTTATCCGCTGGATGACAGGCCATTTATCGAAGTCACTTGCACCTATAACACACTCCTTCTATCATCCCCTGCTTAAATTGAGTAGAAGGTTGTTTATGTCCGTATTAACTGTGTTTCAAGCTGAATTAGTGGTGTCTGTGGTTGAGTTAGTGCTGAGTCAGCGCATGGCTACAGATCGCGCCTACGCTAAGTTTTTTGCAGGGCAATCTCTTAGCGCGATGCAGAAAGCGCAAGTGACGACATCGACCGGCGATATTTTACGCAGGCTTAATCTATTTTGTTTTCTTGCTGATGTACCACTTGAGCAAGCCCATGAAAACGGAGCAAAGCTGATTGCAGCGTGGCACTTACTGCAAGGCTATGAACAGCCGTTACTGCATAAGCGCGCGGTTTTATCCCCCCTCGAATTTAACGACAGACTACTCCAAGCCAAAGCAACGCCACTATTATGGCAAGGCTGTCCAACTTGGTTAGATGAGTTAGGCGCTAGCCAATTAGGTGAGCAATGGCCAAAAGAGCGTGCTGCACTTGCCGAACGAGCACGACGCTATATTCGGGTTAACGAACTAAAAACGACGCGTGAAGATTTATTGGGCGATTTAATTAAGCAAGGCATTAATGCTGAGCCCGTCACAAACGTTGCTACAGCAATACAAATCAATGATCAAGCATCACTGTTTAGCAGCAACGCTTATCAGCAAGGTTGGTTTGAACAACAAGATGCCGGCTCTCAATGTGTAGTACAAGCACTTGATGTAAAGCCCGGCATGACAGTATTTGATACTTGTGCCGGTACTGGTGGTAAAACCCTGCAACTAGCAGCCATGATGCGCGGTAAAGGCCGCTTGGTCGCCATGGATATAGAGCAATGGAAACTAGACAAATTACAACTACGAGCCAAGCGCGCAGGCGCATTTAATATTGAGACCCGCTTAATTGAAAGTAGCAAAACCATTAAACGCCGTAAGCTCAGCGCGGATCGATTGTTACTTGATGTTCCTTGCTCGGGGCTCGGCGTGTTAAAACGTAAACCCATGGCCAAATGGCATGATACTGCTGAGCGTTTAGACGCATTGACTCAATTACAGGCAGATATTTTACAGCGCTACAGCCAGTTACTCAAAGTGAGCGGGATTATGATTTACGCTACTTGCTCTATTTTGCCGCAAGAAAATGGTGACCAAGTGCGTCAGTTCTTAGCTAATAATTCCAATTTCTTATTACTCGAAGATCAGACAATTAGCCCGTCTGAAACCGGGTTTGATGGGTTTTATTGGGCTAAAATCGTGCGTATCGACGCATAGCACGATAGCTATTGCGGCTAAGGCTTGAGCAAAAAATAGCTTAAGCCTACCACCCTTGATAAACTAGACAGCCGTTCATTCTGGTTTTTACTCATGCATACCGACGAAACACTTGCTGAAACCCGTAAAGGGGTATTTTTTGCCCTATTTGCCTACATCTTTTGGGGGATAGCGCCTATTTATTTTAAGTCCCTTGCTCCTGTTCCAGCTTACGAAGTATTGAGCCATCGCGTTATTTGGTCTTGCCTATTGTTATTTATAGTAGTGATATCGTTTGGTTATACGCGCCGCCTTATTACTGCCCTGCGCACGCCTAAAACCTTGCTCTATTTAACCCTGAGCTCGATTTTGATCGGCGTTAACTGGTTTGTATTTATTTGGTCAGTTAATCATGACCGCATGCTTGAAGCCAGTTTGGGATATTTCATTAATCCCTTAGTTAATGTGTTAATTGGGATGATTTTCTTACATGAAAGGCTAAGAAGAAATCAGTATATAGCTGTCGCCCTAGCTATTACTGGGGTATTGGTACAATTGATCAGTTTTGGCTCACTGCCTTGGATCGCTTTGGTGTTGGCGTTTAGCTTTGGCAGTTATGGTTTAATTAGAAAACAACTGCAAATAGATGCGATCACTGGCCTGTTACTTGAAACCTTAGTTTTGCTGCCTGTTGCTTTGATTTATTTATTCTTATTCGCCAATTCAAGCAGTTCAAATTTAAGCCAAAATGGGCTAAATTTAAATATTCTGCTGCTTGCTGCAGGAGCAATCACCACCATACCACTACTGTTTTTTGCCGGGGCAGCCAAGCGACTTAAACTTTCAACGTTGGGTTTCTTTCAATACATCGGCCCTTCATTGATGTTTATTCTCGCCGTCTTTGTTTACGATGAGCACTTTAACCTAGACACGTTAATGACCTTTGCCTTCATTTGGGCTGCGCTCATTATTTTTAGTTTTGATGGCTTACATCAGCATAAGCAAAGTAAAAGAGCAAAACTCAGCCCTTAACTTTTGCCTGCCAACTCGCCAACCAACTCAGATTGGCGATTTGTTTAGCAGGGGGAAAAGGCTGTTCTAGCCAGCGTTGCAATAGCTCAGGATCTTGTTGTTGAATAATTAATTCAAGCACATGTAAGTTTTCTTCCTCACTTAAGCCGACCATAACGCCTGACGCATCAGCGGCCTGTTGCAACAACAAAATTAGCCCTTTCACGTGCGCAATAGAATGATATTCTGTCAAACTATCTAGGATATCAATTATCTCTAAACGACGGTTTGGCTGCGCTAAATAATGCCGGAACAATAATTCACCAATGGCATGAAATGTGCCCTTTTCACTGATGGATATTTGCTCTTTAAGCCAAATATCCATCAATTCATGAAACCCTAGCTGCAGCTCTAATGTCCGCTCAGCTTGCTGATAAGCGGCCACTACTGCGTCTACCTGGTCTAGGTTGTGGTTTTGGTATGTTTCTATATCTGTTGCATTTAAAGCTAAAGCCCGATACCAAACCTTATTCAACGGCTGATTGATTTGCTGCCTTAAATTACTGGCATATCCGAGCGCTTGTTGCTGGAATAAAAATTCAGCTAAGCGCATAATTTGTAGCTCTTTCTGCTCAGTTTCTGCGATGTTAGCAATGTTAACTGAAGCATCAAGTAACGCCTGCTCTTGCCATTGCCTCTGAGTTAAATTCGGCCACTGCGTTTTGAGTTGAAATAACTCAGCTTGAGCTTGTACAATCGGCTCGCTGATTTTTTGCTGCTGGATCTCTGCTAGATTAAAGAAGCCATGGCGCACCAAAGCGGCACTGTAATTAAAATAAAGCGTGTCTTGCTTAAGTTGCCAGAGGTCAGATAACCCGAGTAAGTCAGGGATATAACTGGTACTACTGGCAATGTTAAAATAGGCAGCCATACAGTTCTGCTGCATTTTCTTGTTAGTATTGCCACTGAGTAATAGGCTGATCCGCTCCAACCAGCGATGGTTATCTTCCACTAACGACTGCCAAGCTAAAACTTCATAAGCTTGGCATAAAGATGTCGTATTAGATTCGGTTTCCATCAGCTGCTTTAGCGTCGAATAAAAAGCCATTTTTTGCCGCTCACTGCCTTGCTCTCGCATCACGGGTGCCAGCTTGAGTAAATATTCTAAGCGCTCATATTCAGCTTGCTGTTGGATCAGCTTAAGCGCTTCTGATAAATAATCAGGCTGTAACGGATTCTGAGTTTTAGGCACTAGCTGATTATATTTAGCTTGCAGCAAGCTCACATCTAGCCTGGTGTTTTGCATTAAACCTGCGTACACCTGTGACTCTGGGAACTGACGTTTCAATTTTGAAATATCGCTGAGGGCTTGCTCGTAGTGGTACTTTTTTTTTGCGGTTTGCTCTACTTGCTCGGCAAGCTTTATGTGTTCCAATGCACGATTTAATCGCTGCGAAGCGAGCCCCTCAACGTCTAAACAAGCGAGCACTAAACCGACAACCAGAATAAATGCGCACCAGTAATAAAGGTATTTTTTCATTTTGAAGCTGGAGTAAATTTAACAGCCTTTTGTGGCAAGCTATAATCTTCCGGTAATTCTGGAAAATAGACTTTTAGTTCAGCAACATCTTTGAGTGCGTTACTGTCAATAAACATCCAATCACTATTATCTTCTCGAATAGCAAATAAATAGCTATCTGTATTAACCTTTCCTTGCTCACTTTTTAATTCAAGGTGAGTGCTTAATACAATCAATTCCTTATCTTTTGCAGCAAAATATTCTAGCGGCTTTCCGATGGTTAAATCTGAAATGACGACTCCTTCCTCATTGAGTAGGCGAACGGCTTCATAGGCAATTTTTGCAGCCATGCTTGGCCCACCTATTTTATTGACCATAGCAGGATAGCTAAGGGCGATAACTTGCTCATAATCCTCTGATAAGGTAGCAGATGAAAGAATATTTGCCCGCTGGCTAACTTGATGAGCAATGTCAGCAGGCACTGGCATTGCTAAGACAGGGCTAATCATTGAGAAAAAAACTAATAAAAACTTATACATTAATCCTATTCCTTGGCGGATTTTTTGATTAGTTAACTTGAGTGGGCGCTCATGTATAAAATCAAAGGGCTTAAAACTAATTTCCATGCCAGCTCTATGTCCGCATTAAATCTTGGATCATGGCTTTTAACTGCTTTTATCAAAGCTTCTAGCCACAATACATACATATTAGCAGGCACGTCCAACTGCGACGGCCCATGAACATCAGCATACTTTTTGATTGCTTCTGTCTCGATGCGTGTACTCGCAAAGTCCATTGCCAAATACAAAGAGCGCTGCAACATTAATTTCTGCTTCGATAAATCTATCTCACGAAACATTTCTGCCACAGCCGGAGATGAAGCAATAAATAATTCATAAAAAAGGCTGAAGAAAGCATCACCTTGATCACCACGGTAAATGATCCGCTCATAACTGTCGTTGAATATTTGGTCAAAATTCTTCATCATAAGTTCCTTTATATTATGACTAACTAAGATAAAGAACTCATCACATATCACCAAACTAAGCTTACATAATATGTTAAGTGAGGCATGCTATCGGGTTATTTTTTCTTTATAAAGTGGTAACCCGGTGCAGTCGTTGACCACACTTTCTTTTCTTTATCTTGATACCCTGCAACCTGTTGAAAAAACTGATCTGAATAAAGCGTATAAGTGATTTTCACATGAGTTGAGCCGCGATAATCGAGATGGCAGTTATGACTTTCGGTTCCGCCAACAAATTGCTTTAGCTCTTTTTCATAATTGAAAATGATATCGCAACCCTGCTGCATGGTTAATTGCTGCAAGGTAAGCTTATCGAGTAACTGAGGCTGATAATAGGCCCCGGTAAAATCGATAGGCTGAGGGGTGGTATAGGTATGTAGCCTTATCAAACCATTGGGCTGATCGATTAATTGCATAATGCGTTGCTGATAAGGCAATACACCACGCTGGTTTTTTATTTGCTCAACATAAAACCAGACGCCGTCTGTTCGGGTATGCCAAAACCGCCTCACTAGAAATTGCAGTGACTCAAAAGTAGAATCTTTAGTTGCCTGATTGGCATTAGAGTATTCTCCTTCAAACCAATCTGTCATTAACTCAAGTTGCATTGAAAAAGCCCACAACGGCGCACTAAACAAAGAAAAAAGGCAAAATATCAATTTATTCATAGTACATCCTTGGGCAGAGCATTGGCGAAATTATATTAGCCAGTAACATACGTCCGCATTGCGGTGTAATCAGCCTGTAAAGCATCCAATCATAGGGTACAATAATCTTAATTTTAACCAATGGGTGAACGATGGAAAAGGTATATTTAGGATGGGTATTCGTTGCTTTAGGTTGTTTAGCGCTGATCCCCGTCTGCTATTATATTTTTATTGCTGTTAAGAGTCGAAACTGGCCTAAACGAATGGCAATGATTACTTACAACAGCTTGGCGGTAAAAAAAGCGGGCTACTGGGAAGGTCGCTCACGACTTGGCGGAGATTTGATTAAGTACCGTTACAACGTTGAGCGTGTAGACTATGAAAATAGCCAAATAACCGCAGCCGATTTGATCGTTAAGTTGATGGTTGCAAGTGATGAGTTACTGGCAAAGTTTCCAGAGAAGGAAATGCTAGAGATTGCTTATAACCCAAACAAGCCTCAGCAATCATTACTGATTACAGGGTTAACCAAATGGAATTTTTTGCCTATGGTGACGATAGGCATCTTCATTGCAGTGGGCATCGCCCTCATTATTGGTAAAATATAGGAAGGTTAAATTTAAATGGATGATATGAAAAACTTTATACCTGGCTATGGCAGTGAATCAAACGTGGCTAGGTTACTAATGCTGATGTCGCTGTTCCTTGTCATTGTACCTGGCATTATTGCAGCCAAAACTGCTCGCTTAAGCTTTAGCGGTGAGGTCACTATGGCGAATGTTATCGAAGTAAACCAAGTGAGCTTTGTAGACGAAGCCACTAATGAAAAATTTACGGACAATATTCCTAAGGTTGAGTTTACGGCACTTAATGGTAAAACATATCAAGTGGATTTATTGCCTTACCTAGTACCACCTAAAGTAGGTGAGCAGGTTGAAGTTGTTTACTTGATATCGGATCCAAATACAGCACTGCCAAATGCATTTAATCGCGGTCCACTGTACATCAGTATTTTTTTTATGGCCTTGGGCCTAATTCTATTCTTACGCTCTGCAAAAATGATGAGAAAGCGCTACTAACAATCCAATAGATGCTTGCAGTTTAAATATTGCAGGCCTCACCTTCAACTCAGCGGATTTCACCAACATCCTTACTGAACTACCAACATAAAGTTAAGTCGCCTGTAGGCCATATCGTTTCATACCAGCACTCATCATATAAAGTCTAATAAGTTATATAAGCAGCCACTTAGGCATGGTAATGTCTATTGCCTCGGATCGTTTATTGTTTCCCAAGGTACTAGTGTTTGATCCTGCTGTACCAAGAACAGAAGCGCCGATTATTGACCTCGAAGAAGCTGAGTTGACCATTGAAAAAGTGATTAAACCACAAAGCCTACCGCCCTCGGTGCATGAGTACCTTAACCCGAGGGTGAGAACCAGCTATTATTTTGAGCATGATAAAAAATAAACCACTTTCGGGTGGTTTTTTGTTTTGTTTGATGTGAGTTTTTTCTTCAAACGTAAAAAAGCCCGACTCTTTCGAATCGGGCTTTCTACTGCTCACTATGAGCCTAATTGGCGCTTGGCGGTGTCCTACTCTCACATGGGGAAACCCCACACTACCATCGGCGCTGCTGCGTTTCACTTCTGAGTTCGGCATGGATTCAGGTGGTTCCACAGCGCTATTGCCGC
>NZ_JAIMJA010000026.1 GCF_021295315.1 Motilimonas cestriensis | reverse complement strand
AAATCTTAAGTTCGCGCATCTTTCTGTTTGGTTTTTTGTGTTTTGGCGAATTCATTAGATCATACGGAAAGATGCCATTCTACTTAAATTTATGATTTTTAATGAAATCATCAGGGGATTCCTCAGAACGAAGCATCAGCAGATGATCTAGTCGCTAATCAGTAAATAAGATTTGGCAATTGTTGTGGTGGCTTGGTATAAGATTGCCTATTTATTTTGGTAGGTGTCCCAGCTTTTCGCCCGCGCTCTACCTTATTAAAATAAACAGCTGCCAGCAAAATGCCTGAGCTTAGCGCGATGTGTCAGTGATCTTATATTTGGGAGAGCTTATAATGCTGTGGATTGCTATTCTTGCTGCCTTTGGTTGGACTTTATTACAAGTTTTTCTTTTGTTTCTATCTACGCAATGTATTTTTAGCCTTATTGAATTTAGATCTGAAACAGAAAATATGTATCAAAAGCTATTGTCAAATTTAATTATGTTGCTCTTTTACTCTTTATTTTTATTACCACTTATCTCATTGGGGCTATTCTATTTTGCCGTTATAAATATTACTGGTTGGCATGAACTTGAGCCCGCGATTTGGACATTTGCAACTTGGTGTGGAGTATTATTCACTTTCTGCTCTTTATTATCTGTAAAAAATCGAATGTAGAATCAGGTGAAAGTAAATAGCTGTATAGCCACATAATCAGGTAGTAAGCGCATCAGTGCTTTGTTTTTGATCTTACGGCCAATGCGATTTATCAGCAAGTCGTGGTTAACTTCATCGAAGAACTTAGACAAGCCGATGCCTACCGCCGTTTTATAACCTTGTTTGGCATAAAATGAAATAAACAGCACCCTCCTAAATTTGAAGCTTGTCACATCTCCTGTTTTTAAGTGGTCCACTTAATTCTTAATTTCATACGCTCATTGATAAGTCTCGTCGAGCTCCCAATCTAAAGAACCGTGTTGACTAAGCCACGGAACAAGCGGTCACGGCTTACGCTGTTGAATTTCCTGCCCATGGCCAAGTGAAAGCCGGTAACGAGCGGCGAAAAAAAGGCGTGTTTGTTTCTGCAAGCGGCGTTCGATATGGCTACGCCACAACTTAGAAAACTTCAAAAAACAAGATCTGGCCCCTTTGTTTTAAGATAAATTCTACAGGCTCGTTATATTCCACCCAATTTCACACCTACTTCTCGTCTGCACGCTTCGAGTAAACTCTCAATCGAATCTTGACTCTGAAGCGTTCTAGCTATGGCGACAGCACCAATCATCATTGCTGTAACTGACAAAATATCTTGTTCGTCGCAGTCGCAATAACTACTCGCGTACTCCATAATTGCTGTATTCATTCCATAGTAAACATCGGCATAAGCTGCTTTTATTGCGTTATCCTGCATGTTGATATCTGTGGCGAGGAAGGCTAATGGACAAGTCAACGAGCGCTCTCCCCTCACATGCTCCAAGCTCAGGTATGTATTTAACAGCAAAGACAACCACTGTTTATTGGTGGTGCCCTCTGGTTTAAGGCCGGCCAGTTTCGTGCTGCAGGCTCTAAATTTTAGTGCCTCACGGTAAAGTTCTGCTTTGCTCGTGAAATGCGCATAAAACCCGCCTCGAGTAAGCCCGCAGTTACTCATCAAATCATCGATTGTAACGCCCTCAAAGCCTTTTATTGCAAAAAGTCTGAAAGAGCTATCAAGAATTTTCTCTCGGGTTTTGTTTTTGTGCGTCTCTGTATATGGCATTGGGCTTTATCTGAATACGACTATATATGTTATTTATCATATATAAAACTCGCTCTAAGATGAAATGCCACCTTTGGTAACGAAGTTAGAAATAAATATTTATTACGATATTGTCGTTAAATATCAATCAAATCGGAGATTACACATGGAGATACATACTGGAAGCTGTCGCTGCGGCGACATTGAATTTTGCTTTTATAACGACCCGATTAACTCTATTTTTTGCTATTGCAAGGAGTGCCAAGCGCTCACTGGATCGGATAAATGGTTTGGGCTCTGGGTGGCAAGAGATAATTTTAAATTTACTAAAGGCGCACCTTCAACTTATACGCGAGCTGGTAATTCAGGTAAAGACGTAAATTATAAGTTCTGCGGTACTTGTAGCACAACTTTGTGTGCTGAGGTAACTGCGGGCAATTTTTACTCTGTATCAGCAACTTCATTGAAAAATAATAAGTTCAATCCCAAGATGTCAATCTACGCATCATCCGCCCCACCATGGGCAATATTCCCCGTTGATGTGCCAAAGTTTGATGCTCTACCACCAGAGTTGAGAGGCTAAATAACCTTAGTTTTGCCTAAGCTGATTACGAGCGGATAAAGTATGTTTTACTGCAAAATTTCGTTTTCAGGGATGAAAACGCAAAGCGTATAGGGATATATACCCAAACAACCTTAAGGACTTCTGGCTTAGAATTATTTACAGGGTTTTGTTTGGGTCTATTCCCAGCGTTTCATACTATTTTGCCTATACAAAACTCAGATTAAGCCAATTGCTGCCTTGAGCCTTAACCGCGCTTAGTCTGGGTGCCTTTCTCTGGATACGCCCCAGACCCCAGCCTGCGCCTCTGCCAGAGATGCTGTTTTCAGTTTCACCCAAAACTGGGCTATCATGGCGCTTTTTTTACTCGGGAGAAGCGCCAGTGCACACCTTAGCTCAACTTAAATCAGGTCAATTAGCGGGCTGCAAGCGTCTGCAATTAGCCGAGGACTTAACCGAGTTCCCGCGTGAAATTTTTACCTTAGCCGACAGTTTAGAAATTCTCGATATCTCTAACAATCAACTGTCTGAGCTGCCTGACGATTTGCATCAATTGCACCAATTGAAAATCATCTTTGCCTCTAACAACCGTTTCGAGCATTTACCTGAGTCGTTAGGGCAATGCCCACAACTGGAAATGATTGGCTTTAAGTCTAATCAAATCAAACAAGTATCTTCCGCATCTTTACCATTGCAAACGCGCTGGTTGATTTTAACCGACAATCAAATTGAGCAGCTGCCCGCACGCATGGGCGAGTTACATCGGCTACAAAAATTAGCCCTTGCCGGTAATCAACTCACCAGCCTGCCTGAGTCGATGGAAGGTTGTCGCAATCTAGAGTTAGTGCGCTTATCTGCAAACCGCTTAAGCACAGTGCCCGATTGGTTGTTAAACTTGCCAAAACTGGCATGGCTGGCGTTTTCGGGTAATGAATTTAGCCATGTTGAACACAGTGAAAATAGCACTGTGTTAACCCTCGACCCGAGCCAATACCAATTAGCCGAAGTGTTAGGGCAAGGGGCATCAGGAATTATCTATCGCGCTCAACTCACGCAGGGCGAGCAGATAAATGAAGTAGCGGTAAAAGTGTTCAAAGGCGGCATTACCAGTGACGGCTATCCCAGTGATGAGCTTAATTGCTGCCTAACCACTGGCGAACATCCCAATCTGATAAAAGTGCTAGGCCAAGTTGATCAAGCCGATCAACTCGCTCTGGTGATGGAGCTGATCCCGCCACAGTTTACCAACCTTGGCTTACCCCCTTCCTTGCAAAGCTGCACCCGCGACACTTTTGTGGAAGGAACACAATTTAGCCCCAAGCAGATTTTAAGCATTGCCCAACAAATGGCCGACACCTTAGCGCATATGCATCAGCAAGGGGTCAGCCACGGCGACATTTACGCCCACAATATTTTAATGAATCTGCACAGCGATATTTTGTTTGGCGACTTTGGCGCAGCGACTAACTTAAACAAACTAAGCACTGGGCAGCAACAGGCAATGCAAGCCATTGAAGTGCGCGCCTTTGGCTGCTTGTTGGATGATTTGCTAGGCCAAGTGACCACTGGTCAGCCTGAGCTTAAAGCTAACTTAAGTGAAGTAGCTAAGGCGTGTATGAATGAGAATATGGCACAAAGGCCGAGTTTTGCGGCAATATTGACGCAATTACATCAATACAGGTAAGCCCCTCCAAATATGACTGCTACCAATTCTTGTAGCAGTCAAAGCAGAGCATGTTGTTTTAGGTACGCGGACTGAGCATCATTTATTGTTACTGAGCACGATGCTATCAACTGAACAAATCCTATCTTGTGATAGGGCAAACTTCAGGCTATTAAATACATTTCGAGCCGTCATGTGGCCTGAATGATTAGCGCCTCTACATTCATCCCACTCTTCTTTAACAAGTGGCGATGGACTATCAAAATCAGGTGGATAAATCACCAAAACCCGAATTCCACTGCCTTTAAGTCGATGTCGTAATCTATCCGCAAAGGTAGATTGTGCCGCTTTGGCCGCACTAAAGGCTTCATTACAAGTGCCGTGAGTATCGTTAGGTAAACTGGCTGTGCTATTAATAAATACGATATCAGGGCAAGTAGAGCGTTCAAGTAATGGCAAGAAATGCTTGGTCACCAATACACTTCCTAAGGCGGTCGAATTCAGGCTGGCGGCAATGTCAGCATCGCTGGCTTCAATAATATTACCCGTTAACCACGAAGAGGCATTATTAATCAAAATATCGACCTTTCCTGCCTGCGCAGCAACATCTTGGGCAAACTGTTTAATCTCACTTTGCTGCGTCACATCAACTTGAAAACAAGACACCTTCGCTTGCGGTGCAACTTCTCGCACTAAGGCAGCCGTCGTTTCGGCTTTAGGCAGTGTGCGCGCCGATAAAAACAGCTCAGCACCTAACTGAGCAAATAAAATTGCCAATGCTTGGCCTAAATCTGGACTAGCTCCTGTAATAACTATTTTTTTGCCTGTGAACATCACTTCAACACTCCTTAGATAAACAGCAAAAAACTGCTCCGATTTGGTAACACCAAAGTTCAGCATAAAACCTCAACTTAACTTGAGGTAAAGGATTATTTTTATATAATTCAAAGACGGATAAATATTCAGGGCAGCAAGCATTGACCCAAGAAGCAATACTGACAATTGGCCAAGTCGCTAAGCGCTGTGGCGTAAATAGCTCCGCTTTACATTTTTATGAGGCAAAGGGACTCATTCAGAGCAGCCGAAATCAAGGCAATCAACGTCGCTATCACAAAGAGGTGCTAAGACGAGTCTCCGTGATCAAAGCAGCGCAAAAAATGGGCATCAGCTTACAAGAAATTAAGCTAGCTTTTGCTACTCTGCCCAATAACCGCACTCCCAATGATAAGGATTGGCAGCAATTGGCAAGCCAATGGCGAGCAAGCCTAACCTCCCGTATTCGGTATTTGGAAAATTTAAGAGAGCAGCTAACAGGTTGCATAGGCTGCGGCTGTTTATCAATGAAAGCCTGCCCCCTTTACAACAACAATGATGAATTATCAGCAATAGGCACAGGCGCAATACTCTTGGAAGACGTTAAGTAGAGCAATTCATTAAACCGCCGCAGACAATTTTTTACACCATAAAAAGCGAATAGAACCAGATGTAATACCATCGATAACACCCTGTTTGTCATATTTCTTTATCTAAAACGACACTTAGGTGAAATCTAACCTTCATACCCGCCTGCTTAACTGGCATAGACCAATTTAGGAGGTGGAATGAAAACTATAATACTTAGCATGGCTCTTATTACAGGGGCCGGTTGGGCTGGCGCGAGCAGCGCTCAACAACATTATCAAGCAGGTGACAAGGTCACTCATAATGGCGATACCTATCAATGCAAACCTTGGCCGAGCGACGGCTGGTGTAACCTAGCCCCATACCAGCCCGGCGTCGGTGAATTTTGGCCCAAAGCATGGGATTTATTAAATAAACAGGGGTTGCCGAAAGCGTTTGTTAACACCAGCATCCACCCTGAATTTGACCTAGGCCAAACCAGACCAGAAACTGACCAAATTTATTTTTATCTCGGCCAATGCTGGCAGGCTAAGAATGCGCCCGGGAAGTGGGAAACGCCCCGCGAGGGCTGGTTTTGGCAAGCAGCAAGTTGTCAGCCTAAAGTGCCACCTAAAGCCTACCCTATGATGGCGGTTGCACGAGATGGCAAGCATTATGTTTGGCGAGATAACAATACCTTGCTAACCGTTGACTATCAGTTCAGCGAACTATCCATTAATAAACAAGCGCTATCCGAGTCGGCTTACCAAGGCCTAGACCAGTATATTGATCTGCTGTCGGGCGCATTTAATCTTGACGCAAACACCCTCGGGGTGTTCTTAAGCAATGATCTTTACTTAGAATATTCAATTGCCGAACAAGCTATTTTGCCTGGCTATCCAATGCCGATGACGGAGCGCTTTGAAGGCATGCAAACGGGCGTCGTCGGCGTCATGCGTTGGCGTAATAGCGACCGTATTTACGCTTTTTATAATGACGGCAGCTATGATCGCATTACCCTCAGCCGCGGCAAGGTTGATGGCGGATATCCTAAGGCAATCGCCGGTCACTGGCCGGGACTAGAAGACTACGGCACTGAGATTATTAGCATTTCAACCGTATTACCCGATTTTGCCGATGTATTTTTAACGGATAATCGCGTCGCTCGCTATGACTTAGCCGCCGATCGTGTGGTCGCTGGCTACCCGAAACACCTACCTGCGAGTTTAATTGATGCGCCCTATAATAACCCCCTCGAAATTCGCGCAGGGGTGGATGCAACGGGTTGGATCACGGCTGCAGGCAACACTGGCTACAACGAATGGCAAGACCCTCGCGCGGCAGAGCAGGCAGCGAAACTCACCGCGGCATTTGCCTTAAACAACGCGAGCAATGCTTGGTTCTTGAATGATGGCCAATATGTTGAAGTTGACTCCACTACAGGTAAAGTATTGGCGGGCTTCCCGGTTGATCGGGATGAAGTTTGGCAAGGTATCGCCGCCGATAGAACCATAGTCGGCGCACTGAAATGGAACGATCAACGGGCATTTTTATTCTTGGATGATGGCAGCTACCTAAGAATGAATTTAACCACCAAGTCGGTCGATTCAGGTTATCCAAAAGCCATCAATGACAACACTTGGCCAGGCCTTGGCAAGTACGCGAACAAAATTTCTGCGGTACTCAACCACGGTTATGATTACGCCGATATTATCCTAACCGACCAAACCATCGTGCGCTATAGTATTAGTGCCGATAAGCTGATTAGCGAGCCTGCGCCAATGGCGTGTTATTCGGATTACTTAGGCTTAGATAAAAACGCAACCTGTGAGTTAAATTTCATCTCGGCGCCTTATTTGCAAGCGCCCGGACCCGACCACATGACGGTCATGTTCGAAATGCAAGCAAAAGGCGGTGTTGTTGAATACTGGCAACAGGGCGAACCGGCACAACAGGTAGCCGCCAGCGTTTCCAAAGAAGACCCGATGGCGTTGGTGCAAGAAGCCACACTGACTAACTTAGCGCCCAATACTACCTATCAATATCGTGTGATGGTGGGTAAGCAAGCATCTGAGACCTATCAATTTCGCACTTATCCAGCCTCTAGTGCACAACAAGCGCAAGCTAAATTCATCGCTATCTCCGACGTACAAAGGGGCAATGAAAACGTGCTGGCTGAGATTGTGAATGGCATTATCAAACACGAATGTGATGGCCAAGTAGCGAAGTGTTCACAAACCTTGGCCGGTATCATTATGGCAGGCGATATTACCGAAACCGGGGGCGATCGCAGTAATTGGCGTAAGGACCTAATGGCGCGCATGAAAGCGATAGCGCCGTATGTGCCAATGATCCCCGTAACAGGTAATCACGACTATAGCTCTGATGCTGAGCTGACCAATTATCGGAGCTATTTTGCGCCACCTCAAAATGGTAGCAGTGAGTACCCAGAGCACTGGTACACCCTAGATTATTTAGGCCTTCGCATCATCGGGCTAGATAGCTACCCAGTTTCGGGGATAAATGGTCGTTTTAATCGTAATACTCTAGAAACGCAACGTAATTGGCTAACCGATACTCTGGCGCAGTCTAATGACAAGTCATTTGTGATGGCGGCTTTTCACCACCCGTGTTTATCGGAAATGTGGTTAAAAGGCGAATCAATTGGCATGTGTGAAGCCGTGCGTATGCTAGAAGACTTTAGTGCTGAAACGGGCATTACCTCTGGTCATGTCTATGGTCATACCCACAGTTATTCTCGTGGCCAATCACGCGACGTGCCTCATCTTTGGCTCAATGCTGCAAGTGTCTCTGGCACCCTAGAGCCACTCAATGACCCATCCTATATTGAGCGGGAGGTGTTTGACTACGACACCATAGCGGTATCAAACAACCACTACGGCTACAGTACCTTAGAGTTTGATTTTAACGCGAATACCATGGTGACCAAGCGCCGCGACTTCGACCGCACAGCGCAAACCTTTCCACAAACCGATCAAGCTCAATTTGCACCAGAGGGCGTAGTGGCAGCACCAATACCAGCCGCGCAATCGGTACAAGCACTAAGTGATTTAGCGCTAGCGGTCACCGGCGTTGATAACGCGTATGAATTGCACTGGCAAGTCAGCAAACAAGCTGACTTTAGTGGCCTAGTATTTGATTTGTGGGGCAATGATACACGTGTAGAAAACTGGCAGTATCAGCGTGATGTGAAGAAAATTTCAGGCTCTCGACCTATCGGTCATCAACCTGAAAATCTACAAAAAGGGGCCGATATATCTAAGCTACCGCTGGCGCAATTACTCTCGCAACGTGGCAGAGCGGTAGGCGGTGACGATCAGTTTTACTGGCGCAAGCTCTATACCGGCCAAGCCACGCATAGCAGTAAATTGAATGAATATGACAACCAATACCGCCCTAGCCTCAGTGTTGAACCGGGAGAGACACTGTACTGGCGTGCGCGTAGTCGTTCCAACAACATGGTTTGGAGTGATTGGTCAGACACCGCCCCTGTCGCCGTGACAGGTAGCATTTCCGACAACCTACTCGACGACAATCAGTGGCAAGTTACGCAAGGGGTCATGCAGCGCATTAATGTGCCAACATCTTCGCAGTTTGCCCCTGCCTCTAACAGCAAAGTTTGGGCGGGTAAAGGTCACGGCGGTGCGACGGCCAACGGCAACCAAGACTGGATGCAACAGTCCCTTGCGGTTACCGGCGGTGAAAAACTGCTGCTATCGGTCGCGATGACCACGTGGGAGAATCGCGATAAACCTGCGGTTAAAGCACTGGTTCGCACAGGTGATGGCAAGCTGACGGAACTAGCTCGTTTAACCACGCGCTATGCGCGGGTCTGGGACTACCGTCAGCAAGTGCTGCAACTGCCAAATGATGCAGTAGAGGTTATTATTGTGGTTGGCGGGCAAGGCAATGCCGGTAACGACAACGATATCTATTTCGACCAGCTAGCGCTTAAACGCATGCTATAAAACACAGCGCCCCGCCTTCGTGGGGCGCTTTTTTTGTCTGCAAAAACTTGTTATTCACGCAACGGTAACCCACTTGAGTCTATTCTTTGTGCGGTCTAGTATAAGACCCAGCATGCTTGCAAAATCAAACCACAAGTAGACCCAATCTATGACCCAAGATTCCATCGACATTGCTTGGTGGCAGCTAGCCCTGTTTAGCTTAACGCTGATCATCCCCTTTGCGATAAACTTTCGCTATCAGTTAGAGATTGGCAAAGATGCCGTGGTCGGTTTACTGCGCATGACGGTGCAGTTATTTCTCATCGGCCTCTATTTACAGTATCTGTTTACCTTAAACAGCTTATGGGTCAATTTGCTTTGGCTACTGATAATGCTATTGGTGGGCAGCTCAGCCATCATTAAAAAAGCTAAGTTACCAGTGCGACCTATGCTTGTCCCGGTGTTATCGGGCTTATTGGTTGGACTGCTGCCTTTGTTAATGTTGCTTTCCTTGGTCATTATTCAGCCGCAACCTTATTACCATGCCCAATACTTAATCCCGCTAGCAGGGATGCTGCTTGGCAATAGCGTCACTAGCAACATTGTTTGCTTGCAGCACTTTTTTTCCGCTTTTAAAGATCGCTGGGACGAATATGAAGGTGCGATCGCTTTGGGTGCAACCTCAGTGCAGGCTTGTCGAGTGTTTGTACAAAGCGCACTGCAAAAAGCCCTCGCACCCATTTTGGCAACCATGGCCACCACAGGCATAGTGTCGTTACCCGGCATGATGACGGGGCAAATATTAGGCGGTACAAGTCCAATGGTGGCCATTAAATATCAATTGCTGATTATGATAGCGATTTGGGTAATGATGAGTGTGTCGATTACCTTATGTTTGTTTTTAGTGGTGAGGCAAAGGATCAGCCCAGAGGGACGGCTGAAAGTAACATTATTAACTAACCCAAGACATGATTGAGCCGATTACAGCCAGATAAATAATGGAGAGTGAGTAATGACCAACGACGAATTCAACCAATTTTGCGCCGCACTGCCCGTTACCACTCATGTGGTGCAATGGGGCGGTGCAGATGTGTGGAAAGTAGGCGGCAAGGTGTTTGCCATTGGTGGTTGGGGACCCAAGCAAAGCGATGGTAAGGCACTGCCGGCTTTTGTGTTTAAAACCTCTGATCTCAACTTTGATTTTTTAAGTCACCAAGAGGGCTTTAGACCTGCGCCTTATATGGCGTCGCGCGGCATGAAGTGGATCCAGCAAGTTGATAACTCAGCAGAAAAAGATGAAGCCTTAACTTATTATCTGAAAGAGTCTTATCGATTGGTGTCATTAGGCCTGACTAAGAAAAAACAGCGTGAGCTAGGCTTAAATCAACAGCCCACACAGTGAATAAATGAACGGAAAAGAACATCGGTGGCTCAGCTTAGCCAAACCACCGCTTAGACGTTACTCAGGATCGTTAAGTAGGACCCAATATTGCCCAGTATCAAGTCGCACTGGATTGTAAATAGCTAGGTGGTCTTCGGGTAATGATTCCACCAATGGGTCTTTATTTTTGTGTACATACTTACGCGCTTGGTAATGGCGATAATGCCCCTGTTGATCCAAGCGGTAAACTTTAGTTGTTTCTGGATAGGTTTGATCATTTCGCCATTCAGCGTAGCCAGTGATGGGTGCTCGGTACAAGTGCTCGGCCTTTTGTGTATTCACCTGCGCTAACGGGCTCTCTTGGCTAATAATGATGTCATCAAAATAGCTATATTGCGCGGTTGCGGGAGCCCAATCACTGCTGCTACCGCCAAAAAACGTTTCAAAGAGTAGCTTATTAATCTTCACATTTTCATTGGTACGCAAAGTTAACCCCACTAAACTAAGCACCTGTTTGCCATCAATATAAGCAACGATAGTACCATCACTTTGACCAATATTATTTAAGCTGACGTGCGTACTAATGGTGTACCACTCGCCTTGCTTAAAGAATTTATAAGTGCTGTCGTAATCGCCACAGTATTCTTGCTTAACTGGGCTGTATTGATAACTAAGCGCATGACCATTTTCACGCCACATAAAACGAGCACTAAAGCCATCTAGCAATGAATTAGTAACGCAACCTGTTGGCTTTTGTCCGCTATCCCAACCGGCAAGTCCGGGTAGCTTGCCCCCTTTAACCCAAGTAAAATTGTCATCAAAGCGTACTTTATATTGCAACCAGAGTTGTTCATGATTAGCTTCTGCTAGCGTGTAGTTAAACACTGAAGCAGAGCCACCCCCCACTTGACCAGCTTCATATTTTACTCGCAACACTGGGTTGGCAGCATTTTCAGGATCGGCAACAATATCTAAACGTCCAGCCGCAATACCTGATGAAGCATTCGCCGGCATAGCCCAATCAGCTGCAAAATCACTTGCGGTATAAGCACCTAAAGCATGCTGATTGAAGTTGTTATGATAGACATACTCACCGCCCACTGGGATAGCAGCGACATTAATAGTTCTAACTGATTCTGTGCTTATTCCCTGATTGTCTTCTGCTATCGCGCTTAGCTGAATACTCCCTAGCGTTGCTGCAACATAAGCAAAATTAAAGGGGGCTTGATCAGCCACACCAAGTAGCTGACCGTTTGCGTAAAAACTGACACGCGCGATGCTTCCCTCGCTATCTGGGCTAGCGGCATTAACTTCTAGCAGGATGTTATCACCTTGTTGGTAGGCGGCATTAGCAAGTGGGCTGAGCCAAGTTAGCTCCGGCATTGGGAGCGGCTGCTCATTAGCGACAACTTTAAAAACAACCGCTGCCGTCTCTAATGACTGCTGGCCACGGTGGTTAAATGCAATCGCAGTAATCCTGTGCTCACCTATGTTTGGCACAAATGAGAACTGATAAGGCGCTTGCTTGGCATAGCCAAGTAAAGCCCCGTTATTATAAAAACCAACCTCGGAAAGTTCATTTTTCACATCCGCCGCATCGACCGTCAATGTGACAGATTGCCCTTGCGTGAACTCCGTTTGAGACAGCGGCAGCAATGAAGCTGTCGGCTCTGGATAGCTTATATCCTGAACGTCAACCTGAACGACATTCGATGCGTCACTTGCCGCACTTTCATTATCAATCGCCACTGCGCTATATTGATGTGAACCGACACTAGGAGTAAGACGCCATTCAAAAGGTGCTGAAGTTAATTTCGCCACATAAGCACCGTTATCAAACAACTGAACACTGCTAATGTCGCCGTCAAGATCGATAGCATCAGCCATGATGGTGATCGTATCGCCAACACTGATTGCACTTCCCTCTAGTATTGTTAACGACACCGTTGGCGCTTTATTGGGATCGCTAGGCTCTGAGCCAGCGCATTCTCCCAGTTTATTCCAAACCTGCCACTGCCCAGAATTGCGACTAGGATCAGCACCTTGGGTCCACCAATTTGCCTTATATTTAATATCTTTGTGAGCAACTTCACTGCCACCAACGAAAACTGCGTTTGCGTCCCACTGCGTCAGATTAGAACAGTCTAAAGCCGCACTTGCTGAGGTGGGTGTCAATGCGATAAGCACGCCGCTTATCAACGTACAATAAGAGAGGTTTTTCATTAATCATCCTTAATTAAAGCTAACATTTATCGTGGAAATCCATTCCACGTATTGCGTGTTTCAGGATGAAAATAGTATGAAAAATAGCAAATGCCAAGCGCTTATGAACACGCAGACAAGATACACAACCAATTGATATTTAATGATATAACTGAATTTACTTAACAACTAGGCAGTTAACTTAACAAATAAAAAAGCAGCCACTAAAAACGTAACGAATTGATAATTAATGATTTTATAGTATCAGCAAGTGCAAGTTGAGACTTAAGTAAGTAACAGCTAGGTATTTTCTTTATTTAACAAGATTGTGAACTCAACCAAACTTTAACCCTCTGTTTTACATATAAAAATCACAAAAACATAAAGTAATGGTTTCATTCCCATCGAGCTTGATGCTCATCCAGTTCAAAGCCAATTTGCTCGCCACTGCTGCACAGCTGTTTCACCTCGGCGGGTGAGCCATCTGGTTGCAGTGATAAATAGCCGATGCCGGAAGCATTAACTAAACGTTCTCCTTTGCCACCCAGATCAGGTCGATGGGGGATCACTTTCATTCTACGACGTTTAGTAAACCAGTTAAGAGGCGAGTAAGGCGCATAAAGCCAGCGATTAAGACGGTCTAACACGCTGAGCAAGCGCGCCGGAAATTCATTTTTGATCCCGCTACTGGTGATTTGCCAAATATCAGGGCCGCCTTGACGCCCTCGCAGTTGCACTTGATAAGCAAAAGAATAGTGCACATCGCCAGATAAAATGATGAAGTGCTGCGGCGTTTTCGAGTGACGAAAGAGATTCAGCAGCACATTAGCAGCACCCCGATGTGCCATCCAGTTTTCGGCGTCCACCATTAAGGGATGCCCGGCCCAAGTAAATAGCTGTTGGATCACCTCAATTAATTTCACGCCGAACATCGGCGCTGGCGATACCAAGATCACCGCTTCTTTGCCAAGCAAGGTTTGTTGTAAATCCGTTAACGCTTCCCAATCCATAAGCCCCGATGGCGCATTAAGATTACGCTCAGAGCGCCAGCGATGAGTGCGCGTGTCTAACACCACCAAAGCGGGCGTGGTCGGCCATTGGTAGTGCCAATGATCAAAGTCGATAAGTTGTTGGATCAATTCGTTATGGGGTTGAGTGCCGGGTTGCTGTAATCCCAGTGCAAGTTGACCCATTAACGCCGTTGAAAAATGTTCCGGCCCATTGCCCCACCCTTGACACAACAAATATCCCACTAAGGCATTGCCCAAAATACGCTTGGAAAACGGGTGACCATAGGCGGCCTGCTCCCAAGCGGCGGAGAGATTCCAATCATCAGTGACATCGTGATCATCAAAAATCATGGCGCAAGGTAAATGCGCCATCACGCGTTGCACTTGAGCCAACCCTTCACTAAAGCGCGCGATCGTCTTTGCTTCTTGAGCGAAAACACCTTGCTGCTCTGGCGTTAAAGCTTCAGGCGGACTAACACTGACCAGCTGCCACGGCGCAGGCGACCACACCAGCAGGTACATTGCCAACACCTCAGCCAACGAGATCAAATGGTTGTGAGCGGTGTCAGAAGTAAATATCGGTTTCTTAACCCCCTTAAACAAGGCTTTGATCGCGTCTTGGGCTTGCTCATCATGACAATCGGGTAATAACAACTCGCGGGTTAAATAGTGCGCTTGAGAACCATGCAATTGCGCCGCATCATCAATAGCAGCATCGGTAAAAGGTTCGTTAAATAGTTCAAGGCGCTTAATCAACTGATGACAAGCAACCAGCATTGGCGTTGCCACATCGTCAGCATATATTTGGTCACCACTCATCATTAATAGCGATGGCCACTGTTCAGGGACAGCCTGACTCAACAGCTGATCGGCCACTACTAAACCATCATCACTGGGATGATGAGGCTTGCGGCATGAGCCATGAAGTAGATGCTCAACTTGGGGCTTAATAATAAAGCCCGGACGCGATTGCTGTGGATAACAAAGCTGCGGCGCCCATGTTTGCCACCCTAACCGCTGCCCCGCTTGTGCACCTTGTTGCGGGATTAAATCAAGCTGATAACCAATCCACTGTTGTTCGGGCAGCGCGGTTTCAAGGGGTAAGTCAATCAAGTGAAAGACCAAGTGCTTACCGGCCATCAATGTTTGCGTAGCACTTTGTAACTGCGCTTGACTGAACTGCAGGTCGGGCTGTTGTGCTGGCGATAACGTCAGCTCAATGGCCACGTTTTCACTGGTGGCTAACCACAAGGTTAACCGTTGCGCAGTGATGCGTCTAAGAATGGGGCCGGCAAGTACCAGCGGTAAAGCAACGTTAGACATAACACCCTATTTCATTCATGTAGTCGCTTTATATTACGCAGGTAGTGGGTTTTTACCCAAATAATTTGCATTTGTTTACACCCAAGCAACTGTTAATATCAATCATTTGTCAATTGACGCAACCATAAAAGGACGTTTACAGATGGGGCAAATACAGCACATTCACCTTAATCGCGTTGAGGTGAAATTAAAAGACACTGACGATCCACTGGCAGCCAAGATCAGTTGGGAGCCTGCCAACCCCGGCGGCACTAATTTTAAGGCGCAAAAACTGATTCAAACTAACCAACAAATAGTGATAACCAAAACCATTGGCGCTTTGTTGTTTGCCTTGGTTTTTGCCATTCCGGGATTCGTGGCATTGTTGATTGGTAGCCCCTATTTTTTTATCAGTGGCGAGTTATTTCTCGGCTTTTTTATGTTGGTATGGGGCGGTATGTTTGGCGGTGTAGGATTTTTTGTTCTGCACAAAGGCAAAAAATTCACCCTCGATAAGGCCAAGGGTATCTATTTTAGGGGAAAAGTATTCGATGACTTTGGCAATGACGACCGCAGCCAGCAAGGCTATCTTAAAGACATTCATGCCATACAACTAATTGCAGAGCATATTCGTTCCAGCTCAAGCAATGGTAGCTCCAGCAACTACATGAGCTATGAAATGAATCTGGTATTAAAAGACGGCGAGCGCGTCAATATTATGGATCACGGCAAGGGCCAAGATGTCGATGAATCTGCGCAACGCTTGGGTGAGTTCTTAGCGGTTCCAATCTGGAAGGCACAATTTTAAAGTTCACTAGGCTTGTGTAGTTTTTACCCAGGCCAACCATCAGGTTGGCCTGGGTACCGTTACTTGGCTGAGGCGCGGGATTTACAAATCTACCACTTCAGGTTGATAGGTCAGCATTTTCACCTTAACTTGCCCGCCTTCAACATTAGCAATAGAGCCTATGTTTGAATCAGAGCTAGCAATGTTGAAGGTGTACATAATGGGCCCCACAGGCACAACAATAGGCGTGATGAACTGGGTGATAGCAACCAATTCATTTTCTTTACCTAGGGCTTTTGGGTCCGTGGTTAATAATAAGTATCGAAAATGCTCACGCTCTCGAGAATTGACATTGATAACCGCTCGGTATCGGCGATTCGAGTAGCCAAATTGCTCTGTTCCTACCTGCGCCACAGGCTGATACTGCTCGTTAAGGAAGAGGGCCATAGGGCTTAAGATACTGTCTATCCCAACAAAAGAATCAATCACTAATTGATAGTCTTGCTCTGACGCCGGTAGCACGATAGGTAAAACAAACGTAGCTCCCCAACTAAATGCGCCACACTGACTTTCTTGACTGCCTAACATAGCCTTCACCTGACCATCTTCATCAAAGTTGATGTAAGAATATTGATCAAATTCATCGACACAGTTAGTCCGCGCAGCTAGCAGCTGACTAAAATTAGGCTGGGTGTTGGCACAACCCGATAAAAGCAGCGTAGCCAATAACAAGCAGCAGGCTAAATTTGTCTTAGTCATATTACTCAACTATCTGCTCGACTTGTGCGTTAGGCTGCTTAGCCAGTTTTTGCGCCACTTTTTCAGCAAACTTTTGAACGCCTTCCTCTAGTCCATCAATCGCTTGTTCAGGGCTTGCGGCTAATAACTCTATGGTGTTATAGGCATATTGCTTGTCGCTTAAGATATGGTCTGCTTCGATATCATATTCTGAAGGCGGGAAGCCAAAAAAGAAGCGATTTTGGAATACAACCGCCTTGTTTTGGGTATCAATTAAGCGCACCTGACCGATAAGGTTAGGGATAAAGTCGCTCTCCATCCCAGCGGCCAAGTAAGCTAGGTAGTAATTTAAATCAAGTATTGCGTCGGTATTCTGATCGACTAAATCCTTATAAGAAACTAAATAGCCATTTTCACGCTTTCTATCAGTGATGATCGAACTTACCTGATAGCCTTCTTTCTCTAGGCTAGCCTTAAGAGCGGTTACAATAGCTTGTTGCCAATCCGGCATTGTTTCACCAACTGCTTCATTAAAAGTGCTGGTATCAGATGCCATATCCGCTTCCGCAATTAACGCCCCTAAAAGACCAAAACTTTGACCAGCATGGGTTTGAATTCGCACAGGCACCTCTTCCTGTTGCGCTGGCTCGATAATGGTAATGTGCTTCAAGTGCTGGTTTTTTTCCGGATTAAAATGTTGCGGTTTAGGCATGCCTGCACAACCACCTAGAAACACCACTGCCAATAATACAAATAACTTGCCCACAACAAACACTCCAGCTCAAAAGATATAATTGCGCGGATTTTAGTAAGAACCCAGCTCGGCGCAATCGATAGGTTTCGACCAAACCAGCCAAGCCCACCAATCAGCACCACAAAGACCACGTGGTGAGCCTTTTATATAAATACCATTATCAAAAACCGACCTACAATAAAGATAAAAACATCAATAACTTCAACAACTAATACAAGACTTTTCGCGCATAGCACTCGCTATATTTGATCGTAAAGCTAAGCACGACTAATTGGCGAGCGAGCTGATGAAAAAAATGGTTGTAACCAACAGAGACTAAGATAGCGGAGTAGTAACATAATTGACCGTAGCAGCGGTGCAAAGCCTGCCATGTCAAAACAAAGAAATAATTAGAAGGGTCATCGCTGCATTGATTGGAATGTGTCATATTGACCGATGCTGGGTCGGGAAGCGCGTTTTTGAAACCAAGAAACAGCGTAATAAATCAACAAAGGCATAATACTCCCGACAGCACGAGCAAAGATGTAGATGAATCTGCGCAACGCTTGGGTGAGTTCTTAGCGGTTCCTATCTGGAAGGCACAATTTTAACATGATGAAAAATACAATTTCAGTTACCTATTTCAAGCATCCCTACGCCGAGTTTGTCATCGGCACCTATCAAAACCAGCTGTGTTTATGTGATTTTCGCTACCGTAAAATGCGTACAACGGTCGACAATCGACTGAAAAAGCAGTTAAAGGCTGAATTTATTGAGCAGAGTAATCCACTTATTGAAGCAACCATAACGCAATTAGAAGAATACTTCCTCGGTCAACGCAGTGAGTTTGATTTACCTTTATTACTGGTCGGCACTGAGTTTCAGCAAGCGGTTTGGCAAGCTCTCACTCAAGTTAAGTACGGTGAAACCGCCAGCTATTTAGACTTAGCACAAGCGATTAATAATGAAGGCGCGGTCAGGGCCGTAGGCACAGCCAATGGTGCTAACGCCTTAGCGATCATTATTCCTTGTCATCGCATTATTGGCCGCAATGGTGAATTAGTAGGCTACGGCGGCGGCCTGCCCTTGAAAAAACGTTTGTTAGAGTTAGAGCAAAATCTATTTTTATAATGAGTACAACTTAACAAACCATGTTACACGCCACTTAGGTACGCAAAACCTAGGTGGCTGAAAGCACGGCGATCACATGTCATATCTATACAAATAGCTATAACCTACTGAACAAAAAGACATTTAGTGTCACCAAAAAATAATAATTCGTCACCTTGCTGTCATCCTCCAAATCTAGTCTAGTCAATGTATTAAGTTACATTCCCTATGAATCTAACTATTTCAGTTAAGTTCTTGTCGGTATTCCCTTTTTAACAATGAGCAACGATCACTATGATGACGAGTAAACACTTGTTTATGTGTCTTATACCGAGCTTAGCCCTTACGGCCTGTGGCTCTGACTCTAAGACAGACGAAAAAACCGCACAACCGCCTGTAACAGTGGCGCTAAGAGTGCTTGAAACCACCGATCTTCATACCAACATTATGGATTTCAATTACTACGCTGGCGCCACTGACCCCAAAATCGGTCTGGCGCGTACCGCCAGCCTGATTAAACAAGCCCGCGCGGAAGCAACTAACTCGGTGCTGGTTGATAATGGTGACTTGCTACAAGGCAGCCCGATGGGCGACTACGTGGCAAAAATTGGCTTAAATGAAGGGGATGTTCACCCTGCTTTTAAAGCAATGAATCTGCTCGATTACGATGTTGCCAACATAGGTAACCATGAATTTAACTATGGTTTAGATTTCTTACACACCGCTATCGCTGGCGCTGATTTCCCTTACATTAATGCCAATGTTTATTGTGCCGAAGAAACCTGCTGGAACGGTATTAAAAAAGGTGAGAACTTATTTACCCCCTACTTAATCAAAACCACCCCAGTAATAGACAATAAAGGCAATAAGCATGATCTAAAAATTGGCTATATCGGTTTTGTCCCACCGCAAATAATGCAATGGGACAAACAAAACCTAACGGGCAAAGTTGAAGCCAGAGATATTGTTGCCTCAGCCAAAAAATTTGTACCTGAAATGAAGCAAAAAGGTGCCGATATTATTATTGCTATTCCCCACTCTGGCATTGGTTCTAGTGAAAATCCGGGTAATATGATGGCAGAAAATGCCACTTACGCGCTCACTCGAGTCGATGGCATTAATGCGATTATGTTTGGCCATAGTCACTCTGTATTCCCTCACGAAAATTACGCCGATGTTGCCGAAGTAGATGTTGAAAAAGGGCTGATTAATGGTATCCCTGCCGTCATGCCGGGTCGCTGGGGCGATAACCTTGGCATGGTAGACCTAACCCTTGAATGGAAAAATGATACTTGGCAAGTCGCCAACGGCCAATCAAGTGTGAAGCCTATTTATGATGGTGCTAATAAAACACCAATGGTTGACGCCGACAAAGATATTCAAGATGCAGTTGAAAATGAACATTTAGCGACGATCTCATTTGTCGACCAACCTATTGGGGTTGCGTCTGAGAATATGTATAGCTTTCTTACCTTGGTACAAGATGATCCTACGGTGCAGATCGTGTCAGATGCACAAATTGCTCATGTTAAAGCAAGTTTGACTGATGACCTCAAAGGCCTGCCTGTATTGTCAGCATCAGCTCCTTTTAAAGCCGGTGGTCGCCACAGTACCGAAAGCGATGCGGACCAATACGTACAAGTGGATGCAGGCGAGCTTACCTATAAAAACGCAGCAGATTTATATCTTTACCCTAATACTATGGTGGCGTTAAAAGTGTCAGGTAAGGAGCTTAAAGACTGGCTGGAATGCAGTGCCAACCAATTTAACCAGATCAAGCCGGATGTTACGACGCCACAGTACCTGATTAATTGGCAAGGCCACCCAACTTATAACTTCGACGTTATTGATGGCGTGACTTATCTGATTGATGTTACTCAACCGAGTAAGTTCGACCGCGATTGTAAGGTTATCAATGCAGGGGCCGAGCGTATTGTTGATTTGAAATACACAGACGACAATGGCCAAGTTTACTCAGGTGAAGAGCTAAGCAACATGACGTTTATTGTTGCTTCAAATAACTACCGTGCTTTTGGTGGCAAATTTGCGGGGACAGGTAGCGACTATGTTGCACTGGAGCTTCCTGACACCAATCGCGAAGCGCTGGCTAGCTATATTAAGGCTGAATCGGGTTATGAGGCTGCCACTAACCGTTTTAACTCACAAGTGAATCCATCGGCCGACTATAACTGGGACTTTAAAAGTATCCCTGCAACGGTTGCGCTAGACATCCGCTTTGAGACGCAAAATTCAGCGAAGGCAGATGCCTTTATTGCTCAATATGCCCGCCGTAATATGACAAAACTAGCAGACACTGATGCGCTAGGCTTTGCGGTTTATCAGATAGATCTATCTGCCAACCCTTAGTGGTAAATCATTTCTGAGCAAAGTAATGGCTTAGGCCGTAGTTCCAGGATGAAAAAAAGGATGCTGAAAAGCATCCTTTTTGTTGCTGTCTCTCATTCGCACCGGCAGTATGTTTTCACCGCAAAATTTTGTCTTCAGAGATGAAAGCGCAAAGCGTATAGCGACACATTGACAACGTTGGTTCGGTGAAAAATATACTTTCTGTTTATTCCAGCGTGCGAATTACTATTCCTTTTCGCTTAACTGTGTATCACTTGAGTCAGCTAATTTTGCTTCAAGTGCAGCCAGTTTTTGCTCCATGTCCATTAACTTTTCACGAGTGCGCAGCAATACCTGGGTTTGCACTTCAAATTCTTCACGATTAACCAGATCAAGTTTGTTGAGTTGTGACTGCAATACCTGCTTCACTTTGCGCTCAACTTCTTCACCTATGGTTTTTACACCGGGTGGCAAAGCTTCGGACACTTGCTTGGCAATTTCTTCTAATTTCTTTGGGTTGATCATATTAACTCCTTAAATTCTGCCTTCATTCTAGCCCCTTTACCCGACAAAAACAGCCCCTAAACCTTGCGACTACGTTATGTAATTCAGCCAACACTGGCGATGGCATCTTGGCAGCGAATACAATTTTGATCGGGGCAGTGAGTGATACTTTGCTGAGCGCTAATGGCGCGTTTACAACGTTTCACTAAAGGCTCAAGGGGATACAAGGTCCACAGGCTAGCGCCAACAGTGTATTCGCGTGCAATAGGTGCAAGTACAGGCGCTAAGTTGTTAAAGCCGTTAGAGCAACTGCCAATGGCAGCAAGTACGGTTTCGACTTGCCCCGTGTGCGGATTAATTTGCTGCGCCCAACGCTGAAAGAGCTCACGGCCACTGAGTTGCTCGCCATAATGGATCGGTGTTACGGATGTTAAATCAACGCCCAACGTTAATACCCAAGCCTGTGGCTGGTTTTCGTATAGGCCATAAACGTTTTGTAAGGTCTGGTGCTGTAATATTTCTGCGGCGTGAGGACCCACACCAACAAAAGAATTAATTGGATGCTGACTACGCTCACGATTGGGATAGTGTAACAACGCCTTCGGCAACGCGCCCATGCTCGGCTCAATATCATTACCTTGCACATCAAAAGGCTCTGGAGTAAAAAAATCCCATTCGCCTCGGTGTCCATTGCCTGCACACTGCCAACTGGATGGCGGATTAGCCAAAGGTGAATAAGTAAAGCTAGGCATGATCAAGGTGCAGTCAGCGGCAATAAGAGGATCAAATAAACTTGCAGCGCCTCCTTCTAAATGACCAAATGACTTGATTGAACCGTGAATAAATAAGGTTTTTCCTGCGAGCGCCAGATCCGCTATCGCTTGTTGAATATCTTCTATTGTTGTCATTGGCAGGCTCCTATTAAGCATTTACACCATAAGGGTTTTCTGCCTGATACACCATGATTTAGGCCAACTAGAATGGCGATTCTGTGAACTAATTCAACGCCGTTAAAAAAGCACTAATCAGCGGATCTGGTGCGCGCTTTTTCAAACACACCACACCAAGATCAAAGGGCTCTAATAACTTATCGGTTTTGACTACTTGCACTCGGTCGCGCACAGGGCTGTTCTCAACGACCACTTCAGGCACTATACCCACCCCACACCCCAAGGCAACCATGCTGACCAAGGCTTCGTGGCCTGTCACGCTAGCGTAAATATGGGGTTTGCGAATGTGCATTTGCCGAAACCAAGAATTAATACGCCGGCGTGCAGGGCCATGTTCAGGCAAAATATAAGGCAGTTGCTGCCAAGGAATAGGCTTTTGACTCATTTGCTGCTGCACAGAGCAAGCGATCATTGGCGCGATAACCGACAAAGGAATTTCCGCCAAGCTGTAAAACTTTAGCTGGCTCGACAAATTATCTGGGCAAGCAGCGATGGCAACATCCGCTTGCTCATACTGCACTCTCTCTACTGCTTGCGCAGCATCCCCCGTTGCCAGCACGATTTCAACCTGTGGATGAGCAAAGCGAAAACGATCCAAAATAGCCGGTAGGTGACTGTAGGCTGCGGTAACCGAACAATAAATACTCAGCTTTCCTTCTAATTGCGTGTCATGCTCTTGTAAATCAAGCTTTAACATTTGCCAGCTATCCAATTGCTGCTGCGCAAAACCAAGAAATTTTTGCCCTGCGGGTGTCAATGCCACACTACGGTTATCGCGCTGTAACAAACTGCTGCCAACCTCTTGCTCTAAGCGCTGAATAATACGGCTTAAAGTAGATGGGCTAAGATGCAGCGCTTCAGCGGATTTGCCGAAATGATGGCTATTAGCAAGGTGGATAAATGCCTGTAGTGATTTTAAATCCATAAATACCTCCGCTGCGTCAAACTGATGTTGCACTATTTGCAATATAAGTTTGCAAATATATCATTTTAAGCAACGTAGTTCTTGTTATATAGTGCTCTACGTCGAGTGGCAATCAGGTCAACTACCTAGGCCACCAAAAATTCTAAATATACATGCAAAGGGAACATCTCATGGCTAATAACTACTTTAATACGCTTAACTTGCGTCAACAATTAGAGCAACTAGGCAAATGTCGCTTCATGGATCGTAGCGAGTTCGCGAACGGCTGTGAATTCATCAAAGGTTGGAAAATTGTAGTTATCGGTTGTGGTGCTCAAGGCCTAAACCAAGGTCTAAACATGCGTGATTCAGGCCTAGACATTTCTTATGCATTACGTGAAGCAGCGATCAAAGAGCAACGCCAGTCTTACAAAAACGCAAAAGAAAATGGCTTTAACGTAGACACTTACGAAAACCTAATCCCAACTGCAGATCTAGTATTAAACCTAACGCCAGACAAACAGCACACTAGCGTAGTAAACGCGGTAATGCCGTTAATGAAAGAAGGCGCAACACTGGCTTACTCACACGGTTTCAACATCGTTGAAGAAGGCATGCAAATCCGTAAAGACATCACGGTAATCATGGTTGCACCTAAGTGCCCGGGCTCAGAAGTACGTGAAGAGTACAAGCGTGGCTTTGGTGTACCAACCCTAATGGCGGTTCACCCTGAGAACGACCCTAAAGGTCAAGGCTTTGAAATTGCTAAGGCTTACGCCAGTGCTACTGGTGGCGACCGTGCCGGTGTACTTGAGTCTTCTTTTGTTGCTGAAGTTAAATCTGACTTGATGGGTGAGCAAACTATCCTATGTGGTATGTTGCAAACAGGCGCTATCTTGGCATACGACAAGATGGTTGCTGACGGTATCGAAGCGGGCTACGCAGCGAAACTAATCCAATACGGTTGGGAAACGGTAACAGAAGGCCTTAAATACGGCGGCATCACTAACATGATGGATCGTCTATCTAACCCAGCTAAAATTAAAGCATTCGACATGGCTGAAGAGTTGAAAGTGACCATGCGTCCACTTTTCAACAAGCACATGGACGACATCATCACAGGTCACTTCTCTAAAACTATGATGGAAGACTGGGCCAATGATGACAAAAACCTATTAACATGGCGTGAAGAAACGGCTGAAACTGGCTTTGAAAAAGAAGGTCCTTCAGACGTAGTTATCGATGAGCAAGAGTTCTACGACAACGGTATTCTACTAGTGGCGATGGTTAAAGCAGGTGTTGAGCTAGCGTTTGAAGCGATGACTGCATCTGGCATCATCGAAGAGTCTGCTTACTACGAGTCACTACACGAAACACCACTAATCGCTAACACGATTGCACGTAAGAAACTTTACGAAATGAACGTGGTCATTTCAGATACAGCTGAATACGGCTGTTACTTGTTTGCTCACGCTGCCGTGCCAATGCTGAAAGACTACGTAAATGGCTTAAGCTCTGAATTAATCGGTAAGGGTCTAAACCTGAAAACTAACTCAGTAGACAACAAACGTTTAATCGAAGTGAACGAAGCAATTCGCACTCACCCAGTAGAAATCGTAGGTAAGAAACTACGCGGCTACATGAGCGACATGAAAGCAATTGTTGAAGCGGCTAAATAAGCTAGCAAGCAACTTGTTTTAAACAAAAAACCAAGGCTAATGCCTTGGTTTTTTTGTAGTGGGCTCTCTATCTTTCGCAATAGATACTTTCGCTTTATGCTCGACAAGGCTCGAACAAGTCGAGAGAGGAGTCATACACCTTGGTATGAACATCCAGAATTCCAAGTAATGAATGGAAAATATAATCGTGTGAAAATAGATCCGTTTGGCGTGCGGATGCCTTTAAGCAATCTTGATTGATATTTTTTGCTTGCGCAAAGCTTGGTGACATCCAGAGCATCAAGGGTACTTTGGTTTGATATTCTGGCGCTAAGCGGTAAGGCATACCATGGAGAAATAAGCCGCCCTCGCCCAGCGATTCACCGTGATCCGAGATATAAACTAATGCCGTGTTATAGCGCGCCTCTAGCACTTTGAGTTTTTTTATTGTTTCGCTCAACACATAATCCGTATAAAGAATGGTGTTGTCATACGTGTTGATAATTTGTTCAACGGAGCAGTTTTCGATATCAGCCCTCTGACAGTCAGGCTTAAATTCACGTTGCTCTTCAGGGTAACGCTGAAAGTAAGTGGGCCCGTGACTGCCAATTAAATGCATATTAATTAGCATGTTCCCTTTTAATTTAGCGACGTTTTGCTCAAAATCTTGCAATAGCGCCATGTCATGGCAAGTACTGCCGTTACAGAAACTGTCTTTACGAGAACGGTCGACGGTAAATAATTCGATATTGCGAGCAACCCCTTTATCACCACCGTTATTCTCTAGCCAAAGCTGAGACACCTCTGCCGTCTTAAGGATATCCAGTACATTATCTTGGTTATTTGCAACCTGGCGATCGAAATTAGAGCGAGGCAGATAAGAAAACATACAAGGTAACGATATGGCCGTCGATGTACCACAAGCGCTGACATCTTGATATGAAATGACGTTGAGGTTTCGGATGTATTTATTGGTCGGGCGATCATACCCATTGAGTTCATAATTTTGCGAACGCGCTGTTTCACCGACAACCAATACTAACAAGGTGGTTTTTTGTTCGGCCATTTGTAAGGCTTGCTCAGACTGCTTGGCATCTAGGCCAAGTTGGCGATAAGGCTGTGGCGTGGTTAAGTATCTTGTGTTGACTAATTTACTCGCACTGTGAACAAAATAAGTCGGGATCAGCATCTTTTTAAGGTAAGAATTATTACGACCTACAGAGCTATAATCCTGATAGTAGAGTGCGGCAATCAATACAATAACCACTATCGATAGCGCCATACTCAGTAATTTTTTCAACAACACACGACCAAATGCCCCCTCTGTCGTCAGCTTAACAGCAAAGACCAAAATAGCGGGAATAATCCCCATCATTAATGTCCAACTTACTGAGTATAAGCTTAGGTAAGAACTGGCTTCGCTAGGATCGGTTTCAACGATGTTGACCATCATGTCATAGTCAAATAGGGTGCCATAATGAAAACTTGCATAGCTCACCATCGATGACAGAACCAACAGTAAAGCAAAGAACGGTTTCCCTAGCCAAGGCCAAGTAAACAGGTTGAAGATTAAATTTAGCGCTGCAATAAAAAAAATCGGTAACGAAATAGCAAAACCAACTTTGAATTCACCCTGTTGTATTAAGATACTGTGCAGCTCTTTGTAGACGGGAATATTGACGATTAAGGCAAAGTAAAGCGCCAACAAAAAAGTGAAGGAGCTAAAGGAAAGTCTTAGTGTAGCTAGTTTTATTTGTTTCATAGTAAGTCCACCACAACGGAAACCCAAACAAATAGTGCTAGCCCCAAAGCAATAAACACCGCAGCAGAGGCAATATCCTTCGCTCAGCCACTCAGTTCATGCCACTCATCACCAATTCGATCCACGACAGCTTCAACCGCGGAGTTCATTAGTTCAACAATAACAATAAGCAGCAGGCTCGAAATAAGCAAAATGCGCGCTAAGTTAGACACTGGTAACAGGGTTGCTACCACAGAAAAAATCACCAAGAGGACCACTTCTTGACGGAATGCAGCTTCATTTAACCATGCCGCTTTTAGCCCTTTAATTGAATAGCCTGTCGCATCAATAATACGCTCAATACCCACCTTATTTGGTTTCAAGTTAAACTCCATTTTTCTACAATTGCTCATGTTTTTAATAGGCTATGGATAATAGCCATGATGTGATGATGGCAAGGTACGCGATCCTATTACTTGGTTCTGTAGCAATTTTGTCATGGTGTGTAAGCTTGTGTGAGGTTTGGTTTTTTGTGCCTAAAAAAGAGGCATTAACGTCAATAGAGCTAAAAAATCGATGCTTGGCGTGTTTTCGCGATAACCAAAGATGCATGTTTCAAGCATCTCTAGGTCGATTGGGTATATAATGCGCCGCGAGCATAAAAGGGGGTTACATGTCGTCATTTGAGAATCGGTTTGGTGGGATTGCACGGCTTTATGGCGCGGCAGCTTTGCAAACATTTCAGCAAGCACACGTGTGTGTGATTGGCATTGGCGGCGTGGGCAGCTGGGTAGCAGAAGCGCTCGCTCGCTCAGGCATTGGCCAAATTAGCTTGATCGATATGGACGATATTTGTACTACCAATACCAATCGTCAGATCCACGCCTTAACCAGCACCATCGGCCAGCAAAAAATTGAGGCAATGGCTGCGCGCATTCTTGAAATAAACCCAGAATGCCAAGTGCATTGCATCGACGATTTTATTAGCAAAGAGAACTTGTTTGAGCATATCTCCACCGAGTTTGATTATGTGGTGGATGCCATTGATAGTGTGCGCGCCAAAGCGGCACTCATTGCTCACTGCAAACGCAATAAGGTGCCGATTATTACTATTGGCGGCGCCGGTGGTCAGATCGATCCAACGCAAATTCAGCTGGGTGATTTAGCCAAGACCATTCAGGACCCGCTAGCCGCAAAAGTGCGCTCGGATCTACGCCGCTTTTATAACTTTACTAAAAATACCAAGCGCAAATTTGGCGTTGATTGTGTGTATTCGACCGAGCAATTGATTTACCCCGATTTAGACGGCGGCGTATGTCATGCCAAAGCGCAAAGTGATGGCAATATGAAGATGGATTGCAGCTCCGGCTTTGGCGCAGCCACCCATGTCACCGCCAGCTTTGCTTTTGTCGCGGTGTCGCGGGTGTTAAAAAAATTGGCAGATAAAACCTAAACGACCAATTCTTTGCTTCTTATTATTACCAATTTGGCCTCTTGCCGGAGTTTGAAACTGACGATTCCCCACAGTGGATAATCAAGGGTGAATTTATGCCTGAGTCGAAGTTACCGCCACTGGCGAGTTATCAGTTTTAATCAGGCATAAAACATATAGGAGGCGAGCTAGGCGAATATCTCACCGATTCCCTGAGCAAGCTCAGGTCCTACAAAGCCTAAACAGCAACACCTTTAATAGCTTGTACCACCGCATGCAGACCGTTCGCGCGTGACGGGCTAAGTTGCTTGGATAAGCCGAGCTGATCAAAGTAACTTTCAATATCAAAGTCATTAATTTGATTAGCGGTTTTGCCATTATAAGCCGCCAGTACAATCGCGAGTAAACCATTAACAATGCGGGTATCACTGGCAACATAAAATTGCCAAACGCCCGCTTGTTCACGGCTGACCAGCCAAGCCGCACTTTCACAGCCATCCACTTGATGTTCTTCATTTTTAAAGACTTGTGGTAACTCACTGAGCTGCTTGCCCAGCACAATAATTTGCCGATAGCGCGCTTCCCAACCCGATTGCTGCGCGAATAAATCCAGCACGTCATCACTGCTGATTTCATTACCAAACAGATTAGGCACTAATTGATTGGGCATTATAAAAACTCCAAGGTTTTGTGCAGGGCGGCAATAAAGCTATCTATATCTTGTTGATCATTATAACAAGCGATCGACAAGCGCAAGGTGCCACCGAGCCCTAACGACTCCATTAATGGCATGGCACAGTGATGGCCAGCGCGAATCGCGATGCCTTGTTGATCCAGTAAGGTAGCGATATCACTGTGATGCTCTCCCTTCACCACAAAGCTTATCACCCCTGCTTGTTGTGCGGCATTACCAACAAGGGCTATATCGGGTAATGATAAGAGCTGCGCTTTAGCATACTCAAACAGCCCCTGCTCATAGTGCAATAATGCTGCGCGATCTTGCTGTTGCAAAAACGCGACTGCCGCGCCAAGGCCTATCACACCTGAAATATTAGGGGTGCCGGGCTCAAATTTAAACGGCAAGGCATTAAAGGTAGTGCCTGAGAAGCTCACTTTTTTGATCATCTCACCACCGGTTTGCCATACCGGCATGGCATTGAGTAAGTCAGCCTTACCATAAAGTACACCGATGCCTGTTGGCCCATACATTTTATGACCCGAGAACACATAAAAGTCACAATCTAAGGCCTGTACGTCAATTGGCAAATGCGCCACCGTTTGTGAGCCGTCCACCAGCACTTTCGCGCCTACTTGATGGCTTAACGCAACAATCCCAGCGATGGGGTTTACCGTGCCCAGCACATTAGAGATATGCGTCACCGCGACTAAACGCGTTTTCTCTGTCAGTAATTGCGCAAACGCGGTTAAATCCAATTCACCCGTGTCAGTCAGTGGGATCACTTTTAACACTAACTTCAGCTGCTGCGCTAATAACTGCCAAGGCACAATATTAGCGTGATGCTCCATGGTGGAAATGATGATCTCATCTCCTGCCTCTAACAAGGCGCCATAACTTTGCGCCACTAGGTTAATGGCCTCGGTTGCGCCCTTAGTCCAAATCACTTCTTCACGCTTAGGCGCATTAATAAAGCTGCGCACCTCGTCTCTTACTTGTTCAAAGGCTTGGGTCGCCTTAGCACTTAGACAATGTGCCGCACGATGTACGTTGGCATTGTTGTATTGGTAGTAATTATTCATCGCGTCAATCACTGACTGCGGCTTTTGTGTGGTGGCGGCACTATCGAGATAGACCAGAGCATGACCATTACAGCTTTGTTGCAACACAGGAAACTGCGCTCGCAGCGCGGATACAGAAAATGACTGACTCAAACTAACCACCTTATTAACCAAGAGCCCCTATGATCCACTTTTACAAGGAAGCTGACAAGGTAGGGGTTTATATTGATTGCAGGCTTTGCTATCGGGGCTTATGCTTAAAACCGTCTTTATAATAAAATTTCGATTCACCTTAAGGAGTTACAATATGTTTAATGCGTTAGTGTTACGACAAGAACAAGATAAAACCTTAGCCAAAGTAGAACAAATAGCAGAAACTGAGCTGCCTGACGGTGAAGTATTAGTACAAGTTGAGTATTCGACCCTTAATTATAAAGACGGCTTAGCCATCACAGGTAAAGGTAAAATCGTCCGCAATTTCCCTATGGTGCCGGGCATCGATTTTACCGGTAAGGTAATTTCATCTAACGATTTACGTTACCAAGAAGGCCAGCAAGTGGTATTAACAGGCTGGGGCGTAGGCGAAAACCATTGGGGTGGCTTAGCTGAAAAAGCGCAGGTGAAAGCAGATTGGTTAGTGCCATTAAATGAAGACCTGACGCCCGAACAATCAATGCAAATTGGTACTGCAGGACTCACCGCAAGTTTATGCGTACAAGCACTGCAACAGGCTGGTATTACCCCAGAACAAGGTGAAATTTTGGTAACGGGTGCCAGCGGCGGGGTTGGCAGTGTTGCGGTAAAACTATTAAGCACCTTAGGCTATCAAGTGGTTGCTGTGACAGGCCGAGCTGAAAACACTCAGTGGTTAACCGAACTCGGCGCCACTCGCGTGATTTCTCGTGAAGAAATGCTGACGCCAAACCGTCCATTGGACAAACAACTTTGGGCCGGTGCAATCGATACTGTCGGTAGCCATGTGTTAGCGAAAGTATTAAGCCAAGTAAACTACAATGGCGCAGTCGCGGCATGTGGCTTAGCTGGTGGCTTTGATTTACCGACCACTGTAATGCCGTTTATTCTACGTGGTGTAAAACTACTTGGGGTCGATTCAGTAAGTTGTCCATTTGAGCAGCGCCAGCAAGCATGGCATTTATTGGCAACCACGCTACCTAAATCTTATTTTTCTGCTGCTTGTAATACTATTTCCTTGGCACAAGTGCCAGAGTACGCGGATAAATTAATCGCAGGGCAGATAACAGGGCGCCTATTGGTCGACCTACAATTGTCATAATTAATGATGGGGGCGGCGTGTATTTCCCGCTCCTTTCCTACTGCACTGACAGACACACCCGTAAATATAAGCTCAACTTAAGGTCTATCCCACAAAATTAAATTTTCACCCTACTAGCAGGTATAAAAAATACCAGTTTGCGAAAATTTAAAGAGAAACCAGCGCCAAGATCGGCTAACGTTAGAAAGAAAGTATCAATTACGTAAGTACAGCTGGTAAGACACCACTCACTCCGCAATAGGCGTGTATTTAAACTTTAGGCACAGGCAGCAATGAGCAAAAAACTATTTCAAAAATCAACAGAGAATTTGCGCAAAGCAGTGCCCTTGATGATCAAAAACCAAGTGCCCACTACGCCGACTAACTATGCCTTGTGGTACACCTACGTTGACAATAGTCTGCCACAAATGAATAAAGAATTGGATCAGGCTATTACTGACTATGGCATGTGCCCACCGGCAACGGGCGAAACCTTATATCGCACCTATGTGGCCAGCAAAACTGAAACCGACATTCGCCAGCTGAGATCAAGCCTTGAACTACTCTTAAACGAAGTGTCTCATTCAATGACAGATACTTTAGCGGACACACAAGATTTTCAGCAAATGATAGATAAAAACTTTGATTGCCTATCGCGTGTTGAAGATGAAGGCTTGTCATTTGAAGAAGTGATGGAGCTGGTTCGTGGACTCATTTCCGAATCAAAAGAAATCCGCCATTCAACTCGGTTTTTGAACAATCAGTTAAATACGGCTAGTTCAGAAGTTGAGCGACTCAAGAAGCAACTGGAACAAGTACAAAAAGATGCACTCTATGACAGTTTATCCAGCCTGCTTAATCGCCGCGCGCTAGATAACGACTTAGTCAGCCTATGCGCCACCGAGCAGCCGTTTAGTTTTATTTTGGTTGATATCGACCACTTTAAAAAATTCAATGATGAATATGGCCATCTGTTTGGTGACTCGGTGATCAAAGCCATTGCCCGTCGGTTACAACTCAGCTGTCGAGATGGTATTACCGCTTATCGCTTTGGTGGTGAGGAGTTTGCCTTAGTGGTGCCTGGAAAAAATCTTAGGGTTGCACGCCAACTCGCTGAATCAATACGCCGTGCGATTGAAAAGGTTTCGGTTAAGGACAAGCGCAGTAATCGCCAAGTCGACCATATTACCGCCTCTTTTGGTGTTGCCGAATACAGCGCTAAAGAAAGTGCCAGTAGCTTGATCGATAAAGCAGACAAACAACTTTATGAAGCTAAACGCTTAGGTCGTAATCGCGTGTTACCTATGTCGGTTTAGCCACCTACTTATAACTGATAACAAGCTAAGTGATAACAAACTAAGCGGTTACTTGACTGAACACTGGCTTATGCTGCAGCGCTTAGCTCCTAAGCGCGTGTTACCCATGTCGGTTTAGCCACCTATTTATAACTGATAACCAGTTAAGTGATAACAAACTAAGCGATAACAGGCTAAGCGGTTACTTGACTGAAAACAGGCTGCAGCGCTTGCATTAAACGCATTCGAGCAGGACGTTTATCTTGAGCTAAATCATGTTGTAAACGCAACAAGTCAGACGATTGCTTAATCGCATAGCCTGCTTGTATATCACTAACGCTAAAGCTTGATTGAATACACCTTAGTTGCAACTGTTCTGCCACAGCAGTATTGCGCCAATCAATGGCAGTAAAGCTAGGCCAAGGGCGAGTGTTTGCGATTAAACTTAGCCCAGATGTCGCCTCATGACTCAATACAACATCGTAGTTTTGTAGAATAAGAATCGCTTTGCGATAATGGTCACCGGACAACACAGGAGCGTCGGCGAAAATATAAATAAATTGCTGCAAGCCTTGCTCGCGTAAACTCAAATCTAGATAAGTGAGCGTCTCACCCATAAGGCCATGTGAGTCATGGCATGCTACCAGCCAAGGTTGCTTTTGTTGATGCGAATCAGCAAGGTATTCCGCCCAAGAGCGATCTTGCTCAGGCACAGCAAGTACCACCCGGCCCGGCCAAACTCGTGCATCTTCCAGCGCACAGTCAATAAACAGCTGGCTCAGCTGCATCGCCCGTTTGGCTCCTAGTGTTTCTGCTAGTCCAAGTTGACAAACTCCTGTTCGAGGACGCGCCAGCAGCACTACTAATGCAGGAATAAATCGCCTCATCCAACCCTCACTTCAGCCACCTGTTATTTATTGAACAAATATATCAAAACAGCGACCCCAATCTAGGATGTCGTTCGCAATCTGAAACTAGGGTCACTTATTTTTAGATGTTTTCCCTGAAGTCAGTAATTCAGTAAAAAAATCACGCTCAAATTGACGGATTGGGTTTAATTTATTTTTGTATAGTCGCGCTTGCTTTGGCGGCAAGTTATATCCTGACACCATGTAAGCAAATAATCTGGGGCCTTGCTGCGTATCTATGACACCAACCATGTTCACCACGCTTTTTAACGAGCCCGTTTTACCGCGAACCTTACCCTTGAGCGCGTCGACACGAAGTGATGTACGCCATTTTAGTGTGCCGTCAACCCCTGAAACAGCAAGAGAATCTAATAACTTAAGCTTGTTATCATTGTTATAAACAAATTGCATCACTTGTAGTAACTGATCAACCGTCACCAAATTATGTCGAGACAAGCCTGAGCCATCAGCCATGATGGCATCGGATAAATCTAACTTGGCCTGACTTTTCAATATTGCTTTAACCGCTGCCTCACCGCTGCGAAAACTTCCCGCTTGGTTGTAATATTCTGCGCCCAGCGTTTTAAACACCACATCAGCAATCAGGTTGTCGGATTTTTTCAGCATTTTTTCCAGCAAGCTGTCTAGCGTTGCCGAACGCTGGCGAACCAACACAACTCCCTCAGGCTCAAGTGTCGATTCACGGCGAATAACTCCCGTATGAGTAATACCTGCCCCTTTTAAATCAGCCGCTAAAATACTGGCAAAATATGTTACGGGATCATTAACCGAAAATTTCATTGGAATGGGATCTTTGGTCGCCACAAAACAGCCCATTAATTCATAATGATTAGTATCACCACGGTTTAGCTCTAACGCACAATGAGACTGCCGCATCTCTTTCCACGTTTTTAGAGCGTACGTACTGTTATCTACTCGAATTGGTTCATGGGCAGGAATAAACACCCGCGTTTTCCCTTCTTTCGTGACCGATAAGTTACCTTGCACACAATTACGGTTGATAATCACCGCACTAGCTGGCGAGGTATAACAAACCCCCAAGTCATTCCAAGATTGGCCATTACTCCAGTGATAGCCATTAAAACGGCCATCATTAATTAAAATGTCACCGCTGATCTTTTTGACGCCACTCTGTTTCAGGGTTTTCAGCATGTCGCGCAGTTGCTTGCGAGTAAAATCAGGCGCCCCCGACAACCTAAAGCGTAAGTCTTGCTCAATCGTTCCTTGCCTTAACTTGGCTTCGGTTAAGGTTTCAATTTGAGTATTGAAGCGATAACTGCCGCCAAGGTGCAAGCGAGCAGCAGTGGCTGTAATTAGTTTTTGAGTACTGGCAGGCGATAAATTTAGATGGCGATTTTGTTGATTAATAATCGTGCCATCTGGTTTGGCTACCACATAAGCCAATACCGGTTTAGACGACATCTCTTCAAACTGCGTCCCCGCAAATGCCAAGGTCGAAAAACAGATAAAAGAAAGAAAAAAAACACCGCGTAACATAAGTCAAAACCCCGAACCAATAAGAACTAATAGCTTAGGGCTTCTATCTAAAAAAAGCATCAAATAATCACAATGTTAACCCAATTAACAATAAGTCTGGTTTATACCCCTGCATGCTCGATTTATATGCAGAAATATGCCGCAAAACTTGAGCGCAATGCAGGGCTAGGGTATGTTGACCGCATCTAGATTTTGTTGCGCGGAGCACGCTTGACTAAGACCGAATTATTAACCGATGAGCAGCTGATGCTGAACTACGGTAAAGGAGATGCTGCGGCATTTGAGCAGCTTTATCAAAAACATAAAGGCGGCGTTTATCGCTATTTTTTACGCCACTGCAGCCGCGCGGATGTAGCGGAAGAGTTACATCATGATATATGGATGAAACTGATCAATGCACGTGAGAGCTATCAGCCAACGGCAAAGTTTACAACTTGGCTGTACACGTTAGCACACAATCATTTGGTGAATTATTATCGTAAAAACAGCAAGGCACACCTACTTGATTTTGATGACATTGTGGAGCCGGAAGACGAACTACCAGACTTGTCAGAGCAGCTCACACACAGTCGCCAAGCAGACGAATTAATCAGTCAGGTAGAACAATTACCCGCACAACAAAAAGAAGTTTTCTTGTTGCGCCACGAAGCTGGGTTTAGCTTAGAAGAAATTGCAAACCTAACAAAATCAAGTTTTGAAGCAACAAAAAGTCGCTTGCGCTATGCCATGGCCAAGCTTAAACAGGGGGTTTCATATGAGCCATAAATCACCGCTTAATGATGATGCGATTAGCAAAACGTATCAACAACAAAGCAACGACATGCCTAGCAGTGCGCTCGATGATAAAATTTTAGCCGCCTCGCGACGTGCTGTTGCCGCAAAACCAACATCCATTGCGCCAAAACGTTCATGGCGTAACATGCCGTTTTTACCGGCTATTGCCGCCTCCTTCTTTGTTGCTGCGGTTTTTGTGGCACAACAAGAAGAGCCAGAACAGGTTATACCGCAAGCTGAAGTTGCTCCGATGTCTATTTCCGCTCCTGCACTAATGAAAAGCGCAGCACCAGAACGAATGGCACAGGCTGACCTAGCAGAGCAACTGCAGTTCCAAGGCAAAATTGAACAACGCGATCAGCAGTGGTGGTTAGTCACTTCTGAACAGGATATCTTAATTGAAAACCCACCCAGTAATATTGCCGAGTTTGAGCATCAGCAAGCCTTAGTTCAAGGCCATGCAGGTGGCTCAGAGGGTGAGGTTATTAGCATTGTGATTCAAGATCTTAAATTAAACTAGGAGGTAAGATGGCTTCTCAAGGTTCGACAGGCAATGTGATTGCCGCAGTGTGTAGCTTTTTCATTTGTGGTTTAGGCCAGTTGGTGCAAGGGCGCATTTTAGCAGCCTTAATGTTTTGCCTATTTACCTATGCCGCATATGGTATTGCTGGCTTTACCTTTGGCATTTTTCTGATCATTGCAGTGCCGTTGCATATTTGGTGTATCATTGACGCGGCGCTGTATCGGGGCAACTAAAACGGTGAGGTGGTATTTGCTGCCTCTGCCAACGACAAACAAATGCTGCTGGTATGGTGAATATTAAGCAGCATCGCCCGACAAGGGGTGCTATAATCTTGCTCCGGTTGTTCCACGCGCCCGGCAGGATAAAAAATGACGAACCCCTTATTTAAGAAAGACATAGTCTCAATCGCAGATCTCTCACGTAGCGAACTTGAGCTCATCGTAGCAACAGCAAAAAAACTCAAGCACCAACCCCAACCCGAATTACTTAAAAACAAAATAGTCGCTAGCTGCTTTTTTGAAGCATCGACTCGTACTCGCCTTTCATTTGAAACAGCAGTACAGCGTTTAGGTGGCTCGGTGATCGGTTTTGACAGTGGCGGCAACACTTCGCTGGCACAAAAAGGGGAAACGCTCACCGACTCAGTAAAAGTGATCTCTTCTTATGCCGACGCTTTCTTTATGCGCCATCCGCAAGAAGGGGCAGCACGCCTAGCCGCTGAGTCTGCTTCTATTCCGGTGATTAATGGTGGTGATGGCTCAAACCAGCATCCAACACAAACCTTGCTGGATCTGTTTACTATTTATGAAACACAAAGCAGCTTAGAGAATCTCAATATTGCCTTTGTCGGTGATTTGAAATATGGACGCACCGTGCATTCACTGGCGCAAGCCTTGTCATTATTTAACTGTAACTTCTTCTTTATTGCACCGCCTGCACTGGCGATGCCTGATTATATTTTGGAAGAATTAGATGACGCCGGCATAAACTACTCCATCCATAGCAGTATTGAAGAGGTGATTGACTCACTCGATATTCTGTATATGACACGGGTACAAAAAGAGCGCTTTGACGAAACCGAATATCAACACCTGAAATCAGCCTTCGTTCTGACAGGTAGCATGCTAGAAAACGTACGAGCAAACCTAAAAATTCTGCACCCATTACCTCGCATTGACGAAATCACTATCGATGTCGATGACACCCCCTACGCTTACTACTTTGAACAAGCCGAAAATGGCGTGTATGCCAGACAAGCCCTATTAGCCTTAGTGCTGTCCAACTTTTTTCAGGAGCAAGCATGAAAAAGAAGTTAGAAGTTCAAGCCATTGAAAATGGTTCGGTGATTGATCATATTGCGGCTGGAAAAGGCGTTAAAATCCTTAAGTTTTTTCAGCTAACCGATACCAATCAAAAAATCACTATCGGTCTAAACTTACCCACGGGTGGCAGCACCACTAAAGACTTAATCAAAATTGAAAACACGCAAATCACCGGCGTGCAAGCCAACCAATTGGCTTTATTTGCACCTGATGCGACCATCAACCTGATTGACGATTACGATGTGGTGAAAAAGTTTAAGGTTGAATTGCCAGAAGCCATCAGCGGCGTTCTAGCCTGCCCTAACTCCAATTGTATTAGTCACAATGAGCCTGTTGATAGCTTGTTTTATATAAAACAAAAACAACAGATTAAACTTAAGTGCCACTATTGTGAAAAAAGCTTCGCGACCTCTTTCTTTAAAGAATTAGACTAACGTCGAGCTAACAAGCATAAAAAAAGCGATTCAGATGAATCGCTTTTTTTAATCTCTTCATTTTGAACTTGGGTCTCATTCAACTTTGCTGGTAAGCCTGGGTGCGTGGTGATATTACGCCTAAGCGGCTACTCACTTGCGGTAACAAGGTTTTTGCCAGAATAAAGGGTAAATATTCTATCTGCTTAGCTGTGCCCTTCACTAAGAAAAATAATAGCTAACTCACCACGCAATAACTTACCTTTTTTATCTATTATTCATATTAATTAAGCAATACTATTCCAATATATTAAAATTATGCGCAATCTATAAGGAAAGTAAGTCATGAGTAAGCTAGATCGCACCGACAAACATATTTTAACCTTGATGCAAGAGAATGGCCGGATCAGTAATTTAGAGCTGGCCGAACAAATTGGCTTGTCCGCGTCACCTTGCTCTCGTCGCGTCAAAAGCCTTGAAGAGGCAGGCTATGTCGATAAACACGTCACCTTACTTAACCCTCAAAAGCTGGGTTTAAAACTGACCGCCTATATCCATATAAGCATGGACAGGCATACTCCGGATCGCTTTGAAAATTTTGAAAAAGAAGTGGCAAAATACCCTGAAATAGTCGAATGCTGCTTAATCACTGGAATGGATGCTGATTACCAACTGAAGGTAATGGTGCCAGATATGGAAGCCTATCAAGAGTTTTTACTGGGTAAACTGACCCGTATTTCCGGCGTGACAGGTGTGCGCTCTAGCTTTATGCTGCGCAGTATTTTTCAAAATACTGCGCTGCCGTTAAACCACATTAAGTAACCTCAAATCAAGCCAACACGAGTTGTAATGCGCTAATCAAGCGTTGGTTATCTTGCTGGCTTTTTACTGCTAAGCGAATGTAGCGCTGATCAAGTCCATAGAAGTTACTGGCATCACGAATCACAATACCTTGCTTTAGTAAGCGCTGACGCAAATTAGAGGCGGTTAAACCAGTTGGCAGACGACACAAGACAAAGTTAACCCGAGATGGATAAACATGCCACCCGGTTAACTGGTGCAGCTCTGTTAATAAGTATTCGCGCTGTTGTTGTAACCAATGTAGTGAAGCTTGCATATACGCTTTATCTTGTAACGCACTAATCGCGGCCACTTCGGCAAGAGCATTAACACTCCATGGCTCGCGTTCATGATTAATTTGCTGGGTTAATTCTTGTTCGGCATTAATAGCAAAACCTAACCGTATTCCCGGCAACGCAAAAAACTTAGTTAACGCGCGCACCACAAACACATGAGGCAAGCCTAATTCTGCGATGCTTGGCGCATGGCCATCATCAACAAACTCAATAAACGCCTCATCCACCAGCATTCGGCATTGATGGGCCAACGTAAGTTCGGCCAACTGCTGCATTTGCTCTTGCGCAATAAAACCACCCGTTGGGTTATTTGGATTACAAACAACCAATACATCATAATCGTGCTGCGCAAGCGCTAAAGCGATTTGTTCAACAGATAACTGAAAATTCAATTCACTGTCTAGCACACAATAATCAACCTGCGATCCTGCACTAGTCGCTGCGCGTTGATATTCAGCAAAGGTCGGCGCCACAATAAGTACCCGGCGGGGTTTTAGAACTCTAAAATACAAATAAATCAGTTCAGTTGCGCCATTGCCTTGGATAATATGCGAAATCGGTTGCTCGCAGTAGTCAGCTAAAGCTTGTCGCAATTTCACATACTCAGGATCGGGATATACCGTTAAACAACTCAGTTGTTCAACCAAGGCCAAGCTGACACTTTCTGGTAAACCAAGAGGATTAATATTAGCGCTAAAATCCAACCACTCTGCAGTGGCTGTATCACGCGTTAGTTTATGTATATTTCCACCATGTAATTCCATTTACACCCTACTTACTATTATTAACACCAGCAATACGCCCCCTAGGCTGAGCAAAGAACAAACTAACATTAAGTTCAGATTCTTATTGATTAACTCGGTGGTGAACGGCTTATTATTATCTCCGATGGTCGGTTTATCATGCAATTGGCCAAAATATGACGTGGCTCCGCCAAGCTGCACCCCCAAGGCGCCTGCCACGGCCGCTTCGGGGTGCGCCGAATTAGGGCTGGCATGGTTTAAACGGTCGCGCCAAAATATGCGCCAAGCACTGCGCCAATCATAACGAAGCACTAACGCAGATAAGGGCAGCAGCACGGCCCCCGTTAGACGAGCGGGTAACCAGTTAGCCCAATCATCGAGACGCGCTGAGAACCAACCCAGCTCAAGATAGCGCTCATTTTTATAGCCCCACATCGAGTCAAAGGTATTAATGGCTTTATAAGTCATGGCAAAAGCCAAACTGGCACCGGGTAACCAGGGTGACACTAGCGCACCTAAACACATATAGAATAACGGCGCGGTGATGCCATCGACGGTATTTTCTGAGATAGTTTCCATCGCACTACGGGTAATTTGTGCTTGATCCATTGCTGCCGTATCTCGGCTGACCAAGTAACTGAGCTCTTTGCGTGCCAGTGCCATATCACCTTGATTTAAGATCCGCCGAACCTTTGCTCCTTCGTTATAGAGGCTTCTTGTCGCTAAACAGGTGTATAACAAATACATTTCCACCAGCCAATGCAAATTGGCCATCACTAAGCTTAAACAAAAGATCAACACTAAAACGGTCAGGTTCGACCAGACACCAAATGCCTTTTTAGCCAATAGCAACCTGCCCTGTAAGCGTTCAGCAGCGTTGATAAGGACGCCGATACCTTGCACTGGGTGAGGAATGCGATAAGGATCAGCAAAAATAAGATCGCAAAAATAAGCCAAAGCGATAACAACAGAAGGCAGCATTATAGGGTCGCTAGTAACAGAAAGCGCCTAAGCTAACAAAACTTAAGCGCAATAGGAAACTCTGACATGATGAAAACTAAGATAACGACAACAGCAAGGCCTTACTTTCCGTTAAGGCTGGAAAATCTTGATGGTTACTAATAAGTTTTTCGAGCACCTCTTTCGCCGCTTCTTTCTTACCGTTTTTGATCATCGCCTGTGCTAAATGATATTGGATATCAGGGTCGTCGGGTGAAAACTGCACCGCGCGAGTAAGTAATCGCTCAGCGGCGATCCCATCCCCTTTCTGCAATAAAATAACCGCTAAAGTATCCATGATACCGGCATTATCGGGTGCTAAATCATGGGCCGTTTCGGCATGACCAAGGGCGAGATCTGCTTTCCCCTGCTTTTGATAAAGCCAAGCTAAGTTATTTTCAATATGCGCATCTGGCTTCAACAGTGAGCTAAGCTTAACTAAGTTATCTATTGCTTGCTGATCTTGCCCTGCGACCATCTGATAATCAGCTAACACACGGCGTGATAACACATCGCTATCATATTTACTAAGCCAGTCCGTTAGTACCTGAATAGCCTGATCGGCTTGCCCTGCTGACCAATGAGCATTGGCCAGTTGCACCGTGAGGTAATTCGTCTCCGACTCGGCTAGTGCTTTTTGATACCAATTTATCGACTCATTGAAATTACCTTGAGCCAATTCAAGACGGGCCTGCATTTCATCAACAACAGCTGTATTTGGAAATTTCTCACGATAGCCTTGTATTGCCTGCCGCGTTTTTACAAACTCACCTTGGCTTAATAACAAGCGAATGTCTAACATGGCAATCGGCGGATAAAATGAATTAGCTTGAATGGCTTTATCTAGCTCGCTGCGCGCGGCGGGTAAATCGTTGCTCATGGCATATACCGTAGCTAAATGGAAATGCCCTAAATAACTGGCGGGATAGCGATCAACAAATGACTCTAAACGAGATTTAGCCGCCTCCCATTGTTTATAGTACTGCAGCACCACGCCACTATAGAACAATATTTTGGCTTGCTCCGGTGTTGGTTGCGGGTGCTTTTCTAACATATTATTTGCCAACACTAAGGCTTGTTGTGGTTGGTTGTTAAAGTAGAAATACTCAATCATGGGAAGATTAGCAGCCATGCTATCGGGGTGGTACTGCAGCGCCTGTTTTAAATAAACCAGACCTTGCTCCACCTCGCCTTTACGTTTCGCGAGTAAATAAAGCTGTAATAAACTACTCAAGTCTGTTTTATCGATAGCAAGGGTGTCCAAGTAGTATTGCTCTGCCTGCTCATAGTTTTTTTGCTGTAATGCTATCGCCGCCAAATTCTGTAACGTCCCTAAGTTGCTCGGTTCAATCTCTCGGGCAGCTAGGAACGCTTGCTCAGCTAAATCAAGCTGCCGGTTAAGAACATAAGCGATCCCTTGCAATACTAAGCCGACCCCTTGTTTAGGTAAACGTGTTTGTAACGCTTTAGCTCGCTGCAAAACTTCGTTAAAGTCGCCTTTTTTCAGATAGCTGACAATTAATGCTATTTCGACTTCTTCTTGTTCTGGTATTTTTTGCTTGATGATTTCTAACTGCTCTATCCCTTTATCAATATCGGGCTGCAAGAACGCAGTTTGCGTCATTAACATAGTAAGAGACTGATCATCTTGAGCTAGTTGAGCAGCTTGCTCAAATAGCTGCTGTGACAATGCAAAATCATCATTCAGTAACTGGGTCTGCCCTGCTGCCTTCAGCAAACCAATATCCTGCTGATTAAAGTCAGATGCATTGAGCGCACTTAAGGTTTCAGTCGCTGCCAGTTCATCACCTAACTTAAACTGAATGGCGGCTTTTAATTTCAACCCTTCAGTATAGCCGGGGTAGGCATAGGTCACTTTAGTGGCATGAGAAAAGGCCTTCTCATATTGTTCAAGGGAGTAGGCACTGGCAGCCGAAATAAAGTGAGACGCAATATGCTCGTTATCCACTTTTAACACTTTTTCGGCTGAAACTAATGCTTGCTCATAATTTTTAGCTTGTAGCTGTAAAAAAGCCTTAAAATAATTAGCTTCAATGTGCTCTGGAATAATTTTTAATAGCTTGTCTAGTTGCTGATGCGCTAAGTCCAGCTGATTATTTAGTACATAAACACGAGCAGGGTTCATTAATAGTTCTGGATTGGCGTATTGCATTGTTGCGGCTTGATTAAATAACGCAAGTGCAGGTTCAAACCTTTGTTGCTGCATTAATACCTGCCCCTTTATCACCATCGCCTTGACTAAGTTCGGCTCTTTGGCCAATGCTAAATCAATATTCTTCAGCGCCTCTTCTTCATCGTCTACAGCCAACGCTTGCAATGCACTGGCAAATAATAACTCAGCAGTGACCAGATTAAGGGCTTTGGCTTGCTTTAATTCCGCTAAGGCTAAATCTGGCTGATTCGTTAATAAGTCAGCCTGAGACAGTACAGCTAAGGCATCAACCTCTAAAGCAACGGGCCAATCTTGTCGGTTGGCCAGCACCTCTTTTAGACGTGATGCATCATTTAGCATTAGTAAAACCTTAGCTAGTTTTAGCTTTATCTCGGGCGAACTTTCTTGCGCTAAAACTTTCGTCAGTTCTTTTTCGGCAAAAGGGTACATCCCGATGTAAATGTAAGAATCAGCTAATTGCATTTTAACGTCATTACGACTGGGATTAACTTTCATTACATTCTTGAATTCGATAATGGCGCTACTATGCTCATTGGCTTGCTGAAACGCTAACGCCTTTTCATAAGCTTCTTGCTCATTAATACTGGTTTCACCACAACCGACTAACATCGTTAAACAAAAGCATAAAAAACAGGCAATATAAGATTTTACTCTCAAGCTGATCATATTTGTGTCCTTACAAGGTTAATCCTTTTCTTGATAACGACCAGGTGACAATATCAAGTTAGGGTCTAAGACGCGTTTGATATCATTAACAACCTTGATATACGCAGGTGCTGCGGCGGGCAACATCCCCATCGCACGAGTTGATAAGCGATAGGGGAAATAGCCTTCGCTGGTTAACGCGCTAAACAAGGCATCGTGACAAGCCAGTGCTTGCTGCTCTTCCTCTGGGTTATCTCTGTCATAAGTTATGCAAATAACGCAATCAATACACCGCTCAGTCAGCAAGGTCATTGAAATCGCAGGCTCAAAACCGTATTCCAGAAGATACTTATAAACGAGATGCTCTAAGCGTGTTGCATGCTTGCCTGTCATCGGCGCGACGGGCGCCAACCATAGTAGTCCGCATCTATCGCGATCGGGATGCGCTTGGTCCATTTCAGGCGGCGGCGTTTTTTTCCGCCAGTAAGTGCTGGGAATAAAGGCATTGGTGGGAACCCCCTGTTTTAGCAGGTAAACAGGTATACTTTTATCAAGGGCTCCTTTTAAATCAAAACCGGTGATCATCTGATAGGGTTTTTGCACTAAACGCGCAAGCTTTAACAGCTTGTCATCGAGAAACTTGATGTTACGCGAAGGGATATTTGCTAACGCTTTTTTAATCTTTCTACGGGCAATAGCGACTTCAAGCCAAGTGCCATATAGGGCACCAGAAGCATTCCACTCTTTGGCATCTAGCTGCTTTAAACGTTGCGCCAGCCACTCTCGAGAAAGAGGCGCTGCGCCTTCCATTTCTTGCCAAGGATATTGATCAAAGGCAGAAACAACCTTATCACCATTCACTAAATGCATGGCACTTTTTAGCGTGCCATCAAGGCGTAGTGGCCGCAGAGCATCGACCATCGGACCAAAATCGTCTTTATCAACACTGCAAAAAAAAGCTTGAAAGTAGGCAGGTTTAGGCATCAACCACACTGTCATTTGTGTCACCACCGCAAAAGAAGATTGGCTAAAAAGACCGTCTAAATAAGGGCCAACCCCCCAATGATAAACCTCCGCGGCTTGCGCTTGTGGAAAACGGCCAAAACCCGTTTTAAAACGCTCACCATTGGCTAGCACTAACTCAAGACCACTAACACTACCAAAATGGTCTCCGTATGGCGTGTGACCAAAGCCCCGCTCCATGGTATTACCAATAATACTGCAGTCTTGTGAGGAGCCAGTGGCATCCATCCACATGTGACCACCTTGTTGCTGCAAAAAATCGTATAACTGCTTTTGTGTCACCCCTGGCTCTAACGTGACATAAGCCAAATCAGGATCAAATTTAACAATTTTTGTCATCCGACTTAAATCTAGAATGGTGCAACCGTCTGCGGTTGGCACCGCTGAGCCATAACCCCAATTTTTACCTGAACTAATGGGATAGATAGGATCTAAATGCTCGTTAGCCAGCTTAATTAATGCTTGCACTTGTTCTGTGGAATTGGGCAACAACACCGCTTTCACCTTAGTTGATGTTTCGTAAGTTGCTGTCTCATAAGGAAGTAGCTGTTCGGGCGAGGTTAAAGCATAAGCTTCTCCGACAATCGCGGCATACTTACCTAATAGTGCATCTTCCATTTTACTCCCCCAAGCCAGAACAGGTATTGTAGAGTGTAGTTAAGTTCTTTGCTTCGCGCCCCGCTAAAGATGTGAAAAGCCCTGTACTGAGTTATTCTAAATGGCGCACATCTTTAGCCAATCCTTTTTCCAAGTTCAAATGCAGTACTTTGAAGCCGGGTGACAAGTTACGTAAAAATAATATTGGGTTTATATAATAAGGCGCTCGCTTGCCGTGATACTCAACCGTAGGGCCAATTTGTTTAAATTTAATTCCCACAAAACGCATACTACGCGCTAGCCTCGGCTCCATCATTACAAAGCAGTGTTCGATATCACGGTTTATCACGATTGAGGCCGCACTTAAATAAAGTCCAATAGCAATAAAAGGAAAGCAGCGCAGCTCTTTTTCTGAGTAGGTTTCTTCATTCACGGCACCGGTCTCAGCCCCAGCAAACTTATCAGCATTACGACGTCGAAACGCAGCAGGGACAGCAAGACGAGATATTTCACAAATTTTAGTACGATCAAAATTGGCAGGGTTTAGGTGAGGATCGGTAATTGCACCTTGGCAAAATTTTTCTAAGGGTAGCTGTTGATCTGGTGTTTGCGGCGCGACCACACGGACACAACCCGCGTAGTGATGACTCGCCTTGTGCTCAATCACACAAAAAATAGAAAAGGGATCAAAATCATCTTGCTCCATACCATCGGGGCGAGATGGTTCAAAAGCCAACTCCTCACAATATACATTGTGACGAATTTTATGCACTTCATCGCGAAGGTGTTGCTCATGGGCGATAAGAGGTTTTAAGTATTCATCAAAGTGATGGGCGATTTCGTTAGCCTCACGGCTTGCTTTGTATGACACAACCTTACGTATTAAATAATTGATACCGGGTAAGTGAATAATTTTACGCTTAAGTTTGCCCATATATACTTCCATGCCTACAAAATACGGAACGGCTCAACTAGCTCAACTTGTCTCCCACCAAAGATTAACTACATAGCTTTGGGTTAGGTCTAACACGGTGTGTCAGCTTTTTTTACACTTAGCTAATTAATTCAATAGAAATAAAAAAAGCACCTAGCGAACTAGGTGCTTATCACTGTCTTAAGCTTGTTTTTTACGACGAATCTGTGAAAGGCCCAATAGACCTAAGCCAAATAATGCAATAGATGCAGGCTCTGGAACCTTAAGTGAAGCACTGACACTGGTATCGGTATTCGCACTAAAGGTATAAGTCCGTCCTGACACGAGCAGAGCAGAAGATTGAGCGGTGAAGCTGCCTGTTTTAACAGAGCCTAATGTTATACCTGTTGGCGTACGCGTTTCAGAGAAGCCTGCTGAAATTTCATCCGCAGTTATTTTAGCCGTTAACCGGAATGGGTCGGTTGATGAACCCGCTGCAGCGGCCGTACCGGGTGTCCAATCTAGAATGTCGCCAGCCGCAAGATCCGTCAGAATAAATGTTTGTGCGTAGTTTGCACCAGCAAACGCATCCATTGGCGTTTTAGGTGAAGTGGAAATATAGGTTTCCATATATGCGGTAGCATCAAACGCAATATTGAAGAAGGTTGTTGGCCCAGTATATGTAAACTTGATGGTACTGCTTAATGAGTTGGTCACCCCAGCAGCACCACTGCCGTCGTTAATTAGCTCAACTGTAGATTCGGCCCCTGTATTCGACCCTGAGGTTACTTCTGACACTAAAATATCGGGCGTACCAGCATCCCCATCATGGTCAAAAAAGTAGGTGCCGGCATCAATGACACCATTACCATTAATATCACGGTCGATTACCGAGCCCGCGATCAATGAATCAGAATAAGCTCGATTCACAGTTGGATCCCCTAACGTACTGCTAATAATCGAGGTATTAAAGTCATTATTAGCGACAGGGCAGCCAGTACCAACACATAGTGGCGCTAAATCAATGTTTGCATTGGGACCAAACGCGTCTGCTGTCACCTTAGGTGCAGCTGATAAAGCACCATTTAATTCTGCGGTTGCATTATTTACCTCGTTTTCAGCCGTTGAGGAAAGTAAATCAAAATCAAGAGAACTGAAATGTGAACCGTCATCTTTCAAGAATAATAGGTTCTTTAATTCTAAAGTAGCTGTAGAGAGGACCCCTTCAGCCTGTGCGGGAACTGAAAAGCCTGCTAATACCGCTCCCGCTAGGGCAACATTAAGTGCTGTTTTCTTAAACTTATCCATGGTGTACACCTCGTATGTTAGATGATTCAAAGGCGGTGCTGCTGCCTCTGAATCATAAGTTGCATACTTGGTGCCAGTTATTTTAAAGCTATTTATTTCATTCGGTTAGATTGTTTTTACGTGTTTAACAGCGCGCTAGGTATGGCATAGTGTAAAGGATCCTGACAGCGTAAATAGCTAAGAAGCAGTTTGCAAGTTAGCATCTATCATCGCGCGTAAAGCGCGTACTTCCATCTGTGCAGAAGCCTCCATTTCAGTTATCGATAACTCATCAAGCACTCGCTTAGCCTTGATATATTCATTGTTGCCGTAATATGCTTGAGCTAAGTGTAACAATTCGTTTTCCCCCCTTAATGCAGCAGGAATGCTCTCTAATAATGCAATCGCATCGGAATAGCGAGACTGAGCGACCAGTAACGCACTATAAGTATCAAGCACCTTATGATTACTTGGCTGATATTGGTAAGCCGTTTCTATCAAACTTAAGCCTTCACTGATCCTGCCACCTTGGTAACTGAGCCAAGCAAGATTATTTAAGGCGATGACATCATCTGGCTGTAAAGTAATAATATGTCGCCAAATAGACTTCGCTTGCTGCACCTCGCCTAAATGCCAAAGTAATTGGGCTTGTGTTTGTAGCAACATCAAGTTTTGTGGAAACTGTTTTAAACCCGACACGAGTGTTAATAAAGCTTTTTCTGGTTGGAGTGCGCGATAAATGTGCACCAAATCGAGCACTTGTTGCACCTGAAGGTCTTGTTGCATCTGCTGTTCAATTAACCGCTCCGCCCTTTGGTTTTCTCCCCGCGCGAGTGTTAGCTGTAGCAGCAAGCGGTTAAAAATGGCGGCCTGATCAGGAAAATTCGCTTTGGCTTGTCGTAACGCAACCTTAGCTTGAGACCAACGCTGTTGCTTAATCAGTAATCGCACATATAAAGCTTGATAGGCAGAACTTTCAACCAAGGGATATTGCTCTAAGATGGCTAACAGCTCAGCATATTGATTTTGCATTAACATCACCTGTGCCAGTGGTAATAGCATTGCCTCTGTTAACCCTTGAGCGTTAAGTAAATAGATGAAACTTTGCTCTGCCTGCGACCAATGCTGTAACTGCTGATGACTCATGGCCACTAAAAACTGCCATGTTTTACTTAGCTTCTCTTGGTTCGGCATCTCCATTAACAACGTTAACGCTGCATCAGGTTGTCGATGGAGCAGATATAAACGCGCTAACAATAACCTATTAGCGGCGGATAGCGACGCTGATAGTTGTTGAGATAACCGCCCTATCGCAAGTTCGATCTGCTGGTTTTTTAGATCGATTAATGTTGCTAATTTGAGTCCTTGCTGCGACTCAGGCTGCAGTTGTAGTAATCGCTCAGTAGTGGTTCGAGCTGCCATTATATTGCCACGGAAAAACTGCGAATGGGCCAAAAGGTACAATAACTCAGTTGATTTAGGCTGCTCTAAGATAGCGTGCTGCAGTAATTTTTGTGCCGCATCCCACTGCTGTTGCTTTAGTAATAAAACAACCTGCATTTGGTAACTTAACACCTTGTATTCAATATTATTAAATAGGTCCAAGGCGAGCTTTTCTGCTTGCGGCCACTTTGCTGCAGCGAGGTAAGCATTAAATAGCAATACTTGGCCGCTATCATTACCCTTGATGCCGTTTGATTCGCTTAGCGCTATTTCAAGGGACGTAATACCTGCTTCAAGCTCGCCGGACAGTAACTGGATAACACCTGTGTTTAATTCCCCTGATGCGCCAGTTTCAACCATACGCTGCGCTTGATGTAAAAGGCGTTGGCTCATTTCATTTTGACCGTGCTGCTGTAAGCCAGAAGAGAGTGAAAGGAGCAAGGGTAACTGATTAACATCATACCAATTAGCAGCGCTGGCAACCTCAGCAGATTGTTCAACTTGACCTAATTTGAACAACACATCCGCCATCAACTGTTGCACGATGTGATCTTTTGGCAATTGCTCCGCCGTACGAGCAAACTGATTGTAAGCTTGCTCCCAATTAGACAGATAGTAATGGCTTATGCCACTAATCAACCTTGCGCCAAAATGTTCCTGAATGAGGAGTAGCTTATCTGTTAGCGCAATAGCTTGAGTAAAGTTCTTATGCTGCAAGGCTAAATATGCCTGATTAAAGATGTGCTGTGGTTGCTTTTTATCTAAGCCTTCAACTTGATTGATATAGCGCTCAGCCAAATCAATTTCACCCATGGCAAAAGCAACATCAACAGCTAATAGATAGTAGCTAACACGGGTGGGAGCAAGCGATAGTAAGCGCGCTAAAATTTTTGCGCTATCATCATAATGCTTTAATGAATAAAGTGTTTTAGCTTGCAACCATAAGCTTCGTTGATCGGTTGGGTTTAGCGTTAGCGCTTTTTCCAGCCAAGGCAAGGCCTGATCTAACTGTCGCTGCGCCAATAAATAATAAGCTTGAGCTAAGTAAAAATCTCGCGAATCGGGAGCAACCTTAGCCAAGGTTTCAAGGTATTGCTCTGCCTTAGCCAATGGCTCTAACACTAAGGCCGCTTCTACTTTCAACATAAGTAGCTCGGCTTGCTCTTCGTAGGGTACTTTTTCATTGACGGTAAGGACTAACACATCGGCATATTTCCCTTGCCAGCTATATGCCTGAGCTAAAGGTGGTAATGCTGCGGCCAAGCCAAGCGCTTTCGCCACTCGCAGCTCTTTTATCGCATTATCAAGTTGAAATTGTTGTAGATATAACTGGCCTAACTTCAGCCGAGCATCGCCCTGCTTGCCATCTTGCTGAATACTTTGTTTTAGGTGATAGGCCGCAGCGGCCCAGTCTTGTTGCTGTAAATACTGCTCAGCAAGCGCCTTATGCTCCGCTGTGGATGGCCCACCGCAAGCAGTAAGCAATAGCGCGCCAAGGCACAGGGAAATGCGAAAAAAACCTTTGCTGATCATTTTTAATAAACAGCCCACGCTATTTACCTTATCGGTTGCATGTCAAAGCTGGCCTTATCTGCACCACAATCGGGGCAGGTCCAGTGTTCAGGGATCTCAGACCACAAAGTCCCTGCAGGGATCCCTTCTTCAGGCAACCCTCTTAGTTCGTCATAAACAAATCCACAGATCTGACAACGCCATCGCCGCATTAATTTCTCCATAATGACTGATATCTTCCCTCAACCATTTTAGAAAAGATATGCTAAGCATAGCTGGCAAATTTACAGATATAAAAAAAGCCGCAAAAAGCGGCTTAAAAATGATGTCGACTTGATTTAGTCACGATTATGCGTCTGGATTGTAACCTAAGTTAGGCCCTAGCCAACGCTCTGCTTCTACTAGCGTCATGCCTTTGCGCTTGGCATAGTCTTCAACTTGATCTTGCTGAATTTGCGCCACCGCAAAATACTTACTCTCTGGGTGCGAGAAATACCAACCCGACACGGCAGCTCCCGGCCACATAGCATAGCTTTCTGTCAGCTTCATACCGATCTCAGCTTCAACATTAAGCAGCTTCCAAATCTCGCCCTTTTCGGTATGCTCAGGACAAGCAGGATAGCCCGGCGCAGGACGAATACCTTGATATTTTTCACGAATTAAATCGTCGTTATCTAAGTTTTCATCCGGAGCATAAGCCCAAATTTCTTTACGCACCTTTTTATGCAGTAGCTCAGCAAAGCCTTCAGCTAAACGATCGCATACCGCCGACATCATAATGGCGTTGTAGTCGTCGTGATTGGCTTTATATGCCTCGATTAAGTCAGATTCACCAATACCACCGGTTACCGCAAAGGCGCCAATGTAATCGGCCTTACCTGAGGTTTTCGGTGCGACAAAGTCTGATAAACAATTGTTAGCATAGCCTTTGCCTTTTTTTGTTTGCTGGCGCAAGCCACAAAGGTTGGTGAGTACTTCAGTGCGAGACTCATCGGTATACACCTCTAAATCATCACCGACTCGGTTAGCTGGGAAGATACCGATAATCCCCGCCGCTTGCACTTTACCTGACGCTTCTAGCTCATCAAGCATGTCGTTAGCATCTTTTAACAGACGCTTAGCCTCTTCACCGACAATCTCATCGTTAAGAATGCGTGGATATTTTCCTGCTAACGACCACGTTAAGAAGAAAGGCGTCCAATCAATATACTCACGAATCTCTTTGATAGAGTAATTTTCAAATTTATGGATACCCGGTTTGAGCGGTGCTGGCGGAGTGTAGGCATCCCAATCTAACTGTAAACCATTGGCACGCGCGGCCTCTAGCGTCACCGGCGGGGTACGAGGCTTTTTACGTGCGTGTTGCTCTCGCACAGTGTCGTAGTCTTTATTTAAACGCTCGATAAAGGCGGGTTTACCGTCTTCACTGAGTAAGGTTTGACAGACGCCAACCGCGCGCGAGGCATTGGAAACATACACGACTGGGTGATCGTAGTTTTGCTCAATTTTTACTGCGGTATGAGCTTTTGATGTGGTGGCACCACCGATTAACAGCGGAATGGTAAAGCCTTGACGTTGCATTTCTTTGGCCACGTACACCATCTCATCTAGCGATGGTGTGATCAGGCCAGATAAGCCTATTAAGTCGGCGTTTTCTTCTTTGGCCACCTTTAAGATTTTATCGCACGACACCATCACACCAAGGTCGATAATTTCATAGTTATTACATTGCAGTACCACTCCGACGATGTTTTTACCGATGTCGTGCACGTCGCCTTTTACCGTCGCCATCACCACCTTGCCCGCAGTTTGCGTGCCTTCGCCTTTTTCGGCTTCGATAAAGGGCTGTAAGTAGGCCACAGCGCGTTTCATTACTCGCGCCGATTTAACCACTTGTGGTAAGAACATTTTACCGGCGCCAAATAAGTCACCCACCACGTTCATGCCATCCATTAATGGACCTTCAATGACGTGAAGTGGACGTGCTGCTGCCGCACGCGCTTCTTCGGTGTCGTCTTCAATAAATTCCGTGATACCTTTGACGAGTGCATGCTCTAGACGTTTATTAACAGGCCAACTGCGCCATTCTGCTACTTTAGGGTCTTCAACCTCAGCATCAGTACCCGCATATTTAGCCGCGATATCCAATAACTCTTCCGTGGCGCCAGGGTGCTTATTAAGCACGACCGCTTCCACTTTTTCTTTTAGCTCGGCGGGGATGTCATCGTAAATAGCCAATTGGCCCGCGTTAACGATCCCCATGTCCATGCCATTTTTAATACAGTAATACAGGAACACGGCATGGATAGCTTCACGCACCGGGTTATTACCGCGGAACGAGAAAGATACGTTAGAGACACCACCTGAAATCATGGCGTGTGGTAGGTTTTCTTTGATGTCTTTAACCGCATTGATAAAGTCTACGGCGTAGTTATTGTGCTCTTCGATACCGGTAGCCACGGCGAAGATGTTCGGATCGAAAATAATGTCTTCCGGCGGAAAGCCAACTTCGTCGACCAAAATACGGTATGACTTTTCGCAAATTTCGAATTTACGCTCGCGAGTGTCAGCTTGGCCTAATTCATCAAATGCCATTACGATCACGGCGGCACCATACCGACGGATAAGCTTAGCTTGGTTGATAAAGTTTTCTTTACCTTCCTTCATGCTGATGGAGTTAACGATACCTTTACCTTGCACACATTTCAGGCCAGCTTCTAAGATTTCCCATTTCGATGAGTCAATCATGATCGGCACTTTAGAAATGTCTGGCTCGGTGGCACAAAGGTGGAGGAATTTTTCCATGCAGTGCAGCGAATCCAACATGCCTTCATCCATGTTGATATCGATAATTTGCGCACCAGCTTCTACTTGCTGTTGTGCTACCTCTAATGCAACGTCGTATTGTTCTTCTTTAATTAGACGCTTAAAACGGGCGGAGCCGGTCACGTTGGTACGCTCACCAACGTTTTGGAATAAGGTATCTGCGTTAATGTTAAGTGGCTCAAGACCACTTAGGCGACATGCCACTTCAATGGTTGGCAACTGACGAGGTTTGACCCCCTCTACAGCATCAGCCATGGCTTTAATATGCGCTGGCGTGGTGCCACAACAACCACCCACCAAGTTTAAAAAGCCTTGTTCAGCCCATTCTTTAATATGCTCTGCCATTTCTTCAGCATCGAGGTCATATTCACCAAAGGCATTAGGTAATCCTGCATTCGGATGGGCAGAAACATAAGTTTCACAGATGCGTGATAGCTCTTGTACATAGGTGCGCAGCTCATCTGGGCCAAGCGCACAGTTCAAACCAAAAGAAAGTGGCTTAACGTGACGCATGGAGTTGTAGAAAGCTTCGGTGGTTTGACCCGATAAGGTACGGCCAGAGGCGTCGGTGATAGTGCCCGAAATCATCACGGGCAATACGATACCCATTTCTTCAAATACAGTTTCTACTGCAAAGGAAGCGGCTTTGGCGTTCAAGGTATCGAAGATGGTTTCAATCAAAATAATGTCGGCGCCACCATCAATCAACGCTTTAGTTGATTCTTTATAAGCTTCAACCAGTTGATCGAACGTGACATTACGAAAACTGGGATCGTTTACATCAGGCGAGATAGAAGCGGTGCGGTTAGTTGGGCCTAATACACCGGCAACAAATCTTGGATTATCTGGATCTTCTGCTGTTTTTTCATCGGCAACGCGACGCGCAATCTTGGCTGCTTCAAAGTTAATCTCAGCAGACAAAGATTCCATTTCGTAATCCGCCATCGCAATGGTGGTGGCGTTAAACGTATTGGTTTCTAAAATATGGGCACCGGCATCCAAGTAAGCTTTATGAATGTCAGCAATCATTTGCGGCTGGCTCAGTACTAGTAAGTCGTTGTTACCTTTTACATCGCAGTGCCAATCGGCAAAGCGCTCGCCGCGATAGTCGGCTTCTTCCAATTTATAAGATTGGATTTCTGTACCCATACCACCATCAATCAACAAAATACGTTTTGCTAATTGCGCTTCCAATAATTGCTTTTTGTTTTCCATTGCTTCTACTGCCTGTAACGCGTACAAAATTTACGCGAGTTTATCATATTTTGGACTGAGATAAGACGTTACGATGACCTAACATATAACGATTAAATCAGTAGCTTTATTCTATTTGCCACACCAACAACTATTATTCTGTGCGGCCAAGCTGATCTAAATCATACGGCGTTTGTTGATAGACGCAGTAATTTAACCAGTTACTGTACAAAAGGTTACCGTGGCTACGCCAACTGGCCCTAGGCGTTTGTGTTTCATCGTCGTTGGGGTAGTAGTTAATCGGTAACTTCGGCGCCAAGCCTTCATTCTGATCGCGAACATATTCATCATGTAAGGTATCAAAATCATATTCTGGATGGCCGGTGATATAGACTTGACGACAATCAGTGGTGGCCGCTAAATAAACGCCAGCCTCTGCGGAGTTAGCAAAAATATTCAAGTCGGTTTGTGCTGCTATTTGTTCGGGACAAAATTTGGCATAACGCGATAAAGGCGCTTGAAAGAAATCATCAAAACCACGTACTAGTGGGTGTTGTTGATTAAAGGTTTGATGCTCAAACACGCCCGAGTGCTTCTGCTCATGACTTTGCTTTTTCAATCCATATATAACGTTTAGTGCCGCTTGTGCGGCCCAACAAAGAAATAGCGTAGAGGTAACGTTATGTTTCGACCACTCAACTATTTCTACAAATTTATCCCAGTAATAGACATCCTCAAAGGGCACGGTACCCAGCGGGGCACCGGTAATGATAAAGCCATCCCATTTTTGCGATTTTACCCGATCAAAATCTTGATAAAATTCATCGAGATGTTCCTTTGGTGTATTTTTTGAGGCGCGGGCATCAACGCGGACTAACTCAACATCAACCTGTAATGGTGTATTTGACAACAGCCGCATCAATTGAGTCTCGGTCTCAATCTTCTTGGGCATTAGGTTTAAGATCAATACTTTAAGGGGTCTTATATCTTGATGCATCGCCTTCGATTCAGGCATGACAAAAATATTTTCAGATCTTAACACGTCAACTGCCGGCAAGGCGTCAGGGATACGGATGGGCATGGTTATCTCCAAAAATGTCTAGACTTCCAGAAGTCTACATAAAAGAAGTTAGCTTGTCAGCTAGGAGTTGCGATATGCTAAAGTTATAAGACTATCTTTAATGCCAAGGATGATATGGCTGAATTAAAAATCTCGGTGAATCGATTACAACTCGGTAATTATGTGAAGCTGCCTGTTAATTGGGGTAACCACCCATTTTTATTCAGTAATTTTAAGATTAAGTCGCAAGATCAAATTGATGTGATACGTAACCTTGGACTTAAGCATGTCACTATTGTGCCTGAAAAGTCAGATAACCTCCCACTAGCCGCCAACACTCCTATTTCGGTACTTTCTCATGAAGAAGAAGATGCTGTACTCGCATTGCAAAAGCAGCTATGGCAGGACAAGCAGGACCGTATTGAAGAACTAAAAAATTATCGACGCCAGCTACAAAAATGTGAAAAAGAGTTCACTAAAAGCATGTCGCAAGTTAGATCCGTGATGGGGAAAATACTTAGCCGCCCCCTCAATGCAATTAATGATGCGGTAGAATTAATTGAGACCATGGCAGAATCGCTAATGAATGCGGAAAATACCGTATTACATTTAATGGGAGAATCAAAAGAAACCGAGGCGCTCTATTATCATTCTTTGAATGTGAGCGTGCTCAGCATGATGTTAGGCAAAGCCTCAGGCTGTACCTTAGAAGAAATAAAAATGCTTGGCTTAGGCTCTTTGTTTCATGATATCGGAACCATCAAGCTTCCCTCTAAAATCGTTCGAAGAGCCACGCCATTAACTAACGCAGAAGAAAATCTTTATAAAATGCATTGTAAGTATGCAATTGATTTACTGAAGCTGGTTGAAGATTTTCCCGAGCAAGCCAAAACAATCATATTACAACACCATGAATGTGCCGACGGAAGTGGCTATCCAGCCGGACTAAAGCTTAATGAAATTAATGAATTGGCTCAGATCGTTGCAGTAGTAAATCGCTATGACAACATTTGCCACCCAACCAATATTAAACACGCAAAAATACCCTACCAAGCATTGTCTATTCTTTTTAAGCAGCAAGCAAAATTGTTTAACAAAGACTATTTAGGCCGATTAATTAAACTATTAGGTATTTATCCACCAGGTAGTGTGGTTCAACTATCAAATGGCCAAGTAGGCATGGTAATGTCAGTTGCCTCGGATCGTTTATTATTTCCCAAGGTACTAGTGTTTGATCCTGCTGTACCAAGAACAGAAGCGCCGATTATTGACCTCGAAGAAGCTGAGTTGACCATTGAAAAAGTGATTAAGCCACAAAGCCTACCGCCCTCGGTGCATGAGTACCTTAACCCTAGGGTGAGAACCAGCTATTATTTTGAGCATGATAAAAAATAAACCACTTTCGAGTGGTTTTTTTGTGTCTTGTACGATGGGAATTATTTTTCTGCAGACGTAAAAAAGCCCGACTCTTTCGAATCGGGCTTTCTACTGCTCATAATGAGCCTAATTGGCGCTTGGCG
>NZ_JAIMJA010000025.1 GCF_021295315.1 Motilimonas cestriensis | reverse complement strand
GGTTATGAGGCGGCCTGATTACGAGGTCAGTACGCAAGAACTACTAGCTGCGGGCATTATTTTTGCCCAACAGCTGAGAAAATATGGCTGTGCGCTGGGGGATTTATGAGGGGATCCTTCAGTGCATAACCTTTGCCCCAATGTTGCTGAGCCAAACGCCAGCCTACTTCAATAAAGGGCGTACAGGATATACCATCTTCCTGAGAATGTAGGCCAATAAAGCCAATAAATTCCCCACTGGCTTTTAACTCTACCGCCCAAAAACCCCAACCTTTCTCGGCTATCAAGCCTTTTGCTTTATCTGCCAAGGCGTCGCTGTCTGCGCGCGTTAAGATATTGGGAAAATAGCGCATCACATTATCATCGGCACTCATTTGGGCAAAAGGCGCATAGTCTTTATTTTGCCACTGCCTTAAAATTAGTCTGTCTGTGTTTAAGGTTGTTATCATTTTTTTCTTATCTATTGAATTATATAGACAATATCTAACAGTCTTAAATTTTTGGCAAGGCAAAATTGCGGGTTAAAAAAAAAGAGGTGAAGCTCAGCTTCACCTCTTTTTTTGCTAATTTAAATCAATCAGCTCAAATGTTATGGCGCCACTTCACAACCCAACGGGCTGTTTGAATTGAGGTAAACGATATCACCTGTAGGCGTATAATCAGATTCGATCACTGTGCCCTTGCCTTTTAAGTATGAGTATAAAACATCAGCGTCAACATAACCGGTGTCCACTGGCGTCAATGCTGGGTAACCGTCGCCGCCCGCAGCATTAAAGCTTGGTACACTGAAGCTGTACATCTCAGTAGCACTAAAGCCTTTACCGTGAATGTCACTGATGTCTACCGTTTTTGCCATGCAGTCTACATTCATTTTAACGCCAAAAATTTGTGCATAACCGCCCGAACCACGTTGAATGGTTGCAACTTTACTTAAATAGTCGCTGACTTGTGCACCTGTCATACTGCTGTAGGTAACGTTATTACCAAAAGGCTGCACTGTCAGTACATCGCGGTAAGTAATATTCCCTTGTGCGATCGATGCACGCACACCACCTGAGTTCATCACACCGATATCAGCATTAACTTTCTCAGCTTGAGCTTTGGCAATCAATCGGCCTAAGTTAGTTTGCTGGTTACGCACATTAGCGCGTTCGCCGTCTAAAAGGCCATCTGTCGTCGCAATCACTTCATTCAACTTCTCTTGACCTTGGTCTTGATAAGTTTTCAATGTTTGCATTAAGTCAGCATCAGGCACTATTTCTTGCGTTACAAACACCTTAATTTTGTCACCATTCTCATCACGCTGCTCAACACCATCAGCATCCGTTAATGTTTTCTTAAGGTTTACAGGGATAAGTGCATAGCTGGCTAAATTCACTTTGCCATCGATTACTTCAAAGTCTGCACGACCTACATACTTGCCCCACTCATGCGCTTGCATAATGTAGGTGCCTTTTTGTTGATCAGGGGCACAAGCGCCACCTGGCTTAAAGTCAGCATAATCATCTGAGCCAGCTTCCATACAAACAGGGTTTTGCGAGTGGCCGCCGATAATACCTTGTAGCATGCCTTCTTCCAGTGAGCGCGCTAGTGCAACATCACCCGGGGCATTACTACCATTTTTGCCGTTCGCAAAGTGGCCCATATGAGTAGCGGCAAAAATTAAGTCGGCTGCTTTCGCCTCTTTAATCTCTTTTATCACTTTTACGATTTCAACTTGAGGATCGGTAAATGTAAGATCGCTAATAAATTCAGGATTACCAATTTTAACCGTATCTTTAGTCGTTAAACCAATCACAGCCACTTTCAACCCATTTATTTCAAACACTTTATAAGGTTCAAAATAACGAGTGCCATCCGCTTTATAAATATTAGCTGCTAGCATCGGGAAATTAGCTAACTCACGTTGCGCATCCAGAACACTTAAAGGATTATCAAATTCATGGTTACCCACCGCCATCGCATCATAGCCTATCGCATTCATACCAATGAAGTCTGGTTTTGCATCTTGTAAGTCTGACTCTGGAACACCGGTATTAATATCACCACCAGAAAGTAACAGTGCTTTACTGCCATCGGCTTCAATTTCGCTGCGTAAACGATCAACCAAGGCTTTACGGGCTGCCATGCCGTATTCACCGTCAGAGTTGTGCCAAAAGCGACCATGATTATCATTGGTATGAAGAATAGTGAACTTGGTGCAAGGAACGCCGTCACACATATTTGGCGCAGTAACTACTGGTACTTCAGGCACTGGTGTTTTTACTGATGTCTTATCATCACTACTGTTACAACCCGTTAATGCAAGCATTAACGCACTGGCCACAAGCCCATGTTTAAATTTAAACGACATACTCATAAATCCTTTATAGTAAAAGTGTTTAGCTCACTCGGCGATGACACCTGCTTATATAACGCTGAACTGGTTGCGCTTTGCAGTTTGTTTCACCACGAGATATTTAAAATCGCAGTTACTATGACGCCTGAATGTGAACTTTTTTAGACACTTGTTCACAATTTTTTAAATAAATTGAGGGTGATTACAGATACTAACCAAATATGTTGTTTAGTGAGTTTTAACTTAATAAATTTGGGCGGGAATGTACTTTGGGAATGGCGACTATTAAAACATAGGAAACTGTATCAACAGGCAAACCCATTGATACAATTAAAAAACTAAGCTTTTTGCCAAATTACTTCAGCGCCATCTGTTCCTGCAATGGCTTTCTCAAGTAAATCTAAAAGAGCGTAATCAGCGCCTTGCTCTTTAAAAAGTGCGATTTGTTCAGGACTAATCCAGTAATCTTGATCAGCACTGTCCTCTTCTTCTAATTGATCAATTAAAAATTGTAGTTGTGACTCTGTCAGTTCACCTAGCAACACATTCGTTTCTTTATTTAGTAGTTTGATCATAATACTTCCTTATTCGTTATTGTTTGTGGCTAAACCCGCCAAGTTAGCAATATTGGTGTCAAAACCATCAATACTTTGCTGATTCTTCTTCAACCAGTACGCTTCGATGCCTTGTTCTCCTTGTTTCTCAGACCAGTCGGCTAACGCCGTTCGCTGTTGCTTAAAATCAAACAAAGGTACCGACATGCCGCAAGATGATTGCACTAAATCGATATCTAACAAATACAATTGGCGCGCAGCAATACTGGCGGGGAACAATGATATATAAGACTGCCATAATGGGTCATTTCGATGCAGCACCTGAGCCTGACCATAAAGGCGTAAAATAATTGGTGCGCCTGCAAAAGCACAAAACATGATTGTCATTCTTGGGTTAATTTGCACATGAGCCGACGTTTCATTACCACTGCCAGTCAGGTTAAGCCAAATAACTTGGTTTTTATTCACCACCCGAAACGAGTCAGACCCTTTTGGCGAAATGTTAACTCGCCCTTGTTCGGCGGCGGTGCCGACAAAAAACATCTGTTGTTTGGCGATAAAGTCACTATGTTTGTCTTGTAGCTCAGTAAACTGCTGTCCCATATCTTCTCCTAAACATTGCTCAATGCCGATTATCTACCCACCACATCAAGTCACATTTATATCAAATAAAATCAACAAACTAAATATGTTTAATTAGCTGACGGCAACAACTTAAGCCAAATGTATGAAAAATGAGGAATGATACTAACGAACGTTAACTTATAAATATAAAGCAGCTTAATGCATGACATTAAGCTGCTTTATTGCAAGACAATAAGAAATCCGGTCGATTAACATTGCCCAGTCAACCATAAAACGGGATCGTTAGGCGCAGATCAAGCTGGGTCCTTGATGCATGCTTCAAACAAGGCTTGCTCAGCTTTAACATTCCAAGTATTGCCTTCACCTAACGCTTCAGCTACCTCTGGTAGCTGCTCTGCCAACTCGTCTAAGCCAAGTAATGGCAGATTTTCAAGTTGAGGAAAGATCAGTATTTTACCTGGATATTTCGCCGCTATCATTGCCTCTATCCCTGCTTTGGCTACCTTCATGCCACCAATAGCTGCAACACAAATTGCCGGCGCAATGTTACCCGCTAAGGTATTGTTCATGACTACCGTTTGGTCTTCGATAGTTAAACCTGAGGTTCCTGTGTACTGCGCATTACTTAAATACACCGAGCTAAAATCAACCGGCGCCAAGGTGCCATTGGGCACACCAGCAAACAGCACCAACATGCCATCATCTTTCATAAAGGTGGCAGATTCCGCCATAATGTTTGCATTAGGCACACAAACTACCACGTCATCTGCACCTTGATTACCACTTTTGGCGTTAACAAAATCCGGTAAACTCATCGCGTTCGAAGTGGGGTTATAAGTGATCAATTCACAGTGGTTGGCTTCGGTTAAGCTAGCAAACCGTCCCTCAATCTCAGCTAAACGTTGGTCATTAATGTCAGTGACAATAATTTGCTTTGGTCCATCTTTTAACTCAATGGCACGTTGCACATGCATTTGCCCCATTGGACCACCAGCACCTACAAACACCGCAAAACCATCTTTACGTAAATCACAGCGATTGCGCGCTTCGCCGTATGAAGCCGCAATGTCCTGGCTGTTGTTACCGATAAATGCCACATAGTCATAATGTAGTCGGCCAACATCCGCTTCCACTAAACCATCAACAGGAGCGTTACCAACCATATTCATGGTGCCACGACGCGCCACATGTTTTGCAATAATGGTTAGCTCTTTGGCTGATTTTGGCGCTAATACCACGGTGTCATCAAAGCCGACCCCGCCTGTCAGTTCGCTAACCACATCTGCTAAGTTTTCAGTGGTAATATCATTCCTAATCAATACATTAGTCGCTGTTTTTTCAACCTTTTCGCGTAACGAATCCGGCACGTTAGTTAATACCACTGTCGCAGGCGCGTGAAGGCCATGAGAAAATTCGTATTCCGTGGTATCTCCGACTTGCCCAACTATCCACATAATGCCGCCTTCTTTCGGCTCAAGGCGACGACGTTGAGTATATGACGCCCACACACAACCCCAAGGTTCAAGTAGGGCCGATTCGGCAAAGCCCATTTTTTCTGACACTTTCAGCAAACAAGAGCCAGCATCAGTTTCTAACACTTCTGGACCAATTAAGTGATATTGAGTCAAACCACCCGGCACTGTGTAGCCATAAGCTGTGCTTTTACCGTTTTGGTAAATGTCTGGTTGCATCGCATAGCGCTCACCCACTTTATAGGTATCTTGTAAATCAGCCCCCACTTTGATCACGGTTAACGTGGCTTCGTGGCCTAATCGCGTCGGCTCTTTGCGTAAATCGCGATTGTATAATTTAGGGTGCTTACTCCCTTGGTTAATCAGTTTTACATCTGAAAAACACAAGCCAACCGCATCAACTCGCACCAAAAGTTGATTATCTGCAGGCTCTGGCACATCAAATGCCTCTGGTTGGTTTTCTTTGCCGATATTTTCAACCCCTGCGCCATACATGTTCCAGGTCATGGTCACAGGTGGAATAGGTAGAGTTAGGTCTTGATATTTAGTGTATTGATTACTCATGTTGTTGCCTCATTCATATTTGTTTGTATTCACAACTCATTGATAAAACTGATTTATAAATATGGCGTTAAATTAGATCGTCATGATTTTGATACATAGCCATCACCGCTTCTGAACTACACATACTCAGCGCTCTTTGCGCTTTTGCTTGTAGTTTTGTAAACGACACGGAACGAATAATATTTTTGACGGCTGGGACATTGGCTGGACTCACCGAAAGCTCATGTACACCTAACCCCACCAGCAAACAGGCAATATTGGGATCAGCGGCCATGTTGCCACACACCCCAACCCATTTACCGTTGGCATCAGCAGCCTTAACGGTCATTTCAATCAAGCGCAGTAAGCCAGGATGATAGCTATCAGCCGCGTGGCACAGTTCAGGGTTCAACCTGTCCATGGCCAAGGTATACTGAGTTAAATCATTGGAGCCAATGGAGAAGAAATCCACATACTTAGCTAAATTATCCGCCACCAAAGCAGCCGATGGAACTTCAACCATAATGCCAAGGGGTAACACCGGGGCGTTCCATTGTTGGCGCACAGATTCGGCGATACTGCTAGCACGTTGCCACTCTGACATTTTGGCAATCATGGGAAACATAATGTGTAAACCGCATGCTCCGGTTTGCTCTTTTTGCCACTTGGCTGTGCGGTAGATAGCTTCCAGTTGACGCTTAAACATATCAGGGTGCTTAAATGACAACCTGACACCGCGAACCCCTAAAAATGGGTTATCTTCATGGGGCATGTCCAGCCAAGAAACCGGTTTATCGCCGCCAATATCAGCGGTGCGTACCACTAACGGTTTGCCCGGCAACTCAGCAACGATGGCTTTGAATGCTTCTATTTGTTGCTCCACTGTCGGCTCTTGCTCGGAAGATTCAAACAAAAACTCGGTGCGAAGCAAGCCGGCCCCTTCACCGCCATGTGCCACAATCGCGCTTGCATCTTGTGGCTTAGCAATATTACAAACCACCTCAATTCGGCGGCCATCAAGGGTAGTAGCTGGCTCATGTTGCTGCGCTGCTTGGGCTTGCTGTATTTCTTGCCAAGTATTTATCCAAACCTTAGCTTGTTGCTCTGTTGGCTGATCAGGACCTACAACCAAACAAGCCCCTTGGGCATCAATCACCGCGGTTGTTTCTTGGGCTAATTGGCATAACGCGCCATCACCGATACCCACAACGGCAGGAATGCCTAATGCCCGCGCCAAAATGGCCATATGGCTATTAGGGCCGCCAAGTTCAGTGGCGATGCCTTTAATTGGCCGCCCTTCTAATCCAGCTGTTTGCGACGGGGTTAGATCGCGAGCCAATAAAATAAAATCATGATCTGGGAACACCACATCGTTTTGCTGAGGTTGTAACAATCTAATCACTCGGTCGCGAATGTCTTTCAGATCAGCCATGCGCGCGCGCAACCGCTCATCTTCAACCGTAGATAAATAATCAATTTGACTATCCAATGCTTGCTGCCAACCCCATGGTGCACTGCACCCTTGGTAAATAAGGTCATGACTGCTTTGTAGAATGGTTTCATCGCGAAGTAATAACGTTTGCGCCTTTATAATGGCCGCTTCCGATGGCGCCTTTTGCATCAGTTTTTGCTGTAATATTTCTAGCTCATTGGCGGCTTGTTCGAGTGCGCGTTTAAGTTCACTCAGTTCATGGGCAGCATCCGTCCCCTCTTTTGTGAAAGTAAATTTATGCTCGCGCAAGATAACGATTTCTGCATAGGCAATGCCCGGTGACGCCGCCAAGCCTTGTAACACAAGGTGTCCCGCCGGTGATGGCATTGGCGCTAAGCCCGCAAGGGGGTTATAGGTGGCATGCTGGTTATCGCTTTCTGTATCTAAGCCGGCTGTAATCATCTTGGCTAATGCCTCAACGGCATCATGCGCTTGTTCGCCTTGAGCTGAAACAACCAAGCTATCGCCAAGTTTTGCTCCCATCGCCAATAACCCCGCCATTGATTTGGCATTGCTACTGCGATTGGCGTTTCGCAATCTTATCTCGGTATTAGGATATTCCATGGCATGCTCTGACAATAAGCTAGCGGGTCTTGCATGCATGCCGGCTTCATCTACCACGGTCGCCGTGGCCTGAATGCTAAAGTCTTCTTCAAGTTGCGTCGTACTCTGCGACTGGCCACCTAACGCTTGGATAATATGATTGGCATCCGCCGTTGTCGCTAACTGCTCTGCTAACCCTTCGTCCATGACCACTTCCGTTAGCTTTTGCAATAGACTTAAATGCTCATCACCCGCCGCGGCAATGCCGACAAATAACTTGGCAACATCGCCATTGGCGTTCCAAACTATCCCTTTGGGCACTTGTACAATAACCACACCTGTTTGTTTCACTAACGACTTAGCTTCATTAACACCGTGGGGGATAGCGACACCGTTAATCAGATAAGTGCTCACTTTACTTTCTCTGGCCATTAGGGCTTCAAGGTAATTGTCTGATACTAACCCTTGCGCCAACATAGTTTGTGCGATGCAATCAAGTACCTGCTCTTTGCTGGTAAACGGCTTGTTGATATGAATTTGCTGCGCAGTGATGGTCAGAGGACTGACCTGCTCTACTTGATTGTCTGCCTCGCTGTCTGGCATCTTGTTACTGTGCGCTGGCTCTGGCTCAACAGCACTGGCTACTGCTTGCTGCTCTGCGCTGGTAGTCACTTTGTCTGCGCCACCAAATAGATTTTTTAGAAAGGACATAAGGATCCCGTTTTCACTTTTAAATTGAATACGTCTGTAACTAAATGATAGCGCCCAGTTAATTACCCCTCTGAGCACTATCACTGAAAACTTAGGTTAGGCTGGCGACCAACTCATCGTAGAACCCAGCATCCATAAAGTTGCCGATACTCAAGTGACGCGCATTGGGTAATTTGTTTTTAGCCCGTGCCGACAGCTCTTGCTGCGTGATCACTATGTCAGCGTCGACCAAATCGTTGATTGCGGCATTCGTCACCTGAATGTCTAAGCCTGCGGCTTTTATTTTGCCGCGAAGTACGGTTGCCCCCATGGCAGAAGACCCCATGCCAGCATCACATGCCACCACTATTGAACGTACTGTTTGGTTGGCGAAAGCGGTTGCTGGTACTGCTTGCCCTTTTGATTCGGCTTTATTTGCATCCACCGCCATTTTTGCTGCTTCCAAGTCATCTGTCTCAGATGCATCACTGCGAATAAGCAAGGCAGCAATAGTGAATGAAGTTGCGGCTGCCACCGCTATAGAGCCCAGTGTTAATACAATACCCATGCCTTTAGTCGACATTAATGCTAGCGCAAATACTGAGCCCGGTGATGGTGGACCAACCAAGGCATTGCCAGTGATCATATTAAACGCGACGCCTGCCATACCGCCTGCAATCACCGCAATAATCAAACGCGGTTTCATTAAAATGTAAGGGAAATAAATCTCATGAATACCGCCAAAGAAGTGGATAATTGACGCGCCATAAGCCGATTTTTGCGCAGTACCTTTGCCGGCGATCATATAAGCTAATAGGATTCCTAGACCTGGGCCTGGGTTAGTCTCAATAAGATAGAAAATTGAAGCGCCAAACTCGGCAGATTGCTCAGCCCCCAGTGGCGTAAACACCCCGTGGTTGATGGCATTATTCAAAAACAGAATTTTGGCTGGCTCAACGATGATTGATACCAACGGCAATAGAGATTGATCAACTATCCAACCCACACCTGATCCGAGTGCCGCCGTAACAACTGAAACCACAGGGCCAATTATTTCATAAGCAATCAATGCCATGATCATAGCGATAATGCCAAGTGAAAAGTTATTCACCAGCATTTCAAAGCCAGGCTTAATTTTACCGTGTACCATCTGGTCAAAACGGGCAATAGCCAAACCGCCCAGCGGCCCCACTATCATCGCACCAAGAAACATCGGAATGTCCGTCCCAACCACGACCCCCATGGTTGTCACTGCGCCAGCAACCGCACCGCGATCGCCGCCAACCATTTTGCCGCCGGTATAACCTATTAATAATGGTAATAGATATAAGATCATTGGGCCGACTAGCTTAGCTAAGCTTTCGTTAGGCAACCAGCCAGTAGGAATGAATAAAGCGGTAATCAAGCCCCAAGCAATGAACGCGCCAATATTTGGCATCACCATTCCACTTAAGAAGCGCCCAACCGACTGAACGCCAACCTTCAGATTATTTCCAGACATAGTGTTGTCTCCCAACTATATTATTTTTTTATTTAGATTGGATTGAAAGGCTGTTTTCAAACTGTCAAGAATGACCTGTTCATCGTTTGTGGTGAGCCATAAATCCATTATGTGTGTGTCTTGCATGAGTTGAGCTATCGATGAAAAAACATGAGACTGCGACTCTCTCAATTGCTTTAAATCTTTTTGCTCTGGTACCGAAAGAAAGAAAATAATGCGAACATCTTCATCATTATCGTTCCATACAAAGTCTTGATTGCTTAATCGAACAAAACAAAGTACGGGCTCAGACACATGCGAACTAATAACATGGGGAATCGCTGTGTGTTGACCAGCAAAGGTACTCACTATCGCTTCCCGTTTAATAATGTCGTCATACAAGCCTGCAGGGTTTTGCGTTTTTCTCATCAAAAACAAGTGGGCGCATATTTTATAGAGTGCGTCTGTTTTCGAATCCGCTGCAAAATCCAACAAGATAGTCTGTTGGCTGATTAGGTGTTCGCTCATCTCATTCCCTCTGTTGACCTCGAATTGAGTATATAAAGCGACCAAGATTAGTCAAAAAAGCTGATAACATTTGCAATCATATGATTAACATTTTGAAACATTATAGAAACAAGGGGCTAACTATAATCAATTTACATCAAATATAATCAATGCTAGGTTATGCTAAATACTTAGAACGCAAAGTAATCAAAAGTGCTCAATTTGAATCAGATAAAAGTGGATCTTTCATGACAGCTAAATTACGTCACAATCAAATTCTAGACTATTTACAAGAGCACTCGTTAGCCACCGTAAGCCAACTGGTGGATCTACTACAATGCTCACCCGCTACCGTTAGACGCGATATTTCTGATTTAGATACAGAAGGGAAGCTTAAAAAGATTCGCAATGGCGCCGAAAAAATCCTTTCTCCTACCGTGAGTACCTCGCCGGGCATGGTGGGCTTTTACCCCACTATTTCTGATTACAGCAATTATGAAGAGTCTGATAGGATCGCTCAAAAGGCAGTGGCTTTGTGCCAAGAAAAAGACAATATATTTATTGGTGAAGGCCAAACCCCCTTTCTCATGGGCAAATATCTTTTGAATAGCAATGTTCATGTTTACTCAAATTATTTGCCCTTGTTAACCTACCTTATTTCACAAAATTATCCCCATTTAGTCGTACTTGGCGGGCAATACATAAAAAGCCAAAACCTCTTGGTTTCGCCCGACACCCATGTGTCTTATCAAGGTCGTTACATGATGGTCAGTGGTGATGGCCTCACCGAAGCAGGGCTGACTAAGTCGGCACTGTTAACCTTTATGGAAGAAAAGAAAATGTTGCAATATGCCGATAAAGTGATCGCGCTGGTAGACTCAACCAAAGTCGGCGTGTTTGGCGGTATTTCGCTATTTACTTTAGATCAAATCGACATGGTGATCACCGGTAAAGCGGCCGATCCAAAGATGATAGAGGTGTTACTTGAGCATAATATTCAAGTGCACCTTGTATAACCATTATGGGCCCGCTTTATGACGGTTATTAATAAAAGTCGCTAGGCAAGCTGTTCCGGCAACCTAAAAATAGACAACTCATCGCCAAATGCACCGGTGGCAATTTGATAACATTCCTGTTGATGTTGCAGTACCAAGTTAACAATATGGGTATCGATTTTACCATTGTTAGCATCATCATTAAGGCGGGCCAAAACGCCCGCTAAACTCAAACCTTCACGATAGGGGCGGTTTTGTACTAAAGCCTGAAAAATGTCTGCGATGGCAACAATTCTTGCTTCAACACTGATTTCCTCTTCCGGTGGATGAAATGGATAGCCATCGCCATTTAGGCCTTCGTGATGAAAGGCAGCCCAACTGGCAATTTCATCAAGCCCTTTTACATGGCCTAAAATTTCAAAAGTGTCGTAGCTATGCTGGCGCATAATTGAACGCTCAATATCCGTTAAAGCGCCTTTTTTTTCTAATATAGACGTTGGCACACGTAGCTTACCAAGATCGTGTAATAAGCCTGCTATTTCAATTTTCTCGCAGACTTCATCTGACAAACCTACAGTCGCCGCTAGAAATTTGGCTAAACTGGCAACGCGTATTGAATGCATCGCAGTATAAGGGCTTTTTTGATCAACGATATACGCCAAAATTAAGGACACATGCTTAATGTCATGAAGATTTAGTGTTCGGTTGTTTTCAAGCAGCCCCATCTTGAAGGTATAACGAACGATGTGACGATCGCTGAGTGAAATCCAAAAAGCTTCATGTTTATGGATGCTACGAAATGCTGCAACTATAAGCGGGTCAAAAAAAGTCCCTTGATATTGGGCAATGGTCTGAAATATTTGCTCTTTTGCTACCAAAATATGCTTTTCGTCATGCTCCATTGCTAATACATCGATACGATCAGCAAGGAAAATAATATTAGCAAATCGAGCTTCTTCAGCACTTATATCAAGCCGCTCTAACTTCTGCCAATGGGTATGGTGATATAAAATAGGCAGTGCAAACGCTGAAAATGGCGCTAAATCTTTCAATAAATGATAGCCCACAATGCAATGTTGCTGTGCGCCATCCCAATCAAACTGACTCACTAGGTTTGCGTACATATGCTCAGTTGACACTCCACAATCGTGGATTAAACCCAGCTCATAAACAAATTGTATTTTTTCCTCACTGAAATTCAATTGCTTAGCTAATTGGCTAGCGATAAACGCAACTCGCTTGCAATGATTTATATCGCCATTGCCAACAAACGATCCTGCGTTTTCAATGGCCAAAAGCATTTGTCTAAAATCGACACTCAGTGTTTCTGTAGTCTCAATGGGTTTACTTACTTTATTTCGAGCGTACATCAGCATACCCACACTACCTCTTAATAAAAATCTATATCATTTAGAGTAAATGGCTTATGTTGCAAACATCTTTAAGGTACTGAGTCATTTAAAAGTTATCGGTTGCAAAATAATCAGCAAGGGACATATTAGCTAAGCAGATATAAAAACGGCCTGTTTACAACAGGCCGCTTGATACGTATTTGCCAATCAGTATTTAAGTTAAATCAGCTCAGGAATACTGGACTGTAAACTGGCTTCACTTTCCGCTTTGCCATAACCAAAACCTCGTAAGCCAACCACATGTACGTGCTCATTGTTACCGTGGGTTTTACGAATAAGCTTATAGGTGGTGCCGTTTTCTGGGCTGATATTCTCCGGCGCGGCGATGATCAACTGCATATTTTGGCGCTCACACAGCTCAAATAAGGTAGAGATAGAGCGAGCATCCAAGCGCGCAGCTTCATCTAAGAACAATAAGCGACAAGGTAGCACATCACGGGCGCGGAAACGGCGTGACTCTTCTTCCCACGAATGCAGCACCATCAACAAGATGGCTTGGCCAGTACCTATCGCTTCACCCGTTGATAATGCGCCACTTTCTGCGCGAAGCCAGCCTTCAGTGCCGCGGCAAACTTCAATTTGCATTTCAAGGTAGTTGCGGTAATCCAATAAAGCTTCACCTAATACCTGATGGCTGCGCTCACCTTGATCTATGTGCGGATTTAAGCGTTGGAACAATTTCGCCATCGCTTCCGAGAAGCTCAATTCATTGTTACCAAACAAATCTTGATGCTGCGCGCCCTGCTCGGCTAACGCGTTAAGTAGCGTTGAGTAAGCCTCACGTAACGATACATTTAAACGTACGCCCGCTACCTGACCAAATGCGACACTTTGCAGCCCTTGGTTTAAGGCGCGAATACGGTTTTGTTCACGGCGGATGGTGTTGTTGATCTTACTGGCCACTTCATGAGCCGAAATCGACAGATGTGATTCACGCTGCTTCAACTCATCGGTTAAGCGCGCTAGCTCAATTTCCATTTCTTCAATCGCTTCAACGGGGTCGTCACTGCGAATAATGTCATGACGAATACGCTGTTTCAGGTGCTGATAGACCGACACATAAAACATTACCTTACGCTCAGGCTGGCGACTATCTTCTGAGTAACGCAGTGCGTCGCGTAGATCTTCATCATGAGCGACCGACATTCTCAACGTTCCTAATGCCTTATCTGACATGGATTTCAGTTCATCGCTATCTAGGTATTTCAGCTCTGCGCGATCAAGACGGCGTGCCACGTCATTTTGCTGCGCTAAGGTTTTAACTAGGCTCCAGCCGGATTTTTGCTTAACTAAGGCGGCGCGTGCTTGGTGATAACCTTTCTTCACCGACTTTTCGCTAGCGGTTAAGGTCGACACTTCTTTTTCAGTAACTTTTAAATGGGCGCCGCTGCTGTTGCGTTTATTGCGGGTTTCAATTAAGTCTTGTTGTACTTGCTCTTTATTCGCTTTCGCCTTGGTTTCACTGTCATGACTTAACACCACGCCCAGCGCCGCTAATTCGGTGTGGTTTTCTTGCAAGGTTTGCTGCTTGGCGTTCAGACCAGCGGTTAACGCCACCTGCGTTTGTTGCTCTTGATTTAAACGCTCACGACATTGCTTTTCTTGCGCTTGGGCTTGCTGGCGCGTTTTCTCTGCCAACACGAGTTTGGCTTTTAACTCATCGTTAATTTGACTGGTTTGATCCAGTAGTGCTTGCGCATCGTGATACGAGAAATGAGCCAAACGGGCATGTAATTGCTCTAAGTGGTAACACTGGCGTTTTTTCGCCGCTAACTGTGCATCCACTTGTTCCAGTGTGGCTTTTAGCACTTCAATGTCTTGTGGATCGTATTGCAGGTAGTCCACATGAGCGGCTAAGCCAGCCAACGCACTCTTGTGCTGAGTTAAAAATTGCACGGCCTGACGCAGTTGCTCAGCCATCTCTTGCGCATTTTCCAATCGAGCAGCTACGGTATCATCACCAATCAGATAAGCCAGTGGCTGAATTTTATCCAACAGTTGCAGCTGAGCTTTAATGTTCTTGAGGGTTTGCAGTAATTGTGTTTGTTGCTGCTGCGCACTTTGGTTTTGCTGCTCTAACGCGCGAATTTCTTGCTTATTCGCTTCTAATTGCGCTTGCGGATCTGCTTCAAATACGACGGCCAGATGCGTTGCGATAAAGTCATTAAATTGATTATATAAACGCAGTTTCTTTTGTTGCTCAAACGACACGCTACCAAATTCTTCAATCAAGCTATCACGGGCTTTATCAAGCTCTGCGATCCGAGCTTCACGGGCTGCGCGGCCAAACAGTGGCGTTTTTGGATGAGGCGAATAACGTAGCTGTCTGGTACCTTCACGTACCAATACTGCTTCACCTAAATCAGTGGCGTTAAATAACTCTTCATCAAACGCATCGGGATCGCCTTGGATCAGGTATAAGTCTTCTGGGCAGTTTGCGACATTTTTCAGCTTTTCAATTGCCGCTTCTAGATCACGTACCACCACACCATAACGCGCGGGGCCGTATAGCGCGGAGTAATAAGACGCATCTTCCAGCGGGATATCATCATAAACATCACTGAGTAATACGCCGCCCAAATCAAGGGCTATGCTGCCTAAGGTTTCGTCTGTTTCACCACCGGCATTTTGCAAACGACGAATTTGCTGTTCAAGCTCGCTCTTTTGCTGTTGTAACTGCTCTTTACGCTGTTTCAGTGTTTGTTCTTGCTGCAAAGTTTGCTGCATCACAGCACTTACACTGCTGGCGTCTTCAAGGAGTTGCTCTGAAGACAGCTCTAGTTTTTCTTTTTCAGCCTGAGCCACCAGCCATTTAGGCGCAAACTGCGTTAGGCGCTGATTACTTGCCGTTAACGAGGCTAATTTTTCTTTGTTGGTGGACAGCATGTCGGCTAATTCAGCTTGCTGTGCTTGCTGGGTTTCTTGCTCTAACAACCAATGGGCTTGTTGCTCGGCCACTTGCTGTTCTTGCTCAAGATTTACCGAGGTTTGACTGGCATAATCGGCTACCCATTGCGTGACTTGATCTTGCTGTTTTTGCTGGCGCAAGGCATCTTGTAAGCTGCGCTCAATTTCAGTTTTACGATTAGTCACGCCGACATATTCTTGCTGGCGTTGCAGCTGCAATTTGGCTTGGGTGAAGGCATGTTTACGATCGGCGCTCGGCTCTATTTGCGTTAAATAGCCCAATGCTTGTTCAAATTTTTCCAGCGCCGCATTTGCCATTTCTAGGCGGTGCTTAGCCGCTAGGACTTGATGAGTTAACTCTTCTTCTTGCCCTTTAAACAAAGCCAGTTTGTCTGCCGCTAATTCCGGCACTAAATCAGGCGTATCGCAGCTTAATTTCGCTTGCTCTAGCGCCGCCACCGCTTGCTTGTATTGAATGGCACGGGTTTGCTGAATATCCAGCGCTTGTTGATAGTCACTTAATTGGGTTTTCAGTGAGTCAACTTCCGCTTCCGCCGCTTGTTTACTGGCTTCAGTTTCAATAAACAAAATATTAGCTTGTTCGAGTTTTTCCTGTTGCTCTTCTAGCTGCGCTAGGGTGATGTCAATTTCAGCTTGGTATTGGCTGATTTTGCTTTGTAGCGCCACCGCTTGGATGACTTTTTGTAACATGTCGCTGGCATGCTCTAGTTCTTTTTCTAACATGCTTTCGCGGTTAGTCAGGTTTTCCAGCTCGTGTTGCAAATAAATAATGCGGCCTTGCTCTTCTTTGAGCAAACGCTGCGTGTCTTGTAATTTGGCGCGATGGCTGAGCGCTTCATCAGAGAATGCTTGGCGCTGACTGCCTAAACGAACATATTCCGCCGCCACGTAATGGGTGGTTTCGGTGATCAGGTTCTTAAATAAATCGCGATCACTTTGAGTTTGTTTAATGCGCTCTAAGGTGTGACGGTTTTCTTTGATTGCCGCTTCCATGTCTTGGAAGGCTTTGCGAATGCCGCTGTTTTCTGGCAATAAATAATCGCGCAATGAACGGGTAATAGTGCTGGAAATACCGCCGTATAATGAGGCTTCAATTAAACGATAAAACTTGCTGCGATCTTTTTGGTCGCGCATCTTTTTCGGAATAACGCCCATATCAAACAAAAAGTTATGATATTCGTTAATCGAGTTATATTTAGTGACACGGGCACCGCCAATCTCTGCGGCTGCGGCGCGCAGCTCGCTAAATTGCCTCACCCGCGCTTGACCAGTGGCTAAGGTTTCGAGTAATAATTCGGTCGGTTTAATGTCTTCTGGTAAGTCCATTAACGCAAACGGCGTAATGTTCACTTTTTTATCACGCCCGGCGATTTGTTCTAAATGCACACCTAACCAAATCACTTGGTCGTGGGAGTTACGCACCTGTAGCATGCTGTAACAAGGGCCCGACTTTAACTTACCGTATAACCCTTTATCCCGTGATGCATTAGAGCTGCCCGCTTCCGTGGTGTTACGAAAATGCAATAAGGTTTGGTCAGGGATCATCGCCGTAATAAACGCCGCCATGGTGGTGGATTTACCTGCGCCGTTACCGCCTGATAACGTGGTCACCAGCTGATCTAACTCAAAGGTTCTGGCAAAAAAGCCGTTCCAGTTAACCATGGTTAATGATAAAAACTTGCCGCGATTTGCCATGATTATACCTCTAACCCTAATTGTTCTTCGTTATCACTGTCTGCATCATCGGATTGTTGCAGTTTTTCATCCGTTGGCATGTCATCGTCATGCACTATCGCTTCACCTTCACGAATTAAGCGCATTTGCACTTCACGTGGGTCTTCATCGGTGCGCACATCGGCGCCAAAACGAAAGATTGCTTCGTTTAGGGTGAATTTATCCACTCCGCCAATTAACGTAACCATGCCTAAACGGCGAAAACGGCGCAAACAACCTTTTACTTTCTCTTTTAACTTTTGCTTATCTAAATCTGAGCCGCCACTGCGCTGGTTAACCATGCGTAATAACTGTGTTTCATCAGCAAGGTTAGCCAGCTCTTCTAATAACTCGGTTAAGGTGAATACCCCTTCATTGGCTAAGCGTTCAGGACTTAAATACAAATAACACAACACTTTGCCCACTAACATATCAAGCTCAGACAATACGCTGCGGCCTAACAAAGCGTTAGATTTTGGTCTTAAGTAGAAAAACCCTTCAGGCGCTTTAATTAATTCCACTTGATAACGGCGATAGAAGTACTCTAACGCTTCATAAGCATCGGCTAAGTAAGAATGCGCTTGAAAGTCATCATTGCAGATATGACGGCCACTGCGCAGCTGAGCATCAATTTGTGGAAATAAGGGATTGGCCACCGCGCGGGCCAGATCCTGCGAAATATATTGTTCTGTGCTGTCGTTTAGATCGGTTATTTGCATCTGTTGTTAACTCCTGCCTTTGCTGGCAAAAAGCAAAAAAATAAAAATATGAATAAAATCAATGAATCAAATTCTATTGGCCATCAGTGTCATAGGTATCAATATGATGCGCCTGAATTTTAGCCCCAGTGGTGTTAATGGGTCGCCATGGCGCCTGTGCCCCGGTAAATTTCACTTCCGCACTCGATAGGCCCAGTTTACAGGCCTCATCAATCACTAAACGGGCAATATCAAAATGCTGCACACTGGGATAATCAGCCAAGAAATCACGTAAAACGATGGCTAACTCAAGGGGTTGTTGATTATCTTTAAACTGCGCCAAGTAGGCTTCTACGCGCCCGGCCACTTCGTTTTGAATATCCACTAACTCTTGGTATTCCATTTCTTGTGGCACTTCACCGGTGATGGTTTCGTCACGGAAACTTAAGGTTTCATCACGCAGCTCAAGAATGCGGTCTTCTTCGGCTATCACTAAATGCCAGTTATGTTGACTGAAGTTTTGTACCGACTCGCGCAAACGTTGACTAAAGGCGCGGTTTTTGTCCATGTCGATGGCGGTACGAATAAACTTATGCACATGGCGATCGTAGCGGGTCCATAAATCGATAGACTGTTGACCCCAAGCAATGATGCCATCTAAGCGGGCTTGTAAGTTAAACACCAGTACTTCAATGTGCTCATATTCTTCATTGCCGTGCACGGTTTCTTGAATGTTAAGCAAACCCGACTGCAGCTTATCGCCCGCTGAGGTTAAAGTGTCTTGTAATTCACGTAAGTGGCTGCTGGTTTCGGCTAATAGCTGCTCACAGGCGCTAATGGCTTGGCTCCAGTTTTGGTGCAATAACTGGGCAATGTTATCTTTCGCTGCTTGTTGTTGGCTGTCCATGGCGCGCTGGGTTAAATCGATGCGCTCAAAAATATCTTCCACGGAGTATTTCAGTACACTGTAAACCGACTCATCCCAATATTGTTCATCACCGCCCTGCTTAGCCGCGTCATATACCTTGGTGATTTCAGCAGCAACTTGGGTGAGTAGAATAGACAATTTAACATTGGAATAGGTTTTTTGCTGGGCATAAAAGTTAACAATGCCCAGCGCTAAGGGCGTTAATCGATACAGGCTTGCGGTGTCCATGGTATCTGCGCCAAAGCGATTAAATAATTGTTGGCGACAAAATTCATTTATCGCATTGTTCGCCCGCTCGGTTTGGGTCTCGTCTACTTGACCAAAAATATCACTCACCAAGCGAAACGCATCATGCAGCTGTGCTTCGGTTAATTCTGCCCCTAATTCTTGCTCTGCCACCACCGACACAGCAATCAAAAATGCCAATCGGTCGGAAGGCAAATTTAAGCTAAACGCTTCTTGCTTTACCCAACCAACTAGCTCAGGTAAGTTCTTTTGTGCTGCTAGCGTGTATTTTTTGGTCATCGTGTTCCCAAATTTACCAAACGAGTTCAATCTTTACCGCGCAGCTCAAGTAAACTTGGGTAACGCGGTAATATCTGTATAATTGCTAATAATCAAAAAGATAAGACTAGCGCCCTGCTATAAACAAGGCCTTTTTTTCCTTAATACCGCGTAATAAAACCAAATTAAGCAGATTAAATAAGGCCGCTATTTTGGCACAAGCCGGCGCTGCATAAAACTGGTAATATTTGCGCAATTTCGCAAACGGAGATATTGCTGTGTTTTTACTCAAAAAGTGGTTAGGCGGATTGCTTAAACCCCTACCATTTTCACTTATTCTGCTTACCTTTGGTTTATTACTGTTGATAATGACCAGCAAACAACGCTTTGGTAAATTTGTCCTCAGCTTAGGTTTGATAACGTTATTGGCATTTTCATCTGAGCCTGTCAGTGGCTCTCTTATTGCCAGCCTAGAGCGCCAATATCCAGCCTTTAACATTGAGCAAAAAGTTGACACCATTTTAGTGTTAGGCCACGGTGGCCTTGCCGATCCTGATTTAGCCATTACTGGCCAGCTGAGCGGCACTGCCATTGCGCGCTTTGCCGAAGCGTTTCGCATTTGGCAAGCCAATCCACAAGCCATTATTGTGGTATCGGGATCAAACTTTGGCGACAGCAAAACCCACGCCGAATTAATGGCAACTTTAGCTCTGAGCTTTGGCGTACCCGAGGCGCAAATTAAACGCTTAGATCACACCCGCGACACGCCTGATGAAGCCAAAGAAATGGCGTTATTAATCAAAGGTAAACAAGCAGCACTGGTCACTTCAGCAAGCCATATGCCACGGGCCATGAAGCTGTTTGCCATGCAAAACTCACAACCTATTGCCGCACCTGCCTATTACAAGCAGCGCAACTCAACATTACCCGAACCAAGCAATAGGATGATCCCAAGTGCCTACTATTTAGAGCGCTCAGAGATGGCTGTGCATGAGTATTTAGGCATTTGGTGGTCAGAATTACGACAAAACATCAAATAAAGAGTGATTTAAGTCACATTTATTGTATTTATGAAAATTAATTACACATTTATTTGTTCAAATCACTACTTATAAGCCAACTGCCTTTTTATAATCGATGGCAGATTTGGAAAAAAATTTACTATTCATTTGATAATCATTGGAGAAATGGACATGAGAACACCTCTAGTTATGGGTAACTGGAAACTAAACGGCACTAAAGAATCAGTTGCTGAGTTACTAAACGGTCTAGCTGGCCCTGCTGCTAAAGCAACAGGCGTAGAAGTAGCAGTATGTCCTCCTGCCATTTTCTTAGGCCAAACTGAAGCGCTTACTAAAGACGGCGCAATTGAATTTGGCGCACAAAACTGTGACCTAAACGTAGCGGGCGCATTCACTGGTGAAACATCAGCGGTAATGGTTAAATCATTCGGCGCGAAATACAGCCTTGTTGGCCACAGTGAGCGTCGTACACTACACGCTGAAACTGACGAAGTAGTTGCTGCTAAATTCAAAGTGATCCAAGACAACGGCCTAGTACCTGTACTTTGTATTGGTGAGACACTTGAAGAGCGTGAAGCTGATAAAACTAACTCAGTAGTTGAAAAGCAACTAGCAGCAGTAATCGCAGCGCACGGCGTAGCAGCACTTGAAAACTCGGTAATCGCGTACGAGCCAGTGTGGGCTATCGGTACGGGTAAAGTAGCTTCTAAAGAGCAAGCTCAAGAAGTTCACGCGCACATCCGTCAATGGCTAGCAGCGCAAGATGCTAACGTAGCGGCTAAAGTACAAATTCTTTACGGCGGCTCTGTTGGCCCAGCGACTGCAGCTGAGCTATTTGCTCAACCAGACATCGATGGCGGCCTAGTAGGCGGCGCTTCTTTAAAAGTGGCTGATTTCACCGCTATCATCGAAGCTGCTCAAGCTTAATATTAGATATTAAATCTGATTAAAAAGCGCCTAGCGAGTTAACTCGTTAGGCGCTTTTTTGTAGGTGCTGAGCTTGCTCAGCGAACATCACAATTTCCCTGAGCAAGCTCAAGTCCTACAAGAAAGCCAATCAACTCGCTCAACATACAAGGAGAAATATACTCGTTTGCTTATCCTGAGCTCAGGTTAAGTAGCTTATCTACCGCATCATTCACCAACTGCTCTCGCCTATTCCAGTCATTGCCATCAATCACGACAAATCGCAAGCCTAAACCTTCTAGTTGCGTTTTTAAAAACTCAAATATATCAACGCGAAATGATTCGCCATAACGAGTACCATCGTCAATCCAAGGCACATCAGGCGATAATAATAAGTATAAATCAGCGAAATCCTGTAACGGGTAGTCCTGATTATCCAACTCTCCCATTAACAATCGCTGCCAAGCCATGGTTTGGATCATATCGGTGTCTTCTATCAGGTAAGGCCCAGCGTGCTTAGCAAGCGCATTACGCATTGCAATGTGAGTGTGTGTTAAGCTACGAAAATCTTGCCGCGTCCAGTTCTGTCCTTGCTTGAGGGAAGCATCATAAATACGACCATATTCCGTCATCAGATTGCTCAATTGACCACTAGGATCAAGCCGCTGTGCCAACCGCGCTGACAAAGTCGACTTGCCCGTGCTCTCAGGCCCTAAAAACGTAACACGACGCTGAAAATGAGCCCGCACGGCGGTGGGTATATAACGCCAATGTTCATAGGGGGCATTTCTGATCATAGTAGCTGAGATGTTAACGCTACTGCGGCCAAGTGGCACCGCAACAGCGCCAATTTCGTAAGCAAGTTGCACCACGTAATCTTCCCCACCAAAAACATAGTCAAAAGGGCCAAATGGGCTAAGCGCATCACGCCATTTTGGCCAAAAGTCGGGGTCGTCCTCCGGCTGTTGAGGTAATGAATCATCAAAAAGTTCACGCACCTGAATGTTCTCGCTAACACTGCTTCTCACCCAGTGGCTACGTAAACGGCCATCAATTGGCTCCTGGCTAACTGCGCATACTAATACGGTGAGCTCATCCACAAGTTGAGCTGCGGTGTCAATCACCCACAGATGACCATGATGAATAGGCATGAACTTGCCAAGATATAAGCCTCTAGTCACGTGATGCTCTCTGCCATTGTAATAAACCTAAGATAGCAAGTATCAAAAACACGCCATACAGCGCTGCTGTGGGCAGTAAACCTTTCACTATAAACAGTCCAATGGCTAACACGTCAACGGCAATCCACAGATACCATGATTGCAAATGTCGGCGCATCAATAATATTTGCGCAGAGACACTCAACGCCGCAATTGCACCATCCCAAAATGGATGTGTTGCATCAGTATATTGTTGCATCACCACGGCTAAAATAAGCCACAATGCACTTGTAGCCAACAATCCCTGACTAAAATGACGATGATTTAGATAGGCCACTTGAACCTTGCCATCAGGGGCTTTATGTTTCAGCCAATAAAACACGCCATAACATTGCGTGATAAAGAAAAATACTTGTAATAATGAATCACTATAAAGTTGATAATCAAAGAAAATTTTGGCGTAAAGCACCACCATAATGAAACCAAACAGGTAGTTCCACAGCGACCGTTTAATGATCAAATAAACATTAAGAAACCCACAAGTCACGGCAATATACTCAATGGCGCTACTGCCTATCATTTGCTGTATAAAATCCACTTATCAACTCCATTTGTGATGGCTATCTAGCCACATATCAATTTATATAAACGCGGCTAAGGCTCTGTATTTTATCACTGAAATCGCTTTTTCTAGGCAATAAAAATAGCTATGGGGATTTTATTCAAATTAGAAAGAGAAAATAGGAAAAAGAAGGAATCGATTGATACCGGCGGTTACTTAAACAGAAATACAAATTAGCGATAAAACGCGTCTAAAGTAAGACGCGCTTTTATTGGAAAACCTTAACAATAGTAGGCTTCAACTTTGCCCTTTAAAGTGATCATCAGTGGATGACCACGGCGATCTAACGCCTTTGGTGAAGGAACTTTAACCCATCCTTCACTAATGCAATATTCTTCAACGTCGAAACGCTCTTTACCATTAAGTCTAATGCCAATTTCATGTTCACTTTCAAAAATGTCTGCCACATGATGCGGGCTACGTGGATTAGAGGATAGACGATCAGGTAAATCAGGTTGCGCTATAGTGTCGTTCATGTTGATGACCTAAAAATATAAAGTGCGCTATTGTAGACAATGTGAGCGTAGCGCTCAAGCATATGTAGCACAGCATTTTACAGCAAATGACCACCACTTTGAGCCAACCCCTTCTCTTGAGGAAATCCCCCCCTAGCGTAAACAGAAGCCTCTGTCATAATTGATTTAGTGCTTGAGATATCAAACATTCCTTGATAAGTTTTAGCCATGAAAACATTCAATACGCCCACATCTATCCTTTTCTGGTGGCGCTCTTTTTAGAGCGGCGCGGAATTTTCACATTCTTAAGCTGCTGGTAGGTAGCTAAGAATGTAACATCTCTTTTATCTCCAGTGGCATTTTTTACTTGGAGATAATTCATGAACATAACCCTAAAACCAACACCAGAGATTATTCTAACCGGCGACAGAGCAACGGGGCCATTGCACCTTGGTCATTATGTTGGCTCTCTGAAACAAAGAGTGTTTCTGCAATCGCAACACGAGCAAACAATACTGGTGGCCGACATGCAAGGCCTGACAGATAACGCACACAACCCGGCCAAGGTATCATCTAACATTCTTAATGTGGTGGCCGATTACTTGGCGGTCGGTATCAATACTGAGCAAACCACTATCTGCCTACAATCACAATTACCCGCACTTGCCGAACTGACCATGTATTACAGTAATTTGGTTTCTATTGCTCGGCTTGAACGTAACCCCACCGTCAAAGCTGAAATTCAAAGTAAAGGGTTTGAACGCGCTATTCCTGCTGGCTTTTTAACCTACCCTATTTCTCAAGCGGCTGATATTACCGCCTTTAATGCAACACTCATTCCTGTCGGCGACGACCAGCTCCCGATGCTTGAACAAACCAATGAAATAGTCAGAAAAATTAATCACCTAGCAAACAAGAAGGTGCTTAACGAATGCAGGCCATTGCTGAGTAATGCACCGCGGTTACCCAGCACAGATGGTAAAAATAAAATGTCTAAAACCATGGGCAACACCATTAACCTTGGCGCTTCTGAAAAAGAAATCAGCGCTGCGGTTAAAGCCATGTATACCGATCCTAACCATCTCAGGGTACAAGATCCCGGTCAGGTAGAAGGTAATATTGTGTTTACGTACTTGGACGCCTTTCATAGTGACAAAGACTACGTTGAACAGCTAAAGAGCCAATATCGCCGTGGTGGGCTTGGCGATGGCACCACCAAAAAGATACTTGAAGAATGCCTACAATCATTGCTAGGTCCGATACGCAATAAACGAGCGGAGTACTTAAACGACAAGGCGCAATTAATGGCTATTTTAAAGCAAGGCAGTCAGGCCGCAAAAGAAAAAACCGAGAAAACCCTGTTTGACGTCAAAGCTGTTTTTGGCCTAAATATTTTGTGAATTTTACAACGCCATGCTATTCAAGCCCCTTTGCACAAGGGGCTTCACGTTATTAACCTAATGCAATCAGTTGCTGCTGCAGGCTGGCCACTTCATCGCGCATAGCCGCCGCTTGTTCAAACTCCAAGTTTTTGGCATGCTCAAACATTTTACTTTCACATTCAGCAATTTGTTTCAGTAAAATTTTCGGGTCAACAATCTTATATTCACCCTTCTTCTCGGCAACTTTATTGAGTTTACTGTTGCCCGTCCCCATTGCCATAATATCCAAAATGGCTTTATTCACCCCTTTTGGCGTGATGCCGTTATCAAGGTTAAATTGATGCTGTACTCCGCGACGGCGCTCTGTTTCATCAATAGCTTTGCGCATTGATTTAGTGATTTTATCGCCATACAAAATCGCCTTGCCCTTCATATTACGTGCAGCGCGGCCAATGGTTTGAATCAGCGAACGCTCAGAGCGTAAAAAACCTTCTTTGTCAGCATCGAGGATCGCCACGAGTGACACCTCTGGCATATCCAAGCCTTCACGTAATAAGTTAATGCCGACAATCACATCAAACACACCCAAACGTAAATCACGAATGATCTCCACCCGTTCAACCGTGTCGATATCAGAGTGTAAATAACGTACTTTAACGCCGTGATCGGCTAAATACTCCGATAAATCTTCCGCCATTTTTTTGGTTAATGTGGTGGCTAAGACCCGCTCTTTTTGCGCCACCCGTATACGAATTTCAGATAATAGATCATCAACTTGCGTCGCCACAGGGCGCACTTCAATTTCAGGATCAAGTAAACCGGTTGGGCGAATTATCTGCTCCGCAAACTCGCCGTTGGTCTGCTCTAACTCATAATTGCCAGGTGTAGCCGACACATATAAGGTTTGCGGCGCAATGCGTTCAAACTCATCAAACTTTAATGGTCGGTTATCCAGCGCAGACGGTAAACGAAAGCCATACTCAACAAGGGTTTCTTTACGTGACCGGTCACCTTTATACATGGCGCCAATTTGCGGCACCGTGACGTGGCTTTCATCAATAATCATCAAGCCATCAGCCGGTAAATAGTCAATCAATGTCGGCGGCGCATCGCCCGGTGAGCGGCCAGATAAATAACGTGAGTAGTTTTCAATGCCCGAACAATAACCTAGCTCTTGCATCATCTCTATATCGTATTGCACCCGTTGGCTAATGCGCTGCTCTTCAATTAACTTGTTGTTGTCGAGTAACTGCTTTTTACGCTCAACCAACTCAACTTTAATATTCTCTATGGCATCTAATATGGTTTGCCGTGGCGTCACATAGTGAGTTTTAGGATAAACCGTGATCCGAGGTACATCTGTTAAACTCTGGCCCGTTAGCGGGTCAAATAAGCTTAAGCGCTCTACCTCACCATCAAACAGCTCAATGCGCACCGCGTGCTTGTCCGATTCTGCCGGGAACACATCTATCACCTCGCCACGCACGCGAAAGGTACCGCGACTAAACGCCATATCATTGCGGGTATATTGAATTTCCGCCAAACGACGTAAAATATCACGCTGATCAATTATATCGCCCGTGGTTAAGTGCAACATCATCGACAAGTAGGATTGCGGATCACCAAGGCCATAGATGGCGGAGACAGACGCAACGATGATGACATCACGGCGCTCCATCAGCGCCTTAGTCGCCGAAAGCCGCATCTGTTCAATGTGATCATTGACCGATGCATCTTTGTCAATAAATGTGTCGGTGCTAGGCACATAAGCTTCTGGTTGGTAATAATCGTAATATGAAACAAAATACTCGACGGCATTATTAGGAAAAAACTCTTTCATCTCACCATAGAGCTGCGCCGCCAGCGTTTTGTTTGGCGCCATAATAATAGTTGGCCGATCCAGCTCAGTGATCAAATTAGCCACAGTGAAGGTTTTACCCGAGCCTGTCACACCAAGCAGCACTTGGTGCGCTAAACCGTCATTAAAACCCTCAACTAAACTGCTAATCGCCTCAGGCTGATCACCACTGGGTTTAAATGCGGATTCAAGTTGAAATGATTTTTTCACTATATAGGCTCCTTTGGGCAAGCATGCACCGTAGCTTAACTGTTTATATTTTGCCAACCGAAATTTTGCTCTATTTTAACCGATAAAACTGGCGTTATCAGGCATTGCCAAGCCCAGCTGCGATAAAAATGCGATAAAGGCGAGACTGATCAGTCATATTAGGCTTCACCAGCCAGTTAAAGCTTAAAATCCTTTAAAGTTAGCTCTCTATTTACCGTCATTGGTAATGACCTACTAACTAACGCGGTGAAACATTTTTTGAAACTCATGATGGGCGAATAAGCAATAAAAGATAACGTTAATTTTTTTCATTTTATGGTTGACTATCCCTAAATTTTCTTAGCGAAAAAAGAAATAACCCACAGCTGAACAATTGTACAGCTAAGAAATTAATTTATTCACCACCTCCATAAACATGACACTATTGACATAATTAAGTTATTGTTATTAAAGGATATGACAATATATAACATAAAATATAGTGATAAGCTCAACCCCTGATGGCACAAGGCTCAGAAGCACTTAACAGACCTTAACCCACACACTTATCCACAAAAATAGTGGATAAGTCTACACAGGCCTTGCACAGCAAGGTTGCCAGCCTTGTGTGCATAACTCCTATTTAGTCACAGCAAAAAAAACATCGAAAAAAAATGTGAACCAAGGTTCATTTTTCACTTTATTTTGATGTAGCGCGCCACATAGTTTGGAAAGAAAATTCGGTTAGATTGAAAAATCATAACCAACAGCCCATTTTACTAAGTTTACTTATTTAAAATTAAATATTATTAAACGTGCTTAAACGACTGTTAAATCACACCTCAACTTCACTGTAAGGTAAGTTGGCCGCTTGGGCCACTCGTTCACCGTCTTTAATGTAAACCTTTCCTGAGGCGATGCTATCGCCCCAACAACACCTTAGACTGGGCTTAAGTCTTGCTGCGCTGGTAAAGCTGTTTTAGGGTTTAGGCTATCTGTTGCTAGGAAAGCAGATAGCTTGATAAATAGCTGGTTAAACTCCCCTGGTACCGCTATCAATAGATGATCACGGGCTCAAGTCGGCAAAGCGCAAAGCGTCAGATACACCCAATAGGATAAATCCTCTTAAGTATACTTTTTATTAACTTTATAATTTACGATTGACTCGCTAAATCTTGTGAACTTAGCAATAAACAACGCATTTGCAGACCTCCACACTATAATAAAACAAAGTGCAGTCATGTTAATTTTGGGAGAAGTACTTGATGGATAATAGAAACCTTTTATTAGCAATAGTACTCATTGGCGCACAGATAATTTTATTGTCGGCTAACCTTTTTATAGATCAACCGAACAATACCTTTCTCATCGTTTTACCTGTAGTGCTCGCTATCGCGACACTCGTGCTATTCATTTACCAAAATCGCCAAATGGTGGAGCAAAATCATTGGTATGAGCAGATTCTCGACGCTGTACCTTTGCCTTTATCTGTTACTGATATTGATATGAAATGGACGTTTGTAAACAAAGCCGCAACCTCGCCTCTAGGGGTAACTCGTGCAGATGTATTAGGACAAGCTTGTAATAACTGGGGGGCGAATATTTGTAAAACTCCAAACTGTGGTGTCGAATGTCTGCGTAATAACAAAACTAAAACGCACTTTAATCAATGGGACAAAGACTTTGACGTCGACACATGCTATTTGAAGAATACCCAAGGTAAACGTATTGGCCATGTTGAAGTTGTCTCAGATGTGACGGAAAAAGTCGCACTTGCGCGAGTTTATAAACATATTATGGGCATGACAGATAGCTTAAGTAACGATGCGAATAACGTTAGCGAAGTGGGCATTAGCCTTGCTTCTAGTACCACGGAGCTGTTAAGTACCATAGAAGAAATGAGTCAATCCTTATCTGAAGTGAGAATTCAGTCTGAAGCCAATGCTTCAAGCGTTGCCGATGTCCGTTCATTTGCAAGTGAAATAGTTGAACGTGTCGAGCATGCCAGCAGTGCCATGAGTGCAATGGTAACAACGATCGAAAAACTCAGCACTTCAAGTAAAGCCATCGGAGAAGTCATTCAGGTTATCGACGGCATTGCCGAGCAAACCAACTTACTTGCTCTTAATGCCGCCATTGAAGCCGCTAGGGCCGGAGAACAAGGCCGTGGCTTTGCGGTCGTTGCTGATGAGGTGCGAACACTGGCCCAGCGGTCATCTAATGCTGCGAGAAAAACAGGCGAGCTTATTCTCGCATCTATTGAGAGCGTTGAATCGGGAAAAACCGCCGTAGACGATGTTGCTTCGCGACTAGAATATATTGTTCAGGATGTATCTAAATTGCTTAGCTTAACGCAAGACATTGATTCTGCGACCAAGTTACAAACAGAAAGCATCACTCATGCAGATGACGGTCTAACCCAAGTAGAGCCGGTATTGAGAAACAACTCTACGATTGCAGAGGGTACAGCGGAGGTTTCACACCGTATAATTAAACAAATTTCAGAGATGAATAAGATACTTAGCCAGCTAAACAGTATTGACGGCTTCAATAAGGATGACAATGCGATTGCGATAAAAGTAGTCCCATAACGCTAAGTATGTGTATAACATGCTAATTGATTATAAGCATAACCATTAGGCCGAAGCATGTTTAACGTCAGCGTTTATTCCAAGTTGGCTACCAAAGTTACCGACAAAGCGAAATACATTTAGGTTTCGGCCAAATAGCGTTGTTGCCTCGTTGGTTTCTCTTGAAACCTCAATCAATTCACGCATATCAATAATGTCACCAAAGTTGTCCTCATTAACATCATATTTACCCCAGTATTGACTGGTTCCATCCGGCCCTCCCCGCTCCATCTCAGTGTATTTCAAAAAATCCTCTTTAATACCTTGCGCTAACCAAACAAAACTGGTGTCCTCATTAAGAATGTTTTCTAAATAGCGCTTTTCGGTATCGGCGAGTTTCCCTGTCACCTCTATTGCCCCTTCGGCATTAACCGAAAATCCCCAATTTTTATCAGCTAGTTTTGGGTTTTCCGCTTCGATTTTTGACATAAACTCATCATAATGGTTAGTCATTTGGTCTGCGGCATGAAACATATCACCACCGAGATAGAGCTGACCAAGTGCGATGTCTCGCATGCGTTGGCGCTCTTCCATTTCAGCGACAGTATATTTAGATTCAGTGATCACCATCGGGCGACTGTATACGGGATCAGGCTCTTGCTCCTTCCCCTTGTAATAGGTATCAGTCGTTAAAGTGTGCAGCGTATCTTGGCTAAGAGACGTCGAGTTTTCTTGTACTTTATTAGGATTAGCTTGACTTAGTATTGTTGCCATTAAATTATTTGGGAATAGGCCAAGTTTCATCTCATCCTCGCATTAGTCATGTTGACACTATAAAATGTGAATTAAATATCATATCGGCTATGCCTTTTGAACCTTTAACAATTTAATTTATACTTTTAGGATGTTATCGAGCATGTTTTATACACCAGCGGCTAGTATTTCAGCAGCCAATCGCTAAATGACACTTTTTATTTGTTCAAGTGTTGACAGCCCTACGCCCGAGTTTTAATATGCGCCCCGTTGTTGTGAGACACATTGTGTAAATGATTCCTCCTTAGCTCAGCTGGTAGAGCAACGGACTGTTAATCCGCAGGTCGCTGGTTCAATCCCAGCAGGAGGAGCCACACAACACTTAAAATGAAAAGAATAATTCCTCCTTAGCTCAGCTGGTAGAGCGACGGACTGTTAATCCGCAGGTCGCTGGTTCAATCCCAGCAGGAGGAGCCAAATTCTAGTTTTAAGCATTGAGCTTAAATCGAAAGTGCATGGCACTTAATATTGAAAAATATTACAAAGTAAAAATTGTTCCTCCTTAGCTCAGCTGGTAGAGCGACGGACTGTTAATCCGCAGGTCGCTGGTTCAATCCCAGCAGGAGGAGCCACATTCTTTTTCTTCGCACACCCTCTCTCAAGTATTTAATAAACGTCTGACACAATTATATTTATGTCTCAATATTAAGATATGCTATTTTTGTAGTTGAACATACCATGTTAGACTCCACCACCATAACAAGGCCTATAATTGAATCAGCCTAACTTAGCTTGGATGCGATATGAAAGAGTACAAACATAGTCTTATTATTACCAATGCCATTATTTTGGTTGCTGCAATTGCAGTATTATTGGCAATTAAGCTTCATTTCACACCGCTAATTGCAGTTGTTAATGAAGATGTCACCAATGAAATAACTCAAGCCATTGAGATAAAAGGGGCTTCTCAGAATACTGCCGACCAACTTGCCGCTAAGCATCATCTCAGTCACTTGCAAATCACCGACAAATCAGGTGATTTCACTTATATGGCCAATACATCGGAAGGCGTTTCGCTGCTTTTCAAATTGCTATTTCCAAGTGCTACCGACAAAGTCGATATCCAAACCGCGACATTAAGTATTAATTACATTAACAGCTTTCAAACTATCTCTAGTATTGCCGCAACGCTTTTCTACCAATTGTTAATTTTATTTATAGTAACCGCAGTATTAGTAAACTGGGCTTATTTCCGTCTAATCAAAAACTTAGAGAAAAGCTTAGTGCAAGAGGTTAGCTCAGAAGATGCGCAACTTAGCACCTTCTCGCAGGTAACCGAGCAGCTACTTGAGCAAAGACAACGCTTTCATCAAGTCATGCAAGAGCAGCAACAAAAAATTCAGTTACTTGCTAAGCAAGTCAACATGGACAATTTAACGGGCTTAAACAACCGCCACGCCTTTCGTAAAGAGTTAACGCAAATATTAAGCTCTGAAGGTGATAGCAACGCCGCTATTCTTGCCCTTGTTCGCGCATCGGAGTTACACAACATTAACCAGCAGCGTGGCTACCAACAAGGCGATATTTACTTGTCTGATATCGGAAGGATGTTAGTGCAACTAATTAAACGCTTTCCTGAATGCCAATGTTACCGTATTTCAGGCTCAGACTTTGCCCTGCTCGCACCGAACATGACCATTAGCGCGGCGCAAAAACTGGCTAAAACCCTAAAGCATCAGTTTGATGAATACCAAGCTCTACATAACCTTGAAAGTGTTGCCTATACTGGTTTATCCGCTATTTCTTCAGGCCAATTGCCAGAGCAAGTATTGGCTCGTGCCGATATTGCCTTAGCAAAATCACAAACCGAAGGCGTCAATGCTTGGGCATTTGAGCAAAGTGATTCCAATGAAACCAATTTAGGTCAACTGCACTGGAAGAAGGTGATTGAAGAGATCATCGAAACCCGAGCGGTGATGTTATTGCATCAACCTATTCAAGCCATTCACCGTAATATGAAAGGTTACCAGGAAATATTCACCCGCTTTGTTGGTCAAAATAACGCGATGATCCCTACCGAAACCGTGTTTGCCATGGCGCAGCGTATGGATCTGATTGTTAAACTAGAACAAGTCATTCTTGAAACCATGGTTAGCCAATGCCGTCACAAAACCGATGGCTCAGCGCGTTGGGGCGTAAACATTTCCGCCACTTCATTACAAAACAGTGCTTTTATTGTATGGCTTGAGCGCTTATTACTCCGCGAACCTAACATAGCAGCATCAATGATTTTTGAATTTGATGAAGAAGTGTTAGATCGCAACTTAGTTGCCAGTAAACGTGTGTTTGATATGTTAAAGCGTACGGGCAGTCGCAGCGCCATCAGTAAATTTGGTAAGGGTATTGGTTCATTTCGCTTGTTTAAGGAACTAAAACCGGATTTTGTAAAAGTGGATGCTGGACTAATCAGTAATATTGAGCGCGACAGTGCTAACCAACAGTTTTTACGCATGATTGTTGATGTTGCTCACCGTATGGGTTGTCAAGTGATTGCCGAAGGGGTTGAACACCTGGAGCAGAAACAATTACTTGAGAATATGTACGTCGACGGATTACAAGGCTTTTTAATTTCTCGCCCCACTCCTTTGTCGAAAGTTAAATAACTTCATTTAAGGTTAAAAAACCTCGCTATTTTAGGCCTTACTCTCTGTAAGGCCTTTTGCCAAAAGCGATTAACCCTTCACCAGTTACACTAAAATAGCCATGATTAAGCTTATTTCATCACGTAAAACTTGTTAATATAGCCCCTCGGCAATCAAGTGAATGACCAAAATGAGCGAATATCTTCTGCTATTAATCGGTACGGTATTAGTTAATAACTTTGTACTGGTAAAATTTCTCGGCTTATGCCCATTCATGGGTGTATCAAGTAAGATCAGCACAGCCGTTGGCATGTCCTTCGCCACCACTTTTGTACTGACCTTAACTGCGGCCGTCTCTTACTTAGTTAATCAATACCTGTTGCTGCCTTTAGACATGATTTACCTGCGCACGCTGAGCTTTATTCTAGTGATTGCGGTAGTCGTACAATTTACCGAAATGGTGGTACATAAAACCAGTCCGAGTCTGTACCGACTATTGGGTATCTTCTTACCATTGATCACCACAAACTGCGCAGTATTAGGTTTGGCATTATTAAACGTTAACGAAGGCCATAACTTTATTGAATCACTTATTTATGGTTTTGGCGCTGCGTTGGGTTTTTCACTGGTACTGATTTTATTTTCTGCCATGCGTGAGCGCTTGGCCGCCGCTGATGTGCCACTGCCATTCAAAGGCGCATCCATTGCAATGATCACCGCAGGCCTAATGTCATTGGGCTTTATGGGCTTTACCGGCCTAGTTAAGTTTTAACGGAGCAGTACGAACAGATGGGTATTGGAGTTGCAATCATCAGCCTAGGGCTATTAGCGTTAGTGGCTGGTTTGATCTTAGGCTACGCCGCCATACGTTTTAAAGTTAAGTCAGATCCCATTGTGGAGCAGATTGATGCCATTTTACCGCAAACCCAATGTGGGCAATGTGGTTATCCCGGTTGTAAGCCTTATGCCAATGCGATAGCGAACGGCGACGAAATCAATAAGTGTCCGCCGGGTGGCGAGGCTGTTATTTTAAAGTTGGCTGATTTAATGGGCGTTGAGCCTACCAAATTAGAAGGTGAAGAAAAGCCAAAAGCCGTCGCATTTGTTCATGAAGATGAATGTATTGGTTGCACTAAGTGTATTCAGGCTTGTCCGGTTGATGCCATCTTGGGTGCGACTCGGCAAATGCACACGGTGATCACCGATGAATGTACAGGTTGTGAGCTTTGCGTTGCGCCTTGTCCAACCGATTGTATTGAAATGATCCCTGTGGACGAAACAACTAAAACGTGGCAATGGGATCTTAACTCTATTTCAATCAAAGAGGTTCAGTAGTTTGATTCAGTCTATATTGGCCCAAATTAAAAGAGGCAAACTCTGGCAATATGCTGGCGGTATTTTCCCTGCAGAGCGCAAATCTCTCTCCAATCAGCAGGCCATCACCTTCGCCCCAATACCAAAGGAGTTAGTGATCCCTCTTAATCAGCATATTGGTGAGGTCGCTGACGTATTGGTTAATGTTGGCGATGAAGTACTTAAAGGCCAAGCCTTAACGAGCCATAACAATTTTAGAGCATTGCCAGTGCACGCAAGCAGCTCAGGTACAATAAAAGCCATTGAAGCGCGCCCCAGTTGTCATGCCTCTGGTCTACCTGAATTGAGTATCGTTATTGAAACTGATGGCAAAGACGCTTGGCGTGAGCGCAACCCTACTACTGACTTTACTGCATTAGACCGCCATACCATCATCGACAAAATTCACCTTGCGGGCATTGCAGGTAAAGGCGGTGCCGGTTTCCCGGCGCACATTAAGCTTTCTGTTAAAGCCGACATTGAGTTACTGATCATCAACGGTATCGAGTGTGAACCCTACATTACCTCTGATGATATGCTGATGCGCGAATATGCCGATGAGCTGATCAAAGGCATCGAAATTTTAGAGTTTGTCACTCAGTGCAAGCAAACCGTGATTGCGATTGAGAGCAACAAACCAGAAGCGATTGCCGCATTATCAGCGTTTGAAACCGACACTCGTCGCGTCACCAGTGTACCGACTAAATACCCCAGCGGCGGTGAAAAACAGCTGATCGAACTGCTCACCGGTAAACAAGTACCCAACAAGGGCTACCCGATCGACATGGGCATTTTAATGCACAACGTCGGCACCGCCTTTGCGATCAAGCGTGCCGTGATTGACGATGAGCCATTAATTTCACGCATTGTTACTATTACTGGCGAGGCCTTTAAAGAAAAAGGTAATGCTCATGTGCTACTGGGCACACCGATCCAGTCTTTACTCGCGCAATTTGAGCTTGAGCCACAACCTAATGACCAAACACGTTTGATCATTGGCGGTCCAATGATGGGCTTTACGCTGCCAGATGCCATGGCCCCGGTGATAAAAACCACCAACTGTTTATTGGCACCAACGGTAAAAGAATTACCGCCTCCGGGCCAAGAAATGGCCTGTATTCGTTGTGGTGAATGCGCCGATGCTTGCCCTGCTTCACTGTTACCGCAACAGCTATATTGGTACGCCAAGGATAACGATCACGATAAACTTAATGACTACAGTCTATTTGATTGTATTGAATGTGGCAGTTGTGCCTATGTGTGCCCAAGTGAAATTCCATTGGTGCAATACTATCGTATTGCCAAAGCCGATATTCGCAAGCAAGAAACAGAAAAGAAAAAAGCAGAAATCGCGCGGATCCGTCATGAAGCACGCCAAGAGCGCCTTGAGCGTGAAAAAGCAGCGCGCGAAGCGAAGCACAAAGAAGCAGCTGCGAAACGTAAAGCGCAATTGAATGCGGCTAAGCCTGACCAACCTGAGTCAACTACTGCTGAGCCAACTAAAGACAAAGCACAAGATGCAGTAGCGCAGGCCCTTGCCCGCGCCAAAGCCAAACGTCAAGCGCCCAACACTAACGCCAATATTGATGTCGCAGCAGCGCGCGCCGCCCGTAAAGAGCAAGCGCGTTTAGCCAAAGCGGCAAAAGCCGCACAAGAGCAAACTGACAATAGCGCAACAACAGCTCAAGAGCAGCAAACGGAGGCAAAACCAAAAGCCACGAATCCAGCTGTAGCCGCCGCCATCGCTCGCGCTAAGGCGAAAAAAGAAGCGCAGCAAGATGAAAATGAGGCACAAACATCAGAAGAGATGCCTGCGCCAAGTAAAAATCCAGCTGTTGCTGCAGCCATTGCTCGCGCTAAGGCGAAAAAGGAAGCGCAGCAAGCTAAAAAAGAAGAGCCGCAACCTCAGTCTGCTGCTACCGAGCAAGACGATACTGAAGCGCCAGCGCCGCAAGAAAAGCCTGCGCCAAGTAAAAATCCAGCTGTTGCCGCTGCCATCGCTCGCGCTAAAGCGAAAAAAGAGGCGCAGCAAGCTGAAAAAGAAGAGTCGCAGCCTCAGTCCGCTGCTTCCGAGCAAGACGATACTGAAGCGCCAGCGCCGCAAGAAAAGCCTGCGCCAAGTAAAAATCCAGCTGTTGCCGCTGCCATCGCGCGCGCTAAAGCGAAAAAGGCCGCACAGCAAGCTGAAAAAGAAGAGCCGCAGCCCCAGTCCGCGGCTACCGAGCAAAAGGATACTGAAGCGCCTGCGCCACAAGAAAAGCCTGCACCAAGTAAAAATCCGGCCGTTGCCGCCGCCATCGCGCGCGCCAAGGCGAAAAAGGCACAACAAAAGGACAGTACTGAATCATGAAATTTGCATTAGCTTCATCGCCCTTTGGCCGCAAAATGTTTAAAACGCCAGATCTAATGCGTTTAGTGATCTTATGTTTGCTGCCGGGCATTTTTGTACAATGGTATGTATTTGGTTGGGGTAACCTGATCCAAATTATCATTGCGGGCTTATTCGCCGTGATAACTGAAGCGGTGATAGTTGCCATACGCAAACGTCCAGTACTGCCAACCATTCGCGACAACAGTGCCTTACTAACAGGGGTATTACTTGGCATCAGTTTACCGCCTTATACTCCATGGTGGATCACCGCCATTGGTATCGTATTTGCCATTTTAGTAGCGAAACATTTGTACGGAGGCCTAGGGCAAAACTTATTTAACCCCGCGATGGTCGCCTATGTTTTACTGCTCATCTCATTTCCAGTACACATGACCAGCTGGGCACCACCAGAGGCGTTAATGCAGCATAGTGTTACCTTGGCTGATGCTTGGTCAATGATCACCACTGGTTTTTCTATTGATGGCTACAGTTTGCATCAAATAAAAATTGCCGTAGATGGCACCACCATGGCCACGCCGTTAGATACCTTAAAAACAGATTTAGGCCATGGCTTAACCGCATCAGAAAGCATGACAAAACCGATTTTCGGTACGTTTGCAGGATACGGTACCGAGTGGGTAAGCTTTGCTTTTCTGGTTGGTGGGTTAGTGCTACTCAAGCAAAAAGCCATTGGCTGGCAGATCCCTGTGAGCTTTATCGGTGGCTTATTCTTATTTGCATTAATTGGCTACTTAGGCGATCCCGATGCCAGCGCTTCACCCTTGTTACATCTGTTTTCCGGGGCAACCATGTTCGCCGCCTTCTTTATTTTGACCGATCCTGTCACCGCATCGACAACGGTGCGAGGCCGTATTATTTTTGGCCTACTCATCGCGTTATTAACTTATGTGATACGCACTTGGGGCGGCTACCCTGACGCCGTTGCCTTCGCGGTTATCTTGGCCAATATGTGCGTCCCCTTAATTGATTATTACACCCAACCCGTTGTATATGGGAGTAAAAAAGCATGATGAAGTCTATTTCTAAAAATGGCTTAACCTTAGGGGTTTTCGCTGTGGTCTCAACAGCCTTAGTTGCCGTTACTTCAGCACTAACTAAGCCGATGATTGACCAACAAATAGAGCGTCAATTAATCAGTAACATCAGTGAGCTGATCCCTGCGGACCAATATAATAACGATTTATTCGCCAGTTGTTTTTATAGCCAAGACCCACATTTAGGCACCACAGAGCCACAGCAAACTTGGCTTGCCCTTAAAGATCAACAACCCGTTGGCCTCGCAATCGAAGCCATCGCGCCGAATGGCTACAACGGTAATATCCGCTTATTAGTGGGCATTTGGTACGACGGCACGGTGGCAGGTGTCCGCGCTCTGGAGCATAAAGAAACACCGGGGCTAGGCGATAAAATTGATCTAAGTAAATCAAATTGGATCACCCATTTCAGTGGCTTAACCGTTGAATCTGAAGCGGATAAACGCTGGGCCGTAAAAAAAGACGGAGGCCAATTTGATGCCTTCACCGGCGCCACGATTACGCCCAGAGCGGTAGTGCAAGCAGTTAGAAATGCCGTGCTTTTTTATCAACTCAATAAAGACAACCTGTATCAACAATCAGCTAACTGTGGAGTGAAGTCATGAGCCAATTAGATGATGTAAGCAATGATGCGCAGCCGAGCGATAATACTAAGCTAGCCCAGACCGGACTCATTTCAAGTGAGAGCAAAGAAATTATTTTACAAGGTCTGTGGAAAAACAACCCGGGCTTGGTGCAATTATTAGGTTTATGCCCCCTGCTCGCGGTTTCTTCAACAGTAATCAATGCCTTAGGCTTAGCGATTGCGACCACGGCAGTATTGGTGTTGTCTAACTGGATTGTTTCGTTGGTGCGCAATCATGTGCCTAAAGAGATCCGCATTCCTATTTTCGTTATGATCATTGCGTCTTTAGTGACTTGTATTGAGTTGCTTATGCACGCCTATACCTACGACCTTTATTTATCGCTAGGTATTTTCATCCCGTTGATCGTGACTAACTGTGCCATTATTGGCCGAGCTGAAGCCTACGCTTCAAAAAACACGCCAACTCTCGCCGCCCTTGACGGCTTAATGATGGGCTTAGGCTTTAGCTTTGTGCTGCTCACCTTAGGCGCAGTGCGCGAAGTACTTGGTAGCGGCACGTTATTTTATGGGGCGCAGGCTTTATTCGGCAACTTGTTTGGCGATATAACAGTGCACGTGTTTACCACTGAATCCACCTTTTTGTTTGCCGTATTACCCCCTGGCGCATTTGTGGTAATGGGCTTTTTAATTGCCGTAAAAAATATAATGGATAAAAAAGCCTAATTCGGTTTTTTCTATGCTGGTGAGCAAACAATGAATAAAGACAAACGACTGGAAATATTAACGCGACTGCGTGATAACAACCCGCAGCCCGAAACCGAGCTGAATTTTTCCAGTCCATTTGAATTATTAGTAGCGGTCACCTTGTCCGCTCAAGCGACCGATGTCAGCGTTAATAAAGCCACCGACAAGTTATTTCCTGTCGCGAACACGCCGCAAGCAATTTTTGATCTTGGTGTTGACGGCCTTAAAAGCTACATTAAAACCATTGGCTTATATAACAGCAAAGCCGAGAACGTGATAAAAGCCTGTCGCATGTTGCTCGATTTACATGGCGGTGAAGTGCCAGAAGATCTTGATGCCCTTGTTGCCCTGCCCGGCGTGGGCCGAAAAACGGCAAACGTCGTGCTTAACACCGCATTTGGCTGGCCGACAATTGCCGTAGACACACATATTTTTCGCGTATCAAACCGCACTAAGTTTGCCATGGGTAAAAATGTTGACCAAGTAGAAGAAAAACTACTTAAAGTGGTGCCCGCTGAATTCAAAGTAGACGTACATCACTGGCTCATTTTACACGGTCGCTACACCTGTGTTGCCCGCAAGCCCAAGTGCAATGCGTGCTTAATTGAAGACTTGTGTGAGTTTAAAGATAAAACCAGCGAAACTTGATCCATTACCGGCTAAGTCTTGTATTTCATCATCTTTAGTCAGTAGAATTGAGCAATATAAAAAATATATCACTTTTATTTTAGGAGTCAGCAATGCGTTTATTACACACCATGCTTCGTGTCGGTAACTTAGAAAAATCCATTGAGTTTTACACTCAAGTGCTGGGCATGAAGCTATTGCGTCAGTCTGAAAATGCGGAATACAAATACACCTTAGCCTTTTTAGGTTACGGCGCAGAAACCGAACAAACGGTGATTGAGCTGACTTATAACTGGGGCACAGAGAGCTACGACTTAGGCAACGCTTACGGCCATATCGCCATTGAAACTCAAGATATTTACGCCACTTGCGATGCCATTCGCGCCGCCGGCGGTAACATCACTCGTGAACCAGGTCCGGTAAAAGGCGGTACCACCGTCATCGCCTTTGTTAAAGACCCTGACGGCTACGCTATCGAGCTAATCAACGCTAAAGATGCGGGCAAAGGTTTAGGTAACGACTAATTACCTCTATAAAAAACTAAACTAGTTACTTGAGTATAAGCCCAACCATTAGTTGGGCTTTTTGTTATGCACACTTAAGTCATAAAATTCAATGTTTGCTGATCAAAACGACTTAAACTGGGAAATAGTTCATTTAGTTCACCAGCGCTCAAGCCAAACCATTTAGCTAAAGTGGCGCTGTATTGATCGGTACTGACTTGTGGGATCAAGCGTCCACCTTTAACATCAAACTCACTGTCCAAACGTTGCGGTAAGAGTGCCCCATATATATCTTGGCCTTTGACCGCACCGCCCATCACGATTTGATTACCGGCCCAGCCATGGTCAGTACCATCACCGTTCGAGCTCAAGGTGCGACCAAAATCAGACATGGTAAAACTCGTTACCTGATCACTGACACCTAAACTCACCATGGCTTGATTAAACTCACTAAAGCTGGTCGCTAGCTCAGCTAATAGCTCTGGATGCTTAGTCACCTGTTCATCATGGGTATCAAAACCGCCCATAGTGACATAGAAAATTTGCCGGCCCGCGCCTTGCTGACTTTGACTGGCAATAACTCTAGCCACTGTTTGTAACTGCTGAGACAAGCGGCCCTCGCCAAAATCTGGCAATGGCGCAACATTCTCTAAACTGGCATTCATTGCTTGGCTGTTGGCGATACCTTGAGTTAACCCGTCACCGTATACCTTCGCCATTCTTTTTTGACTAGCGGCAAGTTGGCGCATCACACTTTGCTCTAATTGCACGGCTCGTGTATTCGTGCCAGAGAATGCACTTATATTGGCTTGGCCTGTTCGAGACATGGCAAATGCCGACGTCTTACTACCAATTTGCCATGGATTGGTGCCTGCTAGAGAGATATTACTGGCGAAATGAGGCTGGTCTTCAAGTAACTCCAACATCCGCGCGCCCCAACCGGTGTTAATACTCTGTTTTTCTTTACCGTGCATCCACCGCGCTTGTTGATCATTATGAGAGAATAAATGGCTAGGGATATGACTGCGCTTATTAATGTAATCGTCCAACGAGGTTGGAGCAGACAAGGTTCCTACGCCGCCAACAAACGCCAAGTCACCTGCATTAAATAATTCATGAAGTGGTGCTAAAGCAGGGTTTAACCCTGTCTCAGGCAGAGTAGAAATAGGTGATAACCTAACAGGATCAACAATCGCCAGATTCTGACGACTGGCTAAATAATCCGCTTTGTCTTGCCCCGACATTGGCAGCAACATATTCATTGAGTCATTACCGCCCAATAAAAATATGCAAACTAAGGCCTTATAATCATTGTAATGTTGTTGATTTAATAAGCTCTGCATCGCACTAAGTTGCGTTGATGTCAGCATAGCAGCTGATACGCCACCCTTAATACATAAAGACAAAAATGTTCTGCGATCCATATCCATTACCTTTGATGTACGTATTCAGGAGAAACGACTAATAAAAACAAGCAATAAGCAATTTGATACTCTAAATCATACTTAGCAGCCCAATCAAAAACACTGAGCAGCTCTTGCCTTAATTCATCACTCATTTGCTTACTTAAAAACACTTGATTGTAGTATTCAACTAACGCCGCTTTTCCTTCTTGTTCAACGATTTGCGCATGAGGTGACAAGTCCACTAATATTTGATTGCCTGCCGTCTGATCTTTGGTACTGGCAATACGCCACACTAAACTTGAGTAATGATAATTAAGTAAGCCGATACTGGTAGCACTGTTGGCAATTTGCGCTTCTGGCGCCACCAGCTCAGTTCCTGCTAAGGATAACGGTTGGTAGTCTGGTCGGTAAAAATTGAATACCGATGGTGAGCCCAGTGGCACTTGACCATGAGTAGATGCTAAATCCCAAGTATAGAAATAGCCAGATTGACTATATGCGTTAAGCTCTCGCCATAACTGCGCAGTTTGCAGCAGTGGCTCTTTCAATTTTCCAAAGTGTTCAGGGGCTTGGCTTAAATCACGCGCTTCCTGATCCATTAAAATAGCGTAAACAACGGCTTTTAAATCACCGCGTACACCGGAGCCATTATCGTTAAATACTTGACTAACGCGGGCGATATAATCAGCACTTGGGTTAGAAGTCGTTAACCGTTGGATCAACTGTTTGCCAATAAATGGACCGACATTATCGTTCTGAAATAAATTATCTAGTGCAAGTTTAAGGGCGTTTTCTGGGCCTTCATTGGCCGCGACGACGGTGCCATTGAGTAAGGTTTTTTCAAGCTCTGAATGATATTCAGGCCAAACTTGCATTGGGTTTAGGTAATCTTTGTTTGGATATTTCCATTTCGTACTTTCAGCAAAAGTCCAGCCAGTGAAAATACGGGCAAACCCTTCTATTTGAGTTTGATCATAAGTCGCAATGGTATTGCCATTGCTGTCTCGTTTTGGCGTGCCATCAAGGTTCAACTCTTCTAACCCAATAGTAAATAACTGCATTACTTCTCGGGCATAGTTTTCATCGGGGCGAATATTAAGTTCAACATTGGCTTTTTCATTACCTAAATGACTTAAATACGTGCCCATAACCGGTGATAACGTCACCGCTTGCAAAAGGTCGCGATAATTACCAAAACTATGTTTAAGTAATAAATCATAATAATTGAGCATGCCTTCAGGGCGACTGCGTAAATTATTACCGGTATCTGACACCACAAAAATTTGGCTTAGAGCAAACGCCACCCGTTGTCTAAGTTGATCCGGCGAACTTAGACTGGCTCGCCACCATGTGTCAATTCGGTTGCTGTAACTTGCTTGATCTTTACCTGGGCTTAACTTGAGTAATGGCAAATGATAGGTGATTGGTTGGCTAAACTGGTCATGAATCCAAGCGTGAGCAGATAGCTTACTCGCTGCGCTAATTTCAGCACCTGTTGGCCCCATGGTGCCTTGATGCAACAAACGACTTGCCTGTGCAACGCTCATCTGCGGATAGGTGAGCGGCTTTTCTTGTTCATTTCCCGGCGGGGTTTGACCATCTGGTATTGAAGTGGGTGGCTGCGATGGCGATTGATCTCCTCCACTCCCCTGAGCATTGCCAGCATTGCTTGAACCACCACCACAGGCGCCTAGCATTAACATACTGGCGAGTAAAATCATCGCCTTACCTTGAATCATTAGCAGCTCCGCTTACCCAGCTTAATCGTAAGGGAAAGGATTCTATGCATTATTTTCTAACTGGTCTGTTAGCTGTAACATAAAACTTACTATTTAATAACAAGTCGTGTGCGGCATCTCTCAAACGGCGAAATAAGCATGGGCGATGAATGTTGTGAAAATCGAATGTCTAGCGGCTAGGCTGGACGAGCCATATTGACTCTCCAGCACTGGTGTATCCATAACCACCTTCAAACAGCATACGGATCACCACAAAGGAGAAAGCAACAAAGAAAATTCGAGCAACCCAGCGCATCTTTCTATCAATTTTCATAGCTATGCCCTTACATCAAGATCACACTAGTTTACGGGACAACTTCCTAATGATGGCTTTGCCATCGTTATTCAGCCAGTACCCTTGGCCAAATAACAGCGCCGCAAGCCCTGTGAACAACCAAGCCTGAAAAAACAAGGAGCCAACCAACATAGGGATGGCTAAAGCCTGTAATAGATTAATCACCGACTGAACCTTAAAGCATTGATCACACCACGCGTCGGTATATGGGAATGCCCCAGGAGCGTGGCGCAAGTGGCCTTGCTGATCGCAGATATTACAAACACCACAGTAGCCCTTTTTAACACCTTGTTCAATCAAGGTTTCTGGAGACTGCTGCCAGAGTGAGCAATAGCAGCCTCGATCTTTTCGTTTCAAATTAAGTGTCCGTTAATAGTTTACCTAAAGTGGTTCTAACCGCTTTAAGCAAAACCCATATATCCAATCCTACTTAGCCGTTTAGGCTATCACCAAGGCAGCTTTCCCGTTTCTAAGCAAATGTAATCTCTGGGTTTCAGCTTGTCTTGTTTAACCAAATGAACCCATTTTTCAGCCGACTGAGCAGGTGTCATATACGCATCAGGCGAGGCCATGTCGGTCAATATCTTGGCGAGCAACATTTTAGAAGCCGATGCCGGGATCGTCAAATTAGTGGCTAAAGTCATTTCAATGGCTTAAGCATACTGATTTAATAGCTAACTCTTCGCCTGCCAAGTTACCTTAGCAAGCTCATTTGCTAAGGTAATCGCCTAGTGACGTGGGCAACTTCGCCTAACACGAAAGACAGAGGGAACTGCAATAATGGAAATTCGAGCCGCCACTTTATCGGATTTAGACGCGCTGTTATGGTTAAGCCATCAAATAGGCGCTTTACACTTTGAACAGGCTCGTAGCCAATAAACGAAGGGAATATATGGAATTAGCGGCTTTGTTAGACACGTTAGATAATCAACTGCATGAGTTAGAAGAACTGGTATTGACCAGCGCCATAGTGCAAGCCCACACCTTCGCTTTACCTGTGTATGGCAAAGAACAACATACCATTCCTGATGTCATCCCTGTAGAAGCCAGCAGCGGCGAGCCAGCTCGGCAACTTGGTTGGCGCCGGATTAAAAATTACAGTGGCGATCCTAATAGCAATCTTAAAATAACGCGCAAAGCAGCAGGGTTTATTTGGCTGGATTGTGAGCCTGCTAAACTTGCGCTGTTGTGCGAGCAGGTCAATCACACCAAAGGCGAAATTAAAACCTTTTTAGCCAAGCAGAAAAACCGTCATGTACGTTTTAATCTGGTACATGATTTACGGCCATGCGCGATCACGTTACAGATATTGCGCAAAATTCATTATTGTACCGACCCCCTGACCAGCATTCGTTTTAGTTGGGCCACAAAAACCAGTAATGTGCGCTCAAAAACAGATAAAGCGATTAACTTGGTGGAGCAAGAGCGTCATCAAACCATGGATGAGGTAGCACAAGCTAACGTCAATGTGCTAGCCAATCAAATCGCCAGTGACAGAAGCAAAGAAGTCGCCTTTCGCCGACGTCTTGCTCCTACTCCTGTGATCCATCTGCGTTATTTAAATAAGCCAGAGCACCTATCCAGTAAAACCCAGCAACTCACTAATGGCATTCCAATTTTAATCGCTGGTAAGCCAGATGCGCTAAAACAAATCGGCTCGCTTAATCACTTTAATAATCACGCGCAGAAAAAGCCGAGTTATAAGGATGAAAGTGTCATCATTAAACCCTAACAACCCCTAATAGAAAAAATCCTTAACATACACGGGATCCTTCAGTTTGAAGTGGCTTGGGGATAGGTTATACTTTGCGCCCCCAAAGTTGTGGATGTACTTATGCAAGCTGAAATTGGTCTTTTTGACTACCCAAAATTCCGCCCTGATCTCAAACCAGCGCCTTTCCTACCTATGTCAAAACGGGAAATGAAACAGCTTGGCTGGGACAGCTGTGACGTTATTCTCGTCACCGGTGATGCATATGTTGACCATCCCAGCTTCGGCATGGCCGTTATCGGCCGCATGCTTGAATCACAAGGCTTTCGCGTGGGCATTATTGCCCAGCCTGATTGGAGCAGCAAAGACGCTTTTATGGCGCTAGGTCGGCCAAATTTATTTTTCGGGATCACCGCTGGGAACATGGACTCGATGATCAACCGTTACACCGCAGACCGAAAACTTCGTAGCGATGATGCCTACACCCCGAATAACGAAGGCGGTAAACGCCCTGATCGCGCCGTGTTGATTTATTCGCAACGTTGCCGCGAAGCCTATAAAGAAATACCACTGGTACTGGGTGGCATTGAAGCCAGCTTGCGCCGCATTGCCCATTACGATTATTGGTCGGATAAGATCCGTCGCAGCGTACTGCCCGATGCCAAAGGCAATATCTTGTTATTTGGTAACGCCGAGCGCGCCCTCGTTGAAGTGGCACATCGCTTAGGCAAAGGTGAATCGGTTAATGACCTTACCCGTATTCGCGGCACCGCAGTGATGTTAAAAGAAGTCCCAGAAGATTTTAAAGTGGTCGATTCATCACGCATCGACAAACCGGGCAAAGCCATGGTGATGGCCAATCCATATCAAGTTGAGTCAGAGTGCAGCACGGGGCAAAATCCCGCAGAAGAGCCAGCCAAACCTATTCGTATTCAAACCTCACGCCACGATGCCAAAAATACCGTGGTGCGATTACCGTCTTTTGAAAAGCTGCGTAACGACCGTATTTTATATGCCCACGCTAGCCGCGTGATGCACTTAGAAACCAACCCTTGGTCGGGTCGCGCCTTAGTGCAACAACATGCCGAGCGTGAGCTTTGGGTAAACCAAGCGCCGATTCCACTGACTACCGAAGAAATGGACGGTGTATTTGGTTTTCCTTATTCGCGCGTGCCCCATCCAAGCTACGGCAAGGCAAAAATCCCTGCTTATGAGATGATTAAAACCTCGGTCAACATCATGCGCGGCTGCTTTGGCGGTTGTTCATTTTGCAGCATCACTGAGCATGAAGGCCGCGTGATCCAAAACCGCTCGCAAGAGTCAATCATTAAAGAAATGGAAGACATTCGCGATAAAGTACCAGGCTTTACCGGCACCATTTCCGACTTAGGTGGACCCACGGCGAACATGTATCGCCTAGGCTGCTCTGATCCCAAAGCCGAGATCAACTGTCGCCGTCCGTCTTGTGTGTTTCCAAAAATTTGTGAAAAACTCAATACCGATCATCAACACACCATTGAACTTTACCGCGAAGCGCGCAAAGTAAAAGGCGTGAAAAACGTGATGATCGCCTCGGGCGTACGATACGATCTGGCGATTGAATCACCGGAATATGTGAAAGAGCTGGTGACCCATCACGTGGGTGGCTACTTAAAAATTGCTCCGGAGCATACCGAAAAAGGCACACTGGATCAGATGATGAAGCCAGGCATGGGCGCGTATGACAAATTCAAAGAAATGTTTGAAAAATACAGCCGTGAAGCCGGTAAAAAACAGTACTTAATCCCCTACTTTATTGCCGCCCATCCGGGTTGTAGCGATGAAGACATGCTGAATTTAGCGCTGTGGCTTAAGCAAAATGAGTTTGAGTGCGATCAGGTACAAAATTTTTACCCATCACCTATGTGTAACGCCACCGCCATGTATCACTCAGAAACCAGTCCGCTGTCACGCGTGAAATACAAAAAGCGTAAAGAGCTTTATGTTGCCAAGGGCGACCGCCAACGTCGCCTACATAAAGCCTTGCTGCGTTATCACGACCCTCTTAACTGGCCGATTATTCGTGAAGCGTTAAAAGACATGGGTAAAGCCAACTTAATCGGTGAGCGCCCTGAGTGTTTGATCCCATCAGCCGAAGCCGAGCACATCAACGTGCGCGGTACGCGCCGTCAATCGGGTCGCCACGGCAGCAACCGTTTTGCCACTAAGCACCCTAACCAGCCAGATATTCGCAAAGACGGCACCACCAATGGTCGAAATGCTAAAAAACCAAAAGGCGCAACCATTAGCCCTACGCATAAACCAAAAGCCGCTGGTAAATCGGCAGGTAAGCCCAGTAACAATGGCAAGCCAGCAGGCAGTCGCGCTAATCCGGGCAATAAACCCAGCGCAGCAAGTAAACGCAAGCCGAGTAAACCGTCTCGCCAAGGGCGCTAAAAGCCCTTAATTTAAGCCATTAGCTATACAATGCCCCGTCAATACGGGGTATTTTTTTAACCTCAATTAACACCTTCTGTTTTAAGTAACCTCCGCTTTGCTTAAGTCTATTGCTTAAGTCTATTGCTTAAGCCTATTACAAGCGGATAAGGTATATTTTGCTTATCAATAACTCGGATTAAGTAAAACCATTCAGTGTGATCACTGAGCCATTCGGCTAGACTCAAGCTTAAACATTAAGATGAATAAGGTGATCCTATGGGCTCGCTTATCAGCATATACGTATCACTGTTTTTTTGCCTGAGTGCTTGTTTTAGTGCTCACGCGACGGTTAATTTAACGGACTTGGCCAACAAGGGGGTTGAACGTTGGACTCCCGAGGTGTTTTCAGGCCAAACAAGTTACAGCGTGCAACCATATAAAGGCCGTTTAGCGCTAAAAGCGGTCAGTCATAATGCGGCTTCCGGCCTAGTGTTAAAGCAGCAAATTGATCTGTTAGAAACGCCCTATCTGAATTGGAGCTGGCTAGCAGAAAAAGCCCTGCCAGCATTAGATGAGCGCAGCAAAAGTGGTGATGATTATATCGCCCGTATTTATTTGGTGATCGAAGGCGGTTTATTCGTCTGGCGCACTAAATCCATTAGCTATGTATGGTCAAGTAACCAAGCAAAAGGGCAAGTTTGGAACAATGCTTATGCTGGGTCGAACCTAAAAATGATCGCGCTGCGCGGCAAAGAAGACGCCCTTGGCCAGTGGCACCAAGAGCGGCGTAACATCTATCAAGACTTAATCACTCATTTTGGTGACAAAGGCAGTGATAAAGCGAATCGCAAAGCCTATCGCTACATCGACGTTATTGCCATTATGACCGACACCGACAATAGCGCCAGCCAAGCCGAGTCTTACTATGGCGAAATAACCTTATCAGACTAATTTTATGAGTACATGAGTTGGCACTCGCCTATTTATAGCCCGCCTGATTAAGTAATGCTTTATTCCGGCTTATTATGTTGACACTGCCAGCACGTTTCAAAGCTGGCATCGTTTTCTTCATCACATTCACGGCAAAACCAACTCGGTTGTTCCTTGGCGTGGGTGATGTCATACACTAACTGCTTGGCTCGCTCGAGCTTGCCTTCTTGGGTGATCCAAAGCTCTGGCCAACAGTCAAAGATTGCCAACTCACCCATGCCACCTTGGCTAAATTCATTTTTTAAGAGGGTTTCTATCCCTGCTTGTTCAAGCAAGTTTTTCACATTATTCACTAATAAACGGTTTTCATGGGTGTAAATAAGCTTCATTGATCCTGCCTTAATCCACTTTAAGCTTGCCGGTACTTGGCTAGACATCTTATTTTATGTTGCTAAACTGCTCGCAATCATAACAGCGAATAAGAAATAAAAATGATAGAGCGCCAAGAAACTAAGCAACGCATGAGCCGAATTGTAAAACACAACGGCACTATTTATCTTTGTGGTCAAGTGTGTGCTGACGCTAGTAAAGACATTACCGAGCAAACCCAAACCATGCTAAATAAAGTTGAGACGCTACTGCTGCAATCTGGCAGTGACAAACAGCATATGCTTTCGGCCACTATCTACCTTAAAACCATGGACGACTTTGCCGCCATGAATGAAGTATGGGACAACTGGGTTGAGCCTGGCCACGCCCCCGCTCGCGCTTGTGTCACTGCGAACATGGCCCGCGAAGCGTTACTGGTTGAAATTTCAGTCATTGCGGCTGAAATAAATGCCTAAGGTAAACGGTTTGGCTTCAGCTTTAAATTAAATCACTGAAGCCAAGCAATCACGCCGATATTCACAGCACATTTTTTTACTGATTGATAATCGCAAAAGAACAATTTTGCCCCGCTCTAACTTGAATAACCCTACCATTAAGTGGCACCGCAGTAGGCAAATAAAAGCGTTGCTCTTCGGTGATACCATTACCCAATGCACCTTGTGAGGCATCGCCGAAAGCGAAGAGTTTGCCATCACGGTCAAGGGCTAATCCATGATCGGCCCCCATATTTATCTCTTCAAACTGCTCTATGGGTGTTAGACGCATGGGATTAGTTGTATCAAGCTGCCAATCAAACAACTCCTCGACTAAATCACCTACCGGCGTAATTAAATTGCCATTAGCTAAACGGATAAAATGATAATGTTCATTAACGTAAAGGCGCGTAGGTTGTTCAAAACGGTCAATCTTCAAGGGCTCTTTAATTCTTAGGGTGCCTTTGTGTTGGATATCAACACTTTGTCCATTGCCCCAAAAATATAACTGGTTTTGCTGATCTAAAAACCAGCAACAATAGTTTCCCGGCGCCAGTTGTTTAGGGTGCTCAATGCCCGGAATGATCTCGGGTTTAGGCTGATTGCGCCGCTTACCGTGTCCAAGCTCTCCTTCATAGCCTCCACCCCAAGACCAAACCTTGCCGAGCTCATCAAGTGCGTAAAAACATGAGCCACCATTAGAAGCAAACACTTCAACAATGCCTTCTAACCCTTCAATTTTTGTGGGGAAACGTCTATTTACAGATGGCGAACCAACTGACTGCTGTTCTCCCCAAGCCCAGACTGAGCCATTATTACTAAGCGCAATAGTGCTTTCACTGCAACAAGCCAGCATCGCGATGTCATTAAGATTTTCAATCATGGCTGGAGTTGCCACACCACCATCGCCTTGAGGTAACTCATTGCCAGTGGACCCTTTTTGTCTAAGGGACGCTGGCAGCCAACTTGCTTGGCCTTTTACATCACCTCGCCCCAGTAGACCGGAATAAGCATCCCAGCCCCAAGACCAAACCTTACCTTGCTCATCAATCGCATAGGCTTGCATTGCTGCCGTATAAACTTTACATACCGGGGGTAAATGAGGGATCACAATCGGTTTAGCGATATCCTCGCCAGGACCCGAACCAAGTTGACCACAATGATTAGCTCCCCAGCCATACAAAATCCCTGCTTGCGTTGACACTGTTGCTCCCCTTGATTTCTTTGTGGTTAGGCACCGCTAATAAACGCAACCGACCTATAATTATTTGACTATATTCATGAAAAAATCGATAACAAGTTGTTCTAATTAAACTTGGGCCCATGAATGTTAATAACAATAATGCTCTATTAACGATTAATTGAACGAGCTATGCGCGTATAGGTATGTCTGATGCCTCTTATGACAACGCTGTAGGCCTGAATGTTTTCAGGAAGCGCCATCCCCATGTACCCGGTATCGCCAATATGGTGTAAATCGGCTCCCGCCATTTTACTCATTAGCGCTATCTGTCTGATTGTACTTACGTCTGCGCCTTCTTGGGAGGTGCCAATCGCCGTCATTGCCATTACCTTGTGTTGATGCGCGACATTAATGAGCTCGCTCACATAATCTTGGCTCATGCCCGGCACGGTTCCCGGTGCCGGAACAAGAATAATGTCGGCACCATTTTTTGCAAATCGACTGACATCTTCACCGGTAATGATTTTTGCGCCACTTTCACTCACCACCCCTGCCCCGTGCATCTTTCCTGTGATGATAACGAGCTTATCGCCAACCACAGAGTGGATCTGTTGTAAAGCATGGCTAATAGCACGGTTACTGACGCCATTATTGGGGTTTCCGGTGATCACAATAAACCGCACGCCCATATCATAAAGCTTTTGTGCGTTCTCGGCATTTGCCACACGGCCACTGCTCATCTGCCAAATTTCATCATGCTGCTGCGCAAATTCAGGGTCGACGGCCTCTAAATTAACCCCTATCACCCTGCCAGTTAGCCGCTTTAATTCGGTGATGAGATCAGTCGGCGCAATATTCTCAGGCATACCATTAATGACCGGGTTTTCTGCATCAAACATATTAAGCAGCAATAAATCCGCCCCCTGAGAAGCGGCTAACTCAGCATTGGTAACTTGCGTTAATAAAGGCGAGGTAATCACAATGTTTTCACTCACCAACACTCGCCCTTCGCTTGCTTTAATGGCATAAAGCAGCTCATTTTTGTCTAAGGCATTTAGCTCGGAAGCGCTACAGTCTAATAGTCGTTTATGCATTGTTTACATCCTCATGCGCGATAAATTTAAGGGTAAAATAAAATCAGGTAAGAGATACATTAGCCTTATCCGCCTAGCGTTTGATGCTGGGCTATTCTCCCTGTGGCAACCTAGGTTGACATTGGTCACGAAACATTAATGTATAGGTAACTGGCAATACGATAAGTGTTAACACTGACGCAAAGCCTAAACCAAAAATAATAGTAATAGCCATTGAGCCGAAGAAAGCATCGTTTAACAAAGGCAGCATGCCAAGCATAGTCGTTATCGCTGCCATTAATACCGGCCGAACCCGACTGATAGTTGAGTCAATAACTGCTTGGTATGCCTGTTTGCCTTCACTTAACTCTAAATTAATCTGATCAACTAGCACGATACCATTTTTAATGATCATCCCATTTAGGCTTAATATGCCAAGCATCGCCATAAAAGAAAATGGCGCGTCAAATAACAATAAACCCGACGCCACGCCGATCATTGCCAACGGCACTGTAAACCATATCACGAATGTTTGCTTAATCGAGTTAAACAAGATCACTGTGATGATAAACATCGCGAGAAACCCTAATGGAATTGAACCAAACACCCCAGCTTCTGCTTCTTTGGAAATTTCACGCTCGCCGCCCCATTCAAAGCCATAACCGGCTGGTAATTCAATCGCTTCTATATCCGCCTTTATCTTATTAAGTACAGAGTCTGATGTTTCACCTTGGCCATTCACGGGATCAGCCAGTACCGAAATAACACGTTTTCGGTCACGGCGCATAATCAATGGGTTTTCCCATTCAGTGTCAAAGTTAGAAACAACTTGAGTAATAGGTACAAAAGTATTGTTGTCTGAGCTCCATACTTGTATTTCAGAAATGCTATCTACGTTTAGCCTTTCGCTAGCTGGCGCTCTGGCGATGATAGGTAAAAGATGGCTATTATCTCGATAGGTACCAATCCTTTTTCCGCTAAAGTTCACCAGTAATGCATCATCTAAATCTTGTTTACTGATCCCTGCTTCTCTGGCTTGCGCTAAAGATATCTGCGGACGAATCAATGTGGATTGATTACGCCAATTATGACGTACACCGACAGCGGTGGGCTCGGCATTAAATATCGCGCTAGCTTGCGCCGCCAGTTCGCGTAACACCTTAGGATCATCGCCAAAAAATCGAGCTTCAAGTTTAGCAGCAGGCGCGGGACCATTTTCCATATATTTAAAACGATACTGAGCTTGTGGGTATGTGAAACTCAAGTCATTTTCTAATGTCCTCATAAACTTATTAAGTGCTGTTAAATCAGCCATCTCAATAATTATTTGGCCATAAGCGCTGTAGCCTTTTTCAGGCATGTAAGACAAATTAAAGCGTTGTGCGCCTTGACCAATCACGGACGATAAATTGACTAAACCAATATCATTGCGAGTTTGTTGCTGCATAATATCGCTTTCAATACGCGATATATGCTGCTCTGTTGCTCTGATATCTGTGCCTTCAGGCATCCACACATCGACAAAGAAAATCGGGGTATTTGAAGCAGGGAAAAAAACTTGCTTGACCTGACCAAAACCAATCACGGCCAACACCAATGCCACCATGACGAGGGATAGTGTGACCCAGCGAAACCTCATGGCGAGGGTTAATACCTGACGGAAAACCGTAAACAAAATCCCCTTGTATGGGTCGCTTTCGTCTCCTTTGTTAACAATGCCGTCCTTAAAAAGCAGATGACAGAAAAAAGGTGTTAACGTCATCGCGGTGATCCAGCTGATAAACAGTGAAATTAATAGCACTTGAAATAATGAACGACAAAATTCACCCGTGGCAGTATCGGTTAAACCAATGGGTGCAAACGCCATGATGGCAATAATCGTTGCCCCCAATAGCGGCCATTGTGTTTGCGAAACCACTTGCTTCGCTGTTTCCAAACGACTTTTACCGCGTTTGATCCCAATGAGAATGCCTTCGGTAACAACAATAGCATTATCAACCAGCATACCAAGTGCAATGATCAGAGCGCCTAATGAGATTATTTGTAACTCAATATTGAGTATATTCATCACAATAAAGGTACCTAGGATCGTGAGTAATAATACTACTCCCATCAGCAACCCTGATCGCAGTCCCATAAAGATGAGCAAAACAACAATCACTATACCAATAGATTCGGCTAAATTAATTAAAAAGCCACGCACGGTTTCATCAACAATTTTGCTTTGATCGTACACAGTGGTAAGCGCCATACCCATTGGCAATTCACTATTAAGCGCTATCATTCGCGCATTGACAGCGGCGCCAACATCAACAACATTTACCCCACTAGAAAAGGCGATCCCCACTGACAACGCTTGATTGCCAGCGGAGTGATAAATATTAGCAGGCTGCTCTTGGGTATCCTTGTAAATTTCAGCTATATCGCCAAGATAGATGAGCTTATCACTGCTAGGCGGGCTAATAAGTAAACGCTCCATTTGCGCTAAGTTATCAAACTCCCCTGTTGGATGGAGACGAATACGATGATTACCAACACGGGCACTCCCCGCGTTTGAAACCACATTCTGACGTTGAAGCATGCTATAGATATAATCTTGGTCAAGGCCAAGCGCATTAAGCTTTTGCTGAGAAATTTCGACCACGACCTGATCCATCACCTTGCCTGCGATAGTGACTTTTTTTACGCCTTTAATCAGTACCAATTCGCGTCTTAAAAAATCAGCATAATTTTGCAATTCTCGATCACTGTAGCCCTGACCAGTCAGGTTTAACAAAATGCCATAAACATCACCGAAATCATCTATTACTTTTGGCGTCATCACCCCTTTCGGCAAAGTGTCCGACATATCATTTACTTTTCGGCGCACTTCATCCCATATTTGCGGAAGTTCATCGGGTCCAAAATGTGCGGCCATTTCAATTTCTATTTGCGACAAGCCAGCACTGTTGACCGAAGTAATATGTTTTACTCCCTCCAGCTGCTGTAATGCGTCTTCAATGGGCAGCGTCACCTCTTCCTCGACCTGCTCGGGAGACGCGCCAGGATAAGCGGTGACAACCAATGCCTGTTTGATCGTAAACTCAGGAAATTCTAACTGACCTAATTGAAAAAATGATACGGTTCCACCAACGAGCAGTAGCAAAGTAAACATCCAACTGATCACTTTGTGCGTAATAGAATATTCGGCAAAATTCATCCATTATACCTCGCTCTAGTAACATAACGGCTTAACTGCAAGTTGCTGCATGGTGAGCTAAAGTGCTGGCTAAACAGCGAGCAGAGAAGTGCAAAACGAATAGATAACATTCACTACACCCCTCGCTGTCTGCGCAGGGGCTTAACATTTAAGCCTTCCGCTAAAAATTGCACACCTGCAACCACCACTTTGTCTCCACCTCTCACACCATGAGTCACTTCAATGCCCTTATTGGTTACCTTGCCTAGGCTTACTTGGCGTGAATTAACTGTGCCGCTACTTGTATCAAAAATCCATACCACACTCTTGCCGTCATGGTCGCGTTTCATGATCGCGTTAACAGGTAAAATGGCAGCCACAGTACTTGATTGGCTTGCGGGTATATCCATGATCACTTCAGCACTCATGCCAGGCAGCACGGCCATGTCTTCTGGTTGGGGCAAAGTAAACACCACCTCATAGCTTTGCGTACCTGGCGTAATTTGCGAGGAATATTCTTTCAGCTTCACCGGCAACGTTAAGTCTGGGTTGATCGCAAACCTTACACTTGCCTGACCTTGCGCATTGACTTTAAAGTGTTGGAGGTTGTTAACAAAAGACTCGGGAACTTGGATTTTCACATCAAGGTATTGCCCTTCTTGTAATACTAAAATGGATTGACCTGCCTGCACCATTTGATAATTATCCACGAGAACCTTAGCCACTATACCGTCATAAGGGGCGATTAAATCGGTGTAACTTAGTTGGTCTTGGCCGCTGGCTAAACTGGCTCTTGCAGACTTAACTTGCGCTTTAGCCAAATCGTAATCAGCTTGAGAAATCAGTTTTCGGCGTAATAATTGGTCTTTACGCTTAAAGTCGGCAGCTGCTAATTGATAATCCGCCTCGCGATGCAAGAGCGTATTACGCGCATCACGGTTATCTAAACGCGCCAAAACCGTGCCTTTCGTCACGGTATCCCCTTCGTGTAATGAAAAGTCAACAAGATGGCCAGATAGCCTAAATGCTAACTTAGCCTGCTTAGTTGCAGCCACTTTAGCTGGAAACACCCGTGTTAAATCCGCACTGCGGTCGGTTATTTCAAGTAATTTGACTGGCCTTACCGTGGCTGTTGTCATTTCAAGGGACTCAGCACTGCAACCTATTAATAGTGCCCCTAAAACAATGAGTGAAACATTAGTCAGTAAACGTCTCATAATATTAACTCCATAAATATTGCTAAATCGTCTAGCGTTGAGTTAACGATATCAGTCATTAAAGTTGACAAAAACGGAATCAAATGGAACCGATAGTTCCATAAAATGAGACAAAATAAGCTTGAACTCAGTGATTTTTATGTAAAACTGTTAACACTTAAACAAGTGGCTTAGTACGCACGAGTGGTTAAATAACCTCAGTATTCCCTAAACCGGTTACAACTAAGTACCAGTATGTTTTACGCAAAGTTTCGTTTTTAGGGGCGAAAACACTAAGCATATCGAGGTATATGCATAGGTTATGCAGAAAAGCCTACTATTTCGCTTATCCAAGAGTCGGGTGATGACATGAAAACGGAAGATATTGCACTGTTTCACCGCATTGTAGAAACCGGTAGTTTAGTTGAGGCTGCTGATATCCTTAACTTACCAAAATCGACTTTAAGCCGCCGTTTACAAGCGCTGGAGGATGAACTGAACGTGAAGTTATTTCATCGTCAAAGCCGTGCTATGTCTCTAACAGCATCCGGTAGCCATTTTTACAGTAAAACGACACCTCTGTTAGCAGCGTTAGAGCAAACCCGAACGGAGTTAACAGGGCATAAATCCGACGTATCAGGACACTTACGCATATTAATTGTGCCTGTTCCCGAACAGCTGTGGATCACACGGGTGATTTTTGACTTTATGGATCAAAACCCAAAGCTGTCAGTTGAGCTAATCGTCAGTGCTGAACCACAAAATATGATCCGTAATAACATCGATTTAGCTTTTTTACTCGAAGACACATTCAATGAAACTGAGATGGTTGCGCGGCATATATGTGACGAAAAAATACATTTCTTCGCCAGCCCTGACTATATTAAAAATTCACCTGTCCCTATCTCGCTCGAAGAGCTGCCTAATCACAACTCTATCCTTTTTCGTTACCCTAATGGCCGAATTTTTAATAACTTCCCTATCGGTGAAGACAAGGTGTTAACACTCAAAGGTAATTTATGTGTGAACAATCTTGAGGCCATCTTAGAAGCAACACTGACTGGGCGTGGTATATCTATGATGCCGCGGCCATACGTACAAGAGTTTATTGATAATGGCCAATTGATCATGCTATTTGAAGAAATAGGGCCATTTGAAGGCAAATGCTATCTTGTTTATCCATCTAGGCGTTTTATTAGTTTAGCCAGTCAACGCTTTATCGACTTTATGATGAATACGTTGGAGCAACACAAACAAAGTAACGCAGGTAATATTGGTATTGCTGCTCACGGCTTAATACACAGATGATGGGTAAAGTAGCGGCCATGCCTTTGGCCGCCAAATCAGATCAATAACAGTAGCGTTTAGGTAAAAAGTACTTTACCGAGCACTCATTACTGCTAGCGTAAACTCACGTTAGCCTTTAAATAATTCTTTTTGCAATTGCTTGTTGTGAACTGAAGATAATACGAGCAAAGAACAAATTGCCCCCAGTAAGGCTAATCCCATGTCTGATTGCGTATCCCAAACATAGCCTTGTGTGCCGAGAAATGCTTCAGCATTTTCACCAGTAGCAATTGCTACCCACCATTCAACTAGCTCATAGAAGGCACTAAAGGCTAAGCAAATAGACACAATAATAACACTGCGCCAAAAATCGCCATTGACGACATTTTTACGTATTAATATTTCTCTAGCCAGTAAAGCTGGCACAAAGCCTTGAAAGAAATGGCCGACCTTATCGTAATTGTTTCGCTCTGAGCCAAATAAGCCATCAAACAGCGGCACTTCAGCATAGGTGTAATGCCCACCAACCATCAGCATGTAGTGGTACAACTATTTTGGCCACCTGATTAGAGGTGATAAGATCACCATAACTAAGCAGGTATCAATATGTCAAAACGTACAAGACCAACTTATTCACCAGAATTCCGACTAGAAGTTGCCCAAGAAGTTGTCGATAACGGGCGCTCAGTTCGCGAGGTTGCTGAGTCATTAGAGTTAGGCAAGTCAACCGTCGATAAATGGGCAAGGCAGCTT
>NZ_JAIMJA010000024.1 GCF_021295315.1 Motilimonas cestriensis | reverse complement strand
TGGCGGCAATAGCGCTGTGGAACCACCTGAATCCATGCCGAACTCAGAAGTGAAACGCAGCAGCGCCGATGGTAGTGTGGGGTTTCCCCATGTGAGAGTAGGACACCGCCAAGCGCCAATTTAGCTCGTAGTGAGCAGTAGAAAGCCCGATTCGAAAGAGTTGGGCTTTTTTACGTTTGAAGAAAAAACTCACATCAAACAAAACAAAAAACCACCCGAAAGTGGTTTGTTGGCTATATTGCTATTCTTATACCAACCTCAGTAAGAATATGATCTAATTGGATCCACAACCCTTAAGTCAAACAACTATGAATCCCTCGATAAGTTTGATACAGCTCGAAACGTAAAACAGTAATAAGTCAGTATTATTACTGCGTGACTTTTAATCATTATCTGGCTTTGTCATTAATTTTTTCAAAATGTGTAGTGAGATCAAGCAATTTACGTCATCTTATTTATACTCAATAGCTTAGGTAGGGAGATTGTGATAATCCTTAAGTAATAAAGATCAGCTAAGATTAATCAATGGCTCACATTGATTTTGTTATTGAATAAGGACGTTAAACTAATGATATTTCGTACTGCTGCGGGTTGGTCTGAAAAGTTAGGGGTCACATTAACTGATGAAGGCGCCAATTTTTGTGTTTATGCCCGGTTAGCCTATGAAGTCGAATTGCTTCTTTTTGACCATGAAGATGATGCTGAAGCCTCTCATATTTTTCGTCTTTCAAGTGAAGATAATCGCACTGCTTATTACTGGCATATCTATATTTCTGGAATCAAGCCCGGCCAGCTTTACGGTTACCGAGTTCATGGCCCCTATCGACCATTCGAAGGCACTTCGTTCGATAAACAAAAGGTATTAATTGACCCATACGGTATCTTGGTTTCGAAAGGAAAAAACTATGATCGTCATCGTGCTGCTACACCTGGTTGTAATGAAGCTTATTGCCTTAAAAGTATAGTGGCAGATATTAAGGATTATGATTGGGAAGGTGATAAGCACCCTCGGCATACTTTCAGTAAAACAGTTATTTATGAAATGCATGTAGCGGGATTTACCCGTCATCCAAATTCTGGCGTTGATGAAGATAAAAGAGGTACTTATGCCGGTCTTATCGAGAAAATTCCTTATCTCAAAGAGCTAGGGGTGACTGCTGTTGAATTGCTTCCAGTTTATCAGTTTGATGAAGATGAGCATCATGCAGGCTTATCTAACTACTGGGGTTATAGTCCTATATCATTTTTTGCTCCACATCGAGGCTACAGTTCAGATAAATCTATGCTTGGACCGCTAAATGAGTTTCGAGATATGGTTAAGGCATTGCATAAAGCTGATATTGAAGTGATTTTGGATGTGGTTTATAACCATACAGCCGAAGGCGGGGTCGGCGGACCAACCCTTTGCTATCGAGGCTTTGATAACGATAACTACTATATTCTATCTAACAATAAGCAAGACTATATGAATTTTAGTGGTTGTGGTAATACCTTCAACGGTACGCATTCTGTCTGCCGCCGCCTGATCATAGATAGCTTACATTTTTGGGTAGAGGAAATGCGTGTTGATGGCTTTCGTTTTGATCTCGCTTCCATCTTATCAAGAGATGAAGAAGGCATGCCTATGGTTAGTCCTCCTACCTTATACAGTATCGACACCGATCCGGCATTGTCATCAACCAAATTAATTGCCGAAGCTTGGGATGCAGGTGGCTTATATCAAGTCGGTAATTTGGCCGGGCAACGCTGGCGGGAGTGGAACGGCCAGTTTCGAGATGATGTGAGAAAGTTTATTCGTGGTGATGAAGGCATGGTCAGTAAGTTTGCCGATCGCTTAATAGGTAGCCCCGATATTTATGGCCATCACCTGCTTGAGCCAGAAAAAACCATTAACTTTGTCACCTGTCATGACGGCTTTACCTTGTTGGATTTGGTGAGCTATAACGAGAAAAAGAATTGGGCTAATGGTGAAGAAAACCGTGATGGAAGTAATGACAATTACTCGTGGAATCATGGCGCTGAAGGTGAGACAGATGATATTGAGATTAATGAGTTACGTATACGTCAGGTAAAAAATTTGCTTGCTACAACATTGCTTTCATTAGGCACTCCGATGATCCAAATGGGAGATGAGGTGGGCAGAACTCAAAACGGTAACAACAATGGTTACTGCCAAAACAATGAAGATTTTTGGTTTGACTGGGGCCTCGTTAAGCAGAATAGCAAGTTATTTGATTTTACTAAGGCGTTAATACATCAACGTGTCGAGCAGGGGCGCCTCGATTTTGCTGAGACGAAAAGGTTACCTCTTAATGAAGTGCTGCAAAAGTCTGATATTCGTTGGCATGGGGTTCATGTTGGCAAGCCTGATTGGAGCTCGAGCTCACGGACGATAGCAATCGAAACAACGCCTTACGGTCAAGACTATGGAATGTATGCTATCTTTAACGCTTTTTGGGAGCCGTTAGAGTTTGAATTGCCTATTCCGAAACGAGGGTTTTGGACACGGTTCATCGACACTTCATTACCCTATCCTGAAGATATCTTAACCATAAACTCATCGAAAGTGATAGTGAAACACAAGTATGTCGCTCAGCCTCGTAGTGTGGTTATTTTGATTTGTTAGGGCGTTTGATAACCTTGTCTCGATTTAATAATTGCAGAGGGAAAATTAAATGAAGTTAAAAAGTCGTTTGATTTATTCCTACATTCTGGTGGCACTGCTGGCAAGTGCGACAGGGTTGATAAGTTACTTTTATATTTTAACAGTTAAAAGTAACGCGCAAACGCTTCTTAATGTTCAATTGGTGGACCAAGAGAAGGTCCACTCAATTCGTTTTTTGTTACAGCGCGCAAAATCGAATATCCGTGAAGCCCAGTTACAGCGCCATAAAGACAACTTTCAAGCCGAGAAGTATGCAACAGGTGAAGTGAGATATGCGTTATCACAGCTACACTTTGTTCATCAAGCTTGGCTACAAGATGTAAAGCGGGGGATGATGGAGGCGGGGGCCTCTGATGAAGATATCAATACAGACTTGATAGCTTTAGCCCAATTAGGTGAGCCCATTTGGTTATTTATTAATAATTCCTTCGCGTTATTATCCTTATTAGAAAGCGCCGACCCTTATCAAATGGATGCCGTCCAAGAATTTAATATGGTATATGCAAGTTGGTTAGAGCAATCTAGAGAGCTTCAACAGATACTTGAAAAAAGGGCAATGCTAACCAAGCAACAGGTAGACGCTAGTGGAGACCGACTTTACAACAACCTCAATAGCGCGCAGACAATTTATTTAACCTCCCTCATTGGTTTCCTTACTGCCGCTTTACTGGTCGCATATTTTGTTATTCGAAGTATTATTAAGCCTCTTTCGCGTTTGAGCGACTATGCGCAACAGTTGGCGATATTTGACTTTAATAAGGGGCCTGATTTCAGTCGTGATGATGAATTCAGTCGCTTAGGCTCTAGCTTAGAAACCCTTGCCGATGAGCTCCTGCAGCAAAAATCTTTGATGGTTACAGAAATTGAACAACGTAAGATATCCGAACTTGATGTTCGACATTTATACGAATTTAATCAAACATTATTAAACAGTGTGGCGGATGGGATTTTTGGTATCGGCCCAGACGGATACATTAGTTTTATTAACCCCTCTGCTCAGTTGTTATTGGGAGATAAATCAGATCAACTTCTCGGCAATCCCTATAATGAATTTTTATCCTTCATTGATATGGATGGACAAGCATCTCACCTTAAAGCAAACAGTCGAATTGATGATGTTTTGTATCAGAAGTCTGTCGCTTCCAAGCGGTCTATAGCCAAGCTCGACACCCTTTCTGGCCGCGTTATCTATGTAGAGTACCAAGCAACAGCTTTGCAGCAGGATAAGCGTTCGGCAGGTGTTGTCGTTGTATTACGCGATTACAGCCTAAAATTTGATTATGAGCAAGAACTGCGTTTGACCGCACAAGTGTTTGATACCTTGTCTGAGGCGATTATTGTTACCGACAGTAAAAATCGATGTATTAAGGTAAACCCTGCTTTCACTATGATCACTGGCCTGACTGAGGCCGACGTACTGCAGCAAGAACCAAATTTCATCTTCACTGAGCACCATACTCAGCTATTTTATAAAACTTTGTGGCATAACCTTTATGCGGAAGGAGAGTGGCAGGGAGAGATATGGTCGAAGCGTGAAAATGGCGAAATGTTTCCTGCTTGGGTAAAAATTAGTGTCATTAAGCATAATGCTGCTATGACCCATCACGTGATTACATTCTTTGATATATCTGAGCAAAAAGAAGCTCAGAAGCAAGTTAAGTACTTATCGATGCGAGATTTATTAACCGGGATCCCAAATCGGACGCTATTTCAAAGTCGACTTAAAAATAGAATTTTAAGTGCTGAAAAGTCACATCAACACGTTGCGTTAATTATACTGGACTTAAATAACTTTAAAGATATCAATAATCAATATGGTCTGGTCGCCGGGGATAGTCTTTTAAAAGATATCGCAGCTGCACTTGGTCAGGTTTTATCACCGCAAGATACCTTGGCTCGATTGGGTGGGGATGAATTCGCTTTAGTCGTCCCCAATATTGATCAGGTGAACATTCTTGAAGACAAAGTCGCTCGCGTGTTGGACGTATTTAAGCAACGTTTTATGCTAGCAGAAGAAGCTATCAGTCTCAGTGCTTCTTTAGGTGTGGCGATTTTCCCGCGTGATGGCGATACCCTAGAAAGTCTAAATAGCGCAGCGCAATTTGCGTTGCAACAGGCAAAGGCCTTAGGTGAGAAAGTAAGTTATTTTCATCAAGATATGAACTTAGCGATTGAGCATAAAAAACAGCTCACTAAAGCTCTTAATTTAGCGGTGGCAGATAACCAACTTAAGTTATTTTATCAGCCAAAAGTACTGCCGGATACGGGAGATATTGTCGGTTTTGAAGCTTTGATCCGCTGGCAACATGAAGAATTTGGTTATATTTCGCCTGCTGAGTTTATCCCTTTGGCAGAAGAGACGGGATTAATAGAGCCTCTTGGTGAGTGGATTATTTTAGAAGCAGCACGACAAGCCGGCGAATGGGTTAAGTTGGGTTATACCGAGTTAAAAGTAGCTGTAAACTTATCACCGAAGCAGTTTATTTCTGCCCGTTTAGCTCAAGTTATTTCTGAAAGTATTGAAAACTCAGGGATCCAGCCTTCAAACTTGGAGCTAGAAATTACCGAGAGTATGTTAATGGAGAATGTCGAATCCGCTATTCTTGTGATGGAGCAGTTTAGTCGGCAAGGGATTAATATCTCATTGGATGATTTTGGTACAGGGTATTCATCTTTGAGTTACTTGAAACGATTTCCTATTCACACATTAAAAATAGATCGTAGTTTTGTTGCCCAGTTGGCTTCGGATAATGATGATGCGAAAATTGTCGCTACGATCATTACTATGGCTCATACTCTTGGTTTAAAAGTGGTTGCTGAAGGCGTTGAAACAAAAGAACAAATGCTTTTTTTACAGGGGCGTCGGTGTGACCAGCTACAAGGTTACTATTTTTCCCGCCCGGTAAGTGCGTTAGAAGCAACCGAGCTACTTAATCGCAGTTTCTCAAATCTAATATAAATTCTAAAAAAGTGAATAAAAATTCCATTTTGTAACTGAACTCAGGCTGAGCTTCGGTTACAATGTATTTAGTCGCAATTCATTGGAGTAATGATCATTGGCACAAGATACGGATGTAATCGTTAGTAGTTTTCGTCAATCAGCCCCCTATATAAATGCCCATCGCAATAAGACCTTTGTGTTGATGGTCGGGGGGGAAGCCCTCGAGCATGAGAACTTCCCTGAAATTGTCAGTGACATTGCTTTGCTTAATAGTTTAGGTGTAAAGCTGGTGTTGGTGTTTGGCTTTCGTCCGCAAATTGATGCGGCGTTGGAAACCCAACATGTACAAAGTCGCTTTATCGATAACTTACGTATCACTGATGACGTTGCATTAACGGCAGTGAAACAAGTCGTTGGCAAGTTGCTGATTGATATTCAGGCCACCTTTTCCATGGGAGTTGTGAACTCGCCGATGCAGGGCGCTCGCATCAATGTGATGTCTGGAAATTTTGTTGTTGCTCAGCCTATCGGAGTGAAAGAAGGGGTCGATTTTTGTCATACCGGTAACATTCGTCGCGTTGACACGGAAAGCATCCGTTGGCAATTGAGCCAAGGCGCGATCGTGGTGGTTCCACCTATTGGTTATTCGGTGACAGGTGAAGCATTTAATCTATCTGCGGAAGAGGTGGCAACACAAGTCGCTATTGGCTTGCAGGCAGATAAGATCATCGGTTTTTGCTCCAACCAAGGAGTACTGGACGATAAAGATCGAGTGATAAACGAAATGCTGCCCTCAGAAGCAGAAGCACGTTTGCAGTCGTTACAAGTAAGTGAAACAGACACCGGCACGGTGCGTTATTTAAGAGCGGCGGTAGCATCTTGTTATGCTGGTGTGAAGCGAAGCCATCTTGTTAGCTATCAAGAAAGTGGTGCGCTATTGAAAGAGTTGTTCACTCGCGATGGTGTCGGCACTCAAATTGTCACCGAAAGTTATGAAAAAGTACGAAATGCCAATATTGATGACATCGGTGGTATTTTGGAATTAATCCAACCCTTAGAAGAGCGTGGTATTTTAGTTAAACGTTCGCGTGAACTGTTGGAGTCGGAAATTGAACGTTTCACTATAGTGGAGCGAGATGGCATGGTGATTGGTTGTGCCGCATTGTATCCCTTTGTGGAAGACTCCATGGCCGAGTTGGCTTGTGTAGTCAGTCATCCTAAATATCGCCGTAGTAGCCGTGGTGATAGCTTGGTTCGCCACATTGAAGCTCAAGCAATAAAGTTGGGTTTAACCAAGTTATTTGTACTGACCACACAAAGTATCCACTGGTTTCGAGAGCGCGGTTTTATGCCTGCGGATGTAAACGACTTACCGAATAAAAAGAAATCGATGTATAACTTTCAACGTAACTCTAAAATTTTGATTAAACAGATCAGATCATAAACAAAGGGGCTGAATGTTTGGCCCCATCAGCATCGTCCCTATATTAATAGGGGCTCGACATTTACCACGCAGGACGCTTTTGATTGGAGTAAATTCTGATTTAACATATTCTGTAATAAGGCCTCATTGCCAATGCAGCCCTGCTCATCAAATACGCATAAGTCAGTCGCTGAGTCGCGGCAAATATAATAAGGAGTTTCTAATGTCATTTGCTCCTTACAGCCATCTTGATCGAAATAGGTTACTTTATAGCGTTTATTGCTCATAGATATTCCTCGATGCCCAAGGCGTGGTATTCCAGTATAGGAAACTTTTGTGAAAAAAATGTTAAAAAACACAAATGGCCAGTTAAAAAAATTCATTTTTCCTATCATCATACTTTTAGTGATGTGCATATTTATTTTCTCAGTCAATTATAACTTTGTTTTAAATAGTAGTGTGTACTCACTATCGACTAGTGGCTTTCACGCCACTGCTAGCTGCCCACAGTGGCAAGCACTTCACGCGAAAAATATTAATATGCCCAGTAAAGCGATTCCTACGCGATTTAGGCTGGTTGTGTGGAATATATATAAGTATCAAGACTTACAATGGCGCACCGCGCTTGATAAATTAAGCCAGAGCACAGATGTACTTATGTTACAAGAGGCCGTCGCTAACGAAGCAACCAATCAGTACTGGTTAACGCGACAGTGGCATGGTGTGCTGGTTAATGCATTCCAAGTGGGAGATACCGCATTTGGTGTACAAACACTTGCTAAAGAGATAACTGAGCAGGTGTGTATTAGCTTGATGGCAGAGCCTTATATTCGGGTGCCTAAATCAGCTCTTGCGGTAAAATACTCTTGGCAAGGCTCAGATTTACCTTTGTTGCTAATAAACATTCATGGTATCAATTTCACCTTGGGAACAGAGGCATTAAAGGCACAATTATTACCTTTATTACAAACTATTGAGGCTCATCAAGGACCGGTTATTTTTGCAGGAGATTTCAATACCTGGAGTCAAGCGCGTACAGACTTGTTAGATAGTCTACTGGCAAGGTTAGGGTTAAGCTCAGTTACGTTTGCGCCCGACCACCGCTTACGCGTGATGGGGATGCCTTTGGATCATGTTTACTATAGGGGACTCAAGGTCGAGCAGGCTTTTAGCTCACTCGACCAAGGTTCAGATCACCAGCCATTAATAATGACATTTTCACCGCTATGAGAGAAGGTTGACCGGCTTAACGAGCGTCTGCGACACGGATCTCTAAAGTTTGGCCGGGCTGGAGTCCTCTTGGGTTATCGATATTATTCCAGCGCTGTAAATCCTCGATGCTGACTTTATGTGCCTGAGCAATGACCCCCAATGAATCGCCACTTTTTACGGTATAAATCATTGGTTTGGCTAATTCCGATGTCACCGTATTAATATGTATAGTATTGGCAGAGTAAATTTTTAACCTCTGGCCAATTCTAAGGGTCGAGCTTTTCGATAAACCATTCCACTTTGTTAAGTCTTGTGGCTTCACTTTGTATTTTTTAGCTAAATCCCACAAGGTGTCACCTGATTTAACCAGATGAGTGGTTGCAACTTGGTTGGGCTTGATCGCTTGGCCTTTAACAGGGGCGACTGTTTTTGCGGTAGCAATTTTAGCTGAAGCTGGGATCAGTAAAAATTTACCGGCTCGAATTTTGTTGTTTTTAATATTATTAGCAGAGCGAATAACCGATGATTCGGTATTGAATTTTTGCGCAATACCACCAATGGTGTCGCCTCTTTTTATTTGGTAACGTTGCCATTGAACTCGACTTGATTTAGGAACACCTGATAGCGCAATTTCAAATTGCTCTGCATTTTCAATGGGTAGCAGTAGCTCATGCGGACCTAATGGGGAAGTCGCCCAGCGATTAAAGCCTGGATTGAGTTGAATCAGCTCTTCAGCATCCATACCCGCTAATCGTGCTGCATAAGCTAAATCAATTTGCGATTCGGTATTTACGGTGCGCAATCTAGGCTCATTTTTTAATGGCGGCATTGGCATATGGTATTGTTCGTTATTGCGGATGAGCTCCGCTAGCGCTAGCAATTTTGGCACGTAGGCGCGAGTTTCTTTTGGTAAATCTAGGTTCCAATAATCTGTGGGCTTGCCAGCTTTTTTGTTCTTCTTGATTGCCCGTAAAACACGGCCTTCACCCGCATTATATGATGCAATGGCATGTAACCAATCACCATCCATCATTTCGTTTAGGTACGTGAGGTAATCTAAGGCAGCATTGGTCGAAGCAACAACATCTCTACGTCCGTCATACCACCAATCCTGCTGTAAACCAAAACGCTTGCCGGTTGCAGATAGAAATTGCCACATACCAGAGGCATGTCCGTGAGAGTAAGCAAACGGGTCAAAAGCACTCTCTACCACAGGCAATAACGCCAATTCTAGTGGCATATTGCGTTTATTAATTTCATCAACAATCAGATATAAAAAAGGCTCGGCGCGTTTTGAAATTCGGCGCATATAGTCTGGATGCTGCAAATACCAATCTCGATAATGTTCGATTCGATCGTTATTGATCTCTTCAAGTTGGAAGCCTTGCTCAATCACTTGCCATAAGTCAGACTCGGGTGGCGGCGTTAATTTGACTATTCGCTTCGGCTTAGCTGTCGGCTTGGGTAAAACTTGATGTGTATCGTCTGGTTTTGCAGATGGCTTAGTGACGGCCAGCTCTGGCGCATCCTGTTGCTCCGTAGTTGTTTGACAACCAACGAGTAATAAGGTTAATGAAAGAGCCAGAGGTAGTTTCATAATAATCCGCTTCGTAAAAAATTGGTCACATGTTAGTGAAGCGACGCACGCTAATCAAGGAACTAACTCGCATCTTTCCATATTCGTAGGCCACTGAACACGCTTAGGGCATCGCTGTCAGGTGTTGCTCGTTGAATTTGAACGGCTTGTTGTACTTCTGCTTGATCCCAGCGCAAGAAAGGATTTACCTTTTTTTCATTACTTAATTGTACCGGCAGTGAGGGGAGTCCTTGCTGGCGTAACTTGGCGACTTGCCTAATGGTGAGTTGGATATCTTGATTATCTGGTTCTACTTTGTAAGCAAAAGCGAGGTTATTTTGGGTATATTCATGAGCGGGATAAAGCCAAGTATCATCGGGGAGTGCGCGGTAGTGCTTCATCGAATTAAGCATTTGTTGCATCGTGCCTTCAAATACCCGCCCACACCCAGCAGAAAATAAGCTATCGCCGCAAAAAACGTGGTGTTGGCCATCAATCAGACACTGATAATTAATATGCTCTAAGGTATGTCCAGCCACACAGTGTACTGTTAATGTCAGGTTGATAGCTTCAATGGTAATAACAGTCGCTTCTTTGACTGCAATGAAGTTCTCTTTAACTGGTTGTTTCGTTGGTGCCTTTTTTCCTATCGGTGTATCTTGCCATAGCGGCCCATAGACGGGGATGTTCGTGTCGTGCTGTTGTTGCAAAAAAGCGACGCCACCCATGTGGTCTAGGTGATAATGTGTTAACAATATGGCCGATATAGTCAGGCCTTGGGCTTGTGTTTGCTGCCATGCTGCCTCACCATCTGCGGGGTCAACTAGCACGCACTGACGGGTGTCTTGATTAGCAATTAGCCAGATATAGTTATCGCTAAATGCAGAAATGGGCATAATCTGGATCATCGTTTCTTACTCATATATTTACCTATGCCAAGCTTATACTGAAATTGGGTATTAATGCGAGTCATCTAGCATCAATTGATCTGTTTTGGTTGATTGCAGCGAATAGGCGATGTGTTAATCTTAACGTACTCTAATCATATGAGAATTTCATGCGTCCAGCGAAAACCAATCGAAAGATCCACTACCCTTTAAACTGGTCTGAATTGCCAGCAGGTGATTGGCTGCATCAAGAATTACAGCATCGCTTAGACACTTGGTGCCCACAATTGTTTGGCTATCACCTAATTAAGTTAGGCCCTTTGAGTGCCCAACTTAATACGGCTTCTTGCACGATTAGACATCAAGTTAATATTACTACTGGCGAGGGCGTGGCTGGACTGATAGCGAAACACCATGCGCTACCATTACAAGAGTCTTGTATCGATGTGTGCTTATTGGCTCATGGGATTAATTTTTCTCGCGACCCCCATCAGTTATTGCGAGAGGTTGAGCGGGTCTTAACAGCCGACGGATTTTTGATCCTGAGCGGCTTTAATCCTATTAGCTGGCATGGTATTAGCCAATATATTCCTATTAGTCGCAATAATTTAGCTGTTAATAGCCAAATGTTTACCCCGGCGCGGATCAAAGATTGGCTGAATTTACTGGGTTTTGAGGTGTTACTTGATGATAAGTTTGGCTTTGGTTTTTCTTTGACGCGAGGCCATAGCATGGACTGGTGTGAGAAGATGGGACAGAAATGCTTTCCTTTACTGTGCGATAATTACTTTATTGTGGCTAAAAAATGCACTCGGCCGATCACGCCAGTTAAAGAAAAATGGCGACTTAAGCGGCCAATTTTATCCGCTGCCCCATTTGCGAATTATAAAGGCTCAAGCCGCCGTTCTCCCAAATTAAAGTAATTTAAAGAGAATCCAAATACCCGGTATCAGGTAGCAAGTCATTAGACTCTGCCGCTTGTCTTGCTAAATCATCGCAACGTTCATTTTCTGGATGGCCTGAATGGCCTTTAACCCAGCGCCAATCAATTTGGTGTTTCTGGCTCGCTAAGTCTAGTTTCTTCCAGAGATCGACGTTTTTTACGGGCGTCTTATTGGCCGTTTTCCAGTTGCGCTTTTTCCAGCCGTGGATCCAAGTAGTGATCCCTTGCCTCACGTATTGACTATCAGTGGTTAGGGTGACTTGGCAAGGGCGCGTCAATACGTTAAGCCCTTCGATGCACGCTAGTAGCTCCATTCTATTATTGGTCGTCAATTCAAACCCTTGCGCTAGCTCTTTTTCATGCCCTTGATATTTAAGTACCACACCGTAGCCACCTGGGCCGGGATTACCGAGGCAAGATCCGTCAGTATAAAGTTCAACCTGTTTATTCATTTTTGTTAGACTAAGACTATTAAAATACAAGATGAGACAAATATGAACACAGAGCAGACCCTGAGACAAGTGGTTCTTGATACCGAAACAACGGGTATGAACTTTGATGCGGGACCTCATTACCTGAATCACAGCATTATCGAGATAGGTTGTGTTGAACTTGTTAATCGGCGTTTAACGGGTCGCCATTATCATGTTTATATTAAGCCGGATCGTAAAATTGATGCTGAAGCTATCGGCGTTCACGGGATCACTGATGTATTTTTACGCGATAAGCCGAGTTTTAGCCAAATAGCGCCTGAGTTTATTGAATTTATTAAAGACGCAGAAATCATTGCACACAATGCACCGTTTGACGTCGGCTTTATGAACTATGAGTTTGATAAACTCAAAACAGGCATCGGCAAGACCGAGGACTTCTGTAAGGTGACCGATACCTTGCAAATGGCGAAAGAAATTTTCCCCGGTAAACGTAATAACCTCGACATATTGTGTGATCGCTATGGCATTGATAATTCTCACCGAACCTTACACGGCGCATTACTTGATGCCGAGATTTTGGCAGATGTATATTTATTAATGACGGGCGGGCAGACCGCACTCAATTTGTCACAAGAATCAGAAAGCCAACAACAAACCAATCAACAGGGGATAAAACGGTTGGCAGCAGACCGAGCACCGTTGAAAGTGGTGTCTGCGGGGGCTGATGAATTACTGGCTCATCAAGAGCGGTTACAACTGATTGCGAAGAAAGGAGTATGCTTGTGGTCAGATTAGTTAGCTTATGTTGCTTATTTCTCGTGGTGATGAGCGGTATTACAAATCAAGTATGGGCGGTCAAATTTTACGAAAAAAATGATAACAGCCTGCTTGATAACCGTTTTCGTATTGATCCGAAAGCAGAAAAAGTCACCTTTGTGATCAAGCGAATGCCCGGCGCTGCGGCAACGATCTTAGTTCAACCCGATGGTAGCAAGCTTTACTCAAGTCGCCACGGTGACAATGTTAAATGGCATGAGGGGATAGAGTTTGACATGATCACTATCGTCAATCCGATGCCGGGCCCTTGGCAAGCGATTGGTAAATTAAGTCCTGATAATGCGATCCGAATTGTCAGTGATTTACAGCTGCACATGGATAAATTGCCCAGCACCTTGTATTCCCATGAGCAGGTGAAGCTAACCACCGCATTACTAAATAATAGTGGCACGCCAGTTAACGAAGATTATATTCAAGACTTGATCATTACCATGACGTTAACCAGCTTGAATGATGAAGCCGATGATAACTTTGCTTATGGCCATAAAATTCGCTTCCAATTTTTAGATGACGGTAAGGGTTATGATGAATACCCGCGTGATGGCATGTTGACTGCCCATCCGAGTATTAATGCGCCGGCGGGCAAATACCGAGTAGAAGTCTCTACCCGCAATGAAGTGTTTACCCGTGCTTTTCGTCAAGACCTATTGGTTTACCCTAGACCGATAGAGCTCACGACCACTGAGTCGTTTGATCAGCCAGGACCTATGCTGCATTACAAAATTGATTTAGATGAAATTTTGCCAGAAACCGTGGTAGTGAAGGGGACTTATGAAGGGGTGCTAGACCAACCTTTGGAGTTTGTTGGTCACGGCAAAGCTGGTGAAGAGCTGCTTACTATTACCTTGCCACGCCCTGAAGAGCCAGGAAAGTACACGGTATCAACCACTGCTTATGCGACCACTAGAACTGGCAGGGAGTTGGTACTCGTTCTTGATGAAGGGGTATTTAGAGTAGTGCCTGAGCCAACAACACCAGAGCCAACGCCTGAGCCGGTGTTAGTTGAAGTAGAGCCAGAGCCAGAGCCAGAGCCAGAAAAAAGCGCACTGCCTTTCTATTTAATGATAGCTGGCGGATTTTTACTTTTACTGGCAGCGGGTATCGTGTTTGTTATTTGGTGGAAGCGCCGCAGCATTAAACGTATTGCACAGAAACTAGCTGAGGAGGGCGCCGCAACGCCAGTACCCAATCAAGTAAAAGACGGGGTAGAAGAGCTCAATCTAGAAGAAGAAAGTAAAAAATAGCGAACATAGGTCGCTTTTTTGAATGGTTTGCTAACGACAGTGCGTCTAGTCGATGCACTCGTTAGCAGGCGAACAAGAGAGCAAATAGTGTTTTTTTAATGATTTTGCTGCAATAATCGACAGGCTGTACGCATTTTCAACAAACTTTGTTCGTTATGAAATCAAACAGTCATTTTTCCCATTTTTTTACACATTCTTTGTTGACTCGATAGGGGCATGTACGTATTATCTGCGCCGCACACAACGAAGCGGTAACGCAAAGTTGAATAGCGGAGTGGTAGTTCAGTTGGTTAGAATACCGGCCTGTCACGCCGGGGGTCGCGGGTTCGAGTCCCGTCCACTCCGCCAATCTTGTGCTAGGGTTAACGTCTAGGCTGTGCCGAATGTTAAATGAAGATATATGTGGAGCGGTAGTTCAGTTGGTTAGAATACCGGCCTGTCACGCCGGGGGTCGCGGGTTCGAGTCCCGTCCGCTCCGCCACTATTCTTCAAAATACTTGTTATGGAGCGGTAGTTCAGTTGGTTAGAATACCGGCCTGTCACGCCGGGGGTCGCGGGTTCGAGTCCCGTCCGCTCCGCCAGCAAGCATTTACAATTTAAAATATTTCTTCGGAGCGGTAGTTCAGTTGGTTAGAATACCGGCCTGTCACGCCGGGGGTCGCGGGTTCGAGTCCCGTCCGCTCCGCCACGAAATATTTAAAATGTTACAAATTGAGATAGATTTTGCGGAGCGGTAGTTCAGTTGGTTAGAATACCGGCCTGTCACGCCGGGGGTCGCGGGTTCGAGTCCCGTCCGCTCCGCCAATATCTTACTCAGTAGCGCCTAACAGCGGAGTGGTAGTTCAGCTGGTTAGAATACCGGCCTGTCACGCCGGGGGTCGCGGGTTCGAGTCCCGTCCACTCCGCCAATTAAGCGTAACGTTAACATTTAAGTCCCGTCTTTATCTCAATCTACATACTTCTGTTTTATCTCTAAAAATAAGTCTAAGTTTTCATTGAGGATCTGAACTAATTTAGGATCAAAGTGTTTTCCTGACTCACTGTTGATTAACTCCATAATACTATCTATTCCCCAAGGCTCTTTATAACAACGTCTTGACCCGAGTGCGTCAAACACATCAGCGAGTGCTGTTAGTCGTCCTTCAATCGGGATATCTTCACCTCTCAAGCCATTAGGGTAACCAGTTCCGTCCCATTTTTCATGATGATACATGGCAATGGCTGCACCTGTTTGCAATAAAGGTATGTCGGAGTCATATAGCATATCGTAGCCTAACTTGGCGTGGGTCTGCATGATGGTCCACTCACCGGCATCAAGCTTAGCGGGCTTATTTAATACCGCATCAGGGATCCCTACTTTACCTATGTCATGTAATGGCGATGCTTGTTTTAATGTTTCTACTTGTTCATTATCCATGCCATTTAGTCTTGCTAGCAGAGCGGTATAGTTGGCGACTCGCTTAACATGACTACCTGATTCTTTCGAGCGACTCTCAACCACTTCTCCTAAGCGATACATAATTTCTTTTTGGTTATCTTCAATTACTTCATTTAAGCGAATATTTTCAAGAGCAACCACGATATTTTCGGTAAACAAATTAAGTAAATGTGTATCAACTTCTGAAAGCTGCTGTGTCCCTTCAATATGAAAAATTAAGTTGTGACGTGGATTTTTACAATAAATAACCACTTCACTTTCTTGATAGATATTGGTTTTGTCTTTTATTGCTAGCTGTAAAATAGGGTGCTGCTGCAGATCATCAGTTTCAGTTTTGTCTGATGCGGTAGAGTGGAGCATTTCCAGCTCAGTATTTTTCAGTTCATATGCATGCTTGATATTATAAATGGTCGTGTCTTCTAGCTCTAATAAGGCTGTCAGCTGCTCAAGCGCCCCTTCCACAAAAGTATCCAGAGCGGTTTTTTCAAAAATACCTTTCGAGGCTTGAATAACTTTCTCTAGTCCACGTTTATTGCGTTGTAAACTACAAATATCGCGATAAGAGCGCAGGCTGGCTCTGATCAGAGTTCGGAGCTTTTGCGAGGTTAATTCTGTTTTGTCTTTGTAATCATTAATATCATAACTTTCAACCACGTCATCTTCAGGTGCTTGGCCAGGCTGGCCAGTTCGCAGCACTATCCGTACACTTTGGTTACCTAGTTGCTCTCGAATATAGCGCACGACTTGTAGGCCGGCATCATCGGTTTCCATCACCACATCGAGTAAAACTAAAGCAATATCTGTTTCTTGTTTTAAAATGTCTCTTGCTTCACTAGCGGAATAAGCGTGTAAAAAAGTGATGCTCTTACCATCAAAGCGAAACTGGCTTAATGTTACTTTTGTTATACGATGTACTTCAGATTCATCATCAACGATCAGCACTTTCCAGCTTTGTATCGCGCTATCATGCACTTGTTCATCATCGTCAATAATTAGAATATCATCATCCATGGTTCCAGCCTGAGAGAGAAAAATCGGTATACTTAAGAAATAGACTATCTTATTGAGTTTTCAACTATATGGGTTAAAGAGTTAGCGTGTCATCACGCCTTAACTTGGCTTTATATCCTGCAATGCCTATAATCGGGCTCTTAAATTTGTTTGTGAAATAATTTGTTAAATAAATAGGATGATTTACATGGCTGTAGAAACCACTTTTTCGATCATTAAGCCCGACGCCGTTAAGCGAAACTTAATTGGCAGTATTTATCAGCGTTTTGAAGCCGCTGGTTTAAAGCTAGTGGCTGTCAAAATGATCCAGCTTGATCAAGCTAAAGCTGCTGGCTTTTATGCTGAACACCTTGGCCGTCCTTTTTATGAGCCGCTGATTGACTTCATGACTTCTGGGCCGATTGTTGTTCAAGTGTTACAAGGCGAAAATGCGATTGCTAAGAACCGTGAAATCATGGGTAAGACTAATTTTGAGGAAGCGGAACCTGGTACTATCCGCGCTGATTTTGCCTCTTCAGTGCGTGAGAATTGCGTTCATGGCTCTGATAGTGTTGAATCAGCCCAGCGTGAAATAGCTTACTTTTTCAGCGCTGATGAAATATTCGCCGCTAAATCATAACGATAACTAAAAGCATTGGATTAACCAGTGCTTTTATCTCAATCTGCGCTAGTAACCTCCTCGTAAACTTTGTACAATTCGCGACCGATTTTTCGCTGTATTCCACCGCTGTGAGAGCTTATGACTGACCAAAAAATTAACTTACTTGATTTAAACCGTGAAGGCTTACGTCAATTTTTCGCTGAAATGGATGAAAAACCGTTTCGGGCTGATCAAGTCATGAAGTGGATTTACCATTATTGTGTTGATGATTTCGACGAAATGACCAACATTAATAAAAAATTACGTGAGAAGCTTAAGCAAACCGCTGAAATTAAAGCGCCAGAAGTGTCAGTTGAACAGCGCAGTGCTGATGGCACCATAAAATGGGCAATGAAGGTAGGGAACCAAGACGTTGAAACGGTCTATATTCCTGAAGGGGAGCGCGCCACCTTGTGTGTTTCGTCTCAAGTAGGTTGCGCCCTTGAATGTAAATTTTGCTCAACCGCGCAGCAAGGGTTTAACCGTAATTTGTCGGTGTCTGAAATTATCGGTCAAGTATGGCGTGCCGCTCAAATTATTGGCCCTGTAAAGTCAAATGGCACGGGACAACGCCCGATCACCAATGTTGTCATGATGGGCATGGGTGAGCCTTTACTCAATATGAAAAATTTAGTACCAGCATTAGAATTAATGCTGGATGATCTGGGTTTTGCGCTGTCAAAACGTCGCGTGACAGTGTCAACCTCAGGTGTGGTTCCGGCATTGGACATTCTTGGTGATAAAATAGATGTTGCGTTAGCTATCTCACTTCACGCGCCTAATGATGAGCTCCGGTCGGACATGATGCCGATTAATGATAAATACAATATTCAAAACTTTTTAGATGGTGTGCGTCGTTACATCGTTAAATCTAAAGCAAATCGTGGCAAAGTCACCATCGAATATGTGTTACTCGATCATTATAATGATTCAACGGATTTGGCTCATGAACTTGCCCATCTAGTCAAGGATTTACCGTGTAAAATCAACTTGATCCCTTTTAATCCATTTCCAAATTCTGACTATGCTAAGCCAAGTAATAGTCGAGTCGATCGCTTTAACAAAGTATTGCAAGAATACGGCTATACCGTAACGGTTCGTAAGACCCGTGGTGACGATATTGACGCTGCTTGTGGTCAATTAGTTGGCGATGTTATTGATAGAACTAAGCGAACAGCTAAAAAACGGATGCAAGGTGAGTCGATTTCCGTCACAATGACAGAATAATTTGTTAGATACTTGTGGTGTATGAAAAAACTTATCCTAGGTGCGAGTGTTTTATTGAGTCTACTCGGCTGTGTCAGTGAAACGACGGTGGCAGGAAAAAGTGTTAGCCAATCCATGGACGTAAATGGGGCGGCTAAAGCAAGAATGCAGTTAGGTATTCAGTACTTACAACAAGGTAATACTGAGCAAGCAAAATTTAATCTCGAGAAAGCGTTAGCCTACAATTCAAGAGATCCAGAAATTCATCGTGCTTTGGCTTATTACTATGAAGTGGTTAATGAGCCGATGCAGGCTGAAAAAGCCTATCGTCAAGCGTTATCAATAAGCCGCAATGATGCGGATACCATGAACAATTATGGTACTTTCTTATGCCGTGAAAAAAAATACGCGGAAGCAGAAGAGCAGTTTCTTCGTGCGGTAAATGTTACCACTTATGTGCGAGTGGGCGACACTTATGAAAACGCGGGTTTGTGTGCTAGAGAGTCTGGTCAGTTAGACAAGGCGCTGGTGTATTTTGATAATGCACTTTCCCATAGCCCACGTAGGCCTTTATCGTTACTTGAAATTGCTGGCATTCATGTTACCCAAGAAAATTATGATGAAGCGCGCAACTACTTGCTACAATATCAAAAAGTAGCCAGTGATACGCCACAGAGTTTATGGACCTGGATCCGTCTAGAGTCTGCGCAAAATCGCGAAACGGCAGTCCGATCTTTTGGCCGACGTTTAGTCAATAAATTCCCTCAATCTACTGAGTCTCAACATTATTTAAACAATGAATACTGAAAATAATCCCCCAGAAGAAATCACGCCTGAAGTAGACCTTCAGGGGCCTGGCATCATGCTGCGCAACGAGCGTGAGAAGCAAGGCTTAAGTGTTGAAGAAATAGCAGCACGTTTAAACCTACGTGCACATAATATTAACGATATCGAAAATGAAACTTTTGACCCTAAAGTGTCCACCACTTTTATTAAAGGTTATTTAAAGGCTTATGCTCGCATCTTAGGTATCACTGAAGAACAAATCTTAAGTGCTTATTATCGGCTGGGTATTACTGAGTCTAAATACGCACAAATGCAAAGTTTTTCTCAACGCACCCAACAAGAAGCCCATAATAACCGGTTAACTTGGATCAGTTATGCTATTGGTGCTGGCTTAGTGGGGATGTTGGTATGGTGGTGGTTACAAAAAGCCAGTCTAGAGCCCGCGACTTCAGAGCAGCTAGTCAACGAAAGTGTTATTGCATCCGTTGAACCAGATGTGCCCACCCGCTCTTTACCGATTGCAGAGGAAGTATCAGAAGAGAGTGCAAACGTGCTACCTGAGGAAATGCCGGCACAAGCGCCACAGACTTCTGAAGACGAAACAGCGCCAACGGATGCTGAGGCTGTCGCCACTGAGGCAAGTGACACGCCGATAGAAACAACACCAGAGCCAGTAGCCGAAGTGGATCTAAGTAAGTTTGAAGTGGGCTTTACATTTAGTAACGACTGTTGGATTAAAGTGACCGATGCTGACGATAAAACCTTGGCGATAGGCGTTAAAGAAAAGGGATCTACTTTGTCTATAACGGGTAAAGCGCCCTTTAAATTTACTATCGGTGCACCAAAAGCCGTTGAGATCAGCTACAACAACCGAACCTTTGATATGACTCAGTTTAAAGCGGGTAAAATTGCACGCTTTGAATTACCTGAAAAAGAATAAAAATCATGCATCATACTTCTCCTATTATTCGCCGTAAGAGCACTCAAATAATGGTTGGTAATGTGCCGGTAGGGGGAGACGCTCCCATCGCAGTGCAATCGATGACCAACACGCGTACTACCGACGTTGATGCGACCGTTAAACAAATTAAAGCCCTTGAAGATGTCGGGGCTGATATTGTTCGCGTGTCAGTGCCAACCATGGATGCAGCAGAAGCGTTTAAGCTGATTAAACAGCAAGTGAATGTGCCGCTGGTGGCGGATATTCATTTTGACTACCGCATCGCCCTTAAAGTGGCAGAATATGGCGTAGACTGTTTACGGATTAATCCCGGTAATATCGGCCGAGAAGATAGAATTCGTGCAGTTGTGGATTGTGCGCGAGATAAAAATATTCCCATCCGTATTGGTGTGAATGGCGGCTCTTTAGAGCGAGACATTCAAGAAAAATATGGTGAGCCAACCGCTGAAGCGTTGCTGGAGTCAGCCATGCGCCATGTTGATATTTTGGACCGCCTTAACTTTGACCAATTTAAGGTCAGCGTAAAAGCATCGGATGTGTTTTTAGCGGTCGGCGCATACCGTTTACTGGCTAAGCAAATTGTGCAGCCGTTACACCTTGGTATTACCGAAGCGGGTGGATTGCGTAGTGGCTCGGTTAAATCTGCCGTTGGTCTTGGTATGCTATTGGCTGAAGGTATTGGTGATACGCTGCGCGTTTCTCTTGCGGCCGATCCAATCGAAGAAATAAAAGTGGCTTACGACATTCTAAAGTCTTTGCGCATTCGTAGCCGCGGCATCAACTTTATTGCTTGTCCTAGCTGCTCTCGTCAAGAATTTGATGTTATTAATACGGTTAATGCACTTGAGCAGCGTTTAGAAGATGTTTCTACCGCGCTAGATGTGTCAATCATCGGCTGTGTGGTCAACGGCCCAGGTGAAGCCTTGATCTCTGATTTAGGCATCACAGGCAGTAGCAACCGCAGTGGTTATTACGAAGATGGCGTAAGGCAAAAAGAACGCTTTGACAACGATAATCTAGTGGATTTGTTAGAAGCAAAAATACGCGCACGTATTTCTACGATGGATCCGAGTAAAAAAATCGATATTCTTAACCGCTAAACTGCATTTCTGCTTAAGCCAGGTTTTACCTGGCTTTCAAAAATCCCTATAATGCCCATAATTTCAAGCCCATCATCATTAAATAACGGACTCTCTAGTGGCCAAATCGATCCAAGCTATTCGCGGGATGAACGATTGTTTACCCGAACAAACGCCCGTGTGGCAAAAAGTAGAAAATATTCTTAAGCAAGTAGTAAGCAGTTACGGTTATTCTGAAATTAGAATGCCCATCGTTGAAAGCACGCATTTATTTAAGCGCTCAATTGGTGAAGTGACGGACATTGTTGAAAAGGAAATGTACACCTTTGATGATCGCAATGGTGACAGTTTAACACTGCGACCAGAGGGCACGGCTTCTTGTGTTCGCGCGGGCAATGAACATGGTCTGCTATATAATCAAGAACGTCGTTTATGGTATATCGGGCCAATGTTCCGCCATGAACGCCCACAAAAAGGCCGCTATCGTCAGTTCCACCAGTTTGGTGTTGAGGTGTTCGGCATGGCCAGCGCAGACATTGATGCTGAAGTGATCTTAATGACGGCGCAGTTTTGGCAACAGCTGGGATTAACAGATCACGTTGAATTGCAACTGAACTCACTGGGCTCAAACGAAGCGCGCGCGATTTATCGTGATGCGCTAGTGGCGTTTTTAACCGAGCACGAATCAGCATTAGATGAAGACAGCAAACGTCGCATGCATACTAACCCATTGCGCGTATTAGATTCTAAGAGTGCGGCCGTACAAGCCATTTTAGTGGATGCGCCGAAGTTATCTGACTATTTAGACCAAGAGTCAAAAGATCACTTCGCAAAGTTATGCCAAATTCTCGATGCTGCAGGCGTTAAGTACGTGGTTAATGAGAAAATTGTGCGTGGTTTAGATTACTATAATCGCACGGTGTTCGAATGGGTAACAGAAAGCCTTGGTTCACAAGGGACCGTCTGTGCGGGTGGTCGTTATGATGGTTTAGTTGAGCAAATTGGTGGCAAAGCTACTCCTGCTGTCGGCTTTGCTATGGGCCTAGAGCGTTTAGTGTTAATGCTAGATACATTGGATTTAAACCAAGATATTGCCCCTGAAGTGGATGTTTATTCCGTATTAGTGGGCGAGGGCACAGATATTCAAGGCATGCTACTCACTCAGCAATTGCGCCAAACGTTGCCAAGTATTAAAGTGATGAACCATTGCGGCGGCGGAAACTTTAAAAAGCAAATGAAGCGCGCTGACAAATCCGGTGCCCGTATTGCGCTGATCTTAGGTGAATCTGAAATGGAAACCAATCAGGTCACGGTAAAAGATCTAACAGGGAAGAACGAACAACAAACCGTTGCACAATCAGCATTAGCTGAAGTTGTCGCAACGATGCTTGAGAATTAAGGGGTATTAAAGTGGTAGGTTACGAAACCGAAGAACAACAAGTTGATGCAATAAAAAACTGGTGGAAAGAAAACGGCACCGCCGTTATTTTTGGTACCGTGATTGGCTTAGGTTCGCTATGGGGCTGGCGTTTTTATAACGAGCAAAAAATTGCTAATCAAGAACAAGCGTCGCAAGCTTACACTCAAGCCATGACAACCCTTGAAGCAGGCTCAGAAGATGCAATCAGCAGCACTCAAGCATTTATTGATAGCAATGCTGATAACAACTATGGCGCATTAGCAGCCCTTATGCTTGCTAAAGTAGCCGTTGATAAAGGTGATTTTGAACTGGCGCTATCGCAATTAGCTTGGGTTAAGAAAAACAAAGTTAGCGAAGTGCTACTGCCGACCGTCAACTTACGTTTGGCACGTGTGCAAACTGAGTTAAAGCAATTTGATGCCGCATTAGCGACATTAGCTGAAATTAAAGATGATGCTTTCAAAGCGAAAGCGGAAGAAGCCAAAGGCGATATTTTATTGCTACAAGGTAATGCGCAAAAAGCACGTGCGGCATATCAGGCAGCTGTGTTAGCCGGAGGTAATACGGGTAATCCAGCATTACAAATCAAACTTGACGACTTAGCTGAAACAACGCTAGCGGATGAGGTTGTTAATGGATAATTGGTTGAAAAAGTTCACTCTTGGTTGCGCGGCAGTGGCGCTACTGCAAGGGTGTTCTTTGTTCGATTCAGAAAAAGATAGCGTGGTGATGGCTGAATTACCTGTGATCACGCAATCTTATGAGCCGCAGAAACAATGGCAAGCCTCCGTCGGGGATGGTGTTGAACACTACTATTCTCAACTTCGGCCAGCTTTCATCGATAGTCAAATTTTTGTGGCAGATCGTGAAGGGATCGTTAAGGCGCTAGATGTTAGTACGGGTAACGAACTTTGGAAGATTGACCTCAGCGAACATGAAGCCAATGCCCTTAACAAAGGTGCGCGCATCTCGGGAGCCATAAGTGCTAGTTTTGATGCTATTTACTTAGGCACTGAAAATGCTCAGTTGTTTGCCATTGATGCTGAAACGGGGGAAGTACGTTGGGTAGCTAATACCGGCGGCGAAGTAATTGCTAAACCTTTGCTAGAGGGCGGTAAAGTTATTGTTCATAATAGCCGTGGCGATCTTTATGCTTTTCAAGAATACAACGGCGAAAAGCTGTGGCAATTAACATTAGACCAACCCGCTTTAACTTTACGTAGCTCATCAGAGCCTATTGAGGCAGGCGGTGCAGTGCTTTATGGTCGCGCTGATGGTAAATTTGCTGCTGTTTTTGCTGAAAATGGCATGCCCATTTGGGAGCGTAGAGTAGCTGTGCCAAAAGGCGCAACCGAGTTAGACCGAATTGTTGATGTTGATGCCAAGCCATTAGTGGTTGGCACTACCGCGTACGTCATCGCTTACAACGGAGAGTTACTTGCTATTGATTTACAAAGTGGTGAAACGTTATGGAAACGTAGCTATTCTGCTTACAATTCAATGGATATCGCCGGATTTACCCTTTATTTAACTGATGATAAAGGGCACATTTATGCCGTTGACCGCCGTACTGGCGCGCAAATATGGAGCAACACTCAGTTAGAGTATCGTAATCTCACCGCGCCTTTGGTTGCTGGTGAGTATATTTTAGTGGGCGACGCTGAAGGTTATTTACACTGGCTAAATCGTGACGGAAAGTTTGTTGCACAGCAAGAATTAGATAGCGATGGTTTATACACAGTTCCAGTGCTTTATCAGGATAAAGTAATAGTACAAACACGCAGTGGTAAAGTGATTGCGTTAAGTAAACCGTAAAAACTAAAGCGTTATCATATTGTTAAATGGCTCCTTATTGTAAGGGGCCTTTGTTATTTATAGGATTATATAGATGTTACCTGTGCTCGCACTTGTAGGACGCCCTAATGTAGGCAAGTCCACCTTGTTCAACCGATTAACTCGCACTCGTGATGCGTTAGTAGCTGATTTTCCCGGCTTAACACGAGACCGCAAATATGGCCAGGCTAACGTTGCAGACCACCAGTTTATTGTTGTTGATACCGGCGGTATCACGGGCGATGAAGAGGGCATTGATGCTTTGATGGCAGGACAATCTCTTCAAGCGATCGAAGAAGCCGATGCCGTATTTTTCTTAGTGGACGCTCGTGCAGGTTTAACAGTAGCGGATGAAGCTATTGCGATGCATCTGCGTAAACAAGACAAAAAAGTATTCTTGGTGGCCAATAAAACTGACGGTATCGATGCGGATTCGGCAGTGGGTGAATTTTATAAAATGGCCCTAGGCGAGGTTTACCAAATTGCTGCCGCTCATGGTAAAGGGGTACGCTCTTTAATCGAGAAGGCGTTCGATGATTTTGATATTGTCCAACCTGAGCCAGAGCCAGAAGAGCATGATTTTAGTGAGCTAGACCTTGAGCAACTTGATGCGATTGAAGAAGCTGAAATTGCCGAGCAAGAGCAAGCCTTTGCTGACATGCCGATTAAACTGGCTATTATTGGCCGTCCTAATGTGGGTAAATCAACACTAACCAACCGCATTTTAGGTGAAGAGCGCGTGATTGTGTATGATGCGCCCGGTACCACTCGTGACAGTATCTACATCCCCATGCAACGCGATGATCAAGAGTATGTATTAATTGATACCGCGGGGGTGCGCCGTCGTAAAAAGGTTTATGAAACAGTAGAGAAATTTTCTGTAATCAAAACCTTAAAGGCGATAGAAGATGCCAACGTGGTGATGCTGATCATTGATGCTCGTGAAAATATCTCTGACCAAGACTTAAGCTTATTAGGTTATACCCTAAATGCTGGCCGCTCACTGATAGTGGTGGTGAATAAATGGGATGGTATTGATTCTGAAGTGAAAGATCGCGTTAAAAGTGAGCTTGACCGTCGTCTAGGTTTTATTGATTTTGCTCGAGTGCATTTTATCTCTGCGCTGCACGGCACAGGTGTGGGTCACTTATTTGAATCGGTACAAGAAGCTTATACATCTGCGACTAAGCGTGTGTCAACCTCGATGTTGACGCGAATCATGCAAATGGCAGCGGAAGATCATCAGCCGCCCATGGTGAAAGGTCGCCGCGTTAAGCTGCGTTATGCTCATGCTGGTGGTTACAATCCTCCGCGCCTTATTGTGCATGGTAACCAAGTATCGGCATTGCCTGATTCTTATAAACGCTACCTCATGAATTACTTTAGAAAGTCACTGAATTTGATGGGCACGCCTATTCGCGTTGAATTTAAAGAGGGTGAAAACCCATTTGCGGGCAAGGTTAATAAACTGACCGCTTCGCAAGAGCGCAAGCGTAAGCGTATGATGAAGTTTCATAAGAAATAATAAGGCATCGTGATGAAAGAATTAAACTGCCCTCAATGTAGCCAAGTAATGACTTACTTAGGTAAGTTCGTTTACCAGTGCCAAGCATGTGAGCAAGACTATCAAGCACAAGTACATTGCTCGTCATGTGGTGATCGCTTAGAGTTGCTGAAAGCATGTGGGGCGGTGGACTTTTTTTGTAATAGCTGTAATGAAATGAAATCGAAATCGAGTGCTGATTATCGTCTTAGTGCGCTCAATGGCTAATTTCATTCACTTCAACTAGCCCACCCCAACTAATGCACTTGCCTTGTCAGGCAAGTGCATTATTACCCCTACAAATCTCTTTCTAGGTCAATAATATCTTGTTCGTGTAGTGCATCTTCCAATTCATGCTCGGCTTCATGCAGCATGTCTTCTGCTTGGTGAAGGTGCTCTTCAGCAAGGTGAATTTTTTGCTCTACTTTATCTTCTTCAGTTAGGTAGTGAGCGTGTGGATGATTTTTGGTTTGAGTGTCCATTATATGCCTCCAATGTTAAAGAGATAGAGGAGGGCATTGTCCATAACACTCTCCACTTCTTTAATATTAGTGCTTTTTATCAAATTTTTTTTATAGCCGAATAACTCATTGCGCAGTGTCAATGTTTGCAATGCGAAATAAGTTATTGGTATTGAACTTGCTTACTTTACAACGGAACTGATCACACCGTTAGCGACACGAGTCGTTAATATTTCACCACTTCTCACTTGTTCAATCTGCTGTATGACATCTCCAGCTTGGTTACTGGTAATTGAATATCCACGTGCCAAAGTGGCTAATGGGCTAACAGCTTGTAATTGCCCCACCGCACTTTGCTGTTTTTGCTGATGTTTATCCAATAGTGTGCGCATACCACGAGATAGCCTAGCTACTAATTGCTGCTGTTGCAGTTGAAGCTGTGTTACTCGTAGTCCAGGCTGTGATTGGAATAGCTGCTGGTTTAACCGTACAAACTGATGAGTTTGTTGTTTTAAGTGGCTTTGCATTGCTCTTCTCAGACGAGCGTCGAGTTCATCTAAACGCTGCGCTTGAAGTTGCAGCTTCTTCCTGGGTTCATGATATTGCAACTGCTGGCTAATTAATTGAAAGCGACTTTGTTGCTGGCGTAATTCTTGGGTCATCGCGCGTACTAAGCGAGCATTGAGTTGTTGCAACTGATGTTGCCAATGTTCGCTGTTACCACTGAGTAACTCTGCCGCCGCTGAAGGGGTTGCGGCGCGTAAATCAGCGACAAAATCACAAATAGTGACATCTACTTCATGGCCAACTGCACTGATCACTGGAATGGTGGAATTAAAGACCGCGCGGGCTAATGCTTCTTCATTAAAACACCACAAGTCTTCTAACGAGCCGCCGCCGCGACCTAGCACAATGACGTCGACCTCATTACGTTGATTAGCCGTTTGTAGTGTCTTGACTAACTGCGCAGTTGCTGCCTTTCCCTGAACCGCACTGGGGTAAACAATGATCTGGAGCAGAGGATTACGGCGCTTAAGTACCGATAATAAATCATGAATAGCAGCGCCAGTAGCAGAGGTGATTAAGCCTACCTTAGTGGGCGTTGTTGGCAGCGGTTGCTTATGCTGGCTGGCGAACAGTCCCTCTGCAGCCAGTTTAAATTTGAGCGCATCAAATGCTTGCTGCAACAAACCTTCGCCTTCTGGTGCCATTGACTCTAATATCAGCTGGTAATCACCTCTTGGTTCATACAAGCTTAATTTCGCGCGTACTAACACTTGCATGCCGTTTTTAGGCTGTAACCTCACTCTACTATTATTGCCCCTAAACATGGCACATTTAACTTGCGCACTGTGATCTTTGAGGGTGAGATACCAGTGCCCTGAAGTGGCCATGGTGAGGTTCGATATCTCGCCACTGAGCCACACGGTACCTAAGCCTGATTCCAACAATTTTTTAACTTCACCATTAAGGCGACTAACCGTGTAAATGGATTGCAAATTTCAGTTCCAGGTCAATAAATGTGTCGAAGGAAGTGATTTTAACAGCAAATGGTTTATGATGGCGACAGCCATACAAAAAGATGAAAATTTGTGAAAATTGTATTTGTTAAAAGTGTGACAAAGCCCTATAATCCCAACGCAATATTCTACTCCCAACCGATGTTGAGATATTGCAATGCTAAGAATCGCAAAAGAAGCTTTAACCTTTGACGACGTACTCCTTGTACCAGGTCATTCTACTGTTTTACCCAATACTGCCAGCCTAAAAACTCGCTTAACACGTAAAATATCCCTTAATATTCCAGTTGTATCAGCAGCTATGGATACCGTCACTGAAGCTCGTCTCGCTATTTCTTTAGCGCAAGAAGGCGGCATTGGTTTTATCCATAAAAACATGTCAATTGAAGCCCAAGCCGAGCAAGTTCGTTTAGTTAAAATTTACGAAAGTGGTGTGGTTTCTTCCCCTGTGACTGTTACGCCGCAAATGACACTACGTGAAATTAAAGCCTTAACTGAATTACACGGTTTTGCAGGCTACCCAGTTGTTGAAAATGGCGATGAAGTGGTCGGCATTGTCACAGGTCGTGACGTGGTATTTGAAGAAGACTTGGCCAAGCCAGTTTCTGCGGTAATGACGACTAAAGAACGGTTAGTGACGGTTAAACCGGATGCAACACGCGAAGAAGTTATCAAAGTGATGCATGAAAACCGTATCGAAAAAGTTATCTTAGTGGATGATGCTTTCAAGCTTAAAGGCTTGATCACAGTAAAAGACTTTAAGAAAGCTGAGCGTAAACCTAATGCTTGTAAAGATGAGCTAGGCCGCTTACGTGTTGGCGCTGCAGTAGGCTCTGGCGAAGGTAACGAAGAGCGTATTAAAGCCTTAGTTGATGCAGGCGTTGACGTACTGCTTATTGACTCTTCACATGGTCATTCCCAAGGCGTACTTGATCGCATTAAAGCGACACGTGCCGCATACCCTAATTTACAAATTATCGGCGGTAACGTCGCAACAGCAGAAGGTGCTAAAGCCTTGGTTGCTGCGGGTGTTGACGCGGTTAAAGTGGGGATTGGCCCAGGCTCAATTTGTACTACACGTATCGTAACGGGTTGTGGTGTTCCACAAATTACTGCCATTTCTGACGCTGTAGAAGCATTAGCGGGTACTGATGTTCCAGTCATTGCTGATGGCGGCATTCGCTTCTCGGGTGATATTGCCAAAGCTATTGTTGCTGGCGCATCGTGTGTAATGATGGGCAGCATGTTTGCTGGTACTGAAGAATCGCCAGGTGAAGTGGTCTTATTCCAAGGTCGTTCATTCAAACTATACCGCGGTATGGGCTCACTGGGTGCAATGTCTAAAGGTTCTTCTGATCGTTATTTCCAATCGGATAACGCAGCAGACAAGTTAGTACCAGAAGGCATTGAAGGACGCGTTCCTTACAAAGGCCGCCTAAAAGAAATCATTCATCAACAAATGGGTGGTCTACGCTCATCAATGGGTCTAACTGGCTCAGCGACCATCGATGAAATGCGTACTAAACCGCAGTTTGTTAAAATTACCAGCGCAGGTATGGGTGAAAGCCACGTTCATGATGTGACCATCACGAAAGAAGCGCCAAACTATCGTTTAGGGTAATCGCTAAAACAGTTTTATGTTAAATAAGACGGCTTTTCGGCCGTCTTTGTTATTTTTGCCTGGAGCAATTGCAAATTATGAGCAAAAACATTCACGAACATCGCATTTTAATCTTAGATTTTGGATCTCAATACACGCAACTGATTGCACGTCGTATTCGTGAAATTGGGGTCTACTGTGAGCTTTGGAGCTGGGATGTTACCGAAGAAGACATCAAAGAATTTAATCCAAATGGTATCGTGCTTGCTGGTGGCCCAGAAAGTGTTACCGCACCTAATTCGCCTCGTGCCCCTGAATATGTATTTACCGCAGGTGTACCGGTATTAGGTATTTGTTATGGCATGCAAACCATGTCTAAGCAATTGGGTGGCGAAGTCATCAAGGGTGAAGGCGAGGGTGAATTTGGTTATGCACAAATTGAAGTGCAAAACCCATCAGAGTTGTTTAAGTCGATCGAAGATGCGGTTTCTGCTGATGGTAAAGCGCTACTTGATGTGTGGATGAGCCATGGCGATAAAGTGTCTCAAATTCCAGAAGGCTTTGTTACAGTTGCTAAGACCGCAACCTGTCAATTTGCGGCAATGGCGAACGAAGAAAAGAAATTTTACGGCGTGCAGTTCCACCCTGAAGTAACACACACTCGTCAAGGCGAGCGTATGCTATCGCACTTTGTGAAAGACGTTTGTGGCTGTGATTCATTATGGACACCAGCTTCAATTATTGAAGATGCGGTTGCGCGTATTAAAGAGCAAGTGGGTGATGATGAAGTTATCCTTGGTCTTTCTGGCGGTGTTGACTCATCAGTGGTGGCCATGCTTATTCAACGAGCTATAGGTGACAAGCTGACCTGTGTATTCGTTGATAACGGTCTACTGCGCTTAAATGAAGGCCAACAAGTAATGGAAATGTTTGGTGACCATTTTGGTCTCAACATTATTCATGTGGATGCTGAAAATCGCTTCTTAGATGCCATGGCAGGCCAAAGCGACCCAGAGCAAAAACGTAAAACCATTGGCCATGTGTTTGTTGATATCTTTGATGAAGAGTCAAAGAAACTAACCAATGCAAAATGGCTAGCTCAAGGTACTATCTACCCTGACGTAATTGAATCGGCAGCGTCAAAAACAGGCAAAGCTCACGTTATTAAATCGCACCATAATGTGGGCGGTTTACCAGATGATATGGAAATGGGCTTAGTTGAGCCATTGCGTGAATTGTTTAAAGATGAAGTGCGTAAAATTGGCCTAGAGCTAGGCTTGCCTTACGACATGCTTTATCGCCACCCATTCCCAGGGCCAGGCCTCGGTGTGCGCGTATTAGGTGAAGTAAAAAAAGAATACTGTGACTTGCTGCGCCGTGCTGACGCTATCTTTATCGAAGAGCTGCGCAAAGCCGACTTATACCACAAAGTAAGCCAAGCATTTGTGGTGTTCTTACCTGTTCGCTCAGTAGGGGTAATGGGGGACTGTCGTAAGTATGATTGGGTTGTTTCACTTCGCTGTGTTGAAACCATCGACTTTATGACCGCGCGTTGGTCGCATTTACCTTATGAACTCATTGGTCATGTGTCTAACCGCATTATCAATGAAATTGACGGCATCTCACGTGTGGTATATGACGTATCAGGCAAGCCGCCAGCAACCATTGAGTGGGAATAATCCTCCGTCTAGCAAGCACTGGCACTAACAGGCAATAAATCATACTTAAGTCCGCGTAACTGCGGACTTTTTTGTTTTTAGCCGAGACAAATCTAGCACGGTTTGACAGAGGAATATTGGCTTTTGTTAATATTCCACGGTAGCAGCGTTTCGATCTCATCCACTGTTTCTTCGGCATAGGGTAGTCTCGCTAGGGCGTGTTGATCTTTCGTTATGGATTTTTGAGCAGCATGGTAAAGGGTTATAATTTGCTTCGCCAAAAGTAAAACTATAATCCAATACCATGCCGAGACTAATGCTAACTGATCAGCGGTGGGAAAAGCTACTTCAAGTGATGATGAGCTCTGGCCGCATTTATAACAAGCCTGAACATAGAATGACCTTTGAAGGTATTCTTTTTCGATTGCGAACAGGTATCCCATGGCGCGATCTACCAAAAGAGTTTGGTGATTGGAGCGCAGTGTATCGCCGTTTTAACCTGTGGTCTAAAAAAGGCCTGTTAGATATATTATTCAACGAGTTATCAAGAAATGCAGACTATGATTGGGTGTTTGCTGATGGTTCAATAGTCAAAGCTCATCAGCATAGCGCAGGAGCAGCGACACAAGATAGTGAGAGTATAGGAAAGAGTCGCGGCGGTAATTCAACAAAAATCCATTTGGCCGTGGATAGTGGTGGATTACCAATTTATTTCGAGCTATCAGAGGGCCAGAGGAATGATATTGCTCGTGCTGTGAGTCTCATTGATCACCCTAAAGAGGTGAACGTATTTATCGCAGATAAAGGCTATGACAGCGAAGCTTTAAGGGCATACGTTGACTCTAAAGGTGGCAAAACCATTATACCGAAACGAAATTATCGGCAAGATATTGATAAAGAAAGCATGGATTGGTGCCTCTATAAGTATCGGCATTTGGTTGAAAACGCTTTCGCGAGGATTAAACACTTCCGAGCCATATCAACGAGATATGATAAGTTAGCAAGAAATTACGCCAGTATGGTATCACTGGCGTTTGCTATAATGTGGCTGCCTATGTACTGCTGAACAAAATCTATACAGCAAAGATCAACAGACCCTAGCAGATCGTGAAGATACTGATACGGCTCAAGGCCATTTGTTTTGCACTTTATACGAGGCTGTAACACACCTCGCTGGCATGGGCACCTTGCGGGGTATCCGCAAACAGCCAGGCTTTGCGCCCAATCACGAACGGGCGAATAGCATTCTCAGCTAAGATATTGCTGATACGCAGCTCATCACAGGTGCAGTAAACCGTTAGTTTTGTCCATTGATTCAGCATGTAGTGAATGGCAATGTCCGTTAAACTATCTTTGGGCATTTTGTTCACATTGGTGTCGAGGAAGGCTTTATTTCTTTTAATATCGGGATGTTATTGGTTTGCCGGTACGCTTTGATGTTCTCAGTCGTGAAGTCGGTTTACTTCTCGCTTAGGTCTTTAATCTGGCGCTCAATGTCGCAGAGCTTTTTAATTAAGGCGAGAGCCACGTCATGTATAGCTGGTTCCTTCACGGTGAGTCTTTCTTGGTCGAAAGATCTGATCCCAGAACCAGCTTTTAGTTCCCTTATTTTTATCCCGAGTTCAGGTTCATTAAGTGAATGCAGTTTTCAAATAGTTCCTCTCAGAATTATTGAACAGGAATCGACCTGACTAAGCGCAGTAATCCTGGCCACGTATTCACCGTTGAGGTAACACTGTAAGCATTAGAAAAAATAACAGTTTGATAGCCATCCGACGCAACTTTTGCACTGGTATCTGTAGTGAAAGGTAAATAGCGATAAGCATTGCCTTTCATTCTTTGCTCATCCGCAAAGTTTCGTTCAGCTTCGGTAACCTTTGGATCCCACCAATTTACTCTTGTATCGATCATTGCTTGAATTTCTTCGTCGGTTTTATTGATCTCGAATGAAAACGCATGATAAATGGCCGGTGTGCATTTACCGTTAAAAATACTCATTAATTCATGTGTATTAGGCGCACGCCATAAATGAGCGCTCTCACCTAAACGGGCATTTTCTTGCGTTAACGTATCTTCTAGTAATTGGTGTTTATTCTTATCACGCATAGTGCCAATGGGCTGAGCCTCGCCTTCACAACTGGCTAAATCTGCACTCGGAGTTTGACCATACGGGCAGTATGCCCATTGCAATCCAGTGGCTCGGTCATTAATCACCTTGATCATGCCTGCATTGGTCGACAATTCTTGAGTTTCAAAGCGATCATCTGGGTTACTCGTCGGCTCGAAATTTGCCTCACATATAGGCTGGGCGATGGCCGCATTACCCAATAGTAAGCAAGAGATAATTGAGGATAAAGTAAATGTCTTGTTCATTAATTGTTTCCTTGCGTGGTGGTGAAGTTGAAACCATCACTGACTAGCTGAACGGTATTAGGTTTGGTTTTTTTGTCCCAAGCTGTACTGACGTGTAAATTTGGCATCATGCTCATCGCTTTGTTTTCGCTGTGATGTTGCTCTTGTAGCCATAAACCGTGTAGCTCATAGTTAGAGTAGATAAGTTCAGAGAGTGGGAAGTAGCGAGTGTCGAAGTTAACGCTTTGGTCGCCACGAAGATTAGCCAATGAGTAAATTTCTTGCACATTTGGCAAGCGCCAGTTACTCAAGCCACAAAGGTTGCTCTCGTTAACCCACTTTATTTGATTAGCAACGTTACAGACCATAGGATCGCTAGATAAGGCGTCTTGGCCGGGGAGTGCACAGCTACCATTAAAGGTGGCTGGGTCGGCAGTTTCATCGTAAGCAAACTGATTTTTTTCATCGTGAATACTGTAAGGATCACTGTCTTTAAGTTGCTTGCGGGTTTGCCAAACTAAGCCAGTTTGTAAATCTACGGCACAAGCGAAATCAAGTTGCTTCACCGACAAATCTTGACGAGCAAGGGGTTGACTGGCGTGATCTAGTTTTAAATAACGCGCGCCGAGCGCACCATCGCGATCACTGTTGACGGCTTGACCGCTGAGTGGATCACAAGATGTATCGCTGTCACGGCCACGATGGCTGTCATCACTTGCGAGACCAGCAGTGACTTTAGTGTCAGAAATGAATTTTTGCCCCGCTGTATAAGTCAGAGGTGCGCTAGCTTGGCCAACATTAGAGCTTACACGAATTTGGTAAGCCTGCCATTGGGTTAGCCCTTTGATTGTCGCTCGATTATCGCTTACCGTTATGTTGCTAGCGGCTTGGTTTATGTCATTAAATGCTTGAGCATCCCACGCTACTTGGTAGCTTGCCGCGCCAGCTTGAGGATGCCAAATCAGACTGACCCAATAAGAGCCATCGGCAGCCTTGCCTTGCCCCGCGATCCCAAGACCAATAATTTGTTGGTCATTGAGCACGTCAAAACAAACAGCAGCAAGGTGGCTGTTTTCATAACTTTCAAACCAGTTTCCAGCGGGTTGCTGCAACATGAGTTTATCTGTACTGGACTGGTTTAGCAGTGCTAAGCCTTCCGCCATGATGTGGGAGATATTCTTGTCATTATTCTGCAACAAAATTGGTGTAACCGCTGAGTGCTCACCTAGCTTGGTCAAGATATCATTGACGGTCGGGATCAGATTATTGTTCGACAGTCGGCCATATTCACCGCCTTTTTTAATGTTGAGCAGCGCTAGTAAATCGTAATAAAAACTGACTTCTTCGGCAAAGCTTAAAGGCTCCCCATATAAGTTTTGTGCGGCTTGCAGGGCGGCCATACTTGCAATCAACTCTGCTTGGGGAGCAGGCAGTGCAGCGATTTTCTCATCGAGTTCGGCAATAGTATAAGGTCGCCAATCACTCGGGAAACCAGCCCCAGTCAAGGTAGATTTAGCGAGTAAAGCGGTGTTAGCTGTGCTTAAAAAACTCAGATTTAAGCGTGAGTATTCTTGGCTCTCTAGCACTCCATTCGCATTGGAATCTAACTTTGCCAGCTCGCACATTGACCCAAGCACGGACCGTAATTCTACGCCGGTTGCTAAATCGGTAGCGACGACAGTGAGGGTATCTTGTACGTTATCATCGGTGATCGCACCCCATTCTTCGCCGCGTTTACCGGGTTGACAAAACTCAAACGTACCAGCCGTGTCCAACAGCGAAAGGTTGACTTGATATTGTCCAGCCGATGCATCGATTTGGTGACTCGTTTTTCCGCTGGCATCAGTGAGTGGTATGCTGATAATTCGCGGTGGATGCTCTCCGGTGTAGTGATAAGAGTCCTTATCTGGGCTGTCTTTTGCACCTAATAACACGCTGATTTTTACTTGTTGAAATTGCGTAGGAAACGCGCCAGCTAAGGATAGGTGTTTAAGGGGTTTTAATGCCAGCAGGGTAGCCTTAAATTCTGACTCGTAATTGGCATTCTTGAATGCCATAAATTGGGTATTGAAGAGCGATTCTATTTCGGTGGGTAAGCTGACATTGGCGGCTAATGCGTGTGCTTGATATGCTTCAAGGGCCGTTTGGGTTGGTGTGGTTAATCGTGATTGTACCAATGCGCTAATTAAGGCGTTCAAGTCTGTACTGATCACAGGAATTGACGCGCCATCTTGATTAGGATGAGTGGCACTTAATAGTGCGGCCAATGACAGCAAATACTCGGTGGTAAACACGGGTCTTTGCTGTATCTCGGCCAATTTCTCTGAGGGTAACTGCACAATTTTATTGGCGGAACTACTTTTATGGAGTGTTTCAATTTGTTGGGCGTTTAAGGTAAAAAATTGTATCTGATCTAGCTGGGCAGCTTGTAAATATGTGAGTTGCTCAGTAGAGAACGCCAGACGTATTTCACCACTGTAAACATTGGGATCCCACGAGTTGGCTTTGTCTTTATTTAGCTCTAGCACGTAATCATTAAGTTGCGTAACTTGCTCAGTATTGAGCGCTAATTTACTTAATGCATCATTGTCTGACAGTAATTGTTTTAACTGGGTTATTTGCGCTTTTGTTGGCGTATCTAGTGCGGCTGGAGTCACGTTGCTGCGGCTTTGGAGCGTGGTGCTTGACTGTTGCAGTGCCAATGTTGACATAACTAAGTTGATTGGGGTGATGTACAGATCGCTGTGTTCACTCACATCAAGCAGTAGGTCACTATTACTGTCGAGTAGCGATAGCTCGGTCCAGCTTCCGAGCACTGAGCGGTACTTTAACGCAGGCTGAGCAATGGAGGCGACTTCAATCACTAAGGGCTGTTCGGTTGGCCACTGACTGAGTTTAGCTAAGTAAGAAAATGTTCCATCTTCGGTGATTGTCGTTTCATCAGCACAGGTGTTACCAGCACAAATTTTTACGTTAAATGGGTTGTTGGTTGCGCCGTACACTTGGCCAGTAATGGTAATTTCACTCGCGGTTGTTGGGGGCGGCGTCACTACGGGTGTTAAATCATCAGGTGCGGCAGTCGGTGTTATAACTGGAGTCGGTGTTACGTGGTTATTGGGAACTGGTGCAGGTGTTGTTATCGCCGTAGTGGTATCACCACCCCCACCACCACAAGCCGTGAGACCAAAGCTAAGAGCCAGCATGATCGCCGAAGGTTTAAATTGCATGTCTATATACCTACTATTGAATTTTTATTCATCTATTTAGAATTAAAGTCCACTTTTACGCCTGCCACCCTTTTAATTTTTTAGAGTTTTTAGCAAAAAATGGTATTAAAAATACCAATTACAATATTGATAATCATTATCATTTGGTAATTTAACCTAAATTTATGGTAATAAGTAGATCTTTGATTGGTTTTTTGGTTTTTATTTCTACATTAGCATTCTGTTTTGGTGTTTTATAAAATAAAAGGTTGACCATATATTTTTGCCAATTATAATTATGATAATGATATTCAATATCATTTGTATTTGTAATGGAGTTTATTTTGAATAAAAAACTATTTCGTTTGTTATCGTGTTACAGCCGTGATGAAAGTGGTGCAACGGCAATCGAGTACGGCATTTTGGCAGCAGGTCTTGCCGCTGGGATCCTTGCCATTTTTGGCGCAGACGGTATTTTTATTACCGCATTAAAAGAGAAATTTTTAGCAATTACAGAAGGGCTTAATATGAGCAGTAGTGGTGAATAACACCCTGGTTGTTAGCCAGTTTTTGAGTTTTACATTGCTGGCTTGGATCGCATACAAAGATCTAAAAAACCGAATAATACCGAATAAAGTTAGCCTGTTGTTGCTGCTAGTTGTAGTGGTTACAGTGCCTTTTCAGATCCAATACTTGCTATTAGCGTTTGTCACGCTAGTAGTGGGTATAGTGCTGTTCCACTATCGTATCTTGGGCGCTGGCGACAGTAAATTGTTAGGCATTTTGGCATACGCCGCGCAAGAAAATGTCGGATGGTTTTTCGTCGTGACAGGATTGATTGGTGGCGCAGTGAGTTTGTTATTGTTGCTATGTAATCAGCTGAATGCACGACAAGCCATCATTATTCGTCCGGTAAATAGCGTGCCTTACGCTATTGCTATCTCCCTTGGAGCATTTTTCACCGTGCCCTATTTGAAATTGTGAACATAATGAAAAAATCCTTATTCATCTTAGCGGCGGTGGTTTTGCTCTCGTTGCTACTTTTGATGGCCTGGTTAAACCAACAGCCCGCCGGTAAATCGCCGGCTACTATTACGCCTCAAGCGGAAACTCCCCCTAGTCCAGAGCGTAATTTGGCTCAAGTGTTAATCGCCAATTACCCATTGCAAGCGGGGGCATTTTTACGTGGCCAAGATCTGGTGTGGCAAACCTTACCTGAATCGAGCCAAGTTCATTTAGATGCGATGTTTTTATATGGCTTCATTGATCCTGCGCAGTTAGAAGGCAGTCTAGTAACTCGTAATCTGGTTGCTGGTCAAATACTTACCGTAGATGACATTATTCGCCCAGAACAAAGTCATTACTTGTCTTCAATGATGTCACCAGGTATGCGTGCAGTGACACTTGCGTTGAATCCCGCAGCGGTTAGTCACGGCTTACTCCGCCCCGGTAATCGCGTTGATATCATTCTTGCCAGTGAAAATGAGTCGGTTAATGATGCACAAGGTCAAGCCGTGCCTAATCGGTTATCTGCTGAGATTGTATTGGAAAACATTAAGCTATTGGCAATTGCGGCGCAGTTGGCCGGCACAGAAAAAATTGTCGTTGAACCAGGTAGCCATCAGTTTGAGCCGGTCAATGTTACGTTTGAGTTAACACCGGACAATGCTGCACGGCTGCTACTCGCCGATCGGTTGGGCGATATTTCATTGGTATTGCGGGGGCGAGAGGATTTAACCATGCCGCGAACAGCTGTACCAAAAATAATTTGGGCACAAGATGTATCTGAAAATCATCATCCTAACAAACAGCCGGGCAAAGGCATTCGAATTTTTCGCGGCGACACGTTAAGTCTCTCCAGCAGTGAACAAAAAGCAGGTTAAGTAATGCGTATTCTACTTATATTTTTCATGTTGCAGGCGTTGCCTGCGAGTGCAAGCAGTGCGTTGGTAAAAACTATTTTGCTGCAAGTTGATCAAAGTAAATTGCTTGAGTTGGATGGAAATATCCAGGATGTGTTTTTAGCCAATCCAGAATTGGCAATGGTACACACTCCGTCTACCCGCAGTGTATTGGTGTACGGTAAAAAAATGGGGTCCACCGATTTGATTGTCGTTGGGAGCGACGAACAAACGTTAGCGCACTTTAGAATTAAGGTTGCGGCTGATATTACGCCGTTAACTCAACAAGCTAAGCAACGTTTCCCACATTTAGCTCTTGATTTCAAAGTGGAAGAAGGCTTGGTTATTGTCTCAGGAGAAGTAGACAACCCATTACAAGCGCACGAAGTGCTCAGCATGGCACAGGGGTTTGCTAAAGGATTGTTTAACGATTCACTAGGTGCAACGCTGGGCACCAGTGCCCCCGTGCAAGCAGTAGAAGGGTCGGCGGTACCGGGTGGTGGCAGCGGTGAGTATCAAAATGTATTGAATCAGTTAACCCTATCGGGCTCAGATCAAATCAATATTTCGATAAGGATCATTGAAATGCAACGTGCCACCAGTGAACAACTGGGTTTGCGTTGGAGTGCGGTTGGTGAATATTTAGAGCTGGGTGTATCGCCAGGCAATCAATTTGGTAATGCAATGGCTTCTGCCAATGGCGTGAAGAAAAAGAACATTAATGCCATTGTGGATGCCTTGGTTGAAAATAGCTTAGTTAGTGTATTGGCTGAGCCCAATCTAACCGCTAAATCGGGTGAAGCTGCCACGTTTATGTCGGGTGGTGAGTTTCCTTTCCCTGTAGACAATGGTGATGATGGCGTGTCGATTGAATTTAAAAAATTCGGTATCTCGCTTGAGCTAACCCCAACCTTAATGAGTAATAAGCGAATTAGTTTAACAGTATCGCCAGAGGTGTCGACCTTGAGCCGTGAGCACAGTGTGTCGATTGCGGGCGTTGAAGTGCCGGGCATTGAAGCTCGTCGCACCACCACTACAATCGAGTTAGCCGATGGGCAAAGCTTTGCGTTGGCGGGGCTAATTCGCACCTATCGCGATCACAAGGTTGAGTCATTGCCTTTTCTTGGTGAGATCCCGTACCTGAGCCCGCTGTTCAGTACCAATAGTTACCAAAATTCAGAAAGCGAGTTAGTGATCATCGCGACGGCACGTTTAGTCGAGCCAACTAGCGCAGCTAATTTGTTACGCAGCCCGCTGGATGAGTTTCGACCTGCGAGCCGTTTTGAACGATTATTTTTTGGTAAGCAAGGTGATTTTAGCAACGCGCCCACTCGTGTTTTTGGGGACTATGGTTATGAATTTTAAGATGGCAACAGTGAATAATACAGCATGGCTGGCATTGCCAGTATTAGGGCTACTTTCAGCGTGTACGCCGATGAGCACAGAGGAGCAAGTCGCGGCGATTGCCCAATATCAAGATCAACTTAACTATCAAGTTGCGTCATCACAGCTGTTTAGTTCGTTGCAGCATTACTTAGCGCCGGTGGCACAACGTAATGAACAAGGTAAAGTGGCGATCCAGTTAACTGGCCCGAACTTGTCAACTGAACAACTGCAACAGCTTGATACGCAGTTAAGTCAATGGTTACAGCTGCCTGTGAGCTTACATCGTCAAACAGGGGCAATGGATTATCAGGTTAATATAGCGGTGACGTTGCAGCAAAATAGTTGCCGCTTTAGTCAATATCAAGAATCTCTGTCAGTGCCCGCCTGCGCGATGCGCCGCAATATGCACAGTGCGCTAGTGAAACCAGCTACTTGGCATCAAGGGGAGGAGTATGTAGTGAGTTCCAGTGCTCTTGATGTGGGCGCAGTACAGCGTTTATTCGATGGCAAAATTAAAATGAGTGATAAACAGCAAGTGACAGGGGATTGATCATGGCCAAAGCAACCACCAAAATGGCGGTATTTGTGTTAGCCAACAGCACTGAGTACGCCCTAAAACTGGCCCTTGCAGAGCAAGATCAAATTGATGCCGCTATCCAGTTAGGCACTATTGCCCAAGCTAAACAGTGGTGTATCAAGCACGGTGCCCCTGATATTTTAATTGTTGATGCTGGAGATTGTTCAGGTTTGGCGTTGGCATTATCCGACTTGGCGCAGGTATGTCCGCCGCAAATGAAATTGTTGGTATTAGGTGATAAGAAAGACGTTAATCTTTATCGCCAATTACTGTTTTCAGGAGTGAATGATTACCACTCGACTCCTGTTGATATCGATGCGCTACGCGCTAGTATCCGCCATTTATTAGGCCAACCAGTAACGCAATCTTTACGCCAAGGGCGGATTATTTGTGTGGTAGGTTGCGCGGGTGGTAGCGGCACCAGTACAGTGGCAGCCAACTTAGCGTGGCTAATGGCTACCGAGCAAAATCAGCAAGTAGCATTAGTCGACTTGGATGTGTTTCATAGCCAGCATCCGATTCTGTTAGGGGTGGATTATGAACCGGCGCTGAACAACATTTTACAGCAGCCTGATCGCATTGATGCTACCTTGCTGGCTCATAGTGCGCATCAAGTGACAGATAAACTGCATCTTTTTTATGATCAAAATAGCCATTTTAGTGATGCATCGGCTGCACAATTAGGCCAGTGTATACATGCTATCGCTGAGCATTACAGTACCTTGATTGTCGATTTACCTGACTTGCGTCAGCCCGCTATGCTGGATGTGCTTGCGCAAGCGGATTTATGTATTTATATGAATAATCTCAGCTTAAATAGCTTTCGTTATTTGTCTAAACTGCAGGCAAGTGGTCAATCACAGCAGCGTAAATTATTGGTCGCTAACCAAGACCGTCAGCGCAGTGGCCGAGTTAATTCCTCCGATCTAGGTAACGGTGCTAATCTTAGCGTTGCCTTAACCTTGCCATTTGAAGCTAAAGCGTTTGAACAGTCTGAGCGCCTCGGTCAACCGATTGCGGCTCAGTCAGGCAAGTTTGCTAAAGGACTGCGCGAACTACTGTCAATGATCTCGATGACTGCTAGCGCAAGAGGATAAACCAATGTTTGGTCAAATCAGTGCCATGAACCAAGGTGCAGTGAGTCGCAACAGTGAACTGTTGGCGATTTCAGACGCCGCGCGTGAAGCATTTTATGAATTAGTTGAGCCGTCGGTTGCGGCCACTTTATCTAAACCTGCTTTAATTTTGCGCGTTACCAGTGCGCTTAATGATATTGCGGGACGGAAAATGCTGCCTTATAACAGCAGTGAAATCGACCGTTTGTGTTTACAGTTAGTCGATGAAATGATTGGTATCGGTCCGATCCAACCATTATTAGACGATCCCAGTGTTTCGGATATTTTGGTCAATGGTGCTAGTACCGTTTATGTAGAGCGTTATGGAAAACTAGAGTTAACGGATGTTACGTTTCGCGATCAGCAGCATGTATTGAACGTGGCGCAGCGGATTGTGAATGCGGTAGGGCGACGGGTGGATGAATCAACGCCGATGGTCGATGCCCGTTTAGCCGATGGTAGCCGGGTTAACGTGATTGCTCCGCCATTAGCCTTACACGGTACGTGTATTTCCATTCGGAAATTTCCAGCCAGTAAGTTGTTGTTATCGACGTTAGTCAATAGTGGCAGTGTATCAGCGGGAATGGCGCAGTTTTTGGCGCTAGCCACGCAATGCCGGTTTAACATTTTGGTGTCGGGCGGCACTGGCTCGGGTAAAACTACCTTGCTAAATGCTTTGAGTAAGCATATTAGCGATGATGAGCGGATCTTAACCATCGAAGATGCCGCCGAGCTGTCCTTAGATCAACCCCACTGGGTCGCATTAGAAACGCGTAATGAAAGCAGTGAAGGGCGCGGCGAAGTGACGGTGAGAGCTTTAGTTAAAAATGCCTTACGTATGCGCCCTGATCGGATTATTTTAGGGGAAGTGCGTGGCTCGGAAGCATTTGATATGTTGCAAGCGATGAATACCGGCCATGACGGTTCGCTGTGTACCTTGCATGCGAATAATCCTGAAGATGCCTTATTGCGCTTGTCTAATATGTTGCAGATGGGCGCGGAAAAAATATCGGAAAACATTATCCGTTCACAAATTGTGAGTGCCATTGATTTGGTGGTGCAGTTGGAACGAATGCGAGATGGGAAGCGCCGGATCACTGCCATTAGCGAGATCGTTGGTATTGAAGGTGAGCAAATAAAAATGCGACCTATTTTTAAGTTTACGCTGACTCAGGCCCGTGGTACTCAGATTGACGGAAATTTCTCGTCCTTTGCTGTGTCGGAATCGTTGATCGAAAAAGCGGCACATTTTGGTCAACACCTTGCGATCCAAGCGTGTTTGAATCCGTCCGAATTGGAGCGCGAGGGATCATGATTTATCTGCTGATCATCTTGCTGTGGGCGGCAACGGTGCTAGCTTATTGGCGCTATCAACAACGCCAGCAACAATGGCAACAACAGCAATTACGTTATGTGCTCACCGAACCAAAATTAGTGCTAACCGCTGAACGTGGTTTGTCAATGCAATGGGCTTGGTATGTGGCATTTAACACTTTTTTGGGCGAAACCAAACGCCGTAAATGGCAACGGATCTTGATTGGATTTGTATTATTGATGCCACTGGTGTTAGTAAGCAATGGCATGAGTATTTTTCTGAGCATGGTGATGAGCATCGCTATTGCGGTGGTGTTTGTAATCTTTGCTTATTACCAATTGCAGCAACGAGCGATGGATAGTTTTCGTCAAGAACTGCCTGATGTGATTGATGGCTTGATCCGCGCCTTGCGCGTTGGCTCTCCTTTGGTTGATGTGTTTGGCATTATCGCGACACAGCATCAAGGTGTGACTGCGCGGCTATTTCATCAGATGCACGATGAGTTAAAAGTAGGGCAAACCTTACAAGAGGCCATGCAACATGCGGCGCAACGGATGCCAATGCCTGAGTTTCGTTTTTTGACTATTGTATTGAGCTTACAACAAGAAACCGGAGGTCGTTTAGCCGATGTGTTACATCGTCTTAGTGACACCTTGCGAGCGCGCCGAGAATTAGCCGCGAGTATTCAAACTATTACCGCCGAATCACGCAACTCAGCCAAAGTGTTGGCGGCGTTACCAGTGTTTGTCACCTTGGTGTTGTTCACCACAGGCCAAGAGCATTTTCAGTTTCTGATGACCACTTTTAATGGCCAAGCCGTGATTTGTTATGTGGTGATTAGCGTGGCGTTGGGGTTGTTTTTTATTCGTCGCATGACGCAATTAAAAGGGTAGCCGATGACATTCATTGGAGTGGCCAGTAATGGTTTTTTAGTGGCATTTATACTGGGTGTCACCGGGTTGTTGCTGGGACTGATCTGGCAGTGGCGACAACAGTTGCAGCAGCAGCAGCGGCAGCTAATTCGTTATGTGTTTAATGCGCAAGGACGTTGGCAAAGCGCATCGGAAACACCGTCGATACTAGTGAAGGTTGGCATGCTTTACCCCATCACGGATAAAGAAACAAAACGCCTGACTCAAATGTTAGAGCACGGGGGCATCTACTCGCATGGGGCTTTAGCGCGTTTATGTGCCAGTAAATTACTGATGGGTATAGGGGCAATGCTCGTAGCATTTTTCTGGCAGTTATCACAGCCACAACCATTGGGCTATTTAACCTTAACCTATGTGTTGGTGGGATATGTACTGGGCTCTAACTTGCCTGAGTATATCTTGCGACATTTAGGTAAAAAAGCCAAAGCGCAGCAGCAACAAGTGGTGCCAGATGCGATTGATTTAATGGTGATCAGCATTGAGGCGGGCTTGTCACTTGAGCGTGCGACGGAAAAAGTCGGGTTTTATTTAAACAGCGTCGAGCCACGTTTGGCGGCACAGTTTTTACGCACCCACAGTGAAATGAAAATGGTTGGAGATCATGCTCAGTGTATTAAAAAACTGGCTTGGCGTACTGGTCTCACAGAGTTAAGCCGTTTAGGTAACACCTTGGCAATGGCGCAAAAATACGGTGCACCGCTAGCTGAAACCATGCGTTCAATTAGCAGCGATGCCAGACAAATGCGCAAAATGTCACTGGAAGAGCAAGCTGGACGCTTACCCGGACGGATCACCTTGATCCAAATGTTGTTCATTATGCTGCCGCTGCTAGTGCTGATTATCGCACCAACCATGAATTTATTGTTAGATAGTTTGAGTTAACTCTTAGGAATCATCGTTATGTTTACGTGTGTGAAAATTTCCCTGCAATGGATAATCGGTTTAGGCTTGTTATTGCTCGCTGGTTGTAGCCAAACCGCGAATAATAATGCGGTGAAAGAAGTGGAAAACAATTTGGCGATGGCACAAGCCGCGTTTGATTATGCGCAGTTTGATCGCGCGTTAAGCTTGTTGGAAAAAACCATAGAGCAGCAACCTGATCATCAAATGGCTCGATTAATGCTAGCGCGCACCTTGTATCAGTTAGACCAAAAACAAGCAGCGCAAAAACAGTTGCGGCGGTTACTGGATAGCGAGGGCAGTGAAGCGGCGCAAGCGGCTTATTATTTGGGCCAGTTTCAACTAAAAGCGGATGACAGCGCCAGCGCAATCAAAACGTATAGTCAAGGCTTACAGTGGGCAACGCCGCAAAGTGGTTTAATTGGTCAACTGCATAATGGCCTTGCGGTCGCGCAATTAAACCAACAAGCCTTTGATGTTGCGGTAGAGCATTTTAACTTGGCGCTGGCCAGCGATCCTGACAGTGCCACGTTTCGCAGTAATTTAGCTTTATGCTGGTTAATGCAGGGCGATCTTGAACGGGCTAAAAGTACCTTTTCTCCCTTGCTCAACTATCAACAATTGTCGCAACGAGTGGAAATGAACTGGGCGTTGTTGCTATTGGCGCAAGGCAAAGAGCAGCAAGCGAAGCATATTCTTGCAAAATACCTGACTCGCGAGCAGTTACAACATGACTTAGTGCAATTAAAAGCAGGTTTACCAGCCATGACTGCGGTAGCAAATACCCAATGAGTACACAATGCCAAAGTTTGCTCAAGCATCGTCAGCGTGGGGTGGTGAGTATTGAAGCTGCGTTGTTGTTTCCCGTGATCTTGGTGTTGCTGTTTTTATTTTTGGATGTAGCGAGAATTCATTGGCAGTACAGCATCTTAGACCAAAGTATGCGCAGCACTTTACGTGATTTATTGGTTTCTGATTGGCGCCAACAACCGCTGACCAAAAGTTTGATTAAACAGAAGCTAACGGATTATGGCCATGGTTTGATCGACAAGGTGGATATCCAAGTGCAACAATATACTTCATTACAAGCCTTACTGGCGGTAAGTGCTGAGTCAGAGGATCAGCAGCCGACGATCACCACCCCAGATGATCCGGTGTTTAAAGTCACCGCCACCCTTGAAACTAAACTGTTATTCACTCCTATTTCTTGGTTTGGTAATCAGCCGCTGCGCTACACCAGTACTTTAATTTTACATCCGTCACAGTTGTTTGATTAGGTTTAGTCGGTGTCTGCTGTCATGAGAGTTTAAGATGAAATTAGTCCAACGCCAGCGGGGTAGTATCAGCATCGAGGCTGCGCTGTGTATTCCGGTATTAATGCTATTGATTGTGGCTAGCTCGCAGGTGTTTTCAGTGCTACGAGTTGAGCAACGCCTCACTAATGTGGCGTATAACATCACGCAATTGGTGAGCAATAAAATAATTATGGATAGCCCCGCAGCGTTATTACGCTTGGGATATTATCAAGATTATGCCGATCAGCAACTGTCGAGTGTGGCTGCGGGACGGGCGAGTTTAACCATTGAGCGCTATAACGCCGCCACCGGTCTTGTTGAATTATTATTGCGCGGCTCCGGCTGCCAAGCGCAGGTGCCGTGGCCCAGTCTTGCCGTGGGTAGTGTGGTGAAAGTGACCTTGTGTTATCAGGCTGATATTCCCGCCACTAAAGGCTGGATGAAACATATTTGGCCCCATTCGGGATTTCAAGCCCATTTTATTCAAGAAGTAAATTGATATGTCTTTTTTCTCTTTTCAGGGACGCCAGCGTGGCGCTATTTCACCGAGTCTCGCGTTAATGCTGGTGGGGGCCTTGACCTTTATGGCGGTCGTGGTTGAAACCATTCGCCTTAACACCGCATCCAGTCGTCTATCTGGTGCGGCAGATGCCGCCTTGTATTCAGGAGCCGACAGTGAGAATGGCGAGGCTGATGCCGCGCAGTTATTAGCGGTGAACAGTGCGTCGGTAGATCGCAATGGTATGTCAGCTGTCGATGGCCAATTGATGCAAAAAGAAGGCGGCGCAACCTTGACGGTGTCAACACGAGTGGCACCAGAAATGACTGGCTTTATTCCCGATTCAACGCCTGTGCGATTGTCTCAGCAAGTGGCGGCTAATACTTTAGCCACAACTTTAGAAATTGCTTTAATGTTAGACGTATCTGACTCGATGAGCGGTGGGCCGATGACAAAAATTAAGCAAGGTTTGAAGGAATTTGGCGATATTGTTTTCAGTAACGAACGACGTAATCATCATAAAGCCGTCAGTATTATTCCCGCTACTGGACTGGTGAATATTGGTGATTACCCGGCCTTTTTTCATCCTGATAGCGTGGTGCTTAGCCGTGGTTTAAGGTTGTTGGGTAAGGAGCGTCGCTGGCCAGATCTATTAGATCGAGAAGTACCGGGACGTGCGAGAGGCGCATTTTGTGCGCAGCTACAAGAAGATGTCGATGGGATTAACAGCGTACGACAAGTGAATTCAGCTTGGGTCGCTAAATTAGAACAGCCGCCATCGTCTAATCGTTATCGGCCTTGGCTGTATGTGAGCACCAAGGAGCCGGGGATTACCCGATATGGTGACGGTACGCCATTGCTGTCGTTTAAACCCAGCAGCAACGATAATCCTTATTTAGAAAATCGCCGTGATAAGTTGGGCGCATTTGACCATGCTGATTGTGGTGTGAGTAAAATCGTGCCGTTTATCACCACTAAAAAAGCGTTCACGGGCGGCGTTGATAGCCTTTATTCTGAATTCAACACCAATAATGCAGAGGGCGTGATGTGGGCGTGGCGCTTGTTGTCACCTTTGTGGCAAGGTCATTGGAGCAGCAAGCTCGCGGATTTACCACGCAAATATGGTGTCGTAAGCAATAAAAAAATCATGGTGCTGTTTTCTGATGGTAATCACTTGATCAACGCTGCAGTGCGCGATAAAAAGCAATTGGAGCTGTGCCGCGCGATGAAACGCAATGGTATTGTGATTTACAGTATTGATTTTGAAAACCGCTCGCCAGTGGTACAAGCCTGTGCCAGTAGTGGTAACTATTATCGTGCTAGCAGTCGTAATATTCGCACCGTAATGAAACAAATAGCGTTGTCGATAGATGACATAGTGCTCACCCGTTAGAGGCATGTTTGGTTTTGATTAAAAAATATCTGTTTCTATGTGCAGGTTGGCTGGCGGTTTCATTGGCATTTATCGGTGCTTTTTTACCCTTACTGCCGACGGTGCCATTTGCCTTGCTGGCGTTGTATTGCTTTAGTGTTAGCTCACCGAGCTTTCAACATTGGCTGCTGCATCACCCATTGTTTGGTTCGTCATTACGCCGCATCAAGTCTGGACAGGGGTTGAGTCGGAAAGAGAAAATCCGCATTTTATTGATTACTTGGTTATCGATTGGTGCTACGGTGACGCTGGTGTTAACCGATTGGCGTGGGCAAAGTCTGCTGATGGTCATTGTTTGCATTGAAACGTGGGTGATCTGGCGAATGCCTACTTTCCCAGCGCCAACCGCTGAGCTGTAACCATCAAGTGGGATCGCCTATGCACCCCATCTAAAAGGAACAGCTGTCACAGCAAATGCAAGGCTGTATCCCCCGATGTGTTGGAAAATTAAATCAACCGAGAGCCTGTTAAGTATCTGGCCAGCTAGTGAAGCGCAATGTTTTTTTCAAGTCAGTTGTTGCCTAAATTAACCTCAGTTCTGTTTAAGCTTAACGCAGCTAAATAAAGTATGTTTTACAGCAAAATTTCGTTTTCAGGGATGAAAACGCAAAGCTTATAAGGACATATTCACAGCGTTTTTGCAGGAAAATATACTATGTTCGCTTATCCAAGATTCGGGTTAAATTATTAAGCCGCTTCTTTGTGTTGCTCTGGATTTCACTTCACAACGTTCGCTCTTCTTTTGACTATCGCTCTGGATGCTCATTTTTTCTGTTTTAATTTCTCCTATTGAAAGTAGGCAGGTTGAAACCTGTTACGAAAGTCACAAACACAGCCCAATTCCTTTCGACAGATATTATCCCCAAGTAATAACGCTTATTCGCCCAACTTTGCTCGTTACGTTGTTTTACTGATGTACGCCACGCCTGTAGTAAAGTTGCAACAAAAAAACAACCTAGCGCGGTATAACGGTAAAATGTGTGTTTTGCTTAAAAATATGACTGAACATTTTAAAATTGGAAATCATGATTTTACATTTTACTTACTTAAGTGATTGAATTTTTAGAGATTAAATTTATTATTAATAGTTTTAAAAGCAAAGCACTAAATGTAAATGAAAACGGTGGCTTAGGCCACCGTTTTTGTTTTCATCGCTAGTTTAAAGATTAATCAACTTTAAATTGCGACATGGTTAGTTTTAACTGACTTGAAAGGCTAGAGAGTTGCTCACTCACTTCATTGGCTTGCTCTACTGAAAGCAGTGACGAGGCGCAAGCATCTTGCATTCGTTCAGTGCTTTGGTTTACTTCGTTAGTGACGTCAACTTGCTGTTTTGATAGCTGCGCGATATTTTCAATCATTTCATATAACTCAGAAATAGAATGGAAAATGGCATCTTGTAGAGCATCTGCTTGATTAAGCTCGGTAATACCTTCATTGGCATGCTCAAAGGTACTTTCCATCTCGTTAACTAAGGTGCGCGCTTCTGTTTGTAGTGATTCAATGCTTTGTTGAATTTCTAGGGTCGAGCTTTGTGTGCGACTAGCAAGAGTGCGAACTTCATCAGCAACCACGGCAAAGCCACGCCCGGTTTCACCTGCGCGAGCCGCTTCAATGGCGGCATTGAGGGCTAATAAGTTAGTTTGTTCGGCAATGCCTTGAATAACATCGAGCACACTGCCAATTTTTAAACTTAGCTGCTCAAATTGGCCGACTCTTTGGTTGGTTTGGCTTACCCGTTCAACTAATTGTTCAATTAACTGTTTTACGTGTTGTGATGTGGCATTGTTTTGCTCGCTGTCGGTTTTTACTTGATCAATGCTAGACATCACCTTTTGCACTTCGGCTTCTTCTTGATTGATGTTTTGCATAACCTGGTCCATGGCTTTTGCTACCACGTTGACCTCTTGCTGCTGCTTGCTAACGGCTTGATAAACCCCTGCCGATTTCTGTTGCATGGTTTGGCTTTGTGATGCGGTTTGATCGGCTGCTAGGTTGGCTTCAATTATCAATTTACGGGTTTTCTCAAGAAAGGCGTTAACGCTATGGGCCATGGCACCAATTTCGTCTTTCGAGTGAATGGCAATTTTTTGTGTTAAATCACCACCGCCTCGGGCCAAGTTTTGTAGCGCGCTGGTGAGCATGGCTATTTTTGATAAAATGCGGTTGCTGATAATAAAGGCGAGGGCGACTAAGAGTACGAGGGCTGAACATAAAAGAATAACCCAAAGGTCTTTGATCAGGCTAGCCACATTACCTTGCACAGCTTGATTGATATTGTTTGCCGTTTGTTGGTTACCTTCACGCACTAGATCCAGCGATGAAGTTAAGGTTTGTTGCGTTAATTTGGCTTCGCGGTTTAATACTTGCTCTACTTCGTTTGCACTGCTATCGATTAGACCAGAAAATTGTTGGCCTAATGTTTCATTTAATTGCGCTTGCTCTGATGTGTCAACGGCGATGATGAATTTGCCAATGACCGAGCCTTTGGGATTAATATCCATTTCGGCAATATAAACCTGCTTCGATAGCTTCGCACCACTGATCAGTTTATCCATCTTCCTTCTGCCTGAGCCTTGCTCAATTAACGCTGCTACCTTGGCTGAACTGCGGTCGATATGTCGTGTTAGGTATTTTCCCTCTGCGTCAAAATAGATAGCAAATAACACTTTTGGATTTTCATGGGCGGCAATCACTAGCTCTGTTAGTTTAGGGACATCTTTATCCCAGATATAAGGGGGGGAGACAGAAGCAAGCAAAGTCGCTTGCGCATTAATACTTTGCTTTGCGTGGCTGGCAACTAAATCACTAATATTTTTTTGCGCTTCATTCAAACCATGATTCAAGCTGGTGTCGAGAGCTTTCTGGGTTTTTATTGTACTATTACGCATTGCGCTGGCGATAGCTTGTTGAGCTTGGTCCAGCGTTTGCTGTGTACTATTATTGCCGCTTTCAAATTCGTGAGCCAAATTTTCTACTAGGTCGGTGATGCTGGTTTTTGTTACGCTCAATGTGAGAATGGTCTGCAGAGCGACCAGAATAAATACTGCCAACATAACTTGCAGTAAAAGGGGGCTTTTAAATCTCGCTAGCATGCCATTACCTTATATTGTAAAGGTTTAAAACATAAGTCTAGCAAGCTATTTTGGTGAAATGTATCTGAATTGTTAATTTATGTAGTATTGTGCAATGATTGCCTAGTATCGAGGCTTGAGCCATAATGCGCCGATTAAGGAGGCGGTATGTCAGAGCTTGATGAAAAGTGGATGCGTTATGCATTAGCATTGGCTGATAAAGCTAAGGCTATCGGTGAAATTCCGGTTGGCGCGGTACTGGTTAAAAATGACCAAGTGATCGGTGAGGGCTGGAATCAGTCAATTAAACTTAATGACCCTTGTGCTCACGCAGAAATTATCGCGCTGCGTCAAGCTGGCGCGCATCTTAATAATTATCGCTTATTGGACACAACCTTATACGTCACTCTAGAGCCTTGCCCTATGTGTGCGGGGGCGATGGTCCACGGGCGCGTGGCGCGCCTCGTTTATGGCGCATCTGATGCTAAAACAGGCTCAGCAGGCAGCGTGTTTAATTTGGTCGCCACTGATAAGTTGAACCACAGTTTAGACGTTTGTACTGGCATATTAAGTGAACAATGTAGTGAAAAAATAAGTGCGTTTTTTCGCCAACGCCGCGCTGAGCATAAAGCATTGAAATTAGCTCAAAAAGCGGCGGTAGCCAAAGGCGAATGTTAAGGCGTTACTATTTCAGTGTTACCGGCAGCACTGGCTTGCTCTAATGTAATCGCTGCACTCGTTTGTTCAAGTGTCGCAGTCGCTGAAGAGCTATTGTCATCTAACTTAGCTTGTTCTTGCATTAACGCGGCTTGCTCTGCGAGTAACGCTTGTTTCGCTTGTTCACGAATGAGCCAAGTCAAGCTTTCCTGATATTGGCGAATGTTATTAACATAATGGCGCGCTTCGCCGCCACGAGCATAGCCGTATCGCGTGCGTTGATGCCATTGTTTACGTTGCAATAAAGGCAACACATCTTTGACATCGGCCCAGTTGTCTTGATCTTTACCAATTGATTTAGTTAATCGCCGCGCGTCCATCAAATGGCCAAAACCAAGATTGTAAGCTGCCAAAGCAAACCATATTTTTTCATCTTTATGCACACTATCTGGGATCAAGCCTAATAGATAAGTGAGGTATTTTGCCCCGCCTTCAATGCTCTGCTCGGGATCAAGTCGGTTAGTAACGCCCATAAAGTCGGCGGTGTCATTGGTCAGCATCATCATGCCCCGCACGCCTGTTGGGCTGCGAGCATTGGGCTTCCAATGGCTTTCTTGATAGCTAATGGCTGCCAATAAAATCCAATCAAACTGCTCCGTTTGGTATTTTTCAAATAGGGCTCGATAGCGCGGTAAGGTCGTTTCAGCACGCTGTAAAAAGCTGCGTGCGTCCACGAAGTCAAATTTTTCAATGTGGCCGAAATAACGCTCGATTAATTTGGCAATATGACCCGATTGATGATTGGCGCCAATAAATTCAATCAGGGCCGAGTACAGGCTGTCGTCAATGCTTTTCTTTAGCATCCAAGCAACGGGAAGCTGTTTTTCTAGGGTAAAGGCTTCCGCTAAACTTGGGTAATAACGCTGCGCGCGAGCTAATACTTTATCATCCACCATGGCATAGGCTGCTTCGCCGTCTGCCACCATACGCAGAATTTCCATTGGATCTTCATCGTCAGTCGCAATCCATTCTAAGGTGGGATATTGAATTTTTCGTTGTTTGAGCAATTCCTCAGGGCCTGAGTCTTTCAAAACTAAAATGGGGTCATCCACTTCAGAAAAATCTTTCGGTTTAGTGCTGCCTTGACGATAAACTAAGGTACGGGAGACATTATAAAACGGCGGAGCACTGCGGTATTTTTCGGCGCGCTCAGGTGTCAGCGTTAAGCCCGCGGCGATAATGTCGATATTGCCATTATCTAATTCATTGAATAATTCCGTCAATGAATAGGCGGGGGACATGTCAAGGCGTACGCCTAAGTGATTGGCAAAATCACTGGCTAACTCATAGTCCATACCTGATAACGTATCACCGTCATAGACATAACTGACAGGGGTATTTAGCGTGCCCACGCGCAACACGCCGCGCTGCTGTATTTGTTGCAGTTGGCTAAAGTCTTGCAAGGGCTCACAGCCACTCACTAGTAGAGTTAAGGCCAACAAAAAACAGGTAATAAAAGAGTTGGTTTTCAAACGTACAAACTGCCTTAATAATCAAAATCGAACTATTTATACCAGCTATAACTATCTGAGTCATTAGAATCAAAATAAAGCTGCGAAGTGAGTAGCTTATGCCACTCTTATTTGATTTTTGTTTTATCTCATTTAAGCAATGAGCCGATAATCAACTGCTTCTTATCTCATCTGTTGTATAGCCTTGTCTCCACCTTTTCTCTATAATACGCGCGATTCAAACCCCACCCACACAATAAGAGTGAGAGATGTTGATGGAAATTTTGCGAGGTGCACCTGCACTGTCAGCTTTCAGAGTGAGCCAGTTACTGAAAAACTGCGTTGATTCACAACTGCCTGTAACCAATATTTACGCTGAATTCATGCACTTTGCCGACGTATCGGCATCATTAACTGAAGCTGAGTTATCGGTTTTAGCAAAATTATTAACTTACGGACCGAGTATTCAAGAGCACGAGCCAACTGGCCAGCTTGTCTTAATTACCCCTCGCCCGGGTACCATTTCTCCTTGGTCATCGAAAGCGACCGACATTGCAAAAAACTGTGGTTTAAGCAAAGTGAAGCGTTTAGAGCGCGGTATTGCTTACTACATTGAAGGTGAGGTTTCACCTGAGCAACTTAGCCAAGTTGCTGACTTATTGCACGATCGTATGATGGAAACAGTATTCAGCGAACTTGCTCAAGCGGACAAGTTATTTGTCCAAGCGCAGCTAGGTGAAATGTCGAGTGTTGATATTTTAGCGGGTGGCCGTCAAGCGCTTGAAACGGCAAACGTTGAACTAGGCTTAGCGTTAGCGGAAGACGAAATTGATTACTTAGTTGAAAACTTCACTAAGTTAAACCGTAATCCAAATGACATTGAATTAATGATGTTTGCGCAAGCTAACTCTGAGCATTGTCGTCATAAAATCTTCAATGCCGATTGGACTATCGATGGTATCGAGCAGCCTAAATCGCTGTTCAAAATGATCAAAAACACCTACGAAAACTACAGCGAAAACGTATTATCTGCCTATAAAGACAATGCCGCGGTGATGGTGGGTTCAAAAGCCGGTCGTTTCTTCCCTGATGTAGACAGCCGTGAATATAACTACCACCAAGAAAACATTCACATTTTAATGAAGGTGGAAACCCATAACCACCCGACGGCGATTTCGCCTTGGCCGGGCGCAGCAACGGGCAGCGGCGGTGAGATTCGTGATGAAGGCGCTACCGGTATTGGCTCTAAGCCAAAAGCAGGCTTAGTCGGTTTTAGTGTATCTAACTTACGCATTCCAGGTTTTGAACAGCCTTGGGAAACAGACTTTGGCAAGCCTGGTCGCATTGTTTCAGCCCTTGATATTATGCTAGAAGGCCCACTGGGCGGAGCGGCATTTAACAACGAATTTGGCCGTCCAAATATTTTAGGTTACTTCCGTACTTATGAAGAGCAAGTCAACAGTCATAACGGTCTTGAAGTGCGCGGTTACCATAAGCCCATTATGTTAGCGGGTGGTTTAGGTAACATTCGTGAAGAGCATGTTGAGAAAAAAGACATTCCAGTTGGCGCTAAGCTAGTGGTGCTGGGCGGTCCTGCGATGAATATCGGTTTAGGTGGCGGCGCGGCATCGTCAATGGACTCGGGTCAATCGGCAGAAGATTTAGATTTTGCGTCAGTACAGCGTGAAAACCCAGAAATGGAACGTCGCTGTCAGGAAGTGATCGATCGCTGTTGGCAAATGGGTGACGATAACCCCATCCAATTTATCCACGATGTGGGCGCGGGCGGTTTATCAAACGCGATGCCTGAGCTGGTTAATGATGGCGGCCGTGGTGGTAACTTTAATCTGCGCGCTATCCCGAACGATGAGCTAAGCATGGCGCCTCACGCGATTTGGTGTAACGAGTCGCAAGAGCGTTACGTGATGGCGATCAAGCCAGAAAACATGGCAGTATTCGAAGCTATTTGTAAGCGTGAGCGCGCGCCGTTTGCGGTATTAGGTGAAGCGACCGAAGAGCTGCACTTAACTCTAAATGATGATCACTTTAACAACAAACCAATCGATTTACCGATGGACGTGTTGTTAGGTAAAGCGCCGAAAATGCACCGCGATGTGAAAAGTGCGAAAGCGCAAGGTAAGGAATTAGATACTTCCGGTATCACAGTAAAAGATGCGGCGCATCGTTTACTGCGTTTGCCTTCTATTGCTGAGAAAACCTTCCTTATTACCATTGGTGACCGCACGGTAACGGGTCTGGTGGCACGTGACCAAATGGTTGGCCCTTGGCAAATTCCGGTAGCTAATTGCGCCGTGACGGCAAGTAGCTACGATACATATACCGGTGAGGCGATGTCATTAGGTGAGCGTACGCCAGTTGCGTTACTTAACTTTGGCGCCTCTGCGCGTTTAGCGGTGGCAGAAGCCATCACTAACATCGCAGCAACTAATATTGGTGAGTTAAACCGTCTTAAGCTATCTGCTAACTGGATGGCGGCAGCGGGTCACCCAGGTGAAGATGCCGGCCTTTATGAAGCGGTGAAAGCGGTCGGTGAAGAGTTGTGTCCTGAGCTAGATATTACTATCCCAGTGGGCAAAGACTCCATGTCGATGAAGACTAAGTGGGAGCAAGACGGAGAGGCGAAAGAAGTGACCTCACCATTGTCACTTGTGATCACAGCGTTTGCTCGCGTTGAAGATATTCGCGATACGGTCACTCCTGAATTGCGCACTGATAAAGGTGACAGCGAGCTGATCCTTATCGACTTAGGCAACGGCAAAAACCGTCTTGGCGCCTCTTCACTAGCACAGGTGTACAAACAGCTTGGTAACGACGTACCTGACGTTGATAGTCCTGCATTGCTAAAAGGTTTCTTCGATGCTATCCAATCTTTGGTAATCGATAAGAAACTATTGGCTTACCACGACCGCAGTGACGGTGGTTTATTCACCACTATTGCGGAGATGGCATTTGCCGGTCATGTCGGTGTTGACGTAGCACTTGATGCCCTTGGCACGGATGATTTAGCGGTACTGTACAGTGAAGAATTAGGTGCGGTGATTCAAGTTCGCAGCAGCGACAAAGAAGCCGTTTTGACGACGCTGGCAGGCCATGGTTTGGCGGCAAATAGCCATGTAATTGGTACGCTTAATAGCGACGATACGGTGCGCTTTACCCGTAATGGTGAATCGGTACTGACTGAGCCTCGCAATGAACTTCGTATGGTGTGGGCTGAAACCACTTACCAAATGCAAGCCATGCGTGACAACCCTGAGTGTGCTAAGCAAGAGCTTGACGCCAAAGCGGACGTCAAGGACCCAGGTTTATCGGCTAAGTTAAGCTTTGATATCAATGAAGATATCGCTGCGCCTTACATTGTTAAGGGCGTTGCGCCGCAAATGGCGATATTGCGTGAACAAGGCGTTAACTCACATCAAGAGATGGCGGCAGCATTTGATCGAGCTGGTTTCTCTGCGGTAGATGTACACATGAGTGATATTTTAGCGGGTAATGTGAGCTTAGATCAGTTTGCTGGTTTAGTTGCTTGTGGTGGTTTCTCATACGGTGACGTATTAGGTGCCGGTGAAGGTTGGGCTAAATCCATCCTGTTTAATGACCGTGCTCGTGAACAATTCCAAAGCTTCTTTAATCGTAATGATAGCTTTGCGCTAGGTGTGTGTAACGGTTGTCAAATGCTGTCTAATCTAAAGGAGCTGATCCCTGGTTCAGAATTATGGCCACGTTTTGTGCGTAATAATTCTGAGCGTTTTGAGGCGCGCTTTAGTTTGGTTGAAGTGCAAGAGTCCGCGTCTATCTTCTTAGGTGGTATGGCTGGCTCACGGATGCCAATCGCGGTTTCGCACGGTGAAGGTCGCGTTGAAGTGGCCAGTGCTGATGCGCTAACGGCCATTGAGCAATCAGGCACGGTAGCTTTGCGTTTTGTTGACAACTATGGTCAACCGACACAAGCCTACCCCGCCAACCCGAATGGCTCGCCAAACGGCATTACAGGCTTAACCACGCAAGATGGTCGTGTCACTATCATGATGCCACACCCAGAGCGTGTGTTTAGAACCGTGGCGAACTCTTGGCACCCAGATGAGTGGAGCGAAGACAGCCCATGGATGCGTATGTTTAGAAATGCGCGTGCTAACTTAGGCTAAATTTAGTCGTTAACCGTAAAAGCCGAAACAGTGATGTTTCGGCTTTTTTGTACGTGAAATAAATCGATAAAAATAAATAAGCTCAAGAGTTTGATACTGATCTCACTTTAATTAAACTAGATATATATTTGAGAACGGCTGAGACACTTATCTTCCATAATAATGTTCTCATTTGAGTCCTTGCACTCAGTTCAATATCAGTTGTATTAATAATTATTCTACTAAAACTGAGTTTTTATGTTTTGTTTTTGTCTGATTCGTTTGTATGGGCAGCGAACGAATCGGCGAGCGTTTTGTTCAGTTGAACATAATAGGTGGTTTGCTTGAGCTTAAAAACGGTTCTTTATTTTGGTGACAATGCCTTATTGGCAAAAAAACTCGCAGAACAGATCCTCACCCAGGAGTTGTTTAGCTTTTCTGGTGTGAATACTAATAATGATTTTGAGGAAGCCCTGCAGCAAGCTTGGCAGCTGATTTTGATTGACAAACCTCTTACTCCAAAGCAACACCATATGCTGTTGGAGTGTCAAGCTCAGCAACAAACACAGCTGGTTCATTTGCAATTAACATTAGCACAGAGAGAGCCAATTGATGATTCGATGGCACAAAATCGCATGCTTAAAAAGCAGCTGGATGATGTCCATTCTTTATTAAAAGCCACTGTGAACACCATTCCCGATCTTATTTTTTACAAAGATCCCGATAGCCGCTTTATGGGTTGTAACCAAGCATTTGAAGTGTTTGCCGGAAGGCCTGAACAAGCTATTTTTGGTCATACAGATGATGATTTTTTTGAACCAAATCAGGCTCTAATGTGTCAAGAGCAAGATAAATATGTGGTTGAATCGGGCGAGATTCTAACGTCAGAGGAAACCCTGACTTATCACAATGGCGAGAAGCACTTAATTGATATGTATAAGGTACCTTACTTTGATAAGCAAGGTGAAGTGCTAGGGTTAATTGGTGTTGGTCGTGATATTACTGAAAAGCGCAAAGCTGAGAAAAAGTTAAAACGCGCCGCCATCGTGTTTGAAAACACTCAAGAAGGGATCTTAATCACTGACAAGAAAGGCATTATTCTGTCGGTCAACCCTGCGTTCAGCTTAATAACGGGTTACAGTGAAGAAGAAGCGTTAGGTAATACGCCTGCGTTACTGAAATCGGGTAAACATGATGATGCGTTTTATCAATCTTTCTGGCATCAACTAGACAGTGTTGGCAACTGGCACGGAGAGATTATTAATCGACGCAAAAGTGGCGAAGATTACCATCAATGGCTAAATATTAGTTCAATCAAAGATAAGAATAATGCGGTCACTAACTATGTTGCTACCTTCTCTGATTTAAGTGAACTGAAACAGTCAGAAGAAAAGCTACAATACATTAAGTATCACGACAGCTTAACCGGTCTTGGTAACCGCTTGTTTTTTGTTCATCGCCTTGAAGACAGTATTCAGCGGGCGCGTCGTAATGGCCATGGCTTTGCCATTATGCATATTGATCTTGATCGCTTTAGTCGCGTGAATAAAAACTTGGGCCATAGTTTTGGTGACCGAGTATTAAAAGAAGTGGCAAAGCGGTTAACGGAAATGTTTTCAGAAAAAGATGTGATAGCCCGTTTCGGAAGTGACGAATATGCAATCATGATTGATGAAATGATCCATGAACAAGATGCTGCTCATGCTGCTAAAAAACTCGCACGAGAGCTATCATGTGGCCTAATTGTTGATGAGCAAGCCGTTTATCTCAATGTTAACATCGGCATAAGCCTTTATCCCGATGATGGTGAAACACCAGAGTCGTTGTTGGGTAATGCTGAAGCGGCATTACTGCGCGTGAAGCAAGACCGTAGCAACTATTATGAGTTTTATACCGAAGAATTGACCTTGGCCGCGCAGCGACAATTTACCCTTGAAAACGAGTTACGATTTGCCCTCAGGCGCAGCGAGTTTGAACTGTATTATCAGCCACAAGTTGATTTGAAGAAAAATAAAGTGGTGGCGGTAGAAGCGTTAATTCGTTGGAACCACCCGACCAACGGTATCATTGAGCCGCTGTCATTTCTGTCGGTGGCGAAAGAATGTGAGTTAATGGCAAACATTGACTTATGGGTGATCCAACAGGCTTGTTTACAGGCCGTAGAATGGGAAGAGCAGGGCATCAATTTTGGTCGGGTTGCGGTTAACTTATCTCTTTGTGTATTGATGCAAGCAGACTTGATGAGTAACGTGCTGAGTTTCCTTAAAGCCACCGCTTGCGCTGCGCACTTGTTGGAATTTGAAGTTCAAGAGGACGTTTTATCAGATGACTCTGCAGTCGTGCGAGCTAACTTGATCAATATGAGTAAGCTCGGCGTGCGCTTGGCGATTGATGACTTTGGCACTGGTCGCTCGTCCCTTAATAATATGAAGCGAGTTCATGTCGACAAAATCAAAATAGCACAAGATTTCATTCGTCATGCTCATGTCGATCCGATTGAAAAAGCCATTATTAAATCAATTGTTTCACTGGGTGATAACCTCGGCATTGATGTTGTTGCAGAAGGCACAGAAACCGATATTCAAGTGGATTATGTCTCTGATATGGGTTGCCATTTAGTACAGGGCTTTCATATTTCGAAGCCGATGCGCAAGGCAAAAGCGACATTTTTCTTGCGTTGCCGCCGTTAAGGCTTACTTAACAGGTCGTTCTGAAGGTATGATTATGTAATACGAATTATACCTTCAGGGTAAATATGTTAAGTGAATGGATTAATTACGTTTGGCGTGATGTTCTTGCTTGGAGCTTAGTGCTGCTCCATACCTTTATTATCATTTCTGTTTCCCTACGTGTCATCATGAAGCGCCGAGAAATTGGTATTTCTTTGTCTTGGCTAGCTATTATTTACGCGTTACCGTTTGCTGGTGTCGGCTTCTACTTTCTTTTTGGCGAACTCAACCTAGGCAAAAAACGTGCGCAGCGCGCTACGCATATGTTTTCACCTTTTAAGTTAGCCATTGAAACCTTTCGTGAAAAGCAAGCTGCTCGTGCCCTTGAGGTGAGTGATACGGCTAAGCCCATGCATGATTTAATTGAAGGCTTACTAGGTATGCCCAGTATTGCCGGTAATCACTTAACATTATTGGATACTACGGACACCATTTTACTAGAGCTGATTGAGCAAGTTAATCAAGCCAAGCAAAGTTGTATGATGGAATTTTACATCTGGCATTTAGGTGGCTTTTCCGACCAACTTGCTGACGCATTATGCACTGCCGCCAAGCGTGGCGTTGATTGTAAGTTGCTATTAGATTCCGTGGGGAGTCGTGAATTTTTTGATTCTGAATTGCCTGATGAATTGCGCCAATCTGGCGTTCAGCTTGTTGAAGTATTAAAAAGTGGGCCCCTGCGTATGTTTTTTCAGCGCCAAGATTTGCGCATGCACCGAAAGTTGGTTTGTATCGATGAGCGGGTTGCCTATACCGGCAGTATGAATATTGTTGATCCGCGCTTTTTTAAGCAAGATGCGGGATTGGGGGAATGGATTGATGTGATGGTTCGGGTACAAGGTCCTGCCGTTGCTTTAATCACCTCTTTACTGCAATGGGATTGGGAAATGGAAACCGGTGAGCGACTATTAACCCCCTTTGGCACACAAGATACCTTACACGGTGGTTGTGGCGATCGCGTGCAGTTGATCCCTTCAGGCCCATTCCCCGGTGGAGATTGTATCCATCAATTACTACTGACTTGTGTCTATCAAGCTAAGCACAGCTTAGTGCTAACAACGCCTTATTTTGTCCCAGATGATAGTTTGCACAAAGCATTACAAGCGGCGGCTCATCGCGGTGTACAGGTAAAGATTGTGTTACCTGCTTTGAATGATTCCTTGATGGTGAAGTATGCCGCCAGTGCGTTTTATGATGAACTATTAGCTGCGGGAGTGGAAATATATAAGTTTCATGGTGGCTTACTGCACACCAAAAGCATAGTGGTAGATGAGGTTGTAGCGCTGGTGGGCACGGTGAACCTTGATCGGCGTAGCTTTTGGTTAAATTTTGAAGTCACTATGCTGGTGGATGATGCTGAGTTTGCAGGGCGAGTATTGAACTTACAGTTACAGTATATGCTAGCGTCAGAAAAATTAACCCTCAATCAATGGCGGCAGCGTTCGCGTATCAGACGCTTTTGGGAAAATGTTTTTTATTTATTTAGTCCTATTTTGTAAATAAATAATCTGAATTCTGGATAAACGAAATAGTATGCTTCCCGCGTAAAAACGCGGTGAAGATATCACGGTATCAGCGTACTATTAATTATGTCGATAGCCTTAAAAGAAACTGAGACTAAATAGTGTTATGTCTGACGTGGTTTAATTGATACGACTAACCCAGTTAAGACATAATTGATTTAACTGGAGATTGAAATGACAACACGTAAAACCTATTCAAAAGAATTCAAACTTGATGCCATTGCACTGGTACGAGAGC
>NZ_JAIMJA010000023.1 GCF_021295315.1 Motilimonas cestriensis | reverse complement strand
TGCGCAATAAGGTTTTGCCATTCTTGGTTGGTGCGTCGTTTTCTCATCTCAAATCTCCTCATGGTTGGAGACTTGATCTTATTCTTCGTGCTAGGGGATTAGAATGCGGGGTTTATGATGCGCTTACCAAAAAACGGCCATCCCCCAACGACCAATTTTTTTATTAAATAAAACCGCAACCGCGCCAAACACACCTAAGAAAGATGAAAATAGCGACAAGAATTCAGGAGTGCTGTATGAAAGATCCCCAGCAAAGTAATTTACAAAGGAAAACACTCCAGATAAAAAAGAAACAATCAAAAAAAAATACAACATTTTAATTTACATCCTTAGTGAGCAATGACAGAGGGCAATTAACAGTAACACCTCCCGATTGTTCTTCTTTACTCCCATCAGAGTTAAATTTGTACAAGAAAAATAGGTTAACCTCCCCCCCATACGTATACAGAGTCAAACGAAAGCCTGACGGTAAATACATATAATAAATTCTACTCTCTCCAGAGTTCCTCCTTTTAACGCTAGGCCCTCTATAGTTCAATAGACACGCGTAAAAATCACCAAGCTTTCCATCCTCTAACTCGCCCTTCCAGTCCTCACTTAAACTTAATTTATATGGCGTTTCTACGTTAAACCGTTCGAGTTCAACCAAGAAGTCAGCAGCAGTCCAGAATGAATAAAAAACCTTAAAAAATATAAAAATAATCACTACCAATGCAATATTAAACTTTACTTTTTCTGACACTCCCCCCCCTTATAAAACAATTATTTATCATAAAAATTAAAGTGATTTTAAGCTACCAGTTCCAGATTTGGTATACACGGATGAAGTAGCAAGACCTTTTAAGCCAGAAACAAAGGGGTCAGGTCTTGCCTGCTGCTCCTACTGGCCCCCTCACCACAGGCTAACACTTAGCTTGCAGCATCTATTTTCGCCATATAGGGCAGGCAGCTGACGCTAAGGCACTCTATTTATTAGCAATAAAAAGTGCCTGTCCTGTATTTTTCCCCCTTATTGCTCACAGCCACCGGTGTTGTTGTACGACACCACCACTTCGCGCCCTGAAGCTTGCGCTGCTAAGAACAAGGCATACATTCTGCTGCGCGCTTCGGCTTGTATGGCGTTGCTGATGGCAAAGGTGGATTTATTGCTACAAGCTGTCACATCCGCGCCAGCATGGGACAGCTCGACCAATACGGTATTGGTGTGGGCATAGGTGATAATATGCTTCACCGTTCCTTTTGTATCTATCCATGCGGCATGGGCGCTGGCGCACAGCAACCAAGCCATAAGGCCCACAAGCCAAGGCCCAAGGCCTTTCATTTCTTTGGTTTTCAATGGTTTTACTCCTGTAAACTCTCTACTTACTTGCTATTTGCAGACTGCTTCACGCCCGTAGGCCCCCTGTCATGGGGCGATAGGTTTTATCGCAGCATGACTGCTGCTCCTACTTGCCTTTCACCTTCTTGAATAACAGGCTAAGGTGGCCGGGCGTAACGCATACTTTTGCCATGTAGTGCAAGGAGCAGGTGCTAAGACACTCTATTTATTGGTAATAAAAAGTGCCTGTCCTGTTTTTTTTCCTATCAAGTCTTTTTCCCATATATCCTGTATTTTTATTTAATTAACTTTGGGGAAAATATTTAACTCTGAAAAATCATGAATACCTTCATGATCATAGGGTACTCGCACTTTAAAGGAAGTATGGCCTGACAGGTTATACACAGAGAAACCAGCATATTTACGATAATCACTATAGCCATCATCATAAATATCAAGCATACCAGGACCTCGCTTTCCATTATCGCCAGGTAGGATCACTTTTTCTGGTGGCTTAGGAGGTGAAAAAACATATCTTTCATCATCGATATACAAAGAATTAAAGTCATCAACTGATATTGAAACATTACAATATGTAGGTTCCCCCTTAACAACATCCACTACAAATTGATACCATAAGTCATCATTCTTATTGCCAATTTCTTCAAATGCATAACTCTCTACTTTCTTAGAATTGAAAACAATCAAGTAATCTTTTCCTAATTCAAATTCTTTAACTATACCAAAGCCGTTACTGTAACGAATAACGCCTACACTTGAATCCCAGAACACCGGATTTTTATGATTACTATATGTATTATCTTTTCCTTTATAAAAGGTTATGTCGCGGGAATTTAGAGGGAACTCAAAAGAACCATGCCAATCGCCGCCTCTTATTTTTTCAAGTGTTCTAAATTTGTATTCAATTATGTCATTTCCTTTCTTTCGACCAACAACTTTAACTAAAGAAACAACATCAGCATTCAATATATATTTTGCCTTCGTCTCTACTTCATCAGGGCAAGAGCTTGCCAGTACAAAAAAAGGTATAAAGTACAATAGAAAAATAATTTTAGTCATTAGCATAGTTTCTCATTCCATAAGGAGTAGACGCTCTTGCTTGATACCCCGCCGATGGGGTTCGCCGTAGTATTTTGACATAAACGCATTTGTGAAATCCACAGCCCTTTGTTCAAAGTTCGGTCGACTATCTAATGGTGAGCCTTCATCAACAACATGCGAAAACTCATGCACGATAACTCTCTGAACACTAAATTTAGATTTTTCTGATAAAGTAATAAGTTCCCCTTCTTTCTTAAAGTACTGTTCGTCTGTATAGGTTTCAGAGTTTTCATAAAAATTTTCAAATTGTTTTTCCATATCTGCCTTAAATGTCTCAGAAAAATAATTAATTGATAAATAAATTCGAAAAACTTTATTATCTACACCCTCATAAGTTGCCCCCATATCAGCTTCAATAATCTGTACTTTTAGTTGCTTATTATACATTTCATTAATAATTTTCTGAAACTCTGTATACTGACAAAGGTCATCTACAGCTGTTGTAAAATCTTTTCTGAACTTTGGTGAGCCCTCCTCAATATGTATTTGCTCTCTCCACTGCTCCTGACATTGCTCTTCAAGGTTAACCCCTGTAGTGGTACAACTATTTTGGCCACCTGATTAGAGGTGATAAGATCACCGTAACTAAGCAGGTATCAATATGTCAAAACGTACAAGACTAACTTATTCACCAGAATTCCGACTAGAAGTTGCCCAAGAAGTTGTCGATAACGGGCGCTCAGTTCGCGAGGTTGCTGAGTCATTAGAGTTAGGCAAGTCAACCGTCGATAAATGGGCAAGGCAGCTTAAAGAAGAGCGAAATGGCAACCTATCGAGTGCCATGCCGATGACGCCAGACCAAGTCAAAATACGCGAGCTAGAACGTAAGATTAAACGCCTTGAAGAGGATAACACCATCCTAAAAAAGGCTTCAGCTCTCTTGATGCAGGACTCGCTCAAAGGTTCGCGTTAATAAGGGAGCTAAGCGCTTATTGGGGTGTTGAACGGCTGTGCAAGGCATTTAAGGTCAATCGTAGTAGCTATCGTTATTGGGTCGAGCGTCGTCATGAGTTAGACCCTAAAAGGCTGAAACTCATCTCTGAGCTGAAGCGCTGGTTTGGTAAAAGTTGTGGTTCGGCAGGTCAAAGGACGTTGCAGGTATTGCTCGCTGATTCAGGCTTCAAAGCTAGTCGGTGGTTGATTCGCAAGCTGATGAAGGAGAAGGGTCTCGTCAGCAGGCAAATCCCTAGTCATCGTTATGCTAAAGCTGAAAAAGAGCACTTAGGTATTCCGAATTTGCTAGATAGGAACTTCAAACCAGACGCTCCAAATCGGGTTTGGACGGGCGATGTGACGTATGTTTGGACAGGCTCTAAATGGCTATATTTAGCCGTTGTGATTGACTTATTTGCAAGACGCGTTGTTGGCTGGGCAACCTCAAAAAGCCCAGACAGCGAGCTAACAAAGAAAGCATTGAGGATGGCCTATGAGAGCAGAGGAAAGCCAAAGGGCTTGATGTTCCACAGCGACCAGGGCTGCCATTATACCAGTAAAACTTATCGTCAATTGCTTTGGCGGTTTGGTATAAAGCAAAGTTTAAGTCGCCGAGGTAACTGCCACGACAACGCCCCCACTGAACGTTTTTTCAGAAGTTTTAAAACCGAGTGGATGCCAAGGTCAGGTTATCAGTCATTTGCAGTGGGTGTTGAAGCGATTAACAATTACATTATCGGTTATTTCAATCGCTACAGGCCTCACCAGTTTAACAAGGGGCTATCGCCACAAAAGGCTGAAGCAGAATACTTCAAAACTTATAACGAGGTGGCCAGTTTTAGTTGACCACTACACCCCCAATGTATTATCAACGCCTCTATAGCCTGACACACTCTGAGTATGGTCACTATCCATTCCTTGGCCCGCATCACCATTTATATTTGTAATACTACCAGGGCGTCCACCAATCTGCGTGGTATACCCACTCGGATCCACGTTCACCATTGGATTACCATACACATATTGATACGGGTTATAGCTTTGGCTGTACATCGGGTGGCCAACCACAGGATCGGCTTGCAGGAAGCGCCTTAATCCGGCGGCATAGATGCGCCCGCCCATGTTGATGATGTCTAAGTCTTTAACATGTTCATGGCCGGTATAACCGTATTGGGTTGGGCGCAGGGTTTGTAAGCCGAGTGGATTGAGGCTAACGTCTATCTGCTCACCAAGGGGCGGTAATAGTAGCGATTCACTTCTTGGCCACTGCCATTCAAGGTCATTAATACCGAGCCTTGTTGGTCTTTAATGGTGTAGAAGCTGTCTTTGGTGTTGTTAGAGCGCTGGGTGAGCACCATATCACCGATAAAGTACTTCTCTTCTACCAGATCACCTGCTCCGCCATGGCGACTATGGCGCTCGTAAAAGGCATGAATAAATTCCGTGGTTAAGCGCTCTACCTTGCCTTGGTAAATGCGATTTTCAACCTTTTTAAAGCGCTCGCCGTCGGTGCCATAGCTGTATTCGGTCCAGTCATTACTGTTACTCGAGCTGCTAATGCGCTTAACTTTGTCAAAACTGGTGTAACTAAACTGGTAGCCGTTGTAGTTTTTAATGTTACCACTGGCGTCGTAGTTTAAGGTTTCATTGTTATGACTGCGTAATTTGTAGGGATCATTCGGGTCGTAGTCATAGCTTGAATTATCTTGTCCCACCGTGGTAGGGGTAATATTGCCGAGGTTATCGTAGCTGTAACGATGAAAGGTTGTGATGCCAAGATCAATCGGCGTGCCAAGGTCGCCGCTCCCAGAGCCTGTGCCGGGCTCAAACTGAAACTACTTGTCTTTCACCTTCTTGAATAACAGGCTAAAGTAGCTGGGCATAACACATGATTTCGCCATGTAGTGCAAGGAGCTGGTGCTAAGGCACTCTATTTATAAGCAATAAAAAGTGCCTGTCCCATCTTTGGTTTTAATTATCTTTTTAAATATCTTTTTGTGTATTAAATAGTGTGGTTTTATATTACCGTAGACGCTAGACTCTCTATTTATTGATAATTAACAGTGCATACCCAGGCTTTTCTACCCCTTTATTTTTATATACACTCTTCAGGCAAACACAAACCTTTACAACCATGCATCTTTAGTATCTCAGTTAAAGAATCATTAACTAACAAATGGACGCCATAATTTATTTCTCTAGCTATTATATAATCACCTTCATTATATTTTATTTTTTTAAATCTCATTATTTTTTTTGTACCAGGAACAAAATCAAAGATTGACTTACTTTTATCTAGAGCATCAACAAAGCTTAATACATTTACAACAAAGTAATCTTCAGTACTGTCATCTTCGCATTGAACCTTTGCTTTAACAAACTGTATATTATTGCTACACTCTGCTAGTAGATTACATATTTTTTTATTAACTAAAGGTACTCGCTTGTTATTTGCCAACTCACAAAATCTTCTTAATTTTTTCAACTTACAATTAAACCTGAAAATTGGCATTACATCATCATCTACTTCTTTCGTATTTTGGAAGATCCCAAAATAAAAATTATTAGTTAGTTCACCAACCATAACCTCCGGCACATTCGGGTTTCTCCAAATATATACCATCTCTATTTACCCCAGCTACGTTTATTTTTATTTAAAGCCCGCTCACCAGTTCGCATTAACTGCCTTTCACCAGAAATGATATTTGTGAGCACACTATAAAAATCCAGCTAATTAAACCCCGCTTCTAAACCTGCACTAATAAGTGGCCATCCTGTATTTTTTTATTTTAATCGTAGTAATCAGATTTAGGTAATCTAGATATGGCATGAATAAGGTCGACATATTCTTTCCTTGTTTTTTCTGTACATTTATCTAGCATTGCTTTCAGACTAAGAATTTCAGCATTTAACTGTTTGAATAAGTAACTCTCTGCACAAAATATCCATGAGTCATCACCAGCCCATAAACACCACTGTTCGCTTTCTCCGATCATATAAAACGATATAATGTCTGTTTCTTCTGTAAAAAAATTAAACGCCTCCCAGCTGTTTTCAATTTCACAACCCAGCCACCAAACTTTACCATCCAGTCCTCGCTCAAAGTCCTCCACTATTATCAGCTTTTTATCTCCAACTAATTCCGCCAGAGGCAATATAACAGCAGAAAACTCCGCTTCATTAAGCCAATAAAAAATGTCGTACTCATTGAAATGGCAATTAGCTACACCGCCTAACCAATTTTCTTTTACCCCCCCTCTTACCTTTCCATTAATATTATATATATTTTTTGTTATGTGAGCTGCCAAAGCACTAGCTTGCTCCGTAGTTAACTCTTTTATCATAATGGAAACCTTACTTTTATATCTTTTGAAAATTTTGGTCTTTGAAAACCCAATCTCGGCGTGCCAGGCAGGTAGTTTCCTATTTCACCTGCTGATGGATGAAGCTCAACTTTAGTACCATCTGGCAATTGTTTAGCTTTTCTTTCTCCCTTATCGTAAAGCTGCTTCCCGTCTAAGCCATTGTAAGCATCCTCTGCACCTTCCCCTTTGAGCTGCCTAGCTTCGCCTTCCGTCCTTTCAATAAAAAGAGCCTTTCCTGTCTTATTTTTTCCTAAATACATACCTCTGGAACTGGGTTATCACAGCATGACTGCTGCTCCTACTTGTCTTTCACCTTCTTGAACAAAAGGCTAAAGTGGCCTAGCGTAGTACATACTTTCGCCATCTAGTGCAGGAAGCTGGTGCTAAGGCACTCTATATTATTGGTAATAAAAAGTGCCTGTCCTGTATTTTTAGCGATTTCAGCTCGCAATATCTGCTTTCGCCACAATTAGAGCACCGATATCTGGTTGGCAATGTATATCAAACAGGCGTTTACGGCATTGTTCATCTGTGCCATATTGTGTGATAAATCGATGTATTGAAATACCTTTCTGAAACTGAACTTTGTTTTTAGCAATGATAGCCATCTCATGCTTGAACTCAATTTATTCATAACTCAGACGTGCGGACTTTCAGTGGTAATCAGATATTATATTGTGCTTTAATTACTTCTCCGCTCATGCGCTTAACCTTGCTAAAACAGATGGGACTATATATGTCCTTTCTTTACCGTTGGCCAATATCAAAGGATGAAAAAGCGAATGAAATTCTATCATCTTCTAGCTCACTCAATTGATAGTTAACTCTATCATACCCAAACTCTAATTCTCGTACATTTAGGTGCATAAACTGGGTTAACCCTCCGCCGATTTCACTAGATGAAAAGCTGCTAACATCAAAAAATGACACGAATAAAAAGCTAGCGTTTACTTCCTCTGAATTAGACATAAACAGTGTTAAATCATAGCTATAGTCATCCTTATTCATAGTAACACTCAAAGAGCGTAAGCAATTGTGTTCAATCAAAAGTTCATTTAGGTCGCGAATACTAGTCATAACTTCTCCTGTTTAGAAATAAAAACAGCCAGTACCATCTTTTTATCTTTTTATCTTTTTATCTTTTTATCTTTTTATCTTTTTAAGGGAAAAAGCCCCCTTATATTCCTCTCTAAATTTATCACTTTATTGGGCTAGGCAGTGTGGCAATATCATGAAAAAAGTGCCAAAAACTTTCAATCTTGTTTGAGTACCTTTTCGTCATACTTTCTAAAGTAAGCATTTTAATATTTAGTGTTTTAAATAGATCTTTCTCTGCACAAAATATCCATGAGTCATCATCCGCCCATAAACACCACTGCTCGCTTTCTCCAATCATATAAAAGGACATAATGTCAGTTTCTTCTGTAAAGAAATTAAAAGCCTCCCAGCTATTTTCAATTTCACATCCCAGCCTCCAAAATTTACCATTTAAGCCACGCTCAAAATCCTCCACTATTATCAATTTTTCATCTCCAACTAATTCTACTAGCGGTGATATAGCAGCAGAAAACTCGGCTTCATTTAGCCAATAAAAAATGTCGTACTCATTGAAATGGCAATTAGCAACACCGCCTATCCAGTTTTCTTTCAATCCCCCTCTTACCTTACCATTTACATTAAATATATTTTTTGTTATGTGAGCTGCCAAAGCACTAGCTTTCTCCGTAGTTAACTCTTTTATCATAATGGAAACCTTACTTTTATATCTTTTGAAAATTTTGGTCTTTGAAAACCCAATCTCGGCGTGCCAGGCAGGTAGTTTCCTATTTCACCTGCTGATGGATGAAGCTCAACTTTAGTACCATCTGGCAATTGTTTAGCTTTTCTTTCTCCCTTATCGTAAAGCTGCTTCCCGTCTAAGCCATTGTAAGCATCCTCTGCACCTTCCCCTTTGAGCTGCCTAGCTTCGCCTTCCGTCCTTTCAATAAAAAGAGCCTTTCCTGCCTATTTTTTCCTAAATACATACCTCTGGAACTGGGTTATCACAGCATGACTGCTGCTCCTACTTGTCTTTCACCTTCTTGAACAAAAGGCTAAAGTGGCCTGGCGTAGTACATACTTTCGCCATCTAGTGCAGGAAGCTGGTGCTAAGGCACTCTATTTATTGGTAATAAAAAGTGCCTGTCCTGTATTTACCTACGCCAAACGGATGCAAATCGAAGAATCATTTCGGGACTTAAAAAGCCCTGCTTATGGCTTTGGCTTACGCCATTGCCGGAGTCGCAGCACGAAACGATTGGATATTTTGCTACTCATCAGCCTGTTGGCTGAGGTTGTGCTTTGGTGTATTGGACTGATTGCTAGGCAGCAAAATTGGCAATATCAGTTTCAAGCTAACACCATCAAAACCCGCCATGTTTTATCAATAACACGGCTCGCAAAAGAGGTGCTAAGGCGGCGGGGCCACCGAATAAGTAGCGCAGATATACAGTGGGCAATCTGCGAATACATACGTGTGATCCATCAAACTGCGATGCTTAAATTATGAGGGGATCCGTCAGCGCCTTGGGTTTTCATTTACATTAAAAACATTTGTTGTGATGTGGGAGGCCAACGTCCTAGCTTGCTCGGAAGTGAAATCTTTTATCATAATGAAAACCTTATTTTAATACCCTTTGAACCTTTTGATATCTGAAACCCAAGTGTCCCTTCCCGCGCGCACCTAAAGATCCTAAAACAGCGGAATTCTAAAACTAAACAAGTTATTTAACTGACTAAAGCCGGCTTAGCCGGCTTTTTTGTATGTCACTATATTCACCCCTCTATAAGTGAGAGACAAAATCATCGACAAGTAGCGTTTTCGGCGCTGAAGGCTCGGTCACTGGTGTGCCAATGTATAAAAAGCCCACTAAGCTTTCATTTTCGGCCAAGCCTAAGCCCTGCTCTACCGTTGCGTTGTAGCATAAATCACCGGTGCGCCAGACGCCGCCATAGCCCATGGCTTGCGCCGCCATTTGCATGGCATGTACGCAACACCCCGCGGAAATAACTTGCTCTAGCTCTGGCACCTTATGCTCTTTGGTCACACTAGCGATAACAGAGATCACCACGGGTGCCCGCTGTGGCATGTTTTGCGCTTTTTGCAGCGCCGCCTCATCGGCCCCTTGCTCTTGCATGGCTTGGTAATAAATATCCCCTAAACGTAATAGGCCATCACCTTGGGCCACAATAAAACGCCACGGCTGCAAGCTGCCATGATCAGGGGCGCGTAATCCCGCTTGTAAAATGGTTTCAAGTTCACAGCTATCGGGTGCGGGGGTGGCTAAACGCGGACAAGAACGACGTTTTAGTAACAAATCCATGGCTAACATAATTGCGGCTCTTCTTTACTAAATAGGAATCAATATCATAATAGCTGGCAGGTTAAGATGAAACCTTTACCACAAAGAGTTTTTTCTCAACCCGTTATTTAGTAAAGTGACCCCTTCAAACCACTAATGGAAAACTTATTGTGCGTGTTATCAAATGGATATTTAGGGCAATTGCCAAAACAATTAATTTTACGCGATTATTGGTATTAAATTTAATTTTCCTCGGAGTTATCGCCGTTGTGGTGTTGTCATTTAACAGCGAGGAGACGATTAATGTGCCGCAAGGTGCTGCGCTTAATTTAGATCTCAGTGGCCAAATAGTCGAAGAGCGTCGCCCTGCTGATCCTTTTCAAGAGATATCTAATGAAGTATTTGGCAAAGATCCCAACGAGTTTCGTGAGATTGCACTCAGTGATGTGATCCACGCTATTCGCTTTGCACAATCTGATAATCGCATTACCGCACTAGTGCTTAGCCTTGAAAACCTACAAGGCACCGGCATGAATAAGTTGTTTGAAATTGGTGACGCACTCGAGAAGTTTAAAACCAGTGGTAAGAAAATCTATGCCTACGGTGATTTTTATAGCCAAAGCCAATATTACTTAGCCAGCTATGCCGATAATTTAATGCTTAACCCGCAAGGCGCGATTGCGCTGCAGGGCTTAGGTGTGTATCGCCTGTACTTCAAATCAGCAATTGAGAAGCTTGATATTACGCCTCATGTATTCAAAGTAGGCACTTACAAATCGTTTGTTGAACCTTATACGCGCGATAGCATGTCGGCGCTAAGCAAAGAGGCTAACTTACACTGGCTGAACCAATTGTGGGATGCCTATGTCAGCCAAGTTGCTGAGCGCAGAAAAGTGTCACATGATGCCATTTCACCCAATATAGACAGCTACTTAGAGCGTTTAAAAGCGGTGCAAGGCGATCAAGCGGCTTATGCTAAAGCATCAGGCTTAGTGGATGAGCTAAAAAGCAGCCAAGAAGCTCGTCAATTTTTAATAGCTAATGTCGGTGAAAATAGTAACGGAAGTGATTACTTACAAATTAGCCTAGATAGTTACCTTGGCGCTATCCCGCCTTTGTTTAACTATCAAGAACAAGGCCAAGACAAAATTGCGGCGATATTTGCCAGCGGCCAGATTATGAATGGTGAACAACCTGTTGGTGTGATTGGTGGCGATACTTTATCCCATTTACTCAACGAAGCACTGATGGACTCACAAGTCAAAGCGGTGGTACTGCGTTTAGATTCACCTGGCGGCAGCGCATTTGCTTCTGAGCAAGTAAGACAGCAAGTTCTTGCACTTAAAGCGGCCAATAAGCCCGTGGTGGTTTCGATGAGTAGTACCAGTGCTTCAGGCGGCTATTGGATCGCGTCTGCGGCCAATGAAATTGTCGCTTCGCCCGTTACGTTAACTGGCTCTATCGGCATTTTTGGCATGTTTGCCACCGTAGAGAATGCACTCGCCAAAATGGGCATCACCAATGATGGCGTTGGCACTAATGCGCTAAGTAGCGTTGATATCACGCGGCCATTGCCATCATACATGAAGCAAATTGTTCAGTTGAGCATTGAAAATGGTTACCAGCAGTTTATCAATGTAGTGGCCCAAGGGCGTAATATGACACCAGCACAAGTTGATAGCTTAGCCCAAGGCCGCGTTTGGACCGGACAAGATGCACTAGAGAAAGGCTTAGTTGATCACTTAGGTGGCTTTGATGTTGCGATGAGCCGCGCTGCAAACTTAGCGGAGCTGGATGCTTTTGAGGTAAAAGTGATTCGCCCAGAGCTCAGTGTAAGGGAGCAGTTCATGGCGGATTTAATGGCCAAAAGCGCGCAATTTGCCCAGCAAAGCTTAGTCAGCTCGCCAACATTAAGACAAATTCTTAAGGCCGTCGATGAGCAAGCCGCACCACTAGCGAGCTTTAATGACCCGAAAGGAGTTTATGCCTTGTGCCCCGCTTGTGAGCAAATCAAGTTGTAACAGAGAAATAATCAACAATTTATCTATTTTATAAAGCCCAGCCCTGCTGGGCTTTTTAGTTTTTATACCAAGCTCTATACTTCAACCTAATTAGTTTAATAATTAACTCAAGGGGTATTTTTTGGATAAAAAATCTATTTACATCGCATACACTGGTGGAACCATCGGCATGCAGCGCTCTAGCCAGGGTTACATTCCTATTGCGGGTGCGCTGGCCCAAAATATTGCCGCCATGCCGGAGTTTTTTCGCGCAGAAATGCCAGATTTTACCATCCATGAATACAGTCCACTGATTGATTCATCGAACATGTGCCCCGCAGACTGGCAGCGTATCGCTGATGACATCGCAGCAAACTATCAAAAATATGATGGCTTTGTGATTTTACATGGCACAGATACCATGGCCTTCACTGCTTCAGCGCTTTCGTTCATGTTTGAAAATTTGAGCAAGCCAGTGATTGTCACCGGATCACAAATCCCGCTGACTGAGCTAAGATCAGATGGTCAAAGTAACTTACTCAACGCACTTTATATCGCCGCGAACTATCCTATCCCAGAGGTGAGTTTATTTTTCAACAATAAGCTATTTCGTGGTAATCGCACCACCAAAGTTCATGCAGACGGCTTTGAAGCCTTTGGCTCGCCCAACTTTGATCCTTTACTTGATGTCGGTATCAATATTCGTGTGGTCGCTGGCTCGTTGTTACCGCCACAAAATTCGCCATTAACCGTGCGCACTATTACACCACAACCGATCGGGATCGTTACTTTATACCCAGGGATCTCGTCAGAGGTGATTGGAAACATGCTGCAACAACCTGTAAAAGCATTGATTTTATTGAGTTATGGCGTTGGAAATGCACCGCAAGATGAAGCCTTACTAAATCAACTTAAGCAAGCCCAAGCGCGAGAAATCATTGTGATAAACTTAACCCAATGTTTAAAGGGCAAAGTGAATATGGGGGGGTATGCAACGGGGAATGCCTTAGCCCAAGCAGGCGTGATCAGCGGCTCAGACATGACTAAAGAAGCTGCTCTCGCCAAGCTTCACGCTCTATTAAGCCAAGAATTAAGCTTTGAGCAAGTGCGCCAGCAAATGCAATTAAGCTTAAAGGGAGAGTTAACAGCAGGTTAATCCTGCTGTTTGATACTGATTTTGTCTTTGTACTGTTGCTTTAGTTCAGACTTGCTCTTCATGTGCATTTCTCCGCCTTTAGCAACAGTGAAGTGTTCTGGCGTTTCATTGAACTGCGCTTGCCAAGCAAAAACGCCTTGCAGAGCATATTCTTTTTGCTCTTTAGTCAATGGGTTACCATCAAACCATTTACCTGTTTCCACTGCGGCTTTAAGACGCTCATATACTTCAGGGCTCATATTCTTTATTAAGTTGTCAAATGACATAAGTTAGCTTCCACTTTGTTGCGATTACCACGCTATGATGCACCAAACAAGGCAGCCAGTCACCCACGTATTAAGTTATGCTAAGTGCTCAGCAGTTTTTCATTGCAACAAACTATATTTACTCATAATAAGTTATGATTTATATGTTCCATGGATTTAGTTAGGCTATTTGCTTGAACTAGACTCATCCCATATCGATTGATAATAGTGAATTGGCTCTATACATGATCAAATACATCGGATTTTTCTTATTACCTAGCCTACTGCTATTAAACGGTTGTGAAAGGCAACAAAGTATAAAAAGCATTTGTAGCGATACGCCTGAGCTATGTAACGATTTAAACACTGACGACGGCTGGTGTCGCAATGAGCGCTCGGATGTGATCCGCAGTCGTAACGAAGTCAAAGACCCTAATATTGCAACAGATTTAGCGCAGTACCATCTACTAAGGGATTTTCAAAGTTATAAAAAATGCATCGAAAAAGCGGCGTTGGTCGAACCCATCGTCTACAAAGAAAAGAAAGTGGGCAGGGTAAATGCTTTAGTCACTGCTGAAACAGAAATTGAGCGCCTTGAGCAAGCAACGGCAAATTCAAGTGAACCACACCTTGCTTACTACCATTGGCGTGTTCGCGGTGACCAACAAGCTAAAGCGCGCTTTATGGCCGTTGAAGACTCCCCTGCTTTAGATGAGCCTGAGATTGCGTTAGCAATGGCCAGTTACTATTTTGAGCGCGACCCAGAAAAAACCTTTAAATTACTTTACCGCGCCATTAGCAATTACAAGGATGAGCAGCCACCAAGTAGTATTTTTAATTCATTAACAACATTGCACCTGCAAGAGAAACATTATCAAGAAACCTATATTTGGATGCACGTAGCTAAAGAGCTCGGCAATAATGACGTTAATTTACGTACCCTGGAGCGCTATCACACCTTTAACGATGAAGAAAAAGCCAAGCTAGACCAACATGCAAAACTGTTGGCAGAAAAAATAGCCGAAGGGAAATTCACACCTGCGGATGCGAAGTTCAAGTTTTAGCATCCGCACAAAGAGGAAGGAGCCTGTCTATTCAGGCTTTATCTTTGTTTGCTGTACCATTAAAGCTCATACTGACCGAATTAATACAATAGCGTTTGTGTGTTAGCGTCGGCCCATCATCAAATACATGACCTAAGTGCGCATGGCATTTACTGCATTGCACTTCAACACGAGTCATACCGTGACTCTGATCTTCTAGATAACGTATTGCATCAGCTAAAGCCAAATCAAAAGAAGGCCAACCACAGCCAGAGTCAAACTTATTTTCCGACGCAAACAATGCTTGTCCGCAGCATACACAGTGGTAAGAACCTGTGTCTCTATTGTGTAACAACTGCCCGCTAAATGGGGCCTCGGTACCTTTTTCGAAACAGATTTTATACTGCTCAGGTGTGAGTTTATCGCGCCAGAACTCCGCAGATTTAGACATAAAAAACGCCTCGCTATTCAAATTAAAAGTAAAGTAGGTATTTATTCATTATTGAAAGTATATTCGACTATAAAAACCCGCAATAAAAAACATAAAATTTATGCTAATCATATTATTTATCATAGAGTAATACGTAGTAGACAGGCAGCTTGGTTTCATTGCAAACTTAATTTATGTAGTAAAAAAACTTGCAAAATCACCTTTATTGGCTTAAATTTCATCTTAAATTTTGTAACATTACTAACTATTTGTTAGTTACTTTCATTTTCTTACATTTCACATATTGTCACCTTGTTTGTCATGAATCAACAAGTAGCCTAAGTGCAAAAATTAACACTTGTTGTTCATTCTGATATGAATTAATGTAGGAAAATAACGAAAGGCAATGCGTAAAAACGACAAAAACACGGTTTTTTTCTATTTTAAGCATTGCAAATGAAAGGATTTAACATCAAAGGCGTAAGTTTGATACGAATCAAGTTTAGCAGCCTTTGATTTAGGTAGTATCACCACAGTTTCCAGTTAAAACAAACCTGTAAGGATCTTAAAAGATGACTATTAAAGTAGGTATCAACGGCTTCGGTCGTATCGGACGTTTTGTATTCCGCGCTGCACAAGAGCGTAACGACATCGAAGTTGTAGGTATTAACGATCTAATCGACGTTGATTACATGGCATACATGCTTAAGTACGACTCAACTCACGGCCGTTTCAACGGTACTGTTGAAGTTGAAGGCGGTAACCTAATCGTTAACGGTAAAACTGTACGTGTAACAGCTGAGCGTAACCCAGAAGACCTAAAATGGGATGCAATCAACGTTGACGTAGTTGCTGAAGCAACTGGTCTTTTCCTAACTGACGAGACTGCACGTAAGCACATCACTGCTGGTGCTAAGAAAGTTGTTCTTACTGGTCCTTCTAAAGACGCAACTCCAATGTTCGTAATGGGCGTTAACCAAGCTTCTTACGCTGGTCAAGACATCGTTTCTAACGCTTCTTGTACTACTAACTGTCTTGCTCCTATCGCTAAAGTACTTAACGACAAGTGGGGCATTGAGTCAGGTCTAATGACTACTGTTCACGCAACGACAGCTACTCAAAAAACTGTAGACGGTCCTTCCGCTAAAGACTGGCGCGGTGGTCGTGGTGCTTCTCAAAACATCATCCCATCTTCAACTGGTGCTGCTAAAGCTGTTGGCGTAGTTCTTCCAGAACTAAACGGCAAGCTAACTGGTATGGCTTTCCGCGTACCAACTGCTAACGTTTCTGTAGTTGACCTAACAGTTAACCTAAACAACGCTGCAACTTACGAAGAAATTTGTGCTGCAATGAAAGCTGCGTCTGAAGGCGAAATGGCTGGCGTTCTAGGTTACACTGAAGACCAAGTAGTTTCTCAAGACTTCATTGGCGAAACTCAAACTTCAGTATTCGATGCTAAAGCGGGTGTTGCTCTAACTGACAAATTCGTTAAAGTTGTATCTTGGTACGACAACGAAATCGGTTACTCAAATAAAGTTCTAGACCTAATCGCTCACATCTCTAAGTAAGCATTAGTTCTTAAGAATAGATAAAACCCGCCAAGTGCGGGTTTTTTTGTACCTCAATTTAGACTAACGAAATCGGACTCATGTAACACAGCAAACAAAGTGCTAGGCCTAATCGCTCAGATCTCTAAGTAATTAATACTTAGTAGCGATAAGCTAGCATCTTAAAGCCCTGACGAACCGGTGAAGTCGGTCAGTTGTTGCTGAACATACAACATTCCTCGACCGGTTGACCAAGTAATGGCGATTTCATCCTGCTCCCCATAAATGGGCCAGAAATAAGCTTTCTTCATTCCTTTGCTTTTACGCCCCGCTTATATCGGCACCACATCCAAACCTAGCGACTTTGAACAGCCAAATACTGATAACCTTTACATAGAAGTGGCAACAAGCTCTGTTACTGCAACACCAACAGAATACGTCATCGAAGTGATTGATAACCCATACGTTGGTTTGAATGATTACGACGAGGCAGTTGGCTTCCGTCAGCTTTGCTATTGATCGTTCAGTAGAAGCGAAATGCTATAATCTCTACGTTACAGGTACTGATTACTCTGTCCAAGCAAACTGTACGCTGGCTGTCGAAGCAAGCCCAATTGACATCGATGACCTTATGGCTGAATTGCGTGAACTTGTAACATAAATAAAGCCGATATATCTGATTTAATCAAAAGCATTTTGCTTTATCGTCTAGATGTAATAGATGTAACCATCAAAAACAATGACGTTGTCTCGGCCCAGAATTATTTGAAGGAATTTAATCAATGAATCACAAATCTAAGTGGTTCCTATATTCCAGCAGAAGATATGGAAGCTATGACAGTAAAAGCTAACGAAGCAATTACTGAGTTAGATGTAATGTCAGTTACTACGCGGCTCTAACTCAAAGAATTAGACTAAAAGGGGATCAGCATTAGTGGAGCGAATGAAAAGTCGATGGACGCTAGTATTTCTTACTCTATTGTTGGTATCCCCACTATATTGGTTGGTCTCGCCAACTGAGATTTCGAGCAAGTTGTTGCTATTGGTGATTGGGTTAGGTACACCAATTAATCTCATTCGTTATTTAACCTACTTTAAAACACGCGGCCTTGCCCAACGTTTACCTTATATAAAATACATCTGGGTTGGTGCTTGTTTAATTTTAGGCATACACTCATTCCTTAATGTTGGGTTTATTCTTTCATTGAGTAACTTTAATGGGTTAACAGTTTTTGCATACTTAGCTGCGATACTGTTATCAATAATGATACTTATCCTCACGTTATGGCATGTAGCCCCTTTAGCCAATAAGCATCGTGCATCTAGCTTTGCAATACTGGTTTGTGGGGTTTTACTGATTGATGCGCTGAATATTCCGGAAATGCTAACGTCTACAGCTTTTTTCACAAAGGGGGACTTCATTGAGATGAAATGGTATGAGCCTATTTCTCTGATTTTTTTGATTCAAATGATAGTGGGACCGTTTCTATTTTTGTTTTCTCTGGTAATAAAGCTGCTCGGTTCTGAAAGAGCAGCATTAACACCTTTAGTATTTAGCTTTGTCATGACGTTAAACGGATTTATTGGTGCTGTATCAGTGTTCGCTTTATTTTTTGAATAGATTTTTTCAATAAGTTAATTTGCTGTTAGTAGCATAGCGTCCTTTCCTCCGATTTAATGAAAGTACCTGCTTATGCTGGCCTTGCTCCAATGCTTTGCCAAGAAACAGCGACTGGCTGGATATCGTAAGCGATTAGATTCGAATCAAAACCTATGCGATCACTACTTTCAAGCTGAAGCTTTTGCCACTGAGGTAGAAAGCCTGACAAAAGTCATCGACATGGCAAAATAAGTCTACTATTTTATACATAGCTGGTTACTTCGCGGTGAGTATCTCTTGGTTGAAAGATCTGATCCCAGAGCCAGCTTTTAGTTCCCTTATTTTTTATCCCGAGTTCAGGTTAATTAATACTTAGCAGCGATAAGCTAGCATCTTAAAGCCCGCACATTGCGAGCTTTTTTTCGATGGAATTGCACTTGGCACTAATCCGGAATAAACTCTTTAGCACTTAACAACATAATCGAGTGAGCGAAACTCGTGCCCAGCTTTGGCATGACTTGGTTAGATTGCATCAACATGCCATCGTTAAGAGAGGTGTCCATAACCAATTGCCAATTAACTAAGTTTGCTTTAATGGTTGGAAACTCAACGGATACATCATACTCAGAAGCGTTAAAAACTAATAACCAGTGCTCTTCAGACGACTCAAGCTCAAGCTGTAACACTTGCGCAGTGGCACTGTGCCATTGGCTTTTTTGCATAAAATGACCATCTGGATGATACCAACGCGCTTCTACTGCATCGGTATGCAGCTGAAAGCCATCATCGACTAAACTAAGTTGCGAAAATACACTCGATTGTAACCGTAGTTGAATCATTTGCTTGGTAAAAGCAAGCTCTGCCTGCTTTACACTGTCCAAGTTCCAGTCAACCCAACTTATCTCATTATCTTGGCAATAAGCATTATTATTGCCCTGTTGAGTACGGCCTATTTCGTCGCCACCTAAAAAGTGTGGCGTGCCTTGAGACAAAAACAAAGTAGCAATTAAGTTACGCTTTAATTGCGCTCGGGACTGTTTAACGCGCGAATCAAAACTAGGTCCTTCCACCCCGCCATTACTCGATAGATTATGACCATGGCCATCACGACTGTTTTCGCCGTTCGCTTGATTGTGACGATTTTCATAGCTGACTAAATCTTCAAGTGTAAAACCGTCGTGATAACATAAGTAGTTAATACTGCTATGAATACTGCGTTTGTTTTTTGGAAAGATATCACGAGAGCCCAAGATCCGAGTGGCAAATTCCGCTATTTGACCTGAATCGCCGCGCCAAAAAGCTCGAATATTGTCACGGTAACGATCGTTACACTCATACCAATTGCTCGGGAATTGTCCCAACCGATAGCCGCCAGGGCCAATATCCCAAGGCTCAGCAATGAGTCGAACCTGACTTAATGTTGGGTCTTGAAATAGGGCCTTAAAAAATGCGCTATAAGGTTCAAAACAGCCTCTTTCTCGCGCTAATGTAACGGCTAAATCAAAGCGAAAGCCGTCGACTTGCATCTCACTGCTCCAGTAACGCAGAGCATCAAGCGTCAACTTTAATGTCCAAGGTAAATCAAGGTTAACAGTGTTGCCACAACCGGTAAAATTAGCATGCCGCTTAGGTAAGTCGGCGTTATCCATGTTATCAAAATAGTAATAGCTATTTTCAGCTAACCCCTTGTAACTTAAAACAGGGCCACCATCGCCCCCCTCCGCCGTATGGTTAAACACCACATCAAGGATCACTTCAATACCAGCAGCATGAAATTGACGAACCATGGTTTTAAATTCAACAACGGCATCATTTATGGCGTAACGAGGGTCCGGAGCAAAGAAATTAATCGGGTTATAGCCCCAATAATTAGTTAAGTTTAAATCCATCAATCGCGGCTCAGCCATAAAACTTGCCACAGGCATGATCTGGACCGACTTTACGCCTAATGACGTCAAGTGCGCAATCACACTGGGGTGACTTAACCCAAGGTAAGTCCCGCGTAACTCAACAGGTACCTGAGGATTAAGCCAAGTGAACCCTTTAACATGTAACTCATAAAGAATCACATCACTATCTTTAAGCTTTGGTTTTTCCACACCTTGCCAATCAAAACTGTCGTCTACCACCACAGACTTAGCCACCCAACAATGGTTGTTAGGCCGCTCAATCTCAGGACGCCACTCCAGTGCTTGATTTAAGGCTTTGGCATAGGGGTCAATCAATAGCTTGTTATGGATAGTTGGATTATCAGATTCAACCAAATAACCATAGTTTTGCCCCGCTTTAACCCCTTGAATAAAAGTGGACCAAAATTTACCGCGCTTTTCTATTAATTTGAAGCGTGTAATCTCTTGATTGTTATCATCAAATAACAGCAACCAGATCCGGCAGCTGTTACTGTAGATAGAAAAATTACAACCCGTATCAGTCAGATCGGCCCCTAAAGGCAGGATCCGCCCCTCAGATTGCAGAAAATGGTGCTCTCTAGGCTTACATGCTTGAGGCGCGTACTGACTTGATACTAAACTCATAATTATTATGCCTTTTTACGCAAGTAAATAGTTGCCAATGGCGGCACGTCAATTAACAAAGAGTGAGGCTGCCCTTGATGAGCTACATCACTGGCATTAAAGATCATCCCTGCATCATAATTACTGCCCCAGTAATACTCACTGTCGGTATTAATCACTAACTCATATTCGCCAACACTGGGCACGCCAACTCGATATTGCTCACGCGGCATAGGCGTAAAGTTAGACACAACAATCACTTGATGAGTTTTATCTAAATTTTGGCGTATAAAGGCGTACATTGAATGGTCACCATCTTGATGGTCAAGCCAGACAAAACCTTGCGGTTGGTAATCAGCCTCATACATCGCACTTTCATTTTTATAAAAGTGGTTAAGATCTTTGCAAAGCAATTGATGACCTTGGTGCTTATCAAACTCCAGTAACCACCAGCCAATCTGCTCGTTATGATTCCACTCAAACGATTGTGCCAGCTCATTACCCATAAAATTCAATTTTTTGCCCGGATGGGCAAACATAAAACCAACATAAGCTCGTAAGTTAGCAGCAGCCTGCCATTCATCACCCGGCATTTTGCCCAGTAGTGACTGTTTACCATGAACCACTTCATCATGGGACAACGGCAAAATAAAATGCTCATTGTAGTGATAGACCATCGAGAAGGTCATTTCATTATGATGATATTTACGATACATAGGATCCGTTGACATGTACTCTAATGAGTCATGCATCCAGCCCATATTCCATTTAAAGCCAAAGCCTAGGCCTCCTTCAAATGTCGGTTTAGATACGCCAGCAAAAGCCGTTGACTCTTCAGCAATGGTCATGGCATGAGGATACTGTGAATATACTTCCTCATTAGTCCAGCGTAACAAGCTGATTGCCTCGTAATTATGATTACCACCATCAACGTTGGGCACCCATTCACCTTCATTACGTGAATAATCCCAATATAACATTGAGGCAACCGCATCAACACGTAGGCCATCAACATGAAACTTATCGATCCAAAATAATGCACTAGCAACCAAAAATTGGCGCACATTGTCATTACCAAAATCGTAGATGTAAGAGTTCCAATCTGGATGCCAGCCACGACGAGGATCTTCATACTCATACAATGGTGTACCATCAAAACGCGCTAAGCCGTGCGGATCTGACGGAAAGTGTGCGGGCACCCAATCAATGATCACGCCAATATCGCTTTGGTGACATAAATCGACAAAACGTTTAAATGCATCGGGATCACCAAAGCGACTAGTAGGAGCAAACATACCAACAGGCTGATACCCCCAAGAGCCATCAAATGGAAATTCAGAAACCGGCATCACCTCAATATGGGTATAGCCCATGTCTTTTATATATTGAATTAACTCAACTGAAAGCTCATCGTAGGTTAAAAAGCGAGTCCCTTTTTTGTCGTCAGGCTTGCGACGCCACGACCCTAAGTGCACCTCATAAATATTCATCGCACTGTAGCGTTTGTCATTTTTTTGCGACGCTATCCATGCCTGATCTTGCCATTGGTATTGCGAGTGGTCATATACAACAGAGGCATGTGAAGGATATTGATCAGCATAAAAACCAACAGGGTCAGCTTTGTGCGGTAAGCGATTTCCCATCGGATCTTTCAATTCGTATTTGTATTTTTCGCCCGCAGCTAAGCCCGGCACAAATAACACCCAGTGACCACATAAGCTACGTTGCATCGGATGCTTGCGACCATCCCAATGGTTAAAATCACCAATCAGGCTTACGCTACTGGCACTTGGCGCAAACACAGCAAAACGTGTTCCAACAATCCCTTCACCATTTAAGTCTAACGACATGATTTGTGCGCCGAGCACTTGGTACAAGTTTTGTGGTCGATGCGTCATGGTGCTAAGACCGGCGTAAGCTTGTTCATGAAATTGGTACGGGTCAATAAAGCTATGTGAGTCACCTTTAGCATAGCTAGCCACTAGGCGGTAATTAAATCTGGTATCTGCTTGAGGGAATGCATATTCAAAAATACCCTCGCTACCTATCTTGTTTAAGCTTGCTATCGGCTTCTCATTATCTTCTAAGCCATAAACTTCTACTGAGGTTGCATCAGGTAACCAAGCACGTAATAAAAACCCCTGCTCCTGAGGTAATAAACCTAAATGCTCAAAAGGATGGCTTAAACATGCGCTCTCTAGCGTAGTCAGTAATGGATGGGCATTTTCTTTTTTCTTCACTTGGCGAGTAGCTTGGGCTGATTGCTTCGCTTTAGCGCCAGTTTTAGTTTCGGCGGGGTTAGCTTTACTGGTTGCACGCGTTGTTTTTTTAGCGGTTCTCGAGGTTGTCGTCATATCGTACTCTAATCGTTAAAAATCAATTGGTAATGCCTTTAGCATTACCACGAGAGGTTATTCAGCTGCGTTACTGCGTGCATCACTGATATTTTTACTGAGTTGTTGGATCTGAGGCTGACTAAAAATATCATCCAGATCGCAACTTAATTTGCGGCGCCAATTCGGGTACTCATCACTGGTTCCCGGTACATTGACTGGTTTATCCATTTCCAAAAAGTCTTCTAACTGTAAGCTAAGCAATAACGATTTAGCGTGCGCCAAATGTTGTTGGATGCCAAAGCTTAAATCGCGATCCATGCCAACAAAATCAACACATTCCGGAATATGCGAAGGTAACGCTTGATGACCAAACAAGCTATTTAACATCATTTGCTTAGACTGATGGCGATCAGATATGAGCTGATCAACTAAGTCCTGAGAGGGATATAAACCTAAGGTTTTACCTAAGGTAAGGTCATCACAGTGCCAATATCCTTTTAGGGTTGGCATATCATGTGTAACAACCGTGGCCATCGCCTGCTCGGGATAATGAGAAGGCGAGATATAACCGCCGTCTGCAGCGGTTTCAAAGCAAAATACACGGTATGAATAAACGCCTGCATTTTTTAACAGTTCATCCATTCCATCAGGTACGGTACCTAAGTCTTCACCTATAACAAGGCATTGATTGCGTTGACTTTCAAGGGCTAAGATAGCCAGCATTAACTCAACAGGATAATAAACATATACCCCATTAGCGGCGCTGTCGCCTGCTGGCACCCACCAAAGCCGTAATAAAGCCATAACGTGATCAATACGCAAAGCACCGCAAGCTTTCATATTGGATTGTAATAGCTTGATAAAGGCATGAAAGCCATCCTCAACTAATCGTGTCGGGTCAAGTGGCGGCAATCCCCAGTTTTGCCCCCGAGGCCCCAGCACATCAGGCGGCGCACCCACGGTAGCCTGAGTGCAATAATCTTGCTTATTCGCCCATATTTCGCTGCCACCCGACGCAACACCTACTGCTAAATCACGGTATATGCCAATTTCCATTCCTAGAGATTGCGCAACCGCATCGGCTTGAGTTAATTGCTCATCGGCTAGCCACTGTAAATAAGCCCAAAATTGAACCTCATCTTGATGCTGCTCACGCCACTCGCTCACTTCGCTACTATGGTAATCCTGTAACGCCTCAGGCCAGGCAGGCCAGCCCCAAGCATTAGCATCTTTTTTTAATAGCGATTCATGCAGCGCGTCAAATACCGCTTGCTGCATCAAAGCGTCCCCTTTATCAGCAACAAACTGCTGAAACGTTTTAGCGCGCTGAGTTTTATTTGCAATGTCTTGCTTAAAGGTCTCGTAGGCTAACTTAAGTGCGCCCAGTTTTAGCTCATGTACCAAGGCATAATCGACATCATCAACGCATCGAGCATAGGCTAGCTTGTCTTGAAACAAGCCACTGTTAAATAGGCTTTGTGCCGCTTCACTGGCGACAAATTCAGGAACCACTGCCACATCAATATAAATAATATTTAGCCATTGCCGTGAAGAAGGACTATAAGGACTGGCATTATTAGGCATCATCGGGTAGAGAGCATGAATAGGGTTTAACCCAACAAAGTCACCACCTTGTTGTTTAATTTGTTTTAGCAGGTGCTTTAAATCACTAAAGTCACCAATCCCCCAGTTTTCTTTACTACGTAACCCATATAGCTGAACGCTCACCCCCCAAATTCGCTTACCCGATACCATCGACTCAGGCGTAAAACAAGCTCGAGGGGCTATAATTAGTCGGCTAATGCCAAGGGCATCTTCTACTTGAGGATCAAAAATACGTAAATCGTGATATCCCATTTCCAGTTGCACAGGTAACGCAATAGAGTAGGCTTGAAATTCAACGTCATCAAAATGTTCAATGGCTAACAACTGTCCATCAACAGGACTAAATTCGCCCTTTAACGTTGCTCCAGATTCCGTTTCAATTTCATAACTAAGGGTTTCAGCGACAAACTCCATCGGCAGTTTGAGCTCAAACTGCAAAGATTCGTCAACATAAGCCAATATCACCGGGTCAAGGCTAGATAACCAATGATCTTTTATCGCCTCACCAATCTCAGCCTCTAATCGTTCTGGCGCTACGTCACAGCCCATCGCCGATAAAATACGAGTAACTACTTCTGGACTAGCTTGTGTTTGACGGCCCCAGGCGTCCGTGTAATGAGGGTCAATTCCTTTAATGCTGGCCAGATTTTCAAGTAGACTTTTAGACATACCACTCCCATTTTGACGCTGAGCCATTAATAAAATTCATAATAAAATTAAAAGATGGAGCTTATATTACGCACCTAAAGAAAAAACATTGAGTATTAAGGCGCAGTTTCAAAATTATCTTTTTTCTCGTCGCTATCCTTGTCACATAACCGGGTTAGAGTTTGATTTAAAACAAACAAAGCCATTGCGCAGCTGCTGTTCATAACGACTCTCGCTGGTAGAATAGACAACAATTAGCTTAATCCATCATTGTCATTTTTATCAACTAACAATTAAAGCATAATTTTCAATGCTATATGAGGTTTTATGATAGACCACTTAAAATTAACGACAAAACAACCTTTATCACCATCTGTGCAGCTGATGACAGACGCCAACCAAGTTGAATTTATCAGCATCGCTCATCCTAATGCGCAAGCGTGCTTTACATTACACGGAGCTCACCTGATCCATTTTCAGCCAACCGGTAAAGCGCCTATTATTTGGCTAAGTAAAACGGCCGTTTTTGATAATAACAAAGCCATTCGCGGCGGCGTGCCCATTTGTTGGCCTTGGTTTGGCGCGCCTGCAGCTGAATTAGGCAATGGCCTACCGTCTCATGGCTTTGCGCGTAATACTCAATGGCAACTAGGGGATATATCGGAAGACGAATCTGCTGTTACGATTAGTTTTAAACTGGTCGACACGCCTGCCACGCAAGCTCTTTGGCCTCACTCGTTTGAATTAACTTTAACGGCCACTATCGGAGACTCTGTACAACTTAGTCTCACCACGAAAAATACCGGTAACGAATCATTAACCTACCTTGCCGCCCTTCACACCTACCTGAATATATCTGCGCCTGAAAAAACCAGTGTGGCAGGTTTAGGTCCTACCTATGTCGATAGCTTGGACAATAAATGTATGAAAAATGGCGCAGAAAAATTATCCATCGCGGGGCCGATTGACTCTCTTTATATTGAGCCAACAGATAAAGTGACATTAATGGATAGCGGTTATGATCGCGAGCTTGCAATACAAAGCAGTGGACACGATACCATCGTTACTTGGACACCTTGGGTTGAGGGCGCAAGAGGTATGGCCGATATGCCTGATGATGGCTACCAAACAATGCTTTGCTTGGAAGCAGCGATCACAGGAACAGCCGTGGAAGTTGCTCCCGGCCAAACCCATATACTGAGCACATCTATTACTTAAACTCATCGCTTAATAATGCTAACCAAAGAGCGTAAAAAACGTATTTGACTACAACAGCATAGATGAAGTAAAGCACAAAGAAAAAGGGGCCAAATCTAATTTGGCCCCTTTTTCTTTAAATCATTGCTACTTATTACTCGCAGCAAATGACAACATCCGATCCAGCGGGATCATCGCTTGCTTAGCAAGCTCTGGGTCAACAAATACTTCATGCCCAGTAGCATCAATTAATGACTTCTCAATGGCTTGCAAGCCGTTCATCGCCATCCAAGGACAATGAGCACAAGTGCGACAAGTTGCGCCGCTGCCTGCAGTAGGTGCTTCTATTAATTCTTTATCTGGGCAAGCTTGCTGCATTTTATAAAAAATGCCTCGGTCTGTTGCCACTATTAGTTTTTTGTTGGGCAGCGAGTGAGCCGCTTTGATCAACTGACTCGTTGAGCCGACAGCATCGGCTAATTCAACAATATTGGCCGGTGATTCAGGGTGAACCAACACAGCAGCATCTGGGTATACCGCTTTCATGTCTTTTAGGGCTTTCGCTTTAAATTCATCGTGAACAATACACGCACCTTGCCACATTAACATTTCAGCGCCAGTTTGCTTTTCGATGTAAGCCCCTAGGTGACGATCTGGCCCCCAGATAATTTTCTTACCTTCACTGTCTAAGTGCTCAACTATATCAAGTGCAATGGCAGAAGTGACCACCCAGTCAGCACGCGCTTTAACCGCTGCAGATGTATTGGCGTAAACAACGACGGTATGATCAGGGTGTTGATCGCAAAACTCAGAGAACTTATCTACCGGACAACCTAAATCCAGTGAACACGTTGCTTCAAGCGTCGGCATCAGCACTTTTTTATTGGGGGTTAAAATTTTAGCCGTCTCACCCATAAATTTAACACCTGCAATAATCAAGGTATCGGCTTTATGATCTCGGCCAAAGCGTGCCATTTCTAATGAATCTGCAACATAGCCACCCGTTTCTTCGGCTAAAGCTTGAATTTCAGGATCGGTATAATAGTGAGCAATCAGCACTGCATTTTTTTCAATGAGTAATGCCTTAATGCGCGCTTTGTAAGCCTGGCGCTCTGCTTCTGATAATTCAGCCGGCTTAGGCGGAAAAGGATAATCTGATTCAATAATGGCTTGTTCGATTTGGCTCATTTGCTGTCCACGTTTTAACGAGATCTAGTGAGCAGCATTATACACGCAGCAAAAGGAAAAACCACGAAGGCAGAAACGAAAAAACCTCGCCATAGCGAGGTTTTTGATTTGGTGGGTTGTGAAGGATTTGAACCTTCGACCAATTGATTAAAAGTCAACTGCTCTACCAACTGAGCTAACAACCCGTATTCGTTCTAAATTTTTCTTTCGCTGGAATGCTAGTGCTGACTTTCGCAGTTCTGCTCTACGCTTTCAACTGCAACACTAACAACCCGTATTCGTTCTAAATTTTTCTTTCGCTGGAATGCTAGTGCTGACTTTCGCAGTTCTGCTCTACGCTTTCAACTGCAACACTAACAACCCGTATTCGTTCTAAATTTTGTCTTACTTATTTCAGCATCAAACCGATGTTTTAAATATGGTGGGTTGTGAAGGATTTGAACCTTCGACCAATTGATTAAAAGTCAACTGCTCTACCAACTGAGCTAACAACCCGAATTTGTGTTTAAATTATTCTTTCGCTGGAATGCTAGCGCTGACTCTCGCAGTTCTGCTCTACGCTTTCAACTGCAACACTAACAACCCGAATTTTATATCTTGCTTCAACATCAAACCGATGTTTTAAATATGGTGGGTTGTGAAGGATTTGAACCTTCGACCAATTGATTAAAAGTCAACTGCTCTACCAACTGAGCTAACAACCCGTGTTCGTTTTAAATTTTGTCTTACTTACTTCAACATCAAACCGATGTTTTAAATATGGTGGGTTGTGAAGGATTTGAACCTTCGACCAATTGATTAAAAGTCAACTGCTCTACCAACTGAGCTAACAACCCGAATTTGTTCTAAATTTTGTCTTACTTACTTCAACATCAAACCGATGTTTTAAATATGGTGGGTTGTGAAGGATTTGAACCTTCGACCAATTGATTAAAAGTCAACTGCTCTACCAACTGAGCTAACAACCCGAATTTTTGTTTAAATTTTCTTTCGCTGGAATGCTAGTGCTGAATTTCGCAGTTCTGCTCTACGCTTTCAACTGCAACACTAACAACCCGAATTTTTGTTTAAAATTTTCTTTCGCTGGAATGCTAGTGCTGAATTTCGCAGTTCTGCTCTACGCTTTCAACTGCAACACTAACAACCAAATTTTCTTTTTCTCTTAAGAGATGGAACGTTAGTTACTTATAACGACCTAATCTGATTTAGATTCTTTAAACTGTCACCTAAATCCGCTAAGCAAAGCCGCCTAGGCAACGGCGGCTAATATTACGGATTTCTAAATCCAGTGCAACTTAAAAATGTATTTTTTTTCCCGACTGCTTACTTATCAGGCAAACAAGCTAAATTAGTAGCAATTGCGATACATTTTTTTTACTTTAAGGCTGAAACTCGTGGTTCTGCTAACTTTGCAGAAGATGATCCAGGATAATCAGAAAGGACTTGATCATATAAACTAATCGCCTCTGCTTTATTACCTAAATACTCAGCAATAATGCCACTTTTTAACAACGCCTCGCCACGCTTGTTTGAATCTGGATATTTTCTCGCCACAATATCAAATTCTTTTTTCGCAGCTTCACGCTGCTCGGCATTAAATAATAGCTGTCCAAGCCAATAATGCGCATTAGCGCCATAACTTGAATCGGGGTAAGTTGAGATAAAACCTTGGAAGGCCACTATCGCTTGATCATATTGCTTATCTTGCAGCACCAGTTTCACAGCATCTTCATAGGCTGACTTTTCATTAACAGGTGCTGTACTCTCTGTTGCGGCAGCAACTGGCTCCACCACCGCGGGTTGAGATAGCTTGTTATCAATTTCCTGATACAGTTCGCGTTGGCGCGTTTGGATCTGTTCAATTTTATGATTCTGGCGCTCCATTGATCCCGTTAGAGTGTTCATTTCTCTTTGCAACTGATTCAGCTGTTGCTGGATATCAAACTGCATTTGATTACGCGCATCGATCATTCGCTCAAGGGTACTCAAACGAGTCTCAAGATCACCCTTATTGCCACTGTTACGAGCATCAGTCACCGGTGCGGCGGCATAAGTGCTCACAGCTGTAAAAAGAACGGCCACTGAGATGGCCGTTTTCATTATAATTTGCATAAGCTGATGCTTATCCTTAGTAAATTAGTACGGCGCGACGGTTTTCTGCATATGCCGCGTCAGAATGTGAAAAATTAGCAGGTTTCTCTTCACCGTAGCTCACTGTGCTCAGCTGAGTGGCAGGAACGCCCATGCTTTGCAAGTAACGCACAACCGACAATGCACGGCGTTCGCCCAGTGCAATGTTATACTCTGGCGTACCACGCTCATCGGTGTGCCCTTCAATCGTTACTGATTTTTGTGACTCAACTAAATACTGAGCATGGGCATTTAATACAACACGGTATTCAGGCGCAATCTCAGATTGGTCATAAGCAAAAGAAATGGTGTTTTCTAAAATTGCTTGACCGTATTTCGCAGCCAGCTTTTCTTCAAACGACATATCCATTGGTGAAATAGCATCTGTATCAACACCACTATTGCTGCCATCTGATACTTCTGCACCATTGCTCATTTCTGAACTTTGGTCTTCAAATTTTTTATCATTCGAGCTACATGCCGCTAGCGTCATTAAAGGAAGAGTGATTGCTAAGCCCTTTAATACTTTGTTCAATTGCATAAATTATTCCTGTTACTGTTAATTGCTAGATTAATTTAAATAAGGCGACCAAGCTGGCGCCCTTACTTCACCGCTACGAGCAGGCAGTTTCGCTTTGAAACGACCATCCATTGAGACCAAGGCTAAATTCTTTTTACCGCCATAAATTGTGCTGTAAATAATCATACTGCCATTGGGGGCAACACTGGGTGATTCGTCAAGGCTAGATGTAGTGAGTACAAACATATCGCCAGTTTCTAAGTCTTGGCGAGCTATTTGGTACTGCCCTTTATTACGGCTTACCATCACTAAATTTTTACCGTCAAAAGTCAATGAACCACCTAGGTTCATCTCACCTTCCCAAGTCAAACGCTTGGTCTCATTGGTGGCTAAATCTACTCTGTATATTTGTGGTTTACCACCGCGCTCAGACGAGAATATCAGCGATTTACCACTCGGGTCCCAGCTTGGTTCGGTGTCTATTGAGCGGTGCGAAGTCACTCGTCTAAGGTCACGAGTACGAATATTCATAACATAAATGTCCGGCTGGCCATCCTTTGAAAGCACCATCGCCATTTGTTGGCCATCAGGTGACCATTTAGGGGCACCATTAATTGATGGGAACGAGGTTAACTGAGTGCGTTCTTGGCTATAAATATCCTGAATATAAATCTGCGAACGATTGTTTTCAAAGCTTACATAAGCCAATTTACGACCGTCAGGTGACCAAGACGGAGACATCAGTGGCTCTTGTGAGCGAACCACTAACTTTTCGCCAAAGCCATCGTAGTCGGAAATACGTAGCTGGTAAGGGTACTTGTCAGTTTGATCAACAGCAATATAAGCAATACGCGTTAAAAATGCGCCTTTCTCACCCGTGAGCTTTTCATACACGATGTCACTAATACGATGCGCGTATTGGCGCATTTGGCTCTCTTTCACAACACTACGGCGTTTATCTAATACATAAGTGGCGCTATTACCTTGCTGGCCACTAATCACGTCCACTAATTCAAAGGTCACTTGATACTTGCCGGGCTCAGGCATTGTCACCACGCCAGTCACCAAGGCTTCCGCGCCTAAACTGGCCCAAGCATTAAAATCGATGTCTGAACTCAATGATGGCGTTTGTGGCATTTTAGAACGAGCCAATGGATTAAATTTACCACTGCGCATTAAGTCGGTACTGACTATTTCAGCTAAATCTTGTGGTGCAACGCCCTCACCTTCAAATTTAAAAGGCAGCACTGCAACTACTCGAGCGGTGTCGACACCTTCTGTGACCACTATTTCTAGTTTTGCTTGAGCGCTCACAACCACCGCGAACCACAAGCCAATTAACATCAGTAATTTATTTTTCATAATTCGAAACGTTCCTTTTATGACCCTAAGTTTATGGCTCTAAACGTAAATTAAAATCTTTAAATTCAGCTAACACAGCCGGATCTTTAGGTACAGGCAAACTATTCGCCTGGCGCACAGCGGCAATAGCAGAGCGACAAACCTGACCATCACCTTCTACCCGTTTTGTTTCAAGCACCAAACCGTTATTCGCTAGACGAATGTTAAGCAAGCAATGTTTACCACTCCAACCCGACTCAACGCGCCAATTGCGCTCAACCTTATCTTTGATCAAGGCCATATATTTACCTTTCTCAGAGATCTGACGTGAAGTTAAAGCATTGCTTTGCTCAGCCGCAAACTCGGCCGCCATTAAGGCTTCTAATTCACTTTGCCGCTTCGCTTCGGCCGCTTTGCGCTTACGCTCTGCCGCTTCTCGCTCAGCTTGATCTTTGGCTTTTTTCGCTTCTTCTTGTTGACGTTTTTTCTCAGCTTCTGCTTTCTTTGCCGCTTCTTCTGCCGCTTTCTTTTCTGCTTCCGCCTTCTTAGCTTCTTCTAATTTCTTTTGTTTCTCAGCTTCAGCCTTTTTCGCCGCTTCTTCTGCTGCTTTTTGCTCTGCCGCGGCTTTTGCAGCTGCTTGCTCAGCAGCCAAGCGCTGCGCTTCTTTCTCTTTACGAGCTTGCTCTGCTTGCAGTGCTTTTTGCTCTGCTTCTTTACGTTCAGCTTCTTTTTGCTGCCTCACTCTATCGGCCTGTTGCGCCGCTTCTTCGGCCAGTTTGCGTTCGGCTTCTTTCGCTGCTAGAGCCGCCGCCGCTACTTTGGCTGCTTCTTCTGCAGCGGTGCGCTCTGCTTCTTTATTCTTACGCTCAACTTCTAATTGCTCTACTTTCTTTTGTTCAGCAAGTTGTCTTTCTCGCTCTTGTTTTGCTAATTCCTTTACTCGTTCTAATTCTTCATTAGCTTCAGCAATACGCTCAGCCTCTTCGCGTCGTTTTTGTGCTTCTTTTTGCTTAATTTTGCTAACTTGTGCATCGACCGTTGCTTGATCAATCACCACGGCATTGATAGCTGACCCCGAAGGAGGCGGTGTCGGCTCCTTTTTAAAATCGATCCCTACAATAAATACAATGGCCAATACCACATGCAACACACAAGCAATGATAAAAGGTAAACCAAATCGAGACTTCACGGCATTCCCTGCTATTGTTCTTGTGGCTGAGTCATTAAGCCAACCGATGGCACCCCAGCTTGTTGTAATAACACCATTAATCGAACAACTTGTTCATACGCCACAGCACCATCACCTTTCACCACAACGGGTACGGTTGGATCAAGCTGCATGTGCGCTTGTACTAAAGAAATAAGCTCATTGTCCGCCAATGGCTCTTCGCTACTATCGCCGACGTCCAGGAAATAATTACCATCAATATCAACCGACGCGACTAACGGCGGCTTAGCATCTTGCGACATTGATTCAGCTTCAGCTGTTTGCGGCAGGTCAACTTTTACCCCTTGAGTAATGATCGGCACCGTCGCCATAAAAATAATCAACAGCACTAACATAACGTCGATGTAAGGCACCACGTTGATCTCAGCAACCGGTCTACGGCGTTTGCGTTGATACCCCCCGTGCATCATGCTTGGCTTCCTTGTTCACTCATAGATTGACGTTGCAAAATCGACGTAAACTCTTCCATAAAGTTAGCATAGCTGTTTTCAAGACGACCTACTTGATGAGAAAAGCGGTTGTAAGCAATAACAGCAGGAATAGCAGCAAACAACCCCATTGCGGTTGCAATCAGAGCTTCAGCAATACCGGGAGCAACCATACTTAACGTGGCTTGTTGTACTTCGCCTAGCGCAATGAAGGCGGTCATAATCCCCCAAACCGTACCGAATAAACCGATATAAGGGCTGATTGAACCTATGGTTGCTAGTGTAGGTAATGAAGACTCTAAATCATCAATTTCACGCGACAGGGTCACGCGCATGGTGCGATAGGTGCCTTCCATTAACGTTTCAGGGGTGCGGCCAACCGATTTGTGCAAGCGAATATATTCTTTAAAGCCAGCATAAAACAATTTTTCACTGCCTCGCAAGCTCTCGCGTCGCGCTGAGCTTTCTTGATAAAGTTTAGAGAGATCAATACCTGACCAAAATCGGTCTTCAAACCGGTCAACACTTTTATTCGCTAGCTTAAGTGCTTTATTACGCTGAAAAATGATCGTCCAAGACGCCAGTGACATACCAAGTAAAATAAGCATGACCGCTTTAACTAAAAAGCTAGCTTGAGAAATCAACCCGATAAACGACATATCTGCGTGCACTGACTATTACTCCTGAGCTGAAAAATCGCCATCAACCAGCGATTAAATTCAAATTAATTCAATTTAAGATTTGTTATATGTTGCCAAGCCACTCGTTGACCCGGCTAAATTCGGCGCTACTATAGCTGAGCTTTTCTCACTAGGATACGTGCTACAGCCTAAAATTAATTTCACCTGACCGCAAATAAAAAAAGATTCATCTTCTAACTATAATCAGCACCTTAAGGAAGATGGCAGCGTTATAATGGTAAAACATAAAGTATTCACCTTTATTGCAATCAATAAACAGCAAGGTTACCCCCTTTCGATTACAACTAGGCTAAAAAGTTTAATCTTTCTGGTAACCTAAATGCAAATAGGCGCGGTCAGTGGCAATTCGTCCACGCGGAGTGCGTTGTAAAAAACCTTGCTGAATCAAATAAGGCTCCAGCACATCTTCAATGGTCTCACGCTCTTCACCAATGGCAGCTGCAAGGTTGTCTAAACCAACAGGCCCGCCCATAAATTTATCGATAATGGCATCCAATAATTTACGGTCCATTAAATCAAAACCTTGATTGTCTACTTCTAGCATATCCAACGCTGCTTTCGCTGAGAACTGGTCTACTTTGCCTTCGTGTTTTACTTCCGCGTAGTCACGGACGCGACGCAGCAAGCGGTTTGCAATACGTGGCGTACCACGTGAACGCCTTGCCACTTCAATACAGGCATCACCATCCATATCCAACGCTAAATAGTGGGCGCTGCGTTTAACAATCTGCGTTAAGGATGGCACATCATAAAATTCTAGGCGCTGCACTATGCCAAAACGATCGCGTAAAGGAGAGGTTAACGAGCCCGCTCGTGTGGTGGCACCAATTAACGTAAAGGGGGGTAAGTCTAGTTTAATAGAGCGCGCAGCAGGGCCCTCACCTATCATAATATCAAGCTGATAATCCTCCATCGCGGGATAGAGGATCTCTTCCACCACAGGACTCAAACGGTGGATTTCATCAATAAACAGCACATCATTGGGTTCAAGGTTAGTTAGCAGTGCCGCTAAATCCCCCGCTTTTTCCAGCACCGGGCCTGAGGTGGTTTTAATGTTTACCTCAAGCTCATTGGCAACAATATTCGCTAAGGTGGTTTTACCTAACCCCGGCGGACCAAAAATCAGAAGGTGATCAAGGGCTTCACTACGACGACGCGCCGCCTCAATGAAGATTTCCATTTGGCTTTTAACTTGCTCTTGACCGGTATAATCTTGCAGTAACTTAGGTCGGATGGCACGGTCAACCACCTCTTCTTGTAAGCTAGCACTACTGCTGATCAGTCTATCCGCTTCTATCATTTATTTTGCCATTACCTTTTGTCATGACGACTTGAGTTAACAAACTGGACGCTTGTTATGTTACGCCATTGTCCGCAGAGCGTCGCGGATCAAGCTCTCACAGCTCGCCCCTTCGCGATAAACTTGCTTAACCATTTTTTCTGCCACGGCAGGTTTATAACCGAGTGAGATTAATGCGCCGATGGCTTCACCTTTTTCATCAGTGGCCGCGGTCACGGCAACGCTTTCTTCATCTCTTGGCAGCGCAGGGTTAAACAGATCCGCACCAACCCACCCTTTAAGCCTGTCTTTCATTTCAACTAATAAACGTTCGGCGGTTTTCTTACCTACACCCGGTAGCTTAACGAGTCCGGTGACATTATTATCTTCAATGCACTGCACAAACTGATTCGCCGTCATCCCTGATAAAATCGCCAGTGCCAATTTTGGCCCGACACCATTAACTTTAATTAATTCACGAAACATGGCGCGCTCAAGTTTATCAGTAAAACCGTACAGTAACTGTGCATCTTCACGCACCACAAAGTGGGTATAAACCACCGCTTCATGGCCCGGCTCAGGTAAATGATAAAACGAACTCATCGGCAGCTGTACTTCATAACCGACACCTGACACCTCAATTAAAATTTCTGGGGCTTGTTTCTCAAGTAAAATGCCTCTAAGTCTTCCGATCACTGCGCTCAGTCCTGTTGGGTTGAGTAAAATAAGCTAGGATAGAAAACAACTGGATGAATATCCAGTTATATTTATTCTCAGTTTGATTTAAACCTATCGCCATCATGTAAAGTTTGTTTTAACGCATCCGCCCACGTACGGTTTTTCGCACTTGCCCCGCCATTGCAATAAGGCTAGATTGCGTCGCCCCATGGCACATAGCCACAGCCAGCGCATCGGCCGCATCCGCTTGTGGTACACCGTCTAATTTTAATATGTGTTGGACCATATGCTGCACTTGCTCTTTTTTCGCGCCGCCCGTGCCCACCACAGCTTGCTTAATTTGCCGCGCCGAATATTCTGCCACCGTTAGCTGTTGATTGGTTGCCGCCACGATAGCAACGCCTCGCGCTTGGCCGAGCTTTAACGCCGAGTCAGCATTTTTCGCCATAAACACTTGCTCAATGGCAAACTCATCGGGTTGATATTGCAAGATTATTTCACTAATACCGTTGTAAATCGTGTGTAAACGCGGTGCTAACTCATCGCCTTGGGTGCGAATACAGCCACTGGCAACGTATTCAAACTTGCCACGAATAAACTTGACCAAACCAAAACCTGTGGTACGCGAGCCGGGATCGATGCCCAGAATTATTGCCATTTATGTGCCTGTATCATGTTGTTCTACACCAACAAAAAAGGAGCCTTAGCTCCTCTAAATATGCCCTAGCAAATCGTTATCAGCGCTGAGTATTGACCACTTAACGCTGGTATTTAGCCTTATTCAATATCTCTTTAATGTCATGGGTTTTTTCTAAATCCACGCCGTGTATATTGGCCAGCGCGCAAACATAATACAACACATCATAAAGCTCCTCCGCAACCGACCCTTTAAGGTTATCAAGATCAGGTTGGCCGACTTTCCCATTGCGAATAGATTCCGACAACTCACCCACTTCTTCTATCAATTTCAAAAAGTAGTGCTCTGATTGCTCTGGTGCATGATCAAACGCTTTAATATGCGCTTGTAATTGAGATAGCTTCATATATTTCCATATTATTCCAGTGTCGCCGCCACTTCATCAGAAATGTCGCCGTTGTGATATACCTCTTGTACATCATCATCGTCTTCTAAGATATCAATCAAGCGCAAAAACTTAGCGGCCGTATCGGCGTCCAACTCCGCTTTAGTCGAAGGCACCATGGTCACTTCAGCATTTTCAGCGGTAAAACCCGCTTGATCAAGAGCGTCCTTTACAACCCCGAATTCTTCCGGCGTAGTAAACACCTCTAAGCTGCCATCATCATGGGCAAGCACATCGTCGGCGCCGCCTTCAAGGGCCGCTTCCATCAAGGTGTCTTCATCTACTTCTGCGTCATAGGCAATCACGCCTTTTTTCTCAAACAAGTACGCCACCGAACCATCTGTGCCTAAATTACCGCCCGCTTTGCTAAAAGCATGGCGCACACTGGCAACGGTACGGTTACGGTTATCGGTCATGGTTTCCACCATGACTGCCGTACCACTTGGGCCATAACCTTCATAGATAATGGTTTCTAACTCTTGTCCATCTAGCTCACCAGCACCACGCTTTACCGCGCGCTCAACCGTGTCACGCGTCATGTTATTAGATAATGCTTTATCAATCGCTGCGCGCAGTCGTGGGTTTGAGTCAGCATCCGAGCCGCCTTCGCGTGAGGCAACCGTTAGTTCGCGAATCAGTTTGGTGAAAATTTTACCGCGTTTCGCGTCTTGCGCCGCTTTGCGATGTTTGATGTTGGCCCATTTACTGTGACCTGCCATGATAGCCTCCGGATTTATTTTGTTAACGCTAAAATAACCTGGCGATTAGATGCTGAGCTTGCTAGCTCGGCCGCCTCTTTGAGGGGCAACCAACAAAACTCACTGTGCTCAGTAAGAGAAATCTCACATTGAGCGGGAAGCGCTAAAGTAAATTGATGTTCGATGTTCATAGTAACCCCTTCGGCATAACGTTTACGCCATAAGGGTCGAATTTCGTAGCTTACTTGTTGATTTAAATCATTCAGAGTTAAACCTTGTCCGTCGATATCAATGCCTGTTTCTTCCATTACTTCGCGAACCGCTGTTTGATAGGGCGTTTCACCCGTTTCCAAACTGCCGGTTACCGATTGCCAGAAATTAGCATCATCTAAACGACGCAACATCAGCGCCCTGCCCTGCGCGGTGTAAATCACCACCAGCACAGATTCAGGGCGCTTAGTCATTAAGCTTGTTCCTCGTTTGCCTTTTCAGGTGCTTTTATGACTTCAATGTTCAAATCAGCCAGTGCCACAGGGTTAGCTTGACCCGGCGCGTTAGTTAACGGACACGCTGCCGTTAACGTTTTCGGGAATGCCATTACGTCACGAATCGAGCTCGCACCTGTCATTAGCATCACTAAGCGGTCTAAACCAAACGCTAAGCCTGCATGCGGCGGCGCACCAAATTTAAGCGCTTCCAGTAAGAAGCCAAATTTCTCTTCTGCTTCTTCATCGGTAATACCAAGAATACGGAAAATAGTTGCTTGCATTTCTTGGTCATAGATACGTACCGAACCACCGCCTAACTCACAGCCGTTTAATACCATGTCGTAAGCATCAGATAATGCGTTAGCAGGATCTTGCTCTAACTGTACTGGCGTTAAACCTGTTGGCGCCGTGAACGGGTGATGCAGCGGTGTTAAACCACCATTTGGTAGCTCTTCAAACATTGGGAAGTCAACCACCCATAGCGGCTTCCACTCGTCAGACGTTAAGCCTAAATCTTCACCCACTTTCAAGCGCAGTGCGCCCATGGCTTCAGCCACCACGTTAGCTTTATCGGCACCAAATAAAATGATGTCGCCATCTTTCGCGCCGGTACGTTCAAGTAAAGCGGCAATAATTTCAGGCGTAAGGAACTTCGCGATTGGCGATTGAATACCATCCACACCTTTCGCCACTTCATTCACTTTCAACCATGCTAGCCCTTTGGCGCCGTAAATGTTTACGTACTTGCCGTAATCATCAATGTTCTTACGCGACAATGACGCGCCGCCCGGTACACATAATACTGCCACGCGGCCTTTTTCATCATTGGCTGGGCCAGAGAATACTTGGAACTCAACCTCTTTTAATAAATCAGCAACGTCCACCAGCTCCATTGGGTTACGTAAATCTGGCTTATCAGAGCCAAAACGACGCATCGCTTCAGCGTAAGTCATGCGCGGGAACTCGCCTAAATCAACGTTTAGTAAGTCTTGGAACAACTGACGGATCATTGATTCCGTTACCGACATCACTTGGTCAGCGCTCATAAACGAGGTTTCAATATCGATTTGGGTAAATTCAGGCTGGCGATCCGCACGTAAGTCTTCATCACGGAAGCACTTAACGATTTGGTAGTAACGATCCATGCCCGCCATCATCAGCAACTGCTTAAATAACTGTGGCGATTGTGGCAATGCAAAGAAACGACCATGGTGGGTACGGCTTGGCACTAAATAATCACGTGCACCTTCTGGCGTCGCTTTAGTTAACATTGGCGTTTCAATATCTAAAAAGCCATTGTCATCAAGAAAGCGGCGCACTGAGCTGGTTACTCGCGCACGGAATTTAATTTTTTCCGCCATATCAGGGCGACGTAAATCTAAGTAACGGTACTTAAGACGTTGCTCTTCGCTGTTTTTTTGATGATCGTCCAGCGTTAATGGCAGCGGCGCTGATTTGCTTAAAATCTCTAAGTTTTGACCTAGAATTTCAATGCCGCCCGTGCGCATATCTTTATTCACTTGGCTTTCAGGGCGTGCACGCACTTTACCGGTAACTTTTACACAAAACTCATTGCGCAAGCTGCTAGCAAGCTCAAACACATCAGCTAAGTCTGGATCGTAAACCACTTGCACTAGGCCTTCACGGTCACGTAAATCAAGGAAAATCACGCCGCCCAAATCGCGACGTTTATTTACCCAACCGACTAATTCTACTTGTTGGTCAATGTGTTGTTCGTTTACTTCGCCGCAATATAAGGTGCGCATGCTGGTTCGTTCCTGTTCTGGTTTTACTATTCGATACTGAAGATGGCTAACTGTACCATCACACAGGGTAAATTTAAGATTCTTTCGCTGCTAAATTCTTTTTCGAGCCGGTTTTAAAGTCGGTTTCATACCAACCACTGCCGCCGAGACGAAAACCCGGCGCAGAAATAAGCTTAGTTAGTTTTGGCTCGGCGCATTGGGGACAATCCTTTAGCGGATCATCACTCATGCGTTGCATTTTCTCTAATTCATGGCCACAGGCCTGACAGCGATATTCATAAATCGGCATTGTCTATCTCTGCTAGTTACTATTTTATCTTTAACACACTTGATTCCATCAAGTGCAAACGCGCTATTATAGAGGAAAAGCTAGGCAAGGGTAAATCGTGCAAAACACATCAGCAGAGACAAAATTACGCATTGGCATGGCGATGTGGTCAGAAAAGGCGTGGCAACCACGTTTAACCCGTCAAACCGAGACGCCTTGTAGTGCGCTTTATCATTACAGTCGTGTATTTAACTCGGTAGAAGGAAATACCACTTTTTATGCCCTGCCCACTCCTGCTGCAGTGGCAAAATGGCGCCAAGACACGCCCGAAGATTTCAAGTTTAGCTTAAAGCTGCCGCAAACCATCTCTCATCAAAAGCGCTTATGCGCCGTTAGCCATGAGTTAAGTGAATTTTTTAACTTATTTGCACCGCTACAACACAAAATCGGTCTGGTTAAATTGCAACTACCGGCCAGCTTCGGTCCCGATGATCTGCCGCTGCTAATGACCTTTCTCAAGCAATTACCCCGTGACTGGCAATATGGCGTGGAAGTGCGCCATTTAGCGTATTTTGCCAAAGGCGATATTGAAAAGCGTTTCAATGGCTTTTTAATCGAGCAACAAATGAATCGCATCATTATGGACTCGCGGCCGGTGTTTTTAGCCGATGCCAGTAACCCCGTTATTCAGCATGGCCAAACGCAAAAGCCAAAAGTGCCAGTGCATGCCATTGCCACCAGCAATCAACCCGTGGTGCGCTTTATTGGTGATATAGCGCTAGAAAACAATCGCGCTTTGTTTTTACCTTGGGTCAGTAAAATTCAGCAATGGCTAAAACAAGGCAAATCGCCCTACTTATACGTGCACACAGCCGATAATTTACAAGCGCCCGAGCTAGCTGCGATGTTTGCCGAGATGCTGGGTGAACCCGCCGCTTGGTTTAACCTGCCTGAGCCTGAATTTGATCAGCTGGCGATGTTTTGAGGCATAAACTTTCGCTTTATATAGGAGCAAAGCTGCCATCATCAATATCGATGATGCAGAGCTTTAAATAACGCAAGGCCTGCAAGCCCTAATCAGCAAAAATCGTTTCCCTGCCACACTTTGAGCAAAAAGCTCATATGACCCCATTGATAAGTGAACTGTCGGTTAAGTTTTTGCTCGGTTATCAGTTACTATATGGTTAGTAGGCCATATATGATTAGCACAACAACTAAATATGATAAATAAATTATTCTATAGTCGAATTGAGGCATGGCTTAACCAGAGTCGCTCAGATGAAGAATTCAGAGAGAATTCATTCGTATTCGTATCGCTTACCATCTTGATAGCGATATTGTCTTTCTTACTTTACTACAACGTATTTATTATATTTATCCCCATTCTTGCCTTGATTCATGGTATGGGAGTTGTTTCAGGCCTTGCCGGTTACTATTTCCTAAAAAATCGCAGAAGCACACGAACAGCCGGCATTATTACCGTAACCATCATGACGACAATCAGCCTGCTGTTTATTATCGGCACGCAAAACCGTGAATTTGCCCTCGCCTTTTGCTTTTTAACCCCTGTTATCGCGGTATTTATACTTGGTTATAAGCTTGGTTCTTTTTTTAGCCTGATCAATTTCGCCGTGGTCGCCTATTTTTGCCTTACGGAAATGCAAAATTGGCATCCCGTTCCCTTTGATACCATTAGTTTCATCCATTTGACTATTATTTATTTTTTCCTTTTCTCTATTTCATATTTCTACGATTCTGGGCGTAGGCACACTATGCGCTTACTGAAAGAATCGAATCTACAGTTAAAAGCACTGTCTACCACCGACGTGTTAACCGGCTTGCCTAACCGCCTAAAAATGGAAGAATTACTGCTTAACTTTGATGAAGTGAAATGGATTGCGATGTTGGATGTTGATGACTTCAAAAGCGTTAATGATAATTATGGCCACGACATTGGCGATCGTGTACTCAAAGTTATTGCCAAGCAATTAGCCAACACAATTGGCGATGATGGGGTTGCTGGTCGTTGGGGCGGTGAAGAATTTTTGATTGCCTTTTATATCTCTGATGTCGATGCCATCGAAAAAAAGCTAATTGAATTACAAGCTAAAATAGCAGCGAAAAATTTTGGCCTTGAACGCAATGTCACTGTCAGCTGCGGGGCAACGCCTCATCAAAGCCATATGCATCGAACCGCTTTCCGTCGAGCAGATGAAGCGCTCTATCGCGCCAAAGCATCCGGTAAAAACTGCTATAAGCTTGATATGACTGCAATAGGAATGGAAGCCTTACAATAAGCTGAGTTAACCACGCTAACATGGCGGACTCAGCTATTATCGACTTAAAATGAATGACTAGTTAAACCGAACTCACCGTTAACTGGAATAACTAAAAGGTGCAGAGTCACACTGTTCCATTAAGTGGTTCGCTTGCCCCATAAATTCTGTTTTTACAAAGCTATCACTAATTACCAGCTTTTTACTTTGCTGCTGATCATTTTCCATATTCAGCCAAATCATTTGCATATTTCCATTACTAATATAGTAATAGCGTCTATCTCTGCTATCACTCACATTGGTCCATAGGGTTTGTGAGTTCACGGAATAACCCAACCCTTTTTCTACTTTTTCAAACACACTTAACGGGTGCAGCTCTTCAAAAGCGGTGGGAACATTACAGGTTGCCACCATCGAGCGTACTTGAGCCACAGGGTTAGTGCCTTTTGCCTTTTCATTAGACAAGTAGCGATAAAAACAGCCACGCTCAAATCGTTGCACAGGGGTGTAACCGCCAGGAACAGTAAAAACAGGATGTAGGTTACGCACCTCGGTTTTATTCCACTGGTACATCCAATAATCCATTAATTTAAGCTGAGTCGCGTAATCAGGCTGATTGGTCATCACAGTATAATTTTCACTCTGATAGCTTTTTACCAACCCCTGATCAATTTCTAAAATGGCAGAATTACCCGTTTTATCTGAAATCGAAATATGCAGAACAGCAGCAGAATTGTCGTCACCCGGCACTTTGCCACCGAATAATAGTATTTTATCTTTTGCAAAAAATTCACCGCTTCAGAAACACTGGCAAAGCGATCAAGAATAAATTGCCCCCAGCGTAAAACGCTTAGCCCTTTTTGGTTTTCAGCCAACGCACCGTCACCGAAAGTACAGGTAGTATCGTAAAGTGCATTCGCCACTAACCCCTGATCGTTCATACCATCGCAAAAACCATAGCCATTAATGTCATCGCCGACCATAGTAGCAATCGTCGCATGCTTGACCTTCCAACGACGCACTTGGGAGGAATCGAGCCCCTCTTTTTCTGCTTCTGCGGCACTCATTCCGACACGCTTTCCGTGGGCCGGATGCATAAATAGGGTCGCTTGTAGGGGAAACTCCCAGTCCATATTGCGACCGACCGTCACGTGATTCTTGTTAATGTTATTTAAAATGCGCGTGCACATGTTATTTCTCCGTTTTCATTGGGGTTAACCAACACTATTTAGGGTAATGGCCACTACACTAAATGGTTAAACGAGAAATATGTTAATAACAATTTTAAATATTGTGATCAACAGCTTAACAACATAACAGTGGTGTTAATTAACGATAATAAAATCAAATGGCACAGGTGCCAGCTATGATTACCAAGCAATTATTAAGATGAAAGCGCATTTGGTTAATCCCTATTTCAGCAAGGCTATTTTCAGCCCAAACCTAAAACGCACATGTTAGATTTTGTTTGCTCCAACTTAAGTCACGCGGCTTACACTCTGCGCCCTTCTGGCACAAAGCTAGAAACCGCTTTGCGGCATCCACATAACGGCAATCTTTTAGCATATAACGCGATGCCATTAGGTAATACCAAGCACGATCATCCTTGGGCTTTAACTGAGCTGCATAGTCATACACCACTGCAGCACTCTGGTAGTCTTTCTTGTTATAAAAAAGCAGATAACCTTGCAAGCAATATAACGAGTGCGACATCACGCCGTATTGCGTAAAAAGCGTTAAATCGGCCAATGCCCTATCCGGCATTTTCATTCGAGAAAAAATTCGTGCTCGTATCTCTAACGCATCAGGTGATAAGGGCTCTAATGCTAGCGCTTGATTGGCGTATTCTAGCCCTCGTTCATATTGATCAGTATTGAAATACATCCAAGCCAACCCGACCAGAGCAGGCGAGTAGTGAGGATCTAGCTGTAGGGTGCGTTGATATGCAACTTCTGCTTCTGAATAAGCTTCTAACCTCGTTAAAATACGCCCTTTTAAATTCAGATAGCCCATGGTCTCTCCATAGCTAAGCGCCTTTTCTATATGGTCAAGAGCTCTTTTTTCATCGTTGTTTTTACGCCTAGCAATGTCTGCCAATACATAATCGGGATAACCGGTGAACACACGCAAATGAGGCCATTGCTTACTTGCCTGCTCCATTTGTTGAGAAAATAGCAATACTTCCTGCATCTTACCGCCCCATTTTGGCGTTCTGGCGTTAGCATAATTCCAATGTAATATGAATGAACTGGGAACATACAAGTTAGCTTGTTGATAAAGACGTTCGATATCTTCAGCGCCTCTCACTAACTTAGTTAAATTGATCAAGTAAGCCCATGCGTGCGCAAGCTTGGGTTCAATCACCGTGACGCGAGTGAGGTGGGCTATCGCTTTTGCGCGGTATGACTTCATTGCTTTCATTTGTTGCTTGCTGGTATTGCTAGCGTATTTAGCACCTCTACTAAGCCATGCTAAATGCTGATAATAGATACCCGCAGCGAGGTGCGGTTGCCAGGTGTTTGGCATTGCTGCCAGCCAACCTTCCAACATAGCATTCTGCTCAAGAGCGCTAGTGGCAAATGGGTCTAACGCTTGCCCCAATTTTTGTTCTGATAACGCGCCATTTGTATGTTGTAAAAACACACCTTCAAGATAACGGTTAAGAGATTGATATTGTTTAGTATCGAGCAAGGAAATCGAATCAACAGACCAAGCTGGTGAAGTTAAAAAACACAAGAATAAGAGATAGTGACGCATCGATGCCTTTCCGCAACAAAAGAACACACCATATATCAAGTAAATGTAAAATACCTGCTACTTATTAATCATTTTATTTTTTGAAATATCGAATTAGCTCGTTCGCGTTTATTTGATGGCTGCAAGCTGGGGGGATTTCGCCGATTTATAACCCAGTAATATCCCCATGCGTAACTCAGATTGGATATTATTTAACCTATATGTTTCACAATATTAAGAAGTTAGTGGATACGGGATAGAAACCTCCCCTTAACGAAGGGCTAACGCACAGAGCAACCTTAATGTTACATTTCTGTAACGTATCTGTCACTTTACCCATTTAGTTTGTTCGCCACTAGTCTGGTTTTAACCAGCGTAACCAAAGCAGTTGGAGAACATGATGAGCAAGGAAATTTTTAACCCGAAGCGATTTAACAAAAGCGACAACCCAGATTTTGATCAGGTATTGGAAGCACATCTATCACGCCGAAAAATGATCAAAGGCGGCCTTGGCCTAGGTGCTATGACCATGTTTGGCGCATTTGGCTTGGCTGGATGTAATTCTAGTAATAGCTCAACACCAATAGTAGATTCTGGTACACCAACCCCCACACCAACCACGCCGAGCGTTCCCACTGCATCAAGCGCTAGATTGGGTTTCAACTCGATCCCAGGTTCTAAAATTGACGCAGTAAGTGTGCCTGAAGGCTACACTGCACAGGTTCTCGCGCCTTGGGGACAGCCAATCATGTCAGGCGGCTCAGAATGGAAGCGTGATGGCTCTAACAATGCAACAGATCAAGCGAATGCCATGGGCATGCACCACGATGGCTTGCACTTTTTCCCGCTCAATGATGATGGCAGCGACGGCCTTTTGTGCGTAAACCATGAATATATCGACCAAAATGCATTGCACCCTAACGGCAGTGATAAAGACGCTGACGGTATCCGTAGCAGTGTCGATCAAGTTCGTAAAGAGATTAATGCTCACGGCGTTGCCGTAGTACGCATTCAGCTGATCGCCAACGAGTGGAAGGTAGTGGACAATGATCCATTAAACCGTCGCTACACTGGCGCAACCACAATGAATATTTCTGGCCCACTCGCCAATTCAGACAAGCTGAAAACGCCTTTCTCACCAGACGGCAGTCAAGCGCGCGGCACTCTTAATAACTGTGGTAACGGCTATACGCCATGGGGCACTTACCTTACCTGTGAAGAAAACTGGCCGGGGTATTTCATCAATAAAGGCACGACCACCGCAGAGCAAGATCGCATTGGGATCGAAACATCTAGCACCACACGTTACGGTTGGGAAACCGTTGCCGGTAGTCCAGAAGAACGAGTTGACGAATTTGCGCGTTTTGACGTAACACCAACTGGTAACAGCGCCATGGACGATTACCGCAACGAAGCTAATGGTCATGGTTATATTGTTGAAGTAGACCCATACACAGCAAACTCTCGCGCGGTTAAGCGCACAGCCCTTGGCCGCTTCCGTCATGAGGGCTGTACTTTTGGTAAGTTGACTGAAGGAAAACCTATCACATTCTATTCGGGTCACGATTCACGCTTTGAGTACATGTACAAGTTTGTCTCTGACGCACTCTGGGATCCAGCGGATGCCGACGCCAAAAACCGTATGGCGATGGGTGACAAATATATGGATGCGGGCACCTTGTATGTGGCTAAATTCGATGCCGATGGTGTTGGTACTTGGCTACCACTCACCATGACAGGCTCAACCAAAAATGGTGGCACACTAGCCGATCATTTCACCAGCCTAGCAGAGATCATACTCAATACAGCGGGTGCCGCCGACCTAGTGGGTGCAACGCCAATGGATCGTCCTGAATGGTGTGCTGTTGACCCATTCACGGGCTCTGTTTACCTGACATTGACCAACAATACTCGACGTAATGCTGCAACTGGCACTAACCCAGCTAATCCACGACTAAATAACAAATTCGGTCATATTATCCGCTGGGATGAAGGCGAAACTCATACCACATTTAGCTGGGATATCTTCGTGTTTGGCTCAGATGCAGCCGGTGATGCTGCCACCAACCTATCTGGTTTAAATGAATTTAACCAATTTGCCAGCCCAGATGGCCTCGCTTTTGATAAACGCGGCATTATGTGGATCCAAACAGATAACGGCGCCGACGAAGTACAAAATTATACTAACGACCAGATGTTAGCCGTAGTACCTTCCATGCTGACCGACACTGATGGTAAACAACAAACCATCGATGACGCAAACCAAGGAGAGCTGCGTCGTTTCTTTGTTGGACCTAATGGTTGTGAAGTAACAGGTTTTACTATCACACCTGATTACACCACCATGTTCGTATCTATTCAGCATCCAGGCAATTGGCCATATAGCGACAATGCCGCACAAGAAACGCCAAATGGTATGACTTTGCGTCCACGTGCATCACTGGTTGCGATCCGTAAAGCGGATGGCGGAGCACTTGGCGTTTAAGCTTCATTAACCTTGGCTAACAGCAGGCCTGACGGCCTGCTTTTCTAGCATTAAACAACTAAAATATTTAAGGAACATCATGGCAGGAATTAGTATCTGGCAGCTTGTTATTATTGCCGCTATTGTTGTGTTGCTGTTTGGCACCAAGCGCCTTCGCGGTATTGGCGGCGATCTTGGTGCAACCATTAAAGGCTTTAAGCAGGCAATGGCTGAAGAGCAACCCAAAGAAACCGACTTGATTACTCAACAAAACACGCACAGTGAGCAACCGCAGAAAAAAGTCATTTAAAACTTCGAAACGGCATAACTTGATGGGCTTAAGTCCCTCTAACGGTTGAGGCCCATTGAGTTAACCATAAATAGCCGAACTAAATTCTCTAATGATGGTTCGCACTAAGTGAGAATATCTTAACATTTCTATCTATTCTGGCGATGGGTAGTTGAAGCAGGATGGCACGCTAACGATTTTGCATCGCTAATGTTCACTAGGCGTAAAATCATCTGCAAAACGTCAATAAACTTACCACCCGTGGCTGCGCCGCCTTTAATACCAAAACTTAAAATCCCTGAGGCTTTGACGTAGCAGATTCTTTCGCCCACCGCGCGATATTAACTGTCTGGTATCGCGGCGTTATTAACCCACTCTACTTTATCGTGAATCGATAAATAGGCTGCTAATTTTTCCGTATTATCATAATGACGTTCCATACATAAACCTAAGGTGTCTAAGCCTTATAGAATTTGGAAAGAGTTCATCGGTGAATTGATTTAACGACAAATCAGATTTAGCTAAATTTAGTGAAACTTATCATGCGCTAAGGAGCTATTTGTTGGAACCAGAGGGGACGCCCCCCTCTGCTTTCTCAATAATTACAACATCATTTCTGTAAGCGTTTCAGCTGTACGACTTTGTACGGCAGGTATAGCTTCTGTTATTTCCAAGTTCATCTTGTTTGCTGTGGTTACAATTCTAGTTTCGTATACAATCCACTTGAAATTGTCACCTCTAGTCACAGAACTGTTGCTATTAGAAGACGTAGAAGTATTTTTACTTGTTACTCGCTTTGAGCTATTGTTTTTAGTTGCATTTGAAATAACGTCTCCGTCTAATGGCCGCTCGCGAAGCTGAACATCCATAACAAAAGTATAATATACATCTTCAACTAAAGTATCAGCAAGAAACCCAATGGCAGCACCAGCCACTGCAGCAGTTGCAACGCCAGAACCACTACCACCAGCGATAGCTGATACACTACCAGCAGCAAGAGCTCCTTCTGCTCCGCCCTTATAACCTGAATGCAAATAACGATTAGCGTCAGCTGCTGTCGCTTTTTCAGCCGCGATAATCGAAGCGGTAATCATCATATTTGCTTTGTCAGGATCGTTCGTAACAACAAAACCTTCATTTATAAATAAGCTTTCTAATTGGCGCTGCATATCTTTACGCATAGAATTCCCACTTAAATCGCGTACTTTTGCGTAAACTATACGCTTAGAAGGCGCAACAGGCTCCAAAACCACTGAAAAGGAAGTCTGAGAATCAATAGATAGCTCGCTTTTTTTCATCGCAGTTTGTGCTGCAGAACATCCTAAAAGAATGGTTGATAGGGCTAACACAGGAGCAAATTTTAACAATTTACACTTCATTATAATGAACCTTAATAATTGGAAAAGATTAAAAGCGCCATTATAAAAGCAAGCAGACTAAAAATGAACATCTAACTGTCTTTTTTTTGATTTTTTATTGATTTTAAAAAATGCCTGATTACCGCCTAGCCTCAGCTAGCTTAGGCAAAAGTGAGACCATCTATGAGCTATGCTCGCTTATTCCTTCAACAATTTAAAAACTCTAAGATACTTGATCTCTATTTGAATAGACCTAAATAAACGGGCCTCGTCACACTTCCTCAAGCGTGCCAAAATAATCGTTTACATGACGAAAGAGGTTCGTTCACTTTTTATATTTTTCTTAAATCGCTTGTATAAAACCACTGAAATAAGAACAACACATCCGGCCGCTGCGATTGCAATCCAAAAACCATGACTTACAGTGAAATTATCAACCACCCAACCAGTCACGGCCGCGCCGATAGCAATTCCCATGCCTAAGCCTGTGATCAGCCAAGTCAACCCTTCAGTTAATTGCTGCTTAACAACATTTTTTTCCACTAATCCCATTGCAATAATCATTGTTGGTGCAAAGGCAAGCCCAGCAACAAACATAACCAAAGCTAAGCCAAATACTTGGCTAGCACCTAATAACGCAAAACTAGTAAGTAATGTGAAAAATGCAAAACGAACCAACAGGTCAACCATCGGCACTTTCCATTTCAATGCACCAAAACCAAACCCTGAAATACACGAGCCTAGTGCATACATTGATAGCACAATACTGGCCGCTAAAGGTGAGCCGTGCTGATTTGCAAAAGCAACACTTAGCACATCAACCGCTCCCACAATGACCCCCAAAGCGAGCAAGCATATTGTTAATAGTTGTACGAGCGGATTTCTTAACGCAGAACTCATTACTGTATTCTCACTGGGAACAACTTTAGGCTCAGTAGCCGATTGTGAAACCAGCCAAAGACTGCCTAACAAAAATAAAACAATCGCCAATAGTGGCCCCGCTTGAGGGAAAACCAGAGTACTTAATGCGATAGAAAGTGGTGGGCCGACAACAAAGGCGATTTCATCCAATACAGATTCGAAGGAATATGCGCTATTGAGTAGATCGGGATCTTGTTGCACATAACTCCACCTCGCTCTCACTAAGGCGGGAATGCTTGGCATTATTCCCGCAATAATGGCTGCTATATATAAACTCCAAATCGGTGCTTGAACATAACTTAACCACAGTAAAATCAAGGTTGCCACGACACTTAGCATTGTCGCAGGCAACACCACCGCTCTTTGTCCATATTTATCAATCAGCCTTGATAATTGAGGCGCCGAAAATGCCATTGTAAAAGTAAAAACAGCCGCTATAGAGCCAGCAACCCAATAAGAATCATAAAGTTGTGACATCATTGTAATCAACCCTATCGCCATCATAGACAAGGGCATGCGAGCAATAAAACCCGCACTACTAAAAGCCTTTGTGCCTTTCATTTTAAAAATCATCGAGTAAGGGTTATGCATTTGCTCTCCTTGGGAACACCATTAACATACACTGTGTATGTTAAAATAATTGACATACACTATGTATGTCAATTATAAAAACCTATCCGTTCGCAAAAAAAATATTCTTATGGCTGTATCAAGAAAAAACATGACAGAGAAAACACGCACAGAGCTCATTATGCAAGCGCGGGCTCTATTTGCGAGTAAAGGGTTTTCAGGCACCCCCTTAGAGGAACTTACAGCAGCCGTAGGCCTCACTCGTGGCGCCTTATATCATCATTTTGGCAATAAGAAAGGGCTTTTCTATGCTGTTGTACAATTGATTGATAATGAAATGGATGCGAAGTTAATTGCTGTTGAAAGTCGTGCCAATTCTCCAAAAGAAGCATTAATAAGGCGTGTCGAAACCTACTTAGAAATGGCTTCAGAGCAAGAAGTCCAACGCATTATGTTACGCGATGCATACTCTATACTTGAGCCGGAACAGCTTACCCTAGCAGCGGCTCAATGCATTAAATCGGTTACTGAATTACTGGCTAAAATTCACCCAACAAAATCATCAGTAAAACATCAAGCCATGGCGCATTTTATAAATGGCGGACTGACAAATTTGGCACTATGGATAGCAAACCACAATAACCCAGCTGAAGCAGTTTTAGCAGCCAAAGAAACGGCAAAACAATTACTTGAAAATATAACCGCTGAATAAAGGCGGCATATACCACCTTATCTAATCAGAGAAACTTACAATGTTAAACTTTAGGCAGCGTCTGTTTTATACCAGCAATCATCTCGTCGATATTTTCAATGCCGATAGAATTATCCACGTGTCTTCAGTGAGGTTTACGAGATAACCACTCTATTTTATAAGCCTTGTTTTTCTAAAATTGGGCGATAAAAATGTTTGGTTAACCAAGCAAAGGTTTTCCATACCCATTGCTTTGGTTTGCTTAAATGCTGGCAGTAAACATAGCTATATTCAATTTCTGCTTTGGCTTTACGATTGCGTTTAAACCAAGGCGCACCTGAACTCATGTTAAATCGTAAATTATGCTGCTGGGCATAATTGATAGTAAAGGCAGAAGCGCGCCGATAAAGCCCTAGTTTTTGCGGTTGCTGAAGATCATAACCCAGTATTGGGCATGTCATGTCGCCGTCAATAATCACCATGCCAACACAGGCGAGCATCTCTTCTTGATAAAACAAACCATATAGCGACAACAGCCCCGATTGCACCCCATGGTTAAAGAAAGACAACGTAAATTGAATGTTATGCTCACTGTATTTACCTAAATATAGTGCGTCATAAAGCACTTTAGCCCGCTCTATTTCTTGCTCAGTAACTAACTTTTTAAAAGTCCATTGTGGTTGTTTTAGTAGTCGTAAATCTGTTTTTAAATCTTTGCCTGCAACCACTGCCGACCAGTCTGTATGCAGGTAAACTTGACGAGTAACAATGGCTAACCAACCGTCTTGCTCACAACGCTCAATAATAGGGGAATGTTGGGCTGCATTTAAAGAGCGCAGCAACAGAGCGTGCCCACTGCGGGTTTGCAATGCTTGCGTGCGCAGTTTCGATAAATTAATGGTCTGCCACCCTTGGCAATACATATTAGTAGATAAACATTGATTGTTTAAGGTTTGCACAGTGCCCACCCCCGCTAACTGCAAGGGCTTCTCAACGATCTTAACTAGCTGATAACTAAACCAACGTAAGGCAGCAAAACGTACTTTGGGGATTTCATCTTGTGCATAACCGGTGATTAGCGTTAACGGCGAAACCACATAACTGTTGTTCACCTTGGTGTGGCTGATCGTAGCGGGAATTGTTAACCCTTGCTGCTGATAATACACAAAATCAGCATCCAGTTGCGCAATTTTACTGCCCTCTAACATCATTTCGAAATAACCTTGATGCCACTGCTGCGCGTTTAACATGCTCACTCCCCATTCCATTCAATGTCGTCAGTGCTGGCTGCCGTTACGCTTTTTCGCTGTCGTAATGATTTCAATAATAATTCTCCCGTGCTTAATAGCAGTACCCACGGCCGCAGCGGGTAGCGTTTACTAGCCAAAACGTTGTCACCTTGATGAAAATCACGCCATATCTTAGCGTTCAATAATGCCTTACCCCCACCAGCTAACAACATGGCAAGGCCAACATACTTGGCTTTATTCTGTGAGTTCTCCATTGGCGTGTTCATACTGGGCCAATGTAAGTTATCCGCAATTAGGTGCAAGCCACTGGTTGTCCTTGGGTTACACTCTATAACGTATATGCTGCCTAGGTGCTCGATAAAATCAAAGGATACTTGTCCATGAAAGTGATAAGTACTGACAAAAGCAGACATGAATTCATTGATAGCCCGATTAACTGTTGGCCTAAAATAGGTCGCCGCAGACTGATTAACACGATATTCAGGAAGATAAACTTGGTGAGCGATGATAACGCCACGATCACATAAGGCGTAATTACAAAATGCTTGTCCAGTAAGTTTCTGTTGCTGCACCCAAGACTGTTGCGGACTTACTGTTATTTCTTGCAGGCTGGCCTGATTAATATTACGGATCACTTGCTCGCCAAACCGGCAAAAAGTGGGCTTTAATATGCTGTCCCATTTAAGATCAATTTGCTGTACGCGGGTGATTTTTTTAGTCCTGGGTAGGCGCACTCCCGGCAGCCCTGCTAACAAGGTAAACAATTGAAATTTATCATGTAAGCCAAATAGTAACGGAGCATCACAAATTAAAGTATTAACCCCGTTTAGACGGTGGCTAAACTGGGCTAAGTAAAAAACTTCCTCACAGGTGGGAATAAGTAATGTAATTTGATGTTGTTTAACCAATGCGGTTATTTGGCACTGGTATTGCTTAGGCTCTGATCGCGGCGAACTCGTTTGTATGTAACCGCTGATCCCAGGCACAAATTTGCCAACAGGAAAACGACAGCAATCACTTAGAAATACCTGATGCCCTTGCGCCAATAAAATTCGCGCCCATTCAAGGGCAACAGGCGCTCTGGCTCCTGTAATTAAGATCCGCATAAGTTGATCACTCTACGCTGCTTGTTTGCGGCCTGCCATACTGGTTTAGGCGCAAACATAAATGTCACAGGTAGTACATTTTGCTGCGCAAAAAGCTCACTTAACGCTTGTTGTATTCTCTGGTGATAGGTTGGCTCTGCAGCTATTTCAATGCAATCATCCGCTAGCTGTGAAATTTTATAATCACAATGCTCATCAATTTTTAGAGTGATGGCCCGATAGATAAGATCTGGTAATACAGGCACTTTGCAGCCTTTTTGTCGTCCCTGTCCAAGCAAACTTAAACAGTCGCCACAACGACCGGCTATCGCCCCAATCGCTTCGAATATACCCGAGTCTTGTTTCGCCACAATAATATCGTCCAGTTGATAACGGATCACTGGTTGTGTACGGCGGCGGAAGTCGGTAATTATTGGGCTATAATGAGTTTTTTCTGCATTTAGCCAATGCTTTTCAATTAGCACTATATCTTCGTTCCAACGCATTTGCCCTTGCTGATCCGTGCATCCTAAAAAGCCTTCTGTGCATTGATAAATTTCATGAATCGGGCAGTTAAATTTTTGCTGTAGCCAGTGTTTATCTGCTGGTGTTAGCACTTCAGCCCCAGAAATGATGCGCTGAGGTTGAATGGCTTTCTGGCTGTATTTCCCCGTATACAAGGCGCACAATTGTAATGCTTGGGCACTGCCAATCAACAAGCTGGGTTGAAACGCATCTAACTGCTTCATCCACACTTCAATCGGCAGCGTGATATCTATATAGCAAAACTGAATCGGCCCTTTGTTAACGGTGCCATAAAGTGGGCTATTTGCTCTTAACACTAAGGCAATACGGTGCTTAGTTATCAGGCTGGGTAATAATTTACCGAGAATATTGCCGGCCCAAATCTGTCGCTCTTGTGGGCTGGCCAAAAACAAACCGCGCTGGCCAGATGTGCCTGATGATAACCCCACAGTAATGTCACCAATTGTAGAGTCACTAAAATGGCGCTTTTTCTCCGCATTAATCGCGCATTCAAACAATTGTGCTTGCTCTAATCCACAGGTGTTCAACTGGTCAAAATTTGCCATCATTTGCTGTTTATTCATGATTGGGAATTGATCCAGCTTAGCCCCTTGTAACGCGCGATAATAAGGCGAGTGTCGGCAAACCCAAGCAAGGTGCTTGTCTACTTGTTGCACTTGCCAATCTTGCAGTTGTTGGCGCTGATGAAACCTTTTATAGCGAGCTTTAATAAAAGTATTTAATAACAAAATCACTGCATCCAGCCTTTGGCTTTTAGCGCATTAATAGTTGCTGAACAGTGGGATGGCACAAAATCTATTAGATGCTGATACCGCCGATAGCAATGCCTTAACTGCGCCAAGGTAGCCCGATATTGCGCTACATCGTCACATAAAAAGTTAGCTAACCAATGTTGATCAACCTCATCTGCCAAGCTATCAATCAGCCAACAGGCGTCAGCCAATAAAAAGACCCATCGATTGGTTAATTGACATAACAGGCCAATTTGACCTGCCGCATGTCCAGGCAGTGCGACCAAGTACAAGCTTTGGTCATTAAACAAATCGGCGCATGCTAACTCAATAGCAGGGCCTTCAGAGGCACCTCTCCCGTTTATAACCTGATCAAAGGCCAAAGGAAATTGCGTGTGAATACACAGTTGCTTGGTTATCTCAGCGGGCAATAATTTTTTTAGGTACCCTTTACGCACCCCATTAATTCGCCCTGACTGCTGTATTGAGTTAAGCCCCTGCTGCGTACAGTGAATTTGCGCGCTATTAAACTCGCTCACCGCGGCAATATGATCAGCATGAAAATGGGACAGCACTAAATGGTTTATTTGCAATGGCGCTATTCCAGCAAGCTGTAGTTGCTCAATGATTCCATCACCATGCTTTAACTTACAAGGTGTAGTCCATGCATAGAAACGCTCAGGAAACGTGCGAGTAACAGTGAAAAAATTCTCGTGATAACCCGTATCAAATAATAAATAACCTTGTGATGGATGCTCAATCAAAGCCACGGCGGCAGGAAACGCGCGCGGCTTTAGCCCACTGCCCGGTTTAACAACAAACCCAGGATGCACACAGTGCCCTCCTTCAAACAGTTTTATTTTTAGTCCAGTCGACATAACGCCTGATCCCTTCTGTGATGCTAACACTTGCTTGATAACCCAGTAATTGATTGGCTTTTTCAATATTTAATGTTTGATGAAAATGCAATAAACCCGCGCCATAAACCGTTATTTTTGGCTCAGGACAATGAGCTAAGCGACGTCGAATGTATTCGTTAAGGGCAATGATAGGGGCAATTAAGGCATAGGGTAATGTCACTAAACGCGCTTTATAACCTAAAGCGGTCAGCAAGGCGGCTAACACACTGTTAATAGGCATGGGTTCACCATTGGTGATATTAAATATTTCGCCCTTTGGTAAACTGGGGCCTTTGGCGCAAGCAAGCAATGCCGCTGTTGCCACATTGTCTACATAGGTCAAATCCAGCACTGGGTTTTTAGCCGAAGGGAGCAGTAGATAACGCCCTTTAATTGCAGCTAACAAGCGCGGTACGATGGCTTGGTCATTAGGCCCAAATATGCCGCGAGGACGCAAAATAACACTATGGATTGAACTGGCGAGCACAGCCTGTTCTGCTAGGTATTTCGTTTCAGCATAATCATTACAAAACGGACTGGCTACGGGGTCTTGCTCGGTTATGTTCCAACGGTCAGTAAAGTCAAAATAAACGCTGGTAGTGGATATATGCACAAACGTCTGGATATTATACTGTTCAGCAACGGCTAATAAATTACGAGTAGCTTGCACATTCCCTTGCTCGAATGCTTGGTAGGCTCCCCAAGGACTAGAAAGCGCAGCACAATGAATAATTGCATCGATTTGTTCATCGTTACTTTTATCCTGTTCAATGTCTGCAAAAATTTTACTAATGGCATCCAGATCGCACAAATCCGCCACATGGCCCGTCACTGGATATTTAGCACTTAACTGCTGCACAATGGCGGCATTACGGCCAATAAAATGCAGTTCATGTTCTTGATGATATAAGCGAATAATGGCACTGCCGAGCATACCAGTACCACCGGTAACCAATATCTTCATAGTGTCAGAAATCCCATTCCCAGTGATAACCCCGCTGCCGAGCCAATCAGTAATACTTTTTTGCCGCTATTGGCTTGTTGTTGCCTGAGTAGGTGCAGGTTAATGGGTAGTGATGCCGCGATTTGATTGCCACACTGTGCCACATTATTAACTATTTTTTGTGAACAAAACCCGCTCATTTTAGGCAATCTTTTCAATGCAAGGTGGCTCGCTTGATGCGGCAGTAAATAGTCAATTTGGTCGCGTTGAATATTGCTTTGCTGTAAACCTCGCACTAAAAAAGCCGGCAACGTTGTTGTCATGTGACGAAACAAGGCTTTGCCATCCATTTCAAATTGACTGGCGGCCAATAGTTGCTCTGGCGCCGTGTGATGAGGGTTAACATGACTACCACCAGCTTTAACTTGGCAAAAATCGTAGCCTTGGTGATGAGTTTCAAACAGAGCACCGGTAAATCCTGAGGCATTTGACGCGGCTTGTAACACATAAGCTGCAGCGCCATCGGAAAACAAGGTTGCCACCTCAGTTTTCGCGGGCGTGGTTTTATTCAACGTTATCCCAGTGACAAGCTCACTACTCACGATTAAAATACGCTGGTGTCGTTTAGCCAGAAAAATACATTGGGCGTAATCTAAAGCCGTTAAAAATGATAAGCACGAGCTATTTATGTCTAAACTAGCAAGGTTAACGGGTGCATTTAAGCGGGCCAATACAGCCGCGGCATCATAGGGCAATGCTTGGTGATGAGAAGCGCTAGCATAAACGAGTAAATCTATGTCATTAATGGTTAATGAAGCATTTTTTAGTGCACCTAACGCCGCTTTTGCGGCCATGTAAATAGCCGTTTCATGATTGGCGGCCACGTGGCGTGTTTCGACACCGAATTGGCGTTTACTGGTGCCTTTTTTTAATCCTAAATACAGGTCAAAATCCTTATCTGACCACTTAGTTTCTGGCAGGTAAATATCACTGCCGACAATATCAAATGCCATGAATTTCCTTAAGCTTTACTTACATGTCCAAAAGCCAAGCTCAAACTAGCACGATCTGGTTAACAGTAAACATGTATTGCATTTTTGGGTAGAGTAACTACTTGTAACGAATGGTCATTATTTCAAGGCTCGAATAAAAACCAAGCCGTTGCGGTGCTAAGGCATAACTAAAGCGGCAAGCGCCGCCCTAGTTACTTGCTTACTAAATGGTTAAAGTATACCCAATCAAGGCCTAACCTAAACACGTGTAAACGCTTGATGAGATTTAACGTTCCGGATTGATTGGGTATACATTTAAGCCTTCGCTAAGGCTTGTTCTACATCAGCAATAATGTCGTCGATGTTTTCAATACCAACTGAGATCCTTACCAAATCTTCACTCACGCCCGCTTTGGCTAATTCTTCTGGGTTAAGCTGTCGATGGGTAGTAGAGGCTGGATGGCAGGCTAACGATTTTGCATCGCCAATGTTCACTAGGCGCAAAATCATTTGCAGCGCGTCAATAAACTTGCCGCCCGCCGCAGCGCCGCCTTTAATGCCAAAACTTAAAATTCCTGAAGCTTTACCACCACAGATTTTTTCACACACCTCACGGTATTGACTGTCGGGCAGCGCGGCGTAATTCACCCACTCAACCTTGTCGTGCGCCGATAAATAAGCCGCTAATTTTTCCGCATTTTCACAATGGCGCTCCATGCGTAAACCTAAGGTTTCTAAACCTTGTAGAATTTGGAATGAGTTCATTGGAGAAATCGCCGCACCGGTGTTACGCAGTGGCACCACGCGACAACGACCAATGTAAGCGGCTGCGCCTAAGGCTTCGGTATAAACCACGCCATGGTAAGAAGGATCGGGCTCATTTAAAATGGCAAAGCGCTCTTTGTTGGCCACCCAATCAAATTTACCCGAATCAACAATCGCACCGCCAATTGAAGTGCCGTGACCGCCAATGTATTTGGTTAATGAATGCACCACAATGTCAGCGCCATGTTCAAATGGGCGACATAAAAAAGGTGTCGCTACGGTATTATCCACAATTAAAGGCACGCCATGGCGATGGGCTATTTCGGCCAACTTAGCTAAATCAACCACGTTACCGGCGGGGTTGCCTATCGACTCACAAAAAACCGCACGGGTGTTTTCATCAATGGCGTTTTCAAAACCTTCATAATCATTGAAGTTGACCATTCGCGTTTCAATGCCTTGTTTTGGCAATGAATGAGCAAATAAATTATAAGTGCCACCATAAAGCTGACTAGTACTCACTATATTGGTGCCCACTTCACAAATACATTGAATAGCATAAGTGATAGCCGACATGCCGGACGCCACTGCTAATGCAGCAATACCGCCCTCCATTGCCGCAATGCGCTGCTCTAACACGTCTGTGGTGGGGTTCATGATGCGGGTATAAATATTGCCCGGCACTTTAAGGTCAAATAAATCTGCGCCGTGTTGGGTGTCATCAAAGGTATAAGAAGTGGTTTGATAAATCGGCACCGCCGCCGCTTTTGTGGTCGCTTCTGAGGTGTAGCCGTGATGCAAAGCCAGTGATTCCAATTTCATGTGTCATCCTTAATTTAAATTGCTATGGCAAATAGTACCAATCCAGTTTATGAGATGAGCCCTTAGCGATGATATACCCATCCATAGGGCTCAAAGGGAATAACCCGTTCTTTTTGCCTGCGGCTCCCCATATAAAAGATTGAACACTGATTTTAGCCAATTGGTATAAAACGCTAAAAATATGGCGAATTTATCAACAAAAAGCCAGTCATTGCTTCACAACTGAAATAAATGCTGAAGATATTTCACAATAGTGCAGTGTTTGATTAAAATACGCCTCCTATCAAAAGGAAGAGCCCAATGAAACACAAAGATACCATTTTTGCAGCCCCTGTCGAACAAATGGGCAACTTCACTTTTGATGAAAAAGTGGCCGAAGTTTTTCCTGACATGATCAAGCGCTCAGTGCCGGGCTATTCCAATATTATTTCGGCCATAGGCATGATCACCGCACGCTTTGCCCAGCCCAATACCCAGCTTTATGATTTAGGCTGTTCACTTGGCGCGGCCACCCTAGAAATGCGCCGCAATTTAAAACACAGCGACTGCGCCATTATTGGGGTGGATAACTCGCCTGCGATGGTAGAGCGTTGCCAATTACATGTGGATGCCTTTCGTGGTGACGTCCCCGTGACCATTCACTGCCAAGATATTTGCGATATTGAGATAAGTAATGCCAGCATCGTGGTACTGAACTTCACCTTGCAGTTTATTGACAAAGATAAACGGCATGCCCTAATCGAAAAAATCTATCAAGGTCTGGTGCCGGGCGGCGTTTTAGTGCTGTCGGAAAAATTCCACTTTGACAATGACACCACCCACGATTTTTTGTTCGAGCTGCATCACGACTTTAAACGCGCCAACGGCTATAGCGAATTAGAAATAAGCCAAAAACGCAATGCACTGGAAGATGTGATGGTGCCAGACACCATCGAGCAAAATAAGCAGCGCTTATACCAAGCGGGCTTTACCAATATTGATATGTGGTTTCAGTGTTTCAATTTTGGCTCCATGGTTGCCATTAAATAAAGCAAACAGAATTCATTACCAAGGTACTTCTAAGTGATCATCGATTTTAATAACTTTTATCAGCAAATTGCGAAAAACCGCCTTAGTCATTGGCTAACCACCTTACCGGCGCAATTAGCCCTGTGGCAACAAGACAATTTGCGCGGTGAGTTTCCGAGCTGGCAAAAAGTACTGAAAAAATTCCCTGAGATTGAAACTGAACATATAGATATTGAAAGCCAAGTATCGGTGGGACAAGAAGGTGAACTGCCCAAAGGCGAGCAAGCTAAGCTTGGCAACCTGTTAGAGAAATTTCACCCTTGGCGTAAAGGCCCTTACAAAGTGCACGGCATTCACATTGATACCGAATGGCGCTCTGACTTTAAATGGGATCGCTTATTGCCGCACATTAGCCCGTTAAAATACCGTTATGTGTTAGATGTTGGCTGTGGCAATGGCTATCACATGTGGCGCATGCTGGGTGAAGGGGCTGAGTTTGTAGTGGGCGTTGACCCATCGCAGCTATTTTTATGCCAATTTGAAACCATCCGCCATTTTGCCAATAACAATCAAAACGTGCATTTACTGCCGCTGGGCATTCAAGAACTGCCCGAGTTAAAAGCCTTTGATACGGTGTTTTCCATGGGCGTGCTTTATCATCGAAAATCCCCCATCGACCATATTATGCAGTTAAAATCGCAATTAGTGCCGGGCGGTGAATTAGTGCTTGAAACCATAGTGATTGATGGCGGTGAAAATGATGTATTGGTGCCACGTGATCGTTATGCACAAATGCGCAATATTTGGTTCATCCCGAGCGCAGCCGCGTTAAAGGTATGGGTTGAGAAATGTGACTTTGAAGATGTACGCATTGTCGACATCAGCGAAACCACGGTGGCCGAGCAGCGCAGCACGCAGTGGATGAAAAATGACTCGTTAACCGACTTTTTAGATCCCAAGGATCCCAGCTTAACCATTGAGGGATATCCAGCGCCAAAAAGAGCCGTAATTATCGCGCGAAATCCGGAAAAACGATTAAGCTAAAACTAAATCTTTTGCAGCCTCTTGTAGTCTGTTAATAAATCACTTAGTTTGCCATTGTTATTGCGTACTCAACAATTTGTGTCATAGCTAGGATAAAAATATATGTTTCAAAAAACCGTGTTAGCCGCTTCTGTTTTGCTGCTATCCGCATGTGCTTCCAATGAAAAACCAGCGCCTACTGTTTCTCCCGATTTATTATCCAGCGAGCTGGCTAAAACACAGCAAATTATGGTTGCGCAATGTACACAAATAAACAGCTCTCTCACTGCTGAGCTTGCCCTCTTACGTGAACAGCAAGAAATTCAATTACAAGATCTTAAGCAAACCTTTATAACCACCAGTAAAGAAAAAACCATCGTTGTTGCGCCAGCCCCGATGCCAGAGCCTAAATGCCAAGAAGTGATCATCCCTTCTAAAACGGCAGTGGTGGATGGCACTAAAGCAGGCAAAATCATTGTTGGTGAAGAAGAGTGGGTACATATATCGCCACCGAAGGCCAACTTGTTAGCCCGTGTTGATACTGGTGCCACCGTTTCTTCTATTCATGCTACCAATGTGGTTGAATTTGAACGTGATGGCGAAAAATGGGTCAAGTTTGATATCGCCCATGAGCCAGGCCAGCCCGATATGACGGTAGAGCGAAAAGTGGAACGTTATTCCAACATTCGCCAGTCAACCAGTGACGAAACGGTGAAGCGTCCAGTGGTTAAACTTAATATCCGTTTAGGTACCATTAAAGATTCAGCGGAGTTCACGTTAGCCGATCGCGGCCAGATGAACTATCCGGTATTACTGGGACGGGAATTTCTCAAAGACATTACCTTAGTCGACCCCGGTAAACAGCAGATTCATCCAGAATTTAAGCCAAAATAATTGATAGGCGAGCATTGTAATGCTCGCCTTAATTTTAACCTTTATTAGCAGTAGGATCATTTAATCCCATGACCTCCAGAGCGCCTTTTTACATACTGGTCAGTTTATTGTTTATTACCGGCCTAGCCCTTACTATCCAACGTCACATCTCTCACGAGGTTCCACTGACCCCAGGTGTTAAACGCACCGTGTGGTCAGTTGATGCTAAGGTAGAATTTTTTGCCAATGGCGATAAAGTGAAAGCCTCCCTTGCCACGCCAATGAGTCAGCCGGGTTTTACCGTGTTGCACCAAAATGCCGCTTCTCCTGGCTATGGTTTGAATTTTATTCAGCACAACAATACGCCGCGCGCCGAATGGTCAATTCGTGAAGCCAGTGGTAATCAAGAATTATTTTATAAAGTGCAGCTACTCGAAGATGACAATGCTGACTTATCAGGCTTAGCGAGCATACCTAAAATTGAAATGCCGGAATGGGTTGAGCCTTATGGCACTGCAGCCCAGCAGCTAACCATTGATGTCACGAAACGCAGTGCTGATGCCTTTAGCTATACTAGAGAGCTACTAAAAGAGTTCAATAAAAAACAGTTAAGCCAAAATGCTGAGCTGCTGATTAACAGTGAATCAGATCCCTCGCAGTTAATGGTTAAACTGCTTAACTCAGCAGATATTGCTGCCCGTGTTGTTGGTGGCCTACGCCTTGAAGATGGCCGTCGACGTCAGCCGTTAAATGCATTTGTACAAGTGTATGAGGGCGATAAATGGTTACTGTTTGATGTAAAAAGCGGTAAAGAAGCTAACCGTGAAAACCTGTTACTATGGGAGCAGTCTGATTCTTCTTTACTCGATTTGGTCGGCGGCTCTGATTCACTGGTCACCTTCTCAATGATCAAACAAGATCAACCGGCATTAATGGCGGTAAAAGAAAAACTAAATAGCCAAGACCTACTTAACTTTTCAATTCAAAGCTTGCCAATTGAAGAGCAAGCTCTGTTTAAAGGCATTTTATTAATTCCCTTTGGTGTATTAGTAGTGGTGTTAGTGCGGGTGTTAGTCGGCCTAAAAACCTCAGGCACTTTTATGCCAGTATTAATCGCCATGGCCTTTATCCAAACCAGCTTAATCACCGGTTTAGTCGGCTTTATTATTGTGGTGGGCACTGGCCTTATTATTCGCTCCTACCTGTCTCGGTTAAACCTCCTCTTGGTCTCGCGAATATCCGCGGTGATCATCATGGTTATTTTAATGATCGGCCTGTTCTCGGTGGTTTCTTACAAAGTCGGCTTAAGTGAAGGCCTTAAAATCACCTTCTTCCCGATGATTATTTTGTCATGGACTATCGAGCGGATGTCGGTGTTATGGGAAGAAGAAGGTGCCAAAGAAGTCATTCGCCAAGGCGGCGGCAGCCTGTTTGTTGCAGTGCTCGCTTATTTAGCCATGAATAATGACTACGTTCGCCATATCACCTTCAATTTCTTAGGCGTGCAACTAATTATCATGTCACTGGTTTTATTATTGGGTAGCTACACAGGTTACCGCTTACTCGAATTACACCGCTTTAAATCCATGGTAGGAAAATAATCATGTTTGGCCTATTAGCGAACCCTTTCAAGCTTAAAGCGAAAGGCATCATGGGAATGAATAAACGTAACGGTCATTATATTGGCCGCTATAACAAACGCTCTTTATACCCCTTGGTGGATAATAAATTAAAAACCAAAATCATCGCCGAAGATGCGCAAGTAACCGTGCCTGCGTTAATTGGCGTGATCAGCTCACAAGCCGAAGTAGGCAAAGTAGCAGAGCTGATTAAAGGCCGTAGCGGCTTTGTCATCAAGCCAGCCAAAGGCAGCGGTGGTAAAGGTATATTAGTGATCACTAAGGTTGAACACGATCGCTACTACAAGCCCAATGGCGCAGAAGAGACCCATGACGATTTTGAGCGTCATGTGTCTAACATTTTGGCCGGTCTATTCAGTTTAGGCGGCGCGCAAGACGTGGCAGTAATCGAAGCGTTAATCGAGTTTGATACTGCCTTTGACGGCTTTAGTTACGAAGGCGTGCCCGATGTACGGGTAATTGTTTTCAAAGGCTTCCCGGTAATGGCGATGATGCGTCTATCAACCACCGACTCAGATGGCAAAGCTAACTTGCACCAAGGTGCAGTAGGTGTGGGTATTGACATAGGCAGTGGCAAAGCGCTGCATGCGGTGCAATTTGGTTTACCCGTTACCCATCACCCCGATACTAATCGCGCCCTTAATGAGTTAGAGGTACCGCAATGGGATACCTTGATCCGTTTGGCGGCCAGTTGTTATGAAATGTCGGGATTGGGTTATCTTGGCACCGACATGGTGTTAGATCGTGATAAAGGGCCGATGTTGCTAGAGCTCAATGCCCGCCCCGGTTTAGCAATCCAAGTCGCCAATGGCGCAGGTTTACTGCCACGCTTGCAGTTAGTCGAAAGCCTAGGTGATAAGAAAATGACGCCAGAGCAGCGAGTTGAGTTTGCGATAAAGCATTTTTCTCAAGTGCCTACTATCTAGGCAACACAATCCAGTTTGCCTCTTTACAAGCGTGTTTGGCGAGTCGTCAAATACGCTTTTGCTTCAAAATAAGCAGGCCTGTTCAGAAGTAGCGGCAGGGATCAGTTAACCGCGGAACAAGATATGACAAGCCTCAAATTTTGATGGTTATCTCGATACTGCTACCTCCAATCTTCTACCGACTTAGCTCGGCCCACTGGGCGTCCCCATTATTTTTTGAATAAATTCCTTCAATTTCAGTGCAGTCGACGACTCCGAATCAAAGGAATAATGTCCTTGTTTTGTACCAATCCTATAATTAATCGAATTGCACTCTGTAGTGGTCAACTAAAACTGGCCACCTCGTTATAAGTTTTGAAGTATTCTGCTTCAGCCTTTTGTGGCGATAACCCCTTGTTAAACTGGTGAGGCCTGTACCGATTGAAATAACCGGTAATGTAAC
>NZ_JAIMJA010000022.1 GCF_021295315.1 Motilimonas cestriensis | reverse complement strand
TTTGCCATTTGCTTCCTTCAGATTTCACCTCGCGGTGAACACCCTTGCATAGGCTAACGGTTCTCTCTCGATTGAGCCCGTAGAGGACTTTCACCTCCTAGATCAACGCCATGCTCGGCGCACACACTTGAATATAGGGTGTCGGCTTCGCGACACCTATTCTTATCTGTTAGGCTTTGAACACATCTGGATACTGCAGTACTTCTAAGCATTCATTGCAAGCTTTGATGATTTCTTCTCTCCGCTTTTGCTTCGACAAACCATTTATGCACTCACAGTACCATTCATCTTCTAGTGCAGTAAATTCTCCAAGTGTTCCAGGGTAGTCCAGCGCCATATTGACAGCATAGATTTGAGATACACCCGAATCAGGGGCTAGAACACCGTCAATTATATCTTTTGCAAGAACCCAAGCGTACCCCGCCAAAGCTGCCTCCTGACTAGGGCGAATAATTTTTAGTTCATTGAGCACTCTATTGAAGTAGTCTTCAGCTTCAAACTCATTAACCGGCTTCAATAGTGTTGCCAAAATAGCAAGATTCTCTGTTTCAACACCGCTCTCAAGCAAATACATTGCCCAGTCAACTTTATACTCACCTCCACCTGAGCACATAGCTGCTAATCCGAGCACTCGATAGGTTTCATGTTTATCCGATTCAGAGAACATAACTATCCTTGGAGCCTCAACGCCGCCATATGGGGCATTGTTTGCGGAGTGGTGCTTTGGTGTAAAGTAGCGAAGCCACACCAAAGCTCCACGGAGCGAACAATGTCCCTATGATGGCATTGTTAAGTGATTTATTGGGTAAAATTGGTTTTGATAAACAGTATCGATTCTTCATATTCATTTTCTGACCAAGTGCCAATTTCAATATGCGTGTTGCCATCCCACAAACATATGACTTCACAGTCAGGGTCTAATTGAATTCCGTAATCATGCCCTAAACCTTCGCAGATCGCGAAAACATCTTCATCTTGATAGGTTTTAGATTTGTAAAATTTTAAATTTGAAAAGTGGCTAGGGAGGTCGTTTGCTATTAGATTGAAAAGATCGCGGCCGAATCCTTTATATCTATCAGAGACTTCTTCAAATGATACTGATTCATAGACCCACCCATCATTTAACAACTTATGCATATTCGTCACTTAACAGCTTTTATACGGATATACGGAATTCCGTATAAATCCCGCACGCTACCGCACGAAAATCGTCATTCCGCATAAAATAAATTAATAATATTCAGCCAGTTAAATGCTCTTTTGCCACCCGTAACAAGCAACACAGGGTAAACAAAGGGAGCCTAGTATTTACCGAGACCAAATTTGCCCCCCATAAAGGATTCAGCTGATTCATTTTGTGATTATATATCAAAGTGTTAGAAATAAGGTGTGAACAAAGCGAGACTTTTACTATTTATTTACCGCACCAAAATTTGGCAAAACCAGCTAAACTCCATTACACCTGTATAAATAAACATCAAACAGACGGTAAGTCACGGCCACCCGTTTCATCATTCTTTTGCCGCCAAACAACAAAATACAGGTCAGTTACCGTCTGCAAATAGACCTCACCCCCAACTCAAGTTATCATAGCGCCATTATTTTTTGCTTGAGTTGTGCCCTTGTTAAGCTATCGCCATTCCTACCATGCAGGCAATTTTGCCGATGTACTAAAACACCTTGTTGCGCTGCGTATTTTTCGTCATTTAAATGCCAAGCCTAAGCCCTATTTGTATTTAGACACTCACAGCGGCCCCGGCGGTTATGCCCTTAACTCTGAGCATGCACAAAAAACGCAAGAATACCTCACTGGCATTGCCAAACTATGGCAACAAGTGAATTTACCTGAGCCATTGCAAGACTACGTTGACCTAATCAAAGACTTTAACGAAGGCGGCGAGCTAGCCCACTACCCCGGCTCACCATCTATTGCCAAAGCTGTGCTGAGTGAACACGACAGACTAAACCTGTTTGAACTGCACACCACTGAGATTGAATTACTAAAACAAACCTTTCCTCGTGAGCGTCGCACGGCGGTTGAGCATGGCGACGGTTTTAAAGGTTTAATTGCCAAAGTGCCGCCCAAAGAGCGCCGCGGTTTTGTGTTAATCGACCCGCCGTATGAAATTAAATCTGACTACGACAAAGTGGTGAGCACTGTAATTGCTGCTCATAAGCGTTTTGCAACTGGCGTCTATGCCATTTGGTATCCCGTGGTAGAGCGTTATCGCATTAAGCAGATGGAGCAAGGCTTTATTAACAGTGGTATTCGCAACATTCAATTGTTCGAACTGGCGATTAAACCTGATACCACTGAGCGCGGCATGACCTCAAGCGGCATGATAGTGATTAACCCGCCATGGAAACTAAAAGCGGAAATGGACGCCTGTTTACCCCTGCTGGCTGAGTTACTGGGCGACAACCAACAAGGCTTTTTCCGCAGCGAGCAATTGGTACCGGAATAATTTACTAGTCGCACTGGCGCGTTTGCCAACAACGCGCCTTGCTGTTCAGCGGTGACAGAGGAAATTCGATCGACGATGAAAACTGCTGGCTAGCCCATTAGGCCATTTCACAAACACGTTAGCGCTGCTTGAACTGCGCAGCTGTCATGCCGTATAACACTCGGTCATCAAAGCCAGTATCTACTTTATAATAATTTTTTTGTGTTCCTTCTAAGGTGTAGCCACACTTTTCCATCACTTTATAAGAGCCCACATTACTCAGGTAGCAGTCAGCGGTTACTTTATGAGCGCCTAGCTCTGTAAACGCAAGCTTGGTCATAAAGGCACACACTAAAGACGCAATACCTTGACCCCAAGCATGTTCCGCAAGTTGATAACCCACTTCAAAGTTACCTTGCATAAACATAACCTTAGGTAAGCCTGCCATCCCCATATAAGCGCCATCGAGATCTCGAATGATAGCCGTTGGACTTTCAGGCCATTCGCCTTTTGCTATCGCTTGTTGTACGTTTTCGATGATCGGGTTAAAAAAACCTTCATATAATTCAACTGGCGCGGGTGCGAAAAAAAGATATTTAGTTACATTTGGGTTATCCAACATTGCAATGATGTCTTTAAGATCGTCTTGAGTGATCAGCTTGATCGTTAGTTTGTCACTTAGCGGGACGGCTTTACCTTGTTTGAATAGTGATATAGACACTGGCTGTTTCCTTGGCTTTTGAATATGGGCCAAGGATAATGGGCGATTGTTGTCGAGGATTGAACATTTGCGACATTTGCAGCAAGGCTAATATCCCGCAACCTAACAGCAGCCCTACTCAAAATCACCATAAGCATCAATCACTAAGTCTCGAGCATTCAAATAACCTGATGGTGTCACCCCAATAACTTGCTTCATTTTCCTGATCAAATGAGGCTGATCGCTGAAACCAAACTGGCTTGCCATTTCAGCCCAATTGGCCTTATTTGGCTGTTGATGCAAATGCATAAACAGCGCTTCAAACTTGACGATGCTTTGATACTGCTTAATGCCTATCCCTACCGTTTTCTTAAACGCTCGCTCTAACGTTCGCTTTGTTGTAAAGCACTGTTGAGCCAAATTATCGCTGGTAAATAAACCATTATGTTGCTCTATTAAGGCTAATGCTTTTTCAACAAGAATAACCGACCTGTCCCTTTGAACCGATTTCATCAGCGGCTGTAGATCTTGCTCTACACGCTCCAATATGGCCGCTTTTTCACCCTCCACAATCAGTGACTGGTAATCACTTGACGAGAGTAGATGAGCAAGCCAATCAAGCTCTAAACATTGGTCAATCACTCCCGACTCTTGCTGTTGCAGCTGATATAGCGCCGTTGGTGTAAATCGAATACCCAACCGAGTTAATGGAGCGTCATCATTTAAGATAAGGGTTTGTGTACTGGGTGTAATAAGATGGGAGCCGGTCCCGACAAAGTGACTCGCTTTGTTCTGGTAATCATAAGTTTGAGTTGAAGGCGTGATAATGTAATGTGCGTTCACATTCGGTATCAACTGGGGCATAAACGCTATCGACTCGCCCTGCTTTACCTCTAGGTACCAAACCCAATCAACAAGGTGTTTAATCGACTCAATTTGATGTTTCCAAGTAATCATGAGGCTCCCTTAACGACGTATCAGTATATACCCAATCTACTTGAAGATGCATGTTTCACGTTGATTAGATACATCGACCATCAAGAGTCAATCAATTAACGCTTACCCCCTCTGTTACTTAACCTCAGTTTTGCTTAAGCCTATTACGAATGGATAAAGTATATTTTTACTGCAAAATTTCGTTTTCAGGGATGAAAACGCAAAGCGTATAGGGACATATTTACCGCGTTTTTGCAGGGGAAATATACTATTTTGCTTACCCAGAACTCGGGTTACTTATTCTGTCTCCGTAATGATGAAATGATATCGCGCTTGATTTTTCATTGGGAGAACTTATCTTAATAAAATATGAGCAAATATTGTTGGCGTTATTGTGCAACAGTAAAATTGATAAAGGATAAGGCCGGGTTTTATGCACCACGCCATACGAATAAAAAACGAGTGGTTAACAAAGCTTATGTTAGTAAATCAATCTTAAAATGTTGTTAGATTATAACCCAATGCAAGGCGCTGTCGCTGATGACCGCGCGTATATAACGCGGCAACCGCTCCCCCCATTAAATCGTTGGGTGCAATCATACTGGCAGCTAAAAGTAGCTAAAGGTCAATTTTTATATCATAGCGTGCCAGATAACTGTGTAGATTGGATAATTAATCTAAACAGCGCCAGCGATAACTTTCTTGTTCCACCGTTTCTCTCATCTACCTTGTTTCATATCGACGGGCCGGCGTCCTTTTTTGGCATTCGTTTTCGAATTCTCGGCCATCGTGGCCTGATTGCTATCCCATTAGGAGAATGGGGAATGGCAGGTAGTGTAAAGGCGGCAGACTTATTACCCACTGAGATTGTTGGTTCGGTATTTGAGTCCCTTGAAAATTCAAAGTGCTTTGACGAATGTTGCAATAACCTGTCGAAAGTCATGCTGTCTGCAGTCAAGTTTGCCGATGTTGATGTTCGTCTGGCGCGCTACATCAGATACTGTTACAAAAATGTTAGCTCCCACCTTGATCTATCAGATAGCCAGTGTGCTGAGTTTGGCGTGTCTGCACGCCAGCTAAGAAGGTTAACCAAGCAACACCTTGGACTGCTTCCTAAAGACTTTGGCAAGGTAATGAAATTTCAGAGCACTCTCAAAGGGATGAATACACTGGCGTGTAACCAAGCATACCTAGATCATTTTTACGACCAACCGCATTTCATTCGCGAGTTTAAACGTTTGTCTGGGGTAACTCCTACTCAGTTTTTAAAGATGTCCGTTTTATACAATCACTGCTCTGTTGATTGAAGAATAATGTATTGCACTTAATCAACAGTTAGAGAGAGTAAGTAAGATGATTGAAATTGAAGCGATGTTCCCTGTGATGGTAACGACAAACTTGGAAGCGGTGAAAACGTTCTATGAATCTGTGTTTGGATTTAATGCTGTGTTTTTTGACGCTGACTTTTACTTGCATTTGGTATCACCAAGCTCAGGCGTCCAGCTTGGATTCTTAATGCCGGAGCATACAACTCAACCTGAGTTTCTACGGCCACTGATGTCCCCTGAGGGATACGTGATATCGCTAGAGGTTAAAGATGCCGCTCAGGCATATGCCGAAGCACAAAAAATGGATTTGACGATTGCGATGGCGCTAAAAGAAGAAGCTTGGGGACAAGTACATTTTATGCTACAAGACCCAGGCGGTTTTCGAATTGATGTCGTTCAGCATTTAGAAGCTTCAGGCAATTAGTCAGCTCAAAAATCCATACCAATAAGTATATACCCAATCAACTTGAAGATGCATGTTTCAGAGCGCCACCGTGTTTTCAATACTAGGCACGCTAATGCAGGAATGTAGGCACCTTTTAAATTAGCGTAACAACGTAGTGGAAATACGGTGGCGCTCCCAAAGGGCAAGTTTTACACGCGTTTATGCTGTGTTATTGATTTTGATAAGGGGAAGCCATTACCTGCAATCAATGCCTTGCCTAAACGTGTGTAAAATCTTGCTGAAATCAAGCATCTCCAGGTTAATTGGGTATAGGTGTCGCGAAGCCGACATTTATACTTAATTCAGCCGTTTGCAGCGCAAATTATGTTCGGTCGTTACCGCGTTAGCCAAGCAGCCAATCGATTTTACCTCTGATATGTAAATAGAATACGTTAACTCAGCATGGGACTTGATCACTCCCACATTTCCAGCGGAGTAAAAGCCATTGCTGACTCGCGCGCCTAAATCGCCTAGACTAATGCGATGAACAATTAACTCACTGAGAAGATTATGATTTTAGACTTTGCTAAGCTTTCGCCAAATCAGATTTATCACACTTTAACTCAAACCATTGTGCCGCGCCCGATAGCTTGGGTGTTGTCGAAAAATGCTCAAGATACGCTTAATTTAGCGCCATTTTCGTACTTCACCGCCATTAGCTCAAACCCGGCTATTTTGATGTATGCCGTGGGTAAAAAACCTACTGGCGAATATAAAGACTCCGCCACCAATGTGGAGTTAAACCAAGAGTTAGTGATCCACATTGCCGATACCAGCTTGGCCGCGGTGGTAACCGAATCAGCCTCTTCATTGCCAAACGATGAGTCTGAGTTACAACTAGCCAACTTAACCCACCTTAATCTGGTGGAATTCACTGGTTCAAGTTTGCCGCGTATTGAGCAATGTAAAATTGCTTTCGCGTGTAAACTACACAAGGTAGTAGAAATGGGCGAGTTGCCAATGAAGCTGATGTTTGTGGAAGTGACACGCGCTTATCTTGATCCGCAAGTGGCCACTCTTAGCGAAGATGGCCGCCATAAAATAGATGCCCTCGCACTGGATCCCCTTGCCCGTTTAGGCGGCGCAGAATACGCAAATTTAGCCAGTGTATTTAAATCAGAGCGACCTAAATAGCCGATTAACTTTTAAATATTAACGAGTAAAATGCGCCATCGCTGATCATGCCAAACGGCATTCACATCAGCGACTGCGCATTAATAGGAAAATAAAATAGCCACCGCCGATTATCGAGACCAAAATACCGGCAGATATTTGTCCCGGATAAACAACAATTTGTCCTAGCCAATCTGCGGTTAGCATTAATAATGCTCCCAATAATGCAGCAACTACTAGTTGCGGCTTAACTTGTTTAGCACCCAGCATGATGGCCATGTGCGGAGCCAGTAAACCCACAAATGCCACGGGTCCCATCGTCGTGGTGACAATAGCACATAACATGGCGACACAGCTCAACAGTAAGACATAAGCCCAACTTACATTTAACCCTCGGGCAGTGGCAAAGCTTCGTCCAACAGAAATCAACGTAAGCCAGCGCGATGCGCTTATGCTCAATCCAGCTAACACCAGCACCACAGCAAGTAACATTAATGCGTGTGAGCCTTGCGCTCGATAGGCTGAGCCAGATAGCCAGGTTAAAATAACGTATTCGTCTTCACCACCGCGTGTTAGCGCAAAATGCACCAATGCTTCAATCATGGCGGTTAATGAAATGCCCGTTAGTATCAGCATTGACGGCGCATACTGGTGCTTTTTGCCCAAGAGTAGCAACAAAGCCAGCACCAGCATGCTGCCACTGAATGCCACCAATGGCCCGGATTCATGAATGGAGACACCAAACAATAAACTACTGCCCACTAAGGTAAATGTGGCACCGGCACTGATCCCCAATAAGTCAGGGCTGGCTAAAGGGTTGTACACTAAGCGTTGCAACATTGCTCCCGCGATGGCTAACCCTGCTCCAGCGGCTAAGGTGGTGACCATTCGCGGCCAACGAACCGACCAGACAAATTCATTTGGCAAGAGCAATGAAACGCCATTGCCACTGTAGCTAAACAAGGTATATAACAATGTTGCTAGTACCAAGCATGCGCCTAACAACCAACCCGTATAACGCCCCAAATGCGCGCGCCCGCCTGGTAAGCTAATCGATAAACTGTCTTGCGCTCTAAAATGATGCCGAGCAATCCAAATTAATGCAGGTGCACCAATCATCGCGGTCGCGGTGCCACTAGGAATAATGTCGACACTGTAAGCTCCTACCCAGAGAGCCAAACTATCGGTAGCACAGAGTAATATCGCGCCCAGTATTAAGCTAAACCAAAGCTCATCTCTTGCGGTGCGAGCACCTAATATTCGCGCAACATTGGGCGCTAATAAACCAATAAAGCTAATAACGCCAACCGCGGTGATCACGCTGGCGACTAGCCATAAACCAATCGCAATAAAGCCAAGAAACATTGGCACCACACTTACGCCACGCGCAGTTGCGCCTTGCTGGCCGAGTTTAAGCACCGTTAGCAAACGCGGGGCAAACAACAAGATAGCCAGGGCAACGGTAATTTTAGGCAATAACCACTGTAACCAAGACCAACCATTTTGCCCTAAATCGCCAGCGCCCCAAATAAATAAATTTTTCGCGTACTGATCATTAAGTAAAATAATCGCGCTGGCTATCGCGCCCAATAAAATGTTCACCGTCATGCCCGCCAATACAATCGGCAGGCCACTCACATTACGAATTCCCACTATTGCCAGCACCAACAGCAACGTTAACACCGACCCCATTAATGCCGCTATGGCACTGTACTCTCCCACCCAACTTGGGAAAAAGACATTGATAATCACCAACGCAAGCCAAGCGCCAGACGCCGTGCCCAAGGTCAAGGGCGACATTAACGGGTTTTGTGTTAGCTGCTGCATTAAGCTACCAACCAAACCTAACATTGCACCGACAATTAGCCCCATCAACCAACGCGGTAACTGCACGTAGTAATAGTTAATTTCGGTAAACGATTCAGCAGGTGTACCAAACAAAAGTGCGCTTTGTTCGAACAATGTCAGAACATGACCATTAAAAGAGGTATCACTGGCCATACCACCTAGCTGCAGGTGGAGAAAAGAAATGACGCACAAGGCCACCAGCGTCATGGTGTAACGTATTATCAACGGGGAGCAAGCTCCAATAAACTTTGACTTAATGCTTCGGCGTTATACAAGATAGACATCGCACCACCATAGCTCCATGTTGCTGCTACGCGGTTAAAGCGCTGCTGTTGTACAAATGGCATGGCTTGCCAAACTCTAGATTCCGCTAACTTGTCACGGTATTCAAAGGGCTCAAAATACAGCACAGTATGCTGAGAAAATTGCTGTAATGCAGTGATCCGCTTTTGCGCGATGCCCCATTGTGTTCTTGGCTGCACCTCTGATTCCACCACCCCCAATTTACTCAAGGCATACTGAGGAATAGAGTTTTCGCCATATACATAAACCGAGTTCACACTGGCAAAGCGAATGGCTTTCACTTGTGGTAAGTTGCCATCATAAGCCGTTAGCAATACTGATCTAAGTTCATCCAAGCGCGCTTCCATCGCCTGCAATTTTTGCTCTGCCAGCGCGGTTTTATCAAGCAGTTGCGCTATTTTTCGAAAGTTATCAACAGCCGCGGCAGCGTTATCATGAGACTCACTGTAAGTTTGGTAAAATAAAACGGGGGCAATTTTTTCAAGTCGCGACGCCAAATCTTTTTGCGGTGCGGCAATCAAGATAACATCGGGCTTTAATGCCATTAATTTTTCAATATTGGGCTCTATCCGGGCGCCTATATCTTCAACGCCTTCGGGTATGGCTGGCGTCACCACCCACTGTTCATAACCTGTAAGATCGGGCATCGCAATCGGTGTTACGCCAAGTTCAATCACTTGCTCCGCAATGTCCCAATTTAACGCGGCGACACGCACAGGATGGCTGGTAAAAGAGTGCTTTCCATCACTGTCTTCAACCCAAATTTCAGCCTTAATTGGCCAAGAAAAAAGTAAACAAAACACTAAAGTGGCAAGCGTAATAGATTGAGTAAACTTGTTTTTTGACTTAAGCCAGTCAATAGGTGCAAGGTATTTAATTAGCATACAACAGCGACCTTTTTATCTTTTGTCGGGTGATTAATAAGTTGGATATTGGCTTGGTATAAGTCAGACAACTGCGCTTCGTTAAGTAAGCTCGAATGGTCTCCTTGAAACACAACTTTACCTTGCTTTAACGCGATCACAGCATCGGCGTAGCGCAACGCTAAATTAATATCATGTAAAATAATGACAACCCCTTTGCCTGTAGTGCGATTTAGCCGCTGTAATAACGCTAACAGTTGATATTGATGCCCCACATCCAGCGCCGAAGTTGGCTCATCAAGTACCAGAACGGGCGACTGCTGCGCCAATAGCATGGCAATCCACGCCCGCTGTCGCTCGCCACCTGAGAGCTGATCGGCCAAAACCTGCTTGAAAGCCAATATGTCGGTGTCGGCCATGGCTTGGTTCATGATTTTTTGATCGCGTTTGCGAAATCGACCGAAGGTTCCTAACCAAGGAAAACGCCCCAATTTTACTAACTCTGCCACGGTTAAACCGGACGCCGCGGGTAAACGCTGAGGTAAATACGCCACCTGTTGCGCCAGTGCTCGCGCTGACAAGTGCACTAAAGCTTGGTTATTGAGTAACACTTGGCCAGAGTCTGGTTTTAATTGCCCGGCTAATATATTGACCAATGTCGATTTTCCTGAGCCATTGTGGCCCAAAATAACGGTTAATTTATCCGTGGCGATCGTTAATTCAGGCAAAGACAAAATGTCTCGTCCATCACGTCGAACATTAACTTGGTTTAGTTGGAACATTGGCTGATCGTCTTCTTTTCAATACAAGTAATTCAAGTGGGTAAACAGCGCGATACCTTATTAGCTTTCGGGCAATTGGCGCAATAATCACCGTCATTACGCCGGTAATGCATGCAGCAACTTTTGCGCGTAAATGCCAGCATTTGAGTGGCTTGATCAACAAAAAAAGCAGTTGGCGGCGTTGCCGGCAACTTTAGCTCATTCTGCCAACAAGCGATTTGATCCATTAGCTCGCTATGGCTCAAATCATCCCGTAAGTGCTGCATTCTTAACGCACTCGCAACGAGATCATCGGCTAATAAGGATTTAATCAACCCCGGCCTTAAACGGATCTGTTGGTCAAATTGCTGCTGTAATTGCGACAACAATTGCCATAACTCATTCGCAGCGTTACGGATCAACATGACCTGCTCCCCTCGATATACAGGGGTATTCGCGATGGAAAAACCAGCCACTAAGCCTTGTTCAAGGTGCAAAGTTTGGCTTAAGGCGCGTAACTCGGGCACGGCTTGGATGCCGTAAACACTCAACAAGGACAAGTAAATAGGTTGCCAGCTTAACATTGTCCAACTTCGCGTTAACCAGTATAACGGCCCTGCCTCAGGGTGTTGTTGCTGCCAATAGCCATAAAGCTGCGAAAGCAAAGCCCCCGATGTATCCTGCTTCTTCGCATCAGTCGCCGAAACAGCACGTAATAACGGTTGCTCACCGCCGCAACTGCCCTGCATTAGGGGGGCAATTTGCTCCGCTAGCGCAATTAACGCAGCATGAGCAGGATCGTGACTGTCACTGGCAACGGTCGAATTTAATCGGGAGAGAGCCTTTGGCTGACTCGTCATACTTTACTCACCACATCGCTAGTGGAACACAAACTAAAACGCCAATAACCATTGGCGTCAGGGACACTATTTACCATTAAAATGTCAGGCTCACGCTCGCTTCAACACTACGCTCTTCGCCAAACCAGCAGTTTGCTTGGTCATAACAAGAGTAATATTCTTTGTTTAACAAGTTAGTCGCCGCTAACGAAGCTTTCGCTCCAGCCAGCGAAGCACTGACATTGGCCAGATCATACGACAAGGTTAAATCGACCAAGGTATAACTCGGTACTGTGTCGGTGTTCATCGAGTCCATTTGCGTTTCCCCGACATAGCGCAGACCCGTACCTATTTGCGTGCCACTTAACGCACCTTGATAGAATTGGTAATTCGCCCACAAAGAGGCGGTTTGTTCTGGTACCCAAACCGGTGTTTTACCTTGGAGACCAGTGGTATCTTTGGTGATCTCCATGTCAATCCAAGTATAATTAAGCGCGATCCCAAGGTTATCGGTCAGCTCATGTTGGCTCTCAAATTCAACGCCTTTTGACACAATCTCACCGGATTGCATCTTCGGCCCGTAAATATTATTCGGGTCAGATACCAGCGAATCCTCTTTGGTGATATGAAATACGGCCAAATTTGCTGTGTGCGCTAAACTTTCATCGCTATATTTCAGCCCAGCTTCCCACTGATGCCCGGTCGTTGGATCAAACCCACTACCCGCTTTATCAATACCTGAAACTGGCTCGAAACTTTCGGCATAACTAATATAAGGGGCGAAGCCGTTATTAAATTCATACAATCCCCCCACTCGGAAAGAGAGGTTATCTTGGTCAACTTTGTCACGACTTGAGCTTGCATTACCGCTGTAAACCGAGTTAGATTTTGTCTCAGATGTGAACTTGTCATAACGAACGCCAGCAATAACAACCCACTGATTAAAACGCATTTGGTCTTGTGCGTAAAAACCTAATTGGCGCGTTTCCAGCTTTACATCTGAACCATAATTAAAGGTTAAAGAATCGCGGTCAATGGCCTGGTGATTAGGCTGAAACACATCCACCATCAAGCTGTAGCCATCACTGGTATCTTTGTAGATAACATCGGAAGACAGTGCTTGGTAATCAATACCCAGCAACAGATGATGCTCCATCTCTCCAACCGCAATACGACCAGATAGTTGGTTATCAATGGCTAAACTATTTGAGGTTTCATCGGTTAAATAGGCATGACGCCCAATCGTACTTTGGTCTAGGGCTAAACCTGCGGGATTGTTGTACATATTTTCTTGATAAGCACTTGCATCCATGTAGCGCGTATTTTGTAAAAACTGCCAATTGTCATTTAAATCATGCAGCAACTTATACCCTAGCAATAAAACTTCTCGCTCGTAGGTATTCCAATTCTCATCACCCAAGAAGGTACTAGGCGACAGGTTTCCCATCGGATGTGGCTTTACCGAGCCTGCAGCAGGTACTGTGGTATAGATGCCAGCACTGGGATCGTTTTGGTAATACATGTTCACATTGAGTAAAGTGCTATCGCTCATCTGCCAATCTAATGATGGCGCGAATACCCAGCGCTCTTCTTCTGAAGTGTCGGCTTGACCCTCTTTTTGCCGTACTAGCCCCACCACGCGATAAGCTAAATTACTTTGCGCAATTTGACCCGTGCTATCAAACATCAACTCTTTACGTTGATAACTGCCTGTCTTAACAGTAATACCGTGTTTCGCCTCACGTTGCGGCGACTTAGCGATCATGTTAACCATGCCGCCAGGCGGCGTACTACCATACAAAACAGACGTTGGGCCTTTGAATACTTCAATTTGCTCAAGCATCACCGGATCGATCTGCGGCTGTAAATTCCAGCCGTTATACATCAAAGGCAAGCCATCATAGAAGTTTTGGTAATTATCAAAACCACGAATATTAAATAAATCAAGTCTGGTCACTGCGCCGCCACGTAACTCTGTATTAACCCCCGGCACATAGCGTAATGCTTCTGCTACTGAGCTAACATCTCGCTGCTCTAACATGTCAGCATCAATGACCGAAATAGCCTGTGGCGTTTCGTACACGTCTAGAGATGTTTTTGTTGCCGTGTTCCGGTAGGCCTGACCCAATACCGTCATGGTTTGCACCTCTTCAGCTGACTCCCCTGTGGCATTGTTAGTCGTCCCCTGCTCAGCATAAACTAGCGGTTGATACAAAATTGTCGATATCATACTCGCCAAGGCAGTACGTTTATAAATGATGGGAAATGGCATGTGCATCCTCTAAACAACTAGAATAAATGGTAATAGATATCATTTGCATTCTATATAGATTCGCCAATAAAAGTTAACAATTTGGGGCATGTTGCGACATTTATCCTAGAGACTCTCCTTTCGCCATCACAGGCAGCCAATATTCCATGCAAGCCTGCTCAGCGGATCCATCATATTTGACGGGATATACTTCTAATTCATAACCGTCTAAGCCCCGATAGCCTGATTCCGGTAGCCAATTTAATAAAAACCACTCAATGGTCGCCGCTAACTGCCTTATTGGGCCTCTATGTGTCACCACCGCATACGTTTGTTCCGGTACATATTTGGTTTTAAACGGCGTGATAATCTGGGAGATAGCAGACATGTCAGCTGAACTCATAGAATGACCAAGTGCTGCCCAATAACGAAGGTTGCCGCCAGCAAGGTTAACTTGCGTCGTATCAATGACTCCTAGCATCGCATCAAAGTAAGTTGGCTTAAAAGGCCATGCGTCTTTCACATCTGCCAATGAATGATGAAATTGTTGCCACACTAAAGGGACGCGCTGTTGGAAGTTAGGCTGTGGCGATAATACCCCACTGATCTCAACGTCGATGCCACTGAAGTAAAATCCTGCTCGCGTTTCAATACGCACTTGGGTTAAGCTCTTCCCTCCTTTAGGTAAGTGATGCACTTTTGTCACTTCTAATGGTTTTCTTAGACCAGTTAACACCCCCCTTTTTTTATAAGCCCTTGGACTTAAGTCAAACATATTCTTAAACGCTCGACTGAAGCTCATTTCAGAGCCAAAACCCAGCGCCAAAGCAATGTCTATCACGCGTAATTCCGTCGCAACCAATAGTTCGGCAGCTCGGCTAAGCTTAATTTCACGGACATAGTTGGCTACAGAAAAACCCGTTTCGTGTAAAAAAACCCGTTGTAACTGCCAACGAGACCAACAACTTTTTGATGCGATCTGCTCTACTGACAGAGGCTGATCCAAGTGTTGGTGGATATATTCCAACACTCGAATGATGCGAGAAAAAGGCGGACGATCTGTGCCGATAGTGCTTACATTAGACATTTATTTTGAACATACCATTAGCTGTGCCGGCGGGTATTTTGCCACAAAAAAGACCATTAACGATACTTATTATCATTACCATGGTGCATCCTAGCAGATTTAACCGCTGTGGTGCCATTCACGTCACTGCATGGTATATACCCAATCAAAATAGAACGACGGTAATAAAACTTGAAGCTTATAGTTAGTTGTATCAGTATGATTAACTGTTTGAGAATACAAGCAGTTTAACGTTTAGCCGCGGGCTTGAACGCGACTGCTGAACGCTACAATATCGATGGCTAAATGGATGTAACTTCATCAGCTAAAAATGAATTAAAGCATCGGAGTGTGCAATGAGAATCCTATTACCAAGTTTGTTGTTTATGAGTTTAACCGGATGTTCAAGCTTGACACCTAGCCAAGAAAGCACATCCACTCATCCACCAACAGAATGTAAAGGAAGTGTCGCCTTACCAACAAATATCGCCGCCAATTTTGAAGCGATTGAAGATCAAGCTCTGTTAGAGAGTGCATTAGGCGAACCTGAACAAGGCAAGTTGTGCCAAGGTCAGGTTTACGAAAGCCGTCAGACTGCTGAAGTCGTGATATTTAGAGCGTGGAATAGTACCAATCCAAACAGCCAATTTGGCCAATGGTGGGCGTTTGATAAACCCAATGGGAAAGTATCGGCTTATCGCTCAAATTATGAAATATGCTACCAATGGTCGCCATTAGATAAACTCGTTCGTTGCACTCTTAAGCCGGGTACAAAAGTCGTTGTCGGCAACGGACAGAGTGCGAAATGCTCTGAGTATTTGACCTATGATGTTTCAGAGACACAGCAAATTTATATTTCTGATGCTGCTAATTTAGTGACAAACTGCAGCGAATATGACGCTATGCTGAGTTGGCAATAAGTAAGTAAAATACCTTTTTATCGTCCCACTACTCAGACCAATAAGCGTTGGGTAGTGAGACGAAGCCTTACTTACTCACCGGGCGCATCATCAATTTTTTTACGCATGAGCTCTAGTAACTGTCCTGTCATCATTACCACTGACATATGCAGCATGCTACGTTTTTTATCCGCCGCTTCGGTATGTTTATAAGCTAATTTTTGCAGCTCAGATTTCGCTTCTTTAATTTGTTCTTTTATTTGTTTTATTTGCGCTTCTCGAAACTGCTCTTCCCGAGACAAGCCGCTCGTGCTCTCGCTTTCTTGTCCGCGATTAAGCAGTAAATTTTTGGCTTGTTCAAGGGCTTGCTGCTTTTGTTGCTCAAGATGGTCTTTTTGCTGATTGGCGTAGCGCTCTTTCGCTTCATCTGACAGGGTAATTTTGTCACCCTGCGCGACTAAACCACCCGCTAGTTCACGTGTTGGCAGATCAGCTTTTGGCAGCGGCTCTTCCTGCTTAGTCAACGCCGTGCTTGCGCGAGTGTCATAACTCTTACTAGCATTAAGATTTATCGCCATCTCGTGCTATCCCATCTGTTGTGAGCCTATCATAGAGTATCGGCCAACCCGGCTAAAAGTTAAACTAAGTGGCGATAAATTGCCATTTAGCCATATCGTAAACAGCTCATCGAATGCGCTTTAATAAACCTTATTCAGGTCTGAAAGTAAGCTGATTATTGTTTGACTAAACCCAATTTCCTTGCCAATGGTTCAATTGCCCCGCCTTGAATAAAGACCGAGAACAACACGATAAAAAACACCATGTGCATCATTTCTATTGCACCAGGTACGCCTGCGGTTGCAGGGATCAGAGCAAAAACTATCGGAGTAGCCCCCTTTAAACCAATCGCCGAGATAAATATACGCTTTTTCCAACTGGCGTTAACAAAAGGCAAATAGCACAGCTGAACCGCAAGGGGTCTAGCAACAAATATGAGTAAAATTGCAGGTAGAACTGACAGCCAGAATACTTCAACGAGGTTTTGCGGGAATATTTGCAATCCTAATACAACAAACATTAACGACTGCGCCAACCAAGAGAGGCTGTTATAAAAATGTTTACTGATTTCATGGCCCCGCAATAATTCATTACCCACAATGACCCCAGCCACATATACCGCGACTAGCACATTGCCCCCCAACAATTCATTGCTATAAACAACAATAAGAAAGCAGGCCAAGATATAAACAGGGATCAATCCTACTTCGTCTAGTTCTATTTTGTTCAGTACCCAAACGGCTGATTTGCCAAGCGCAAAACCTAATCCCGCCCCGACCAGTACTTGCTGGGTTAACATTAAACCAATACTGGCAAAGCTAGGGCTAACGCCAGTGCTATTCACAATTAAGTCCGTTAATAGGATGACCATTAACAATGCCACGGGGTCGTTAGTTGCCGACTCAAATTCCAACACGGTATCAGTATTTTCTTTTAGCTTTAATTGCTTAGATTGAAGAATTGAAAATACTGCAGCCGCATCAGTTGAAGAAACCACTGCAGCAAATAATAAGCAAGTTAAGAGATCGAAATCGAGCAGATAATACAAGATCACTGCAAAAATTAATGTAGTGAACAACACCCCTAAACTCGACAAAGTGCCCCCCTCACGCCAAGCCACCCTAATACTTTTGGTTGACGTGTTTAGACCACCAACAAATACAATCACATTCAAAGCCATGCCGCCAATCAACGAGCTAAGCACTATGTTGTCATAAGTAAAGTCAAATTCGCCGTTACCAAAAGCTAAGCCCACTACCATAAAAATTAATAGCGAAGGGATCCCTAGGGTTTTGGATGGATGGTGCAATAAAATGCCGATGACCACCAGCAACGCAATTCCAATCATGCTCATTTCAAACGACAAGTGTCCTCCCCGCCATCTCAGCCTAAATAAAGGTCTAATTATCGGTTACTTTTCAATTCTTTTATACACTTCCTTAACGTAACCGTCTTGCTCAGCAAAACCAAGCATACGCAGTGGATAAGGGCCTTGCTGGGTCAGTGTGTCGCCGTCCAAGGAGAGAGAGAAGCTAATGGCTTTGCCCTCATAATTGGGGTAGCTACAAAATTCAACCCACTCGGTGTAGGTTTCGCCCTCTAAAGTAAAGCGTCCTCCACCTGTATCTAAGGTTTTACTCGCTGCTAAGCGCTCTTCATCGGTCACACTTGCGCTAAATGGAACGCGGTCGGCAGTTTTAGAATAAAAGTAAAAATGACCCGATTCCGTAAAATGTTTGATCATCTCACGGTTAGGATCAAAGCTATCCGTCATTTTATCGGCAATGGTCATTTCAGCAGCGATAAGTTGCCAACGGCCAATCAAATTTTCTTTGGTCAACATATTGGTTACTCCTTGATAGTCATGAGCCGTTATCATGTATTTGATTTATCTTTGAGTCGAGAACATTTGTCGCTATCACTGTGCCCTGTCGGTATTTTAGTTATACTCACTACAACATTTATGCCTAACGGTTCGCCTATGCCCGATTCAAAATCACTAACTAACCCTATTCCATTACCTCGGCCTGCTGAAATTATAACGCTACCTAGTTATAAAAATTGCCATGACCACCAATACACACAAGTGGTTATTGGCCTTAAAGGACAAGTAGAATTTGAAGTGGCTGGCCGTGGTAACATCGTTGGTCCAGGGCAAGGTTGTGTCGTAGTGGCATGCTCTGACCACGCATTTGGCGGCATTGCCTGCCAATCGGATATATTGGTTTTAAACTTGCCGACACCACAACGGCACGATCCCTTAATGCTACAAAAAATCAATCAATTAGCTCATTGTGACACTTATTTTCAGCTCGATGCGCAAATCCAAAAATTAATCCAAATGTTAGTGCAAGAAATGCAATCTAACCCTGATGACTTATTGCTCAGCCGCGCTTGTAACGATACCGTTATCGCTTTATTACAACGCCACATCAGTGCATTTCAAACTGGGAAAAAAGAGTCGCGCTTTGACTTAGAAACCCTTGACCGTTACATAAATCAACACCTTAGTCATAAAATTTCCATTGCTCAATTAGCGGGCAGTGTGTTCTTAGGTGAAAGCCAGTTTCATCTCATGTTTAAAGAACAAATGGGGATTACACCTCATCAATACGTATTGAACAAACGTATTAATTTAGCCAAAAAACTCATTAACCAAGGTCACTTAAATTTAAGCCAAATATCCGAACTGGTCGGTTTTTCAAGTCAAAGTTCTTTCACTCATCGCTTTACACGTGCTTTGGGTATCTCTCCTTCGCAGTATAAAAAACAATATAGCCCCAGCTAGCTAACAAATGTCAAAATATAATGTTAATTTTAAATTAGTGACTATGTTTAAATTTTGTTAATCAATGTACTTTCAGACAAATACACCGTAGTTTTTGACAAGTAATACTCTGCCACCCAAAATACACTGACAGCCATTGTAATTTTCTCGGCTTGTTTATTAAACGAGTCGATAGTGAAATCAAAGGAGAAGGCATGTTTACTGCCACGGATGTGTTAAAAGCAGCGTTTCATGAGCAACCTCTTGACCAACTTTGGTCGCTGATTTCGCCATTATATATGGTGGATGAAACCCAATGGCTAACTGAGCTGTTACCCTTAGCAACCCCTTCGGCCGCAGAAAAAGCGCAAATCGCCGATAAAACCAGCCAGCTCATCAAAGCTATTCGCGCCGATAAAAACGCAATCCAAATGATTGATGCTCTGCTACTGGAATACAGCTTAGACACCCAAGAAGGCATTTTACTCATGTGTTTGGCCGAGGCCTTAATGCGTATTCCCGACTCTACCACTGCCGATGCGTTGATTAAAGACAAACTTAGCGTTGCTGATTGGCAATCACATTTGGCCCATTCAGACTCGGTTTTTGTTAACGCTTCAACTTGGGGCTTAATGCTAACAGGCAAAGTCATTGGCCTTGGCAGCCCCGCGCCACAAAGTCCCACTCAAGCACTTAATAAATTGGTTAACAAACTGTCAGAGCCGGTGATCCGACAAGCCATGCATCAGGCCATGAAAGTAATGGGCCATCAATTTGTGCGTGGCCGCAACATTGATGAAGCGCAACAGAAAGGCCGCCCAATGCGCGACAAAGGCTTCACCTACTCATTTGATATGCTTGGAGAGGCAGCGTTAACCAGTGCAGACGCTAAGAAATACTATCAAGATTATTTAACCGCCATTGAAGCCGTTGGCAAAGAGCAATACGGTAGTAACACCAGCCCTGCACCATCGGTGTCCATAAAACTGTCGGCGCTGCATCCACGCTATGAAGTAGCAAATAAAGCTCGGGTATTAACTGAACTTTATAAAACCCTTAGCCAATTACTGCGCCGCGCCGTTGAGTGTGATGTTGCGATCACCATCGATGCCGAAGAAGCCGATCGGTTAGAGCTGTCACTGCAACTATTTGAAAAACTTTATCGCAGTGATGTAGTCAAGGGCTGGGGTAAATTTGGTTTAGTTATCCAAGCCTATTCCAAACGCGCCTTACCAGCTTTAGTTTGGCTTAACGCGTTAGCTAAAGAGCAAGGGGATTTGATCCCGTTGCGGTTAGTCAAAGGAGCATACTGGGACAGTGAAATAAAATGGTCACAACAAGCGGGCTATGCCAACTACCCCGTTTACACTCGCAAAGAAGCAACCGATGTAGCCTATTTAGCCTGTGCTCGATTTTTGTTAAGCGATCCCGTACGCGGTAATATTTTTCCACAATTTGCCAGCCATAACGCGCAAACCGTCAGCGCTATTGCGGTCATGGCCCAGCATAAAGATTTTGAATTTCAGCGTTTACACGGCATGGGCGAAGCACTTTATAACCACGTGATGGCGGCTTATCAGCAATCAGTGCGAATTTATGCTCCTGTTGGTAGCCATAAAGATTTACTGCCTTACTTAGTGCGCCGATTACTCGAAAACGGCGCCAATAGCTCTTTTGTTCACCGTTTAGTGGATGCGCGCTGTCCCATAGAGACGTTAACGCAACATCCGGTAGATATGCTGATGAGCTATGACAGCTTCAATAACACCCAGATCCCGTTACCCGGACAAGTGTTCCCTGAGCGCGTCAATTCACTGGGTATCAATGTCGATATTATCAGTGAAGCTCAGCCATTTGAGTCTCAAGTCCATCACTTACTCAGCAAGCAATGGACGGCAGGGCCAGTCATTAATGGTGTGGCACTGTTTGATGACTTATTCCAAGCCAATGACGTTCATATTGAAACCATTACCGCTCCTTATGATCGTCGCATTCAAGTCGGTAGCGTCGCCTTTGCCAGCCAAGCGCATGTGACCGCCGCCATCACCGGAGCAGAAGCCGCCTTTCCAGCTTGGCAGCAGACGCCAGTGACTGAAAAAGCAGCCATGTTGGAAAAACTGGCAGACTTATTGGAACAACATTTGGCAGAGTTTACTGCTCTGTGCCATCAAGAAGCCGGTAAAACCATTCACGACAGTATCGATGAAGTGCGCGAAGCCGTCGATTTTTGCCGTTACTACGCCAAACAAGCTCAGCAGCTAACACCGCAAACCTTAACAAGTTTTGATGGCGTTACCCGTACCAGCACCCGTCAAGGTCGCGGGGTATTTGTTTGTATTAGCCCATGGAACTTCCCTTTGGCTATCTTCCTTGGTCAAATCAGTGCGGCATTAGTAGCGGGTAATACCGTGGTTGCCAAACCCGCGGAACAAACCAGTTTAATTGCCGCGCGCGCTGTTGACTTAATGGCCGAGGCTGGCTTTCCTGCGGGCGTCATTCAATACCTACCGGGGCGCGGAACAGATATCGGTCATGCCCTTACTAGTCACCCCGCTATTGCTGGCGTGGCATTTACTGGCTCTACTCCAACCGCCCAGCGCATTAATATCACCCTTGCCAGTCGCACCGCGAAGCCAGTGCCATTTATTGCTGAAACGGGTGGCCAAAATGCCATGATCGTCGACAGTACCGCGCTACCAGAGCAAGTGGTACGTGATGTGATCCGCAGTGCATTTGCTTCCGCCGGTCAGCGCTGCTCCGCGCTGCGCGTACTATTTATACAACAAGACATTGCTGAGCGCGTCATTACGCTGATCAAAGGAGCCATGGAAGAGCTCAATGTTGGCCTGCCCTATTTACATCAAACTGACGTTGGTCCAGTAATTGATAGCAACGCCAAGCAAAAACTGCTAACTCACATTGAGCACATGAGCCAAACCCAGCGTAAAGTTGCCCAGCTACCACTAAGTAGGGCCTGCGCTGAAGGCGACTTTGTGCCACCAACGGCCTTTGAAATTGACGATATCAGTTGCTTAACCCAAGAGCATTTCGGTCCGATACTGCACATAGTGCGCTTTAAAGCCAGCGAGCTGGCTCAAGTGGTTGAACGGATCAATCAAACTGGCTTTGGTTTAACCATGGGGATACACAGCCGTAACGAAACCACCTACCGCTGGATTGAGCAACACGCGCGCGTTGGCAACTGCTACATCAACCGCGATCAAGTTGGCGCGGTGGTTGGCGTGCAGCCCTTCGGTGGACAAGGCTTATCAGGCACCGGACCAAAAGCAGGTGGGCCACATTATTTGTACCGCTTCACTGAGCAACACGTCACTGAGCAGGCGGTATCATCAGCCTCATTAACCGAGCAGACCATTAGCGCAACCAAGGCATAAGGAGCAATATCATGATCAATCACGTGACACGTTTTACCGATGCCCAGCAAGCTTGGGAGCAATGGAATTTAGCCCCATTTGACCATAAGTTGTCGCAACTACAGGCTTTTAGTGCAGCTTTACAGCAAGGTAACGCAACCTTGGCTAAGGTTTGTCAATTTCACCTTGAACAAGGTAAAAAATGGTTAGCCCAGCCTCATCGCTTAATCGGCCCAACGGGTGAAACCAATGAGCTATATACCGCTGGGCGCGGTGTTGCCCTGCTCATTTTAGACAATACCGACCATTACCAGCAAGCTCAGCAAAGTATGATGGCGATGCTCAGTGCTACCCTGTTGGCTGGCAATGCTGTACTGCTATGCAGTGACGATATTACATTTAATAACGCTGTTAACAATGCCATGCAGCAAGCTCAATTACCTGCGCATTTACTGCACATTATCGCTTTCGACGCCTATCCGGTTTTACTAGGTTGTGATATTCGCAGTGCGGGTTACATAGGATCATCACAGGTTGAATTAAGCCTCAACTTGCAACTGGCTAAGCGCGACGGTGTTATCGTCGGCTTAGTATCCGAAACGGATCTGCCAGCGATGTCCCTCGCTCACGATCCACTCTTGGCGCTACGCTTTATTACTGAGCGCACGCGCACTATCAACATAACCGCGGTGGGCGGCAATGCAACCTTGCTTGAGCTTGGTAGCGCTGCCCACTAGTTTTCTTGGTTACTCGGGCGTAATTAAACTGCCTGAGTAAATGCCCAAGTATGATTTTTAAAACAGAGGTTTACACCAAGCTGTTTGAAATTGAGTTCTTGGGGCACGGAAAGCAACTAACCATAATGAGGACTATCGAATGATAGAAAATAGTTTTGCAATCACGGCAACCTTTATCGCCTACCTGATAATGATGCTAGCCATAGGTGCAATAGCCTATATGCGCACATCAAACTCAAGTGATTACTTCTTAGGCGGCCGCAGTTTAGGCCCTTGGCCTGCCGCGCTCTCTGCTGGTGCGTCTGACATGAGTGGCTGGCTGTTATTGGGCTTACCCGGTTACGCCTATGCCGCCGGTGTTGAAGCATTTTGGCTAGCAGGTGGTCTGTTACTCGGCACATGGGCTAACTGGCTGGTGAATGCCAAGCGCTTGCGCACTTACAGTATTACGACTGACTCAATCACGTTGCCCGATTTCTTTTCGCGTCGCTTTAATGATACATCGAAGCTGATTCAAACCATTTCTGCTTTTTTCATATTGCTGTTTTTCTTGTTCTACACCAGTTCAGGCTTAGTAGCAGGTGGGAAATTGTTTGAAACCGTTTTCGGTTTAGATTACAGCATTGCCGTCATTATTGGCACGGCTTGCGTGGTGTCCTATACCTTGTTTGGTGGCTTTTTAGCCGTATCTTGGACCGATTTAGTGCAAGGCTTGTTGATGTCAGCAGCACTACTTATTGTCCCCATTGCTGCATTAGATGGGGGCTTTGGCCAACTATCCAATGACTTGTCCGCCATCAATCCAGAATTGCTCACTTTGTGGAATGACGTCAAAGGCGAACCTCTCAGTGCCATTGCTATCATCTCTTTGGCAGCTTGGGGCTTAGGTTATTTTGGTCAACCGCATATTTTGGCGCGTTTCCAAGCCACCCGCACTAACAAAGATCTTGTTGTGGCACGTCGTATTGCGGTGATTTGGACAGCCCTTTCAATGACTGGTGCGATGCTCGTGGGACTAGTGGGCTTGGTGTATGTTAATTCAGGCACCATTGAGCTAGCTGATGGCGAAAAAATATTCATGATACTGGTTAACGCCATGTTCCATCCGGTGATTGCAGGCATTTTACTCGCCGCAATTTTAGCGGCCATCATGAGTACCGCGGATTCACAATTACTGGTTTCTTCTTCTGCATTGGCTGAAGACTTTTACAAACAAGTGGTTAAACAAAATGCGTCTACTGAAGAGATTGTTAAAGTTGGCCGCTTCGCGGTGATCCTTATCTCTTTAATTGCACTGGCTTTAGCCATGTCTCCCGATAGTTCAGTATTAGGTTTAGTCTCTTATGCTTGGGCAGGTTTTGGCGCGGCATTTGGTCCTGCACTGGTGTTAAGTTTGTACTGGCGTCGCATGAACCGTAATGGTGCGTTGGCAGGGATCATCATTGGCGGGGTAACGATCGTGATATGGAAACAACTTACTGGTGGTTGGTTTGACGTATACGAGATTGTTCCTGGGGTTATCTTTTCAACACTGGCCATTATTGGCGTAAGTTTAGCCACTGCTGAGCCTAACGAAGTGGTTAAAGCGCAACATGCCGATTTTGAGAAAAAACTGGTTGAATTTGAATAAAAAACGCATTTAATTTAACCCAAAGCGGCGCCCTGTTGGGCGCTTCTTTATTGCTTTACCTCGCTGTGTCCCACTTCAGTAACGAGAAACAGTTGCTTCTTCTACTGGAATAAAGAGCATGCCATCCATGATCTCCGCAGGTGTAACATATTGCGCAGCCCCACCGTGAAAAGCTAATTTAAACTTGCCAGAAAATATCAGGTTTGAACTGTTCGTTTCATTGAAGTCTATGAACGCATTGGGGATCCCTGCAGAGCCTAGCAAATAGTTGACCGTGTCTTTATCACGACTTATAGCAAATGCATCCTCTGCCCAAGTTTCATATTGCGGAACGTAAGGCGCATACATGCCGCCATTATCTATCACGCCCATTACATAACTAGTCAATTCAGGTTGCTGTTTTACCAGTGCTTGCGGCACCGTGTGCTCAACTTTAGTAATATGAATATTGTGCGACCAGATAGCAGTCTGTCCGCGAGTCTTAAACCAGACATCTCGAAGCCAACGTAAGTTATCTGCAGAGCGAACATCAGCCTTAGCATAATCTAAATCATTGACCTGCATTTGGGCGTGCCCTTGCATACCTTTAACGACTTGCAGCCAAAAACTGGCATATTGGCGAAAATTTCTTGGTGTTGTCGGATCATACTCCGGGATGACTTCCAGTTTAGCTTGTTGTTCAAGTACCTTTTCAAGGGCGACTAGGGCAGACATGAGTTGTTGATGTAAAGCTTGATTATGGTTGTAGGTCACATCCGGGTTGTGCCATGAGCACATCATCACTGGTGCGATAGTATAAATGTCCATGATACTTTCTACTGATAAGTTATTAGCAACTAAATAACGATCAAGCTCCTGTAACATGATACTGGTGGTTTCCCCATCTTTAACTACGCACGCGGGATCACTATTTATCCTCGAATCAAACCCAGCCAAAATCAACGGTGCATTAACTTGGTCAAGATCGTTAATATAATCAATGATTTGCGATACGCCTTTACTGTGACGTTGCATATACATGAAATTTGCATGAGGCCCTGTAATAGCTTCTATTAATGGTTGTTTACCCTTTAAGTATTGCTCCCAAGCCACCAGCCCATCATAAAAACCGGCTTCAAATACAATAAGGTCTAGCTTTCCTTCTTGATGCAGCCCTTTTAAAATGCGACTTTTAATAAAATGCAATACAGAGCCATTGTGAGAAGGCTCACCCAAGCTCACTAAGTCATAATCTTTAACGCGATTAATAATAGGCATTATATCGGCATTGTCTGAACTCATTTGCGTGCTGGTAATTTCGGTGTACATCAGATCGGCACTCGCCGCAGCGATATCCACGTTACTGTTACCGCCACCGCCACCGCCACCGCCACAAGCAGCTAACAATACAGCACAACTTAACAACGTTAGTTTATGTTTCATACCTCATTCCCTTGATAAATAATTTACAAGGCAATCATCGCGCTTTAATCAGAACAAAACCGTGATAAAAATGTGGTTATTGAGATAAAAATATTAAAATCATATACTTAATTTATTCATCACAATGGAGGGGCAAAGCAAACTAACATTCAAATAGAAAGCCTAAGGCGGTTGCCGTAGGCTAGTATTTTTTGGGAGCTTATCACTTTTCAAAACCAGAATACTTAATACCCGACAGTAATGACATGTTACGATCCCAAGTAGCCAGATCATGTTGGTTAAACTTACTAAGCGCATCATGGCCGCATGCACGAGACATCACTTGCATTAGGGCCACTGAGGCATCGAAGAAGTTTTTTAGTTGGCTTGATGCTGTTTCAACATTCAGCCTTTGTCGTAAGTCTGCTTTTTGCGTAGCAATGCCCGCTGGGCAATTATTAGTATTACAAATTCGGGCAGCCACACAGCCAATGGATTGCATGGCACTATTAGCGATGGCCACCCCATCCGCCCCCAATGCCATGGCTTTGACAAAATCCATCGGCACCCGTAAACCACCCGTGATAATGAGCGTCACACGACCGCTCGCGCCTTGCTGGTCTAAATATCGACGCGCCCTCGCTAAAGCCGGGATCGTCGGCACACTAATATGATCGCGAAACATTGCTGGCGCCGCACCCGTGCCGCCACCGCGACCATCTAAAATGATATAGTCGGCACTGGCATCCAATGCAAATTGAATGTCTTCTTCGATATGGTTAGCACTTAACTTAAAGCCAATCGGAATACCGCCCGTTAGTTCACGAACCCGGTTGGCAAATTGCTTAAAATCGGCAGCAGTATGCAGATTTTTGAAGGTTGGCGGCGAGACTGCCGATAAACAGCGCAACAAAATCAAGAGTGTGCTCTGGGAGAATAATCGAGTTCTGCTTCCTATCTCGTCAGACGGTCGTCGTCGACCAACTAAAAGCATCGGGTTGGAGAGTTTGTATTATCTATCGGACTAAATTCACCAAGCCTACCGATCGACTTTCAGATACTTTATATACTCTTCAAGCGGTAATGGTTTGCTGAAGTAAAAACCCTGAATCAGATCGACATTGTTTTCTGTTAAAAAAGTAACTTGTTCCGGTGATTCTGCGCCCTCCGCTACAATAGTGAGGCCTAAATTATTACCGAGACTGATAATGGTTTTAACAATAGCATCCCCATTATCAATACCAATTACTTGGACAAAAGAACGGTCGACTTTGATGGTATGAATTGGAAGTAGGCGGAGGTAACTCAAAGATGAGTAGCCAGTACCGAAATCATCAATGGCTATCTTAACCCCTAACTCACTAATTGCATTCAAAATTGATATTGTTTGAACCGAATTTACCATCATAATGCTTTCAGTGATTTCAAGTTCTAGGCACTCAGGCGCTAATTTAGATTTCTTTAATACATTGCTGATTATGTCTATTAAATCCTTATGCATAAGCTGTCGCATAGACAAATTAATAGCGATAGTGTGCCGCTCGTTAACATACCCTTTGTCTTGCCATTCTTTCAGCATCTTCGTTCCTTGTTCAAGGACCCACGTACCAATAGGATGGATAAGTCCCATCTCTTCCGCTTTTGGAATAAACACATCTGGTGAAAGAAAGCCTTCTGAAGGACTGGCCCATCTTATCAGAGCCTCAGTTCCTAATACTTGGTGAGTCTTGGCGTGGACTTTAGGTTGAAAATACAATTGAAATTCATTTTTTTTGACCGCAATCCTAAGGGCATTTTCCAGTGCTAGTTCACTAGCCACTTCATTTTGCATCTCATCCGTAAAGAACTGATAGGCATTTTTCCCTGCTTGTTTAGCTTTGTACATGGCCATGTCAGCACAACGTAATAATGGATCGGCAGAAATAGCGGACATTGGGCAAACTGCTATCCCAATACTCGCGCTCAGATGAATTTCGTGGCCAAATAGGTGAAAAGGCCGTTTAAGTTCCTCTAGGATTTTATCGGCGATCTGTGCAACACTTATACCACTGCTAATATTCTCGACAATAACAGCAAACTCGTCTCCACCAATACGGCATAAAGTGTCGCCATCGCGCAGACATGCTGATAGTCTTTTGGATGATTCCTTCAATACATGATCACCCGTTTCGTGACCCAACGTGTCATTAATCTGTTTAAATCTATCGAGATCAATAAATAAAAGAGCAATACTTTGTTTCTGTCTGAGACTGTTTGAAATGGTTTTGCTCAGTTGCCGACTGAATGAATATCGATTATATAAACCCGTTAATGTATCAATTTGAGCCAACCTGACTAACTCCTCCTCCGTTTTTTGTCTTGCTGTAATGTCCATAAACGCAATTACGAACCCAAGTACATTGTCAGTGTTTGCGCTCTGGATTGGCGTTGCCAGATACTCGACTGGAAAAGGTATTTTGCTTTTTTTAAAGAAAACCTCGATGTGCGCGTGAAAGCTATTTCCCTGCATACATGACTTGTAAATTTCACTGTCTTCCCATCCAATTAACAGATTATCGGTATTAGAATGGCAGGCAACCTCGACAAAATTTAATTTCTCCAGCTCCGGTTCTGAATACTCCAGCATTACCTGTGCCGCAGGATTAGAAAACGACACTTCTCCAACTTTGTTCAGCCCTATAATGCCTTCACCAACTGATTTCAGAATCAGTTCATTCCGTTTTCTGAGTTGATCAATGACCGATAAATTCTGTTTAATTTTTATCCTTTGTGTCTCTAACTCGACAAAAACGCTGATTTTCCCCGCGAGTTTATTTGGACTAACCGGCTTAAACAGGTAATCTACTGCGCCAGTTTCATACCCCTTCTTTTCGAATTCTTCAGATCTATCCAAGGCCGTTATAAATATGATTGGTGTGGCCATGTTGTCTTCATTTACCCTTATGATTTCGGCCGTTTCATAGCCATCCATATCCGGCATCATGACATCAAGTAGAATTACCGCGAAATGATGCCTCAACGTCAAGGCCACCGCATCTTTGCCGGAACTGGCATTGAATATCTGTGCATTCAGGTGATTTAGTACAGCGCCGAACGCCCGATGATTTTCAGGAATATCATCGACAACAAGTATCTTAGGGGGAACGTTTAACTGTGCGTCATGGTGAGCTGATGAGTGAGTTGCCATAGTAATATCTCATACTTAATTAACAATTAGCGACGATTCGGCTGCTTTACGGAACGCGTTGCTGGAGCTTTCGATACGGTTAAAATACATTTTAGATACTGAATAATCGATATTGTCTGGCTTCCAATATCAGTAACCTTCAGGATCCAAGGTGTCAAAAAACCAAACCTCTTTTACTTTAAGCTTCCTATTAAAATAATTAGAACATTTTTGCTGACAATTAAATCGTTACTGCTTTTAAATCTATTCATAACAAAGCTGCTGTGTAAAAAATACTATCCCGTTATTTTTTACAATGATGTTTATGATAGTCTCAACGTCGTTCAAACTTTGTATATCTAAAATGCCCATGGTTTCCCCTATCGAAAACACCAAAGTTTTAACATTGCCAGCAGATTATGGATTTCTACGGGTTTAGACATGTAATCATTAGCTCCGGCTTCTATGCACTTTTCGCGATCAGCTGCCATCGCTTTCGCAGTAAGTGCAATGATCGGAATATTGTCTGATACCTTAGAACGAATTTCGATCATCGCCTCATAGCCATCCATAACGGGCATCATTATGTCCATAAGTACAACGTCTATATTGTTATCTTCCAATAACTTAACTATAGCCAGTTTACCGTTGTCCGCTAATGATACGTTCATCCCTTGCTTTCTCAGTATTTTACTGATGGCATAAACATTACGAATATCATCATCAACAATTAATATACTTATACCTGCTAGGTCCGTATTGGAAGAGCTAGCAGGGGTCTGATTAGTCGGCTGTTTTTGGGGCTCCTTCGGTACGCTATGGCTGACAAGAAAATTCTCGATTTCTGTTGGTAGATTATCGGGATCGAACTCATAGCTTAACCCGACATACTGACTAAACTCAGACAGTCTGTTGTACTCTGTCTGACTTTCGTCGGAGGTATACAGAATAAGTGGTGGAGAATTTGATATTTTACCACTTGCGATATTATCGAGAACGCTAGCCCCATTTGAAGTGCTTTCTCCAACATTTAAAATGCAGAAATCGGCTGCTGAGTTATTTAAAGCTTCCAATGCATTCGATTCACTTTCAGCTAATACCAGCTCGAAACCGTTCTCCTTTAGTTCCGATTCCAATGCCTCAGTTTTAAAGCCGCTGTCATTGACGATAAGGGCTGTCTTCAACCGTTTTTTAAGAATACTTTGAAATCTGGAAAGAGTCGGGAGTAGAGACTGTGATGCATCTTCGTTTTGAAAGATTTCAATAGCGCATTTCTTAAATGTTTCGGATTTTCCCGGCCCGCTGGAGAAAATATGTATTGGAAGCGAAATCGTTTTTGGCGCGGCTTTTATTGCAACCAGAAATTCTAATCCATCCATTTCCGACACGTTTAAATCAAGCACAACGGCACTGGGCAAATTTTCATTTATCAACGAAATAGCCTGATTTCCAGTTTGTGTGACTTTAGTGTCGAACCCTAATTTTTTGATATCGGTGGAAATCACGTCCGCGAGTGATTGGTCAGACTCAACAATCAACACATACGGATTATCTGGCTGTTTTTCAGTAGCTAGACTCGTAGATAGAACCTCACTGCTTTCACTATAGGGAGAGGTGGAGTTTACTTGTTGACTTTGAGTAGCCTTAGAAATCAGGTTGCTGGATTGAACTTTGCAAGGTAAATGGCACTGGAACTCACTACCTTGACCGACTGAGCTTTTAACGTCTATTGAACCCCCGAGTAACGTTGCCAGTTCCTTAGATATCGCCAGCCCAAGGCCGGTGCCAGAATAGTTTCTGGCAGTCGAGCCATCAATTTGTTGGAAGGTTTGAAATATCAAAGACTGGTTTTTTGGATCAATGCCGATACCAGTATCTTTAACAGAAAATGTGACACAAAATCCGTTTAACGCGTTTAAATACGATCGGTTTACGCTTAACTCGATTTCTCCTTCAACCGTAAATTTGAATGCATTAGAGAGAAAATTCCTCAATATTTGCTCTAGCCGCTTGACGTCAGTATGAATCGTGACATCTCGGAGGTTTCCCATACTAATTTTAAAGGCTAAATTCTTTTCTTTTGCGATTGCTTTAAATTGAGTTTCTAAGCCAGTTATCAAACGCTCCAAATCCACATTTTCCGGAGATATCGTCATTTTACCAGCTTCAATTTTCGATAAATCCAGAATGTCATTAATAAGATTCAAAAGAGACTTACCACCGCTGTGTATAATTTTTAAATCTTCAATTTGCTCTGCGTTTAAATTTTTATGGTAATCCATCATCATCGTTTCAGACAGCAGGAGTAAGCTGTTCAACGGCGTCCTGAGCTCATGCGACATATTGGCAAGAAATTCAGACTTGTACTTACTTGCCGTTGCTAATTGATCTGCCTTCTTCTGTAATTCTTCTGTGGCCAATTCTACTTCTGATCTTTGTTTCTCCAGATCTATTGTTTTTGATTTAAGTTCACTATTCGATGCTTCTAACATGTCTCTTTGTAGGGTAAGTTCCTCTTCAGACTGTTTCAAAGCTTGAGCTTGTTCTTCTAGAGTCTGATTAGCAGACTCTAATTCATCTTGCTGTAATTGCAGTTTCGACGATGTTTGTTGGGCTTCAATAAGCAGCTGATGCATGACCTCCTGATCTTGAGCTGAGTTTATGGAAACCGCTATTGACTCACTTACAATGCCTAAGAAGGAAAGATGACTTTCCTCAAAGCCAGTGAATGAACCCAGTTCAATCACGCCTTTTACTTCGTTTTGGTATACAAGTGGTTGAACGATGATGTTACCCGGCGCAGATTCACCTAAACCACTGTTAATAGAAATATAATCACTGGGAACATCGGTGAGTAAGATTGTCTTTTTTTCTTTCATTGCCTGGCCAACGATACCTTCGCCAGGCTTAAATGTAGTGTTGAGGTTTTTTCGCTTTATGAAAGCGTAGCTGGCCGCTAAGGAAGAAATACCTTTTTCGGTCACATACAGGACCCCAACTTGGGCATTTAGATAGTTGGCAATAAATTCAATGGCATTGTCTGCCATTTGTGAAATCGATAAACCGCCCCTTAGGTTCAGTGACAACTCCGCAATTCCATTTTTCAACCACTTGTCTTTCTGGTTCTCCTCATTAAACTGCTTTAGATTATTGATCATTTGATTAATGGGGGCTTCCAGTACATCGGAATCGTCCTGTTTGGCGTATACAGTACTGAAGTTTCCCTCGGCAGCGGCCCGGATAACCCGCGTTGTTTCGTTTACAATCTGACTTGTAATTTCGCCTTGTTTTCGAATGGTATCCAAGCTTTGTAATGAGTAGACATGCATAACGATATTGCAGTCGAGTTGAATCAATTTGCTGATTGCGTTCAATAAGTCGATGCACTTTGTCAGGTTTTTTGTCGACTTCTGAGCAACCGTAGAGAACCAACAATGGGCGAAATTCATACCGGCTAAATAGGCCGTTACCGGTAAATTTATTCTTGCGTGTACGTTGCCGACCGTGACGCGTTGTTTAACATACTGTTCGTCAACACAACCTTCGAGAAATCGCTTCCAGTAATCACTTTGTAACGTTTTAACAGCACTTGGAACGCCACTCGAAAAGTACTGGTCGTACCAAGACTGGTTTTCCAGCCAAATATAAAAGTCTTTGATGAGTATCGCTACATCAGCTTTCCCTAGGAGACCGAACTCTTTTATTAATGACAGATCTTCTTCGGTAATTTGAAATTGTTTGAGCAACTGTTCTGACGTAATTTCCTCTTCTCGCATACGTTATGCCTTTATGTTTATTCAAATTTTAGTGGCTAAAACACATAGCAAAACATCATAAATTGACTATGAAGAGACCAGTTTTGAGTGTAGTTCATTTTTACAAGGTTACACAATTTGAAGTGTGTCATTTGAATGTATTCAAGGCGTTTGATTCTGAGTAAAATGCACTTGCGACAAACCGGAAGAATCAGGTTACTAAAGGGCACCGCTATAAAGTCCGCCGAGCGCTGCGCGTGATTTGCAGCGCGTAAAACAAGGAACACAGAAGGAAATGACGAGTCCTTTTCAAAGTGCTTAAGGCTGTGTTTCGCGCAGCCCTAGATGAGGAAGCTCAGATTATGTCTGAGCTAGTACATATCAGTCAAACTGATAACTCTCTGGTACCACCACCACGCCTTTTTCTGAAATGTGGAAGCGCTTGGCATCCTCTCCTTTATTAATGCCAATTTGCGTATTAGCCGGGATCACGACATGCTTGTCGATAATACAATTCGCAAGCTGACACCCCTTACCTACTCGCACCCCATCAAATAGAATACTGTCTACTATGGTTGCACCATCATTGATCCTAACGTTAGTTGAAATAACCGAGCGTTGCACTGAGGCGCCTGAATTAATAACGCCATTGGCGATGATCGAGTTAATAAAAATACCTTCATTACCCGTATCAGAAGAAACCGTTCGCGCCGGCGGGAACTGCACTTCATAAGTGCGCACTGGCCAGTCGGATTGATATAAGTTCAATGGCGGCACCGGCTCAAGTAAATCCATATTGGCGTCATAGAATGAATCTATGGTTCCGACATCACGCCAGTAACAATCTTTGGCGACCCTGCCTTTATCATTACCAAATTGATAAGCATAAACACTTTCTCGATCAATCAGTTTTGGAATGATATCTTTGCCAAAATCATGGCTAGAATCATGATTCTCTGCATCTTCAATCAAAGCTTGAGTTAACGTGCTGATGTTAAAAATATAAACTCCCATTGATGCAAGGCTACGATCGGGATCGTTGGGCATGGCCGGTGGATTGCTAGGTTTCTCAACAAATGACACGATGCGCTGCTGGTTATCTATCGCCATCACGCCAAACTCTTTTGCTTCTTCTTTTGCAACCTCCATACAGGCAATGGTCAACTCTGCGTTATTCGCTTTGTGCTCTTCAAGCATCGGCGCGTAATCCATTCGGTAGATATGATCGCCAGAGAGCACCACCACATACTTAGCACCACTGCGTGAAAGCAACCACAAGTTATGATAAATGGCATCGGCTGTGCCTTCGTACCATTTTCCACCTTTACGCATTTGCGGCGGGACCACGGTGATATATTCACCTAACTCAGGGTTAAAAATCGACCAAGCATCGCGTAAGTGTTTTTGCAGTGAATGCGACTTGTATTGCGTCAGCACTAATATTCGGCGCAAACCAGAATGCAGACAGTTAGTCAGAGTAAAATCAATAATCCGGTATTTGCCGCCAAATGGCACAGCGGGTTTTGCACGATCATCGGTCAACGGGCTTAATCTTGACCCCATCCCACCAGCTAAAACCACGGTTAGTGTATCTTGCATCTGTTCTCTCCCAAATATAGTGCAGCTGTATTTATCTATATTGAGGAATAGAGCAAGATTTAAGCCAACGTAATAAGCATTGATTTATATAGGATTATCAATTGCAATAGCCTAGGCTGCACCAGTATAAGGAGCTTACTTTTGTGTTTTGCGCAATTGATGTGCAACGGACACAATTAAGCTTTGTATTGGTATTTAAGCTTAGCAATGATATCACTTGCGAGCACCACTCGCTGCGTGTTGGCAAGGATTGCACCTAGGCTGGCATGCCAGTTTACGCCGCAAATAGCTGCATCAAACGCTGATAAGCCTTGCGCCATTAATGCCCCGATCACCCCTGCCAAACAATCCCCCATACCTGCAGTGGCCATGGCTGGCGTACCCGTATGACAAAATATGAGCCTTTCCCCCTCACACACCAATGTACCGGCGCCTTTAAGTACCACCACGGTTTGAAACTTTACACTTAAAGCCAATGCCGCTGCAGCTCTGTCTTGTTGCACGCAATCAATAGACCAGCCCAATAAATCAGCTGCTTCCCCCTCATGGGGCGTCAACACACAATTGCCAGCATTAAATTGGGGCACTCTAGCGATATATCTGAGTGCGTCAGCATCAAGCACGCCGCGCCACGGTGCTAAATGATGATCGGGACAGATAAATTGTTTCATCACTTGGTCGGCGTGTAAATCACGCCCTAGACCGGGACCGACTACCCAGATTGATTGTCTATCATGAAAGTCGATATGATCGAGCAGCATAATTTCTGGGCTATGCGATACGCTGGCAGCAAAATAACGAGGGTCGCAGTGTAAATACACTCTACCTGCTCCGGCATTCAGAGCTGCTTGAGTCGCGATTAGCGCGGCACCAGCCATGTTCTGATGGCCACCGACGACTCTAACCTCACCATGTTTACTCTTGTGGGTGTTGCCAAAACGATTAGGCAGTGCGACGTCGGTATTTCTGAACCACGACCCGTTAGAGGCTATACCTAAGTTATCGAGGGACAATTGACCAGAATAAGCAGGGCCATCCCCCGTGAGCAAACCGGGTTTCCAAGCAATGAAACTATGAGTGGCGCGGGCATTAACAGCAACAGGCATGGCTTGGCCCGTATCAGCATGTAAACCACTGGGTACATCAACCGAATAAATAGTCGAAAATTGACTATTTATATGCTGTATCAAGGCGATACATTCAGCGCTCAACGGATTTGATAAACCGCTGCCAAACAAGGCGTCAATAACCACCACTTCTGAACCAGATTCTGGAATAGATTGTCGAGTGTGATTTAAGACTGCAGGCAACTCAGATAACACCACTCCGCCAGCTTGGTGAAAACTTTGCGCCGCACGCTCGGCATCAACCCCTATCTTAGGAGCTCCAAGGGGCGCAACAAGACAAACGTTTATGCCTGCGTCTAATAGTAGCTTACCAATATAATAGCCATCACCACCGTTATTACCGCGACCAACCACAATGACCACCTCAAGCAAGGGGTTAGGTCGATCACCTTGGCGCAAGCAGGGGAAAAAGTGACGCACAAAGCTTTCGCTAGCGCGCACCATTAACGGCCAAGTCTGCCCACCATGTTGGTTTGCCCATGCGTGTTCTGCTTGTCTCACCGCAAACGCACTGAGCACTGGGTCATTATTCACCGTCACCTCCCTCTATGTATTGTTGCTTAGTATAGTTACTAAGCAAAGCATCGAGCGAAAAACATCACAAATACACCAATCCCTCATCACAACACCCATTGCTCAAAGCACACTATGCTTTACATGACATCATTTATAAAACGAGGTTCACATGAACAACAAAAATACTCAAAAGCATGGTCTAGCCATTGGGATTGATCGTATCGACCAACAAATATTCATGACTTTAACTGCCACCGGTAAATTAACTCACCAAGATTATGAGTTAATCACTCCGATGCTAGAGGCGGCAATCAAACAAGTTCCCCAAGCCGACGTAAAAGTACTTGCCGATATCAGCCAATTTCAGGGCTGGGAGCTAAGAGCGGCGTGGGACGATTTTAAGCTTGGCCTAAAACATGGTGCGCAATTTAGTAAGATAGCCATTGTTGGCCATAAAGATTGGCAAGACTTGGCTGCTAAGGTTGGAAGCTGGTTTATTTCAGGAGATATTAAAACATTTCATGATGAGCAGGCTGCGTTATTATGGCTGCATGATAAAACAGAGTAATTAAACGGAAACCTAAATGAGAACTTTACCACTGCGTGTTTGGTACTTTTTAATCCTTGGTTTTTGCTGTCTTATTACAGCATGCTCTGATAGCAGCCAAAAAATTAAATTGACACAAGATAGCCTGATTGTTGCTTTCGGTGATAGCTTAACTCAAGGTATCGGCGCCAGTCCCACTGAAAGTTATCCAAGTATACTCAGCCAGCAACTTGGTGTATCCGTCATTAATAAGGGCGTTTCAGGTGAAACCAGCGCGCAGGGGTTAGCGCGTTTAGAAGCCATACTTAATGAGACCGCACCCGATTTAGTGATTCTTTGTTATGGTGGTAACGATTTACTGCGTAAATTGCCCCTGTCCGAATTAGAACGAAACCTAGAACAAATGATCAACCTGATCAAGTCATACCATGCTGAAGTTATCTTGGTTGGCGTACCCAAACCGGCAATCTTTTTATCGTCCGTTCCTTTGTACGAAGAATTAGCCGAGCGCCACCAATTGGTTGCTGAGTTAAATGTGTTAAGTGACTTACTGGACCAAAAAACAATGAAATCCGACGCTGTTCATTTAAATAGCAAGGGCTATCAAGCGTTTGCATCCGCACTGGCAAAGAAAATAGATATTCAGTAATACGTATATTTTTTATCGCCAAAACGTTCGGTTTTGGCTTAATTCATCACCTTCACCAAATTACCACAAAACATTAACTAAACTGACTTATCTAGATAAGCCAATTGTCATATTTCACGCTTAATTTGTAACCAAACCCGAGACGGAATTGAGTTATGAATAAGCAGGTCATCTCAGTACAACAACTGAACAAACATTTTGCTAACAATCATGCATTAAAAAATGTGGGATTGAGTGTTGAACAGGGGGAAATGGTTGCCCTTCTAGGACCGTCAGGCTCTGGTAAATCGACCCTTTTACGCCATCTAAATGGCTTAGTTTGCGGCGACAAGACCGTGAATGACAAACCAAGTAATGGTTATATTGAAGTGCTAGGTGTGCCGGTACAGAAAAACGGTAAGTTTTGTAAAACCGTTCGCGCCAGTCGCTGTCAAACTGGCTACATCTTTCAGCAATTCAACCTCGTTACCCGCCTTAGCGTGCTGCAAAACGTGTTAATTGGCGGCTTAAATAGCACACCACTGTGGCGCAGTTTAACCGGTCGATTCACTTTAGCGCAAAAACAACAAGCCATGAACGCCCTTGAACGCGTTGGCCTCGCTGATTTTGCCACACAACGGGTTTCAAACCTATCCGGTGGCCAGCAGCAACGCGTCGCCATAGCCCGCGCCTTAATGCAACAAGCCAAAATCATTCTCGCTGACGAGCCCATTGCCTCATTAGACCCAGAGTCATCACGCATCGTGATGGACATTCTCAGCGACATCAATAAAAAAGAAGGCATCGCAGTTGTTGTGACCTTACACCAAGTTGACTATGCCGTTCGTTATTGCCCACGCGTAGTGGCGCTAAAGAAAGGCGAAGTATTTTTTGATGGCCCAAGCGAACAACTCGACGAAGGCACACTAGCTGCCCTCTACGGTTCCAAAGTAACACCACCACAAAGCAATAAATCGAAAACCCCTGTACCACAACTCTGGGCTCAAACAGCCTAATTAAAACAAAAAAAGGAAGTGTTAGACATGTTAAAGCTGATCAAAAAAACGGCTATTGCCACCACCTTGATTGCAAGTGCTGCGACAACAACTGGCGCCTATGCAGAAGAGCAAATGGACACCATCAACTTCGGTATTATTTCGACTGAATCACAACAAAACCTAAAAACCTCGTGGCAGCCGTTTTTAGAAGCGATGGAGCAAAAGACCGGTTATAAGGTAAAAGCTTTTTTTGCTCCAGATTATGCAGGCATCATCCAAGGCATGCGCTTTAACAAAGTGGATGTGGCTTGGTATGGCAACAAATCAGCGATGGAAGCGGTAGACCGCGCTGGCGGTGAAATTTTTGCGCAAACAGTTGATGTAACAGGTAACCCTGGTTACTGGAGCGTGCTAGTTACACACAAAGATAGCAAATTAAACAACCTAGCCGACGTGTTAGCAAATCGCCAAGAACTGATTTTTGGTAACGGCGATCCAAACTCAACGTCTGGCTTTTTAGTGCCTTCTTACTATGTTTTCGCAAAAAACAATGTATCGGTTTCAGAATTTAAACGTTCAATGAACTCAAGCCACGAAGCTAACGCACTGGCCGCTGCAGCTAAGCAAGTGGATGTGGCGACAGGCAACACTGAAAACATGGATCGCCTTAAAGAGACGGCTCCAGACAAATTTGCTCAGCTGAAAGTTATCTGGAAATCACCGCTAATCCCTTCAGATCCTATCGTATGGCGCAAAAACCTACCTGAAAACGTCAAAGACAAGGTTTATAACTTCTTCATGAACTACGGCACCACGGGCGATGCGAAAGAGTTAGCCATTCTTAAAGAGCTGCAATGGGCACCTTTCAAAGCCTCTAGCGACCTACAACTGCTGCCTATTCGTCAATTGGTATTATTCAAAAACCGCATCCAAATCTCAAACGATACTGAGATTGATGAAGCGAAAAAAGCCACCCAATTGGCCGTTATCGATGCCGAGTTAGCAGAGCTAACACGTCAACAAAATGCACTAACGGCAATGGCTCAATAGTCCGTCGCCAAACCAAAAGCTGAGCGTAAGCTCGGCTTTTTTAGACTTTAAGTTATCTAGACAAGTAAGGCAGTTATCATGAATGCAGCAGCCGCAGACCCTTTATCACCGCCACGTACGTCTTGGTTTACCTTGATCATGTGGGCACTCGTTATCGCCGTATTATCTTGGTCATGGCAAGGGGCAGAAATTGCGCCAATGAAAATAGTCAAAGACGCCGGCAATATGGCCGAGCTTGCTTCCGACTTTTTTCCACCTGACTTTAAAAACATTTCTTATTATCTCGAAGAAATGCTGATCACCCTGCATATCGCATTATGGGGTACGTTATTTTCTATTATTTTGTCTGTGCCCCTAGGCTTAATGTGCGCTGAAAATATGGTGCCAGCTTGGGTTTATCAGCCTACCCGCCGACTGATGGACGCGGCGCGTGCCATTAACGAAATGGTCTTTGCCATGTTGTTTGTCGTCACTGTGGGACTGGGACCATTTGCCGGTGTAATGGCGTTATTTATTCACACCACCGGGGTACTGGCAAAATTGTACTCCGAAGCCGTTGAAGCCATCGACCCCGGCCAAGTTGAAGGGGTACGAGCAACGGGCGCAAACAAGCTTGAAGAGATTGTTTATGGCGTGATCCCACAAGTGCTACCACTGTGGATTTCGTTTTCACTGTATCGCTTTGAATCCAATGTGCGCTCTGCAACAGTGGTCGGCATGGTCGGAGCTGGCGGGATTGGCGTGATTTTATGGGAAAGTATTCGTGGCTTTATGTTTCCGCAAACGTGCGCCGTGATGCTGATCATTATTGTTACCGTGAGTTTGTTAGATTTTGGCTCGCAACGTATTCGTAAACTCTTTATCTAACACTGATTAATCGAGAATTCAGATGGCACGTTATCAAGAAATCGCACTGAGTTTAGAACAGGAAATAAGCCAAGCTTACCACGCTGGCCAATACCTTCCTGCCGAGCAACGCTTAGCCGAGCGTTATCAGGTTAATCGCCATACCTTGCGCCGCGCAATTGACGAGCTAGTAGGTAAAGGTTGGTTACTGCGCCAGCAAGGTAAAGGGGTAATGGTGCTCAGCAAGCCAGTGCGCTATCCCCTGCACGCTGGCGCTAAGTTTACCGACAACTTACTTAACATTGGCGCGGCGCCGACTAGCCAATTGCTTAACTTATGTCGAATTCATGCCAGTGAACGCATTAGCGAAGCGCTGCAAATACCGGTTGCTAGCCAAGTGGTGCAACTAAAAACATTGCGCTTTATTGACGACACGCCAGTAAGCCTCGTGTTTCACCATTTTAAATTAGGTGAACATGAAATCGCCTTAGGCAGCTATCAAGAAGGTTCGGTGCATCAGTTTTTAAAACAGCATTGTCACATTACTCTTAAGCGTCAGCACACGGTTATTGGCGCGCAATTACCCAGTGCTAACGACAGTGCCTGCTTGCAAGTGCCCAGCAATACCCCGCTACTGCGCTTACAAAGCATCAATGTTGATCAACAACATCAGCCATTTGAATTTTCCGTTTCACACATTAGAGCTGAGCTGGTCGAGCTTAGCTTGGAGCATCCATTATGAGCGTTTCAACCCCAACAGAGACTACCAACATTAGCGCCAGACAGCATTGGCTCGCCGTCATCGCTAATGCACCGTACGAGCAGTTATTACAACATTGGCAACAGCTTGAGTTAGACCCGCCTTGCGAAGTGATCCGCCAACCTGAAATTGGTCTTGCCCGCATTCAAGGCCGCATTGGCGGCGCAGGCGAGCGTTTTAACTTTGCTGATACCACCATTACCCGCGCCGCAGTGCGACTAGAAGATGGCACCACTGGTTACGGCTATTTACAAGGCCGCCATAAACGCCACGCACTGCTTGGCGCCATTGCTGATGCATTATTGCAACAACCTGAATACAACTTACGTTTACAGGCGGGGCTCATTCAACCTCTTGCCGAATTTATTCAACGCCAACAACGTCAAACCAGTGACCAAGCAGCCGCCACTAAGGTGGACTTTTTCACTGTCGTCAGAGGAGAAGACGAATGAGCATTATCGCCCCCGGCTTTAGTCAGCCAGTAGAGCATAGCCAATCGTGCTTTCGCCAAGTGCTTAAAGCCCTTAGTGAGCCTGGTCATATTGTTACCTTAGACAAGCATCTTGGCTTTGCGCCCCTGTGTGCATCCGCGACTCAAATACTGATGAGCTTATGTGACCAACATACGCCGCTGTATTTAAGCCCGCGATTAGAAGAAATAGACGGGGATGCCACCATCAATCAAGCGCAGCGCAACCTCACGTTTCATTGCAATACCAAGCCCAGCGCCTTAGTGAATGCCGATTTTGCCGTGGTCAGTCACAGTGAAGGGGTCAACATGGCAAGACTAAAATGTGGCACCGATACTAGCCCTGAATCAGGCACCACTTTATTAGTACAAAGTAACGGTTTTGATTGTGGCCCAGAATTTAAATTAACAGGCCCCGGTATTGAGCATTCTCGCACCGTGCAACTTGGTAACTTAAGCCAGAGCTTAGTTGAATATCTGGTTAATTCTTGCCACACCTACCCGCTAGGCATTGATATTTTGCTGTGTCACCAGCAGCAATTATTAGCCATTAGCCGTACCACCAAAGTGGAGTTAATCCCATGTATGTAGCAGTAAAAGGCGGTGAGAAAGCCATTGCCGCCGCACACCAATTGCAGGCTAAGCGCCGCCGTGGTGATGTCAATATTACCGAGCTCAGCGTTAAGCAAATAGAGCAGCAACTCAGCCTTGGGGTTGAGCGCGTGATGACCGAAGGCGGCATCTACGACCGTGAACTGGCCGCGCTGGCTATCAAACAAGCCAGTGGCGATCAGGTTGAAGCGATTTTTTTGCTGCGTGCATATCGCACCACCTTACCCATGTTGACAACTTGCCAGCCTCTTGATTGTAAGAAAATGCGCGTGCAAAGACGTATCTCAGCCATTTACAAAGACTTACCCGGCGGACAGCAACTTGGTCCGACTTATGATTACAGCCATCGTTTATTAGACTTTAGCTTGTTAGCAGAAGGCGTGACGAATGATCACGAACCCGCTCAACAAGCAACTAAATCCGCCAGCGCGGAGAACAATGCAGCGCCTTTTAGCAAGGTATTTGATCTATTAGCGCAACAAGGCTTTGCCGAAGCTGAATCGGACAGCGGTGAAATCCCCGCTGACATTACCGAGCAAGCGATCAGTTATCCTTGTTCACGCGCTGCCCGCTTACAGCAGCTTAGCCGTGGCGATGAAGGTTACTTACTGTCATTAGCCTACTCCACCCAGCGCGGTTATGGTCGTAATCACCCGTTTGCGGGTGAAATTCGCAGCGGCGAAGTGCCCATTGAAATTTGCCCCGAAGAGCTCGGTTTCAATATCGAGATAGGCAGCGTATTGCTAACTGAATGTGAAATGGTCAATGGTTTTATCAAACCAGAAGACGCGCCACCGCACTTTACCCGCGGTTACGGCTTATCGTTTGGCTTTAATGAACGCAAAGCCATGGCCGTGGCGCTACTTGATCGCGCCTTACAAGCCAAGCAATACAACGAGCCGGTGGCAGGCCCCGCCCAAGATGAAGAATTTGTTTTAGCCCACGCCGACAACGTTGAAGCCGCAGGTTTTGTGTCGCACCTTAAACTGCCCCACTACGTTGATTTTCAATCGGAGTTAGAGCTACTTAGAAAAATGCAGCAACCGGCCCACGCAGAGGACTCTGCTGACAAACACCACAAGCAAAGCCAGGAGCACAATGATGCAGTCCTTTAATCAAACCTTTAGTGCCACTGAGCCTGAGCAAGACTATAACTTTGGTTATCTAGACGAGCAAACCAAGCGCATGATCCGTCGCGCCATTTTAAAAGGCGTCGCCCTACCCGGCTATCAGGTCGCGTTTGGTGGCCGCGAAATGCCCATGCCCTACGGTTGGGGCACGGGAGGCATCATGTTAAGTGCCTCTATTTTAGGTCAAGATGACGTATTTAAAGTGATTGACCAAGGCGCCGATGACACTACCAATGCAGTATCGATTCGTCAGTTTTTTGCCAAGGTATGCCACTTGGAAACCACCACAGAAACCGCCAAAGCGAGTGTGATCCAAACCCGTCACCGCATTCCTGAGCAACCACTGCGTAACGACCAAATATTAGTGTTTCAGGTACCGATCCCTGAGCCGCTGCGCTTTATCGAGCCAAGAGAAACCGAAACCAAAAAAATGCACTCGCTGGGCGAGTATGGCTCGATGCAAGTGAAGCTTTACGAAGACATCGTCAAATACGGCTACATCGCCACTAGCTATGCCTACCCCGTGATGGTGCATGGCCGCTATTTAATGGATCCCTCACCGATCCCTAAATTTGATAACCCAAAAATGCATCAATCAAATGCATTAATGCTGTTTGGTGCCGGTCGTGAAAAACGCATCTATTGCATTCCACCCTATACCGATGTGGCGAGCCTCGATTTTGAGGACCATCCCTTTAGCATTCAGCAATGGCAAGCACCCTGTAGTTTATGTGGCAGTGAAACGAGCTTTTTAGATGAAGTGCTCATCGACGACCAAGGTCAGCGTATGTTTGTTTGCTCTGACACCGATTATTGCCAAGGGCAACTGGCAAAAAACGCAGCTGAGGAGGCGCTTCATGGATAATTTAGCCCAAGCATTACCCGCGCAATTCAACGACCCAGCCGAGGCGCCATTACTGCGCGCCGAAGGACTAAGTAAACTTTACGCGCCCGGTAAAGGCTTTGAACCCGTGAACCTCAATTTATTTCCCGGTGAAGTATTGGCCATTGTCGGTGAATCTGGCTCAGGCAAAACCACCTTACTTAAAACCTTGTCAGGTCGACTTGAGCCACAGCAAGGCGAAGTCATTTATCAAGGCAATAGCCAAATGCCAGCAGCCAGCTTGTATCAAATATCAGAAGCGGCAAGACGTCAGCTGATGCGCGCGGATTTTGGCATTGTCCACCAGCACCCAATGGATGGCTTACGGCCACGAATTTCCGCTGGCGGTAATATCGGCGAGCGGCTAATGGAAGTGGGCGCGCGTAATTACGCCGACATTCGTCGCCAAGCATTGAACTGGCTAACGGCCGTAGAGATAGGCGCGGATCGCATTGACGACCTGCCCATTACGTTCTCAGGCGGCATGCAACAACGCTTACAAATTGCCCGTAATCTGGTCACTCATCCTAAATTAGTGTTTATGGATGAGCCTACTGGCGGCTTAGATGTGTCGGTACAAGCGAGATTACTGGATTTGATCCGTAACCTTGTGACTGAACTTAATTTAGCCGTCGTCATAGTGACCCATGATCTCGCAGTGGCACGCTTGCTCGCTCACCGCATTATGGTGATGAAGCAAGGTCAAGTCGTTGAAACGGGTCTAACCGACCGCGTGTTAGACGATCCACAACATGCCTACACCCAGTTACTGGTGTCATCGGTGTTGCAACAATAGCCACAAGAGAAGGAGTCACCTCATGGAACCTTTCATGGTTGCAAAAAACATTAACAAAACCTTCGTTTTACATAACCAAGGAGCGGCCAGCTTAGCGGTGCTGCAACAGCAAAATTTAGCCATTTATGCCGGTGAATGTGTGGTTCTCAATGGCAGCTCTGGCTCAGGTAAGTCGAGCTTATTGCGCACCCTATATGGCAACTACCAAGTTGACCAAGGTGAACTATTGATCCGCCAGCCAGCTCATCAGCAAAGTGATCAAACTGAGTCAACCTGGCTTGATATGGCAACAGCCAGTCCGCGCCAAATAATCAAACTGCGCCAACAAACTATCGGCTGGGTGAGTCAGTTTTTACGAGTCATACCCCGACTTTCAGCCCTTGATATCGTGATGCAACCACAACTTGAAAATGGCATACCTCGTGAGCAAGCCAAGGAAAAAGCGCAGCATTTACTGCATACATTAAATGTGCCCGAACATTTATGGCAACTCGCACCGGCAACATTTTCAGGGGGTGAGCAGCAACGGGTCAATATTGCACGTGGCTTTGCCGTTGATTATCCCTTGCTGTTGCTCGATGAGCCTACCGCGTCACTCGACCAACACAACGCTGAGCAAGTCATCATGCTAATCAATCAAGCTAAAGCACGCGGCGCCGCCATTGTTGGCATTTTTCACGACACTTGGGTGCGTGACCAAGTCGCTGACCGCTTACATCACATGTCCAGTGGCACTGACTTAGCTGTATCTCAAAATCAAACTGAATTTCAATCAATTAGCGACCGCGTAGGATAATTTCATGATCATCACAAATGTAAAAATGGTACTGGCCGATCAAATCATCACCGGCTCATTAGAAGTGCGCGACGGTAAAATTTGCACCCTAAGTGATACGCAAAGTAGCCTAAGTTGCGCCATTGATGGACAAGGTGCTTTTCTACTGCCAGGGCTGATTGAACTGCACACCGATAATTTAGAAAAGTTTTTTACCCCGAGACCAAAAGTGAATTGGCCGGGCCATTCCGCCATGGCCAGCCACGATGCCTTAATGGTTGCCAGTGGTATTACCACGGTGCTAGACGCAGTCGCCATTGGCTACATTAACGATCAAGGCACCCGCTTAGCCAACCTTGATCGCATGTTAAGTACCATCGTCAGTACCCAGCAAGCGGGCCATAATCGCGCCGAACATTTACTGCATTTGCGCTGCGAGCTACCCAATGCCGACACCTTTGAAACCTTTGAAACCTTAGTCAATAAATTTACCCCACAATTTACCCAACAAGGCACAGCCAAAAGCCCGATTGCCATGGTGTCGTTAATGGATCACACCCCAGGCCAACGCCAATTTATTGATAGCGAAAAATACCGCACCTACTACATGGGTAAATACGGCTTAAATGTGCAAGAAATGGCCGCCTTTGAAGCCGAACAAACCCAAGCTTCACTGCTATGGTCAGATAAAAACCGCCAAGCCATTGCCGCTTCAGCTCGCCGCCATGGCTTTGCCCTAGCCAGCCACGATGATGCGACCGTTGCACACGCTCAAGAGTCTGCGGATTTGGGCTGTTGTATTGCCGAATTTCCCACCACAGTGGCCGCCGCTAAAGCTTCTCATGCGGCTGGCTTACAGGTAATGATGGGCGCACCGAACATTGTGCGCGGCGGGTCTCACTCTGGTAACGTGGCTGCAGCAACCTTGGCCAGTGAAGGCGTATTGGATATTTTATCGTCGGATTACTATCCTGCCAGCATGCTCGATGCCGCCTATCAAGTGGCACTGGATAGCAATAATCAATACGACCTTTGCCAAGCCATTCAAATGGTGAGCAAAACGCCAGCGAAAGCATTGGCAATGGACGATCGCGGCTGCATCGAAGAAGGTAAGCGGGCAGATTTAGTGCTGGCAATGCCTAATGAGGATCGCCTACGAGTAATGCAAGTATGGCGCACAGGCGAACGGGTGTTTTAATGCACACAACTAGCCTCAGCGCAAACAATAGTGCAAGCGCTAACCACAGTGCCAAACTATTCTATCTGGTCGGCCCCTCTGGGGCTGGCAAAGACAGCTTAATCAATGCGTTGCGCAAGCAACCTTTAAGCTGCTCTTTGTATATTGCGCCCCGGTATATTACCCGGGCCCCAGATAGCACGGCCGAAGATCACATTGCCTTATCGTCAACCGAGTTCAGTGAACAAAAGCAACAAGGGTTATTTGCCATGCAATGGCAAGCCAATGGCTACCAATACGGCGTCGGCAATGAAGTTAACCGTCAACTCAATAATGGCGTTTCGGTATTGTTTAATGGCTCACGTGCACATATTTCATTGGCAAGGCAACTGTTTGGCGATCGCCTGCGGATGATCGCGTTAGAGGTATCTGCTGACGTATTAGCCGAGCGGTTACGCCAGCGCGGGCGTGAGTCTGAAGCCGAGATAATGGCAAGGCTAACCCGCAACCAGCATTACCAAAGCAGCTTACCACTGGACTGTTGGCGCTTAGACAATAATCACAGTCTAACCGAGACCACTGCGCGGTTAATGGCCTATATCCAAAGCCAAACCACTGAGCAAAGTTTATCAAACCAGCAGCAACAGGAGTTCTGTATACGATGAAATTTACCTTATTAGGCACCGGCAGTGTGCAAGGCGCGCCAGTTTATGGCTGTGAGTGTCAGGCTTGTCTCAATGCCCTTACCGAGCCTAATTTGGCGCGTAAGCTGTGCTCCGGTTTACTTGAGGTTGAGGGTAAAACCTTGTTATTGGATGCGAATTATCCACGGCTGATGCAGCGTTTCCCCGCTGGTACCATTAACGCTATCTTGCTAACCCATTATCACATGGATCACGTACAAGCCCTGTTTGAGCTACGTTGGGGCTTAGCGCCCAACATTGCGGTTTATCACCCTAACGACCCGAATGGCTGCGATGATTTATATAAACACCCGGGCCTGCTCGCATTTCAAGCGCCGAATCAACACGGCCAAACCTTTCATGTTGATGGCTTAGACAAGCTCGCCATCACGCCACTGAATATGCAGCATTCAAAACCTTGCCATGGCTATTTATTTGAATACCAAAACCATTGCTTGGCCTATTTAACCGACACGGTGGGCATTCCAGACGAGACTTGGCAAATACTGCTGGATAAGTCCCCCAGCCACATTGTCATCGATTGCAATTACTCGCCTTTGGTTGAAAACAGCAACCATAACAATTTGCGCCAAGTATTAGCCTTAGCCAAGCAGCTACCACACTGCCATTGGCTACTGACTCATATTAGCCATGAGCTAGATTTGTATCTACTAAGCGCGACAGACCCCCTACCCGATAATGTCAGCGTTGGACATGATGACATGGCGTTAACTTTTAACTAAATCCAAGAGTATGATAAAGATGAATAGCAAAGTTGAACCAAGCGTAAAAGTAAATCAAGGGCAATCACTTTCCAATGCGCCAAGTGTCCATGACAGCGCATCAATTCACAATTGCACCCTAGGCGTTTGGACCGAAATTGGCGCTCGTAGCCTTTTAGATAATGTACAATTTGGCGATTACAGCTATGCCCAAAACGACGTTGACTTAGCCCTATGTGAAGTGGGTAAATTTGTCTCTATTGCGTCAAACGTCAGGGTTAACCCCAGCAATCATCCTTGGTGGCGCCCCACCTTACACCACTTCACCTACCGGCCACAAAAATACGCCATGCCAGCCCCGGCAGAAAGCGGCGTTGACCCCGAAATTTTTAATTGGCGCGCTGCAAATAAGGTGCATATTGGCCATGACGTATGGATTGGTCACGGCGCCATTATCATGCCGGGTATCACCATAGGTAACGGCGCCATTGTTGGCGCAGGCAGCATAGTGACTAAAGACGTGCCGGCGTGGCACATTGTGGTTGGCAACCCCGCCAAGGTGCTGCGGCCACGCTTTGAACAAGCAGATATAGGCCCGCGCTTAGATAAACTAGCTTGGTGGGATTGGAGCCATGAAAAAATCAGCTCGGCATTGCCTTTATTTCAGCAAGATTGCTTGGCGTTTTTAGCCCACTATGAATCAATAGATAACCTCAGTTCTGTTTAAGCCTAATACAGCAAAATAAAGTATGTTTTACGGCAAAATTTCGTTTTCAGGGATGAAAACGCAAAGCTTATAGGGACATATTCACAGCGTTTTTGCAGAAAAACATACTATATTCGCTTATCCAAGATTCGGGTTAGATAGATAAGTAGCAAACACGGACCCGCTTTGACACCTTCGTCAAAGCGGTCGCTTTTAATTTTCCGTTAGCGCTTCACTCAACAAATCGATAAAACAACGCACTTTAGGTGACAAGTGTTTGCGGCTGGGATAAACCGCATAGACATTCACTTCCGGTTGAATAAATTCAGGGAACAACGCTTCAATTTGTTCATTAGCAAAGGCGGAATCTAAATAAAAGCCCGGTAAACGACAAATGCCCTGGTCGGCTAGCACCATGTCTAACTCGGCTTGACCATTGTTGCAGCGCATTTTTTCTTTTACATCGACACTAAAATGCTCCCCGGATTGCGAACTGAACTCCCAGCGCGTTGGATTTTTTAAATTGCTATAGCAAATACAATGGTGTTTATTTAATTCTCTAGGGTGATAGGGACGGCCTTGTTTTTCGAGGTAACCTTTCGATGCGATGACGTAAGCCTTAGTTTTAAAAATACGCTTACAAATCAAGCTCGACTCTGCCAATTGTGGTGTGGCGCGGATCGCTAAATCGTAACCATCAGCAATCACATCAATATGCTTATCACTTAAATCCAAATCCAGGCGTACATTGGGGTAAAGGTCCAAAAACTGAGCCAAAATGGGTTGCAGATAATGAGCGCTAAAACCTATCGGGCAACTGACCTTGAGCGTACCTTTAGGGTCAATACTGTTTTGTGTAATGGCGGCGATGGCGGACTCAGCATCCTGCAACAGCTGAGTACAATACTGATAATACGCTTCCCCTTCGGGTGTCAAGGCGATTGAGCGTGTGGTTCTATTTAATAAGCGAACCCCCAAACGCGTTTCCAGCTTAGTAATTTCCTTACTCACGTGGGAGCTGGAATGGCCCAATTGCTCTGCCGCCGCGCTAAAACCTTGGCTCTTTACAACTTGCACAAATATTTCAATGCCTTCAAACAGCTTATTACCAGTCATATGGAAACAGTTCGTCCACTTTTACCGTATTAATCAATGAGAGTAACAGATATAGAATGAGTTTCATCAGTTCAAGACAGTTGACACCATTTTGTGACGCTGCGCAGAACATACAATAACGTCATCACATTTAGGAGCAATATCATGAAAGTATTAGCCTTTGCCGCAAGCAGTTCAAAACAGTCTATCAATAAACAATTGGCTAGTTATGCCGCCTCTTTGGTTAAAGATGCTGAAGTAGAACTGCTAGACATTAACGATTACGAAATGGCGATTTACAGTAGCGACCGTGAAAATGAGACCGGTATTCCATTAGCCGCCCAGCAATTCTTCAAAAAAATCGGCGCGGCAGACGCCATCGTTATTTCATTTGCTGAGCACAACGGCTCCTATACCGCCGCTTATAAGAATTTATTTGATTGGACTTCACGCATTAACATGAAAGTGTTTCAAGGTAAGCCGGTGATCATGCTCGCCACTTCACCAGGCCCAGGCGGCGCGCAGTCAGTGCTTAATGCGGCCACTACATCAGCGCCCTATTTTGCTGCCGATGTTAAAGGGAGCCTATCCATTCCGAGCTTTTACGACAACTTCGACCTTGAAGCACAGCAACTTACTTCTCCTGAATTACTCGATAAACTTGTATCAGTAATGGCGACGTTAAATTAAGTAATCCTCAGCTCCCCCGTTTTCCCGGGGGAGTAAAACCACACTTGCTATCTAAGTGCACTTACCATTTAATAATAACCTGTTATTGATAGTGTTAAGGTTAGTAAGAAAAATGAAAACTAAACTGTTTGTAATACTCATCAGCGTATTTGGCCTCGCTGCGTGCAGTAGCTTTGTTAGTAATAATGTAGGTAAAAATACCATTTCAAGTAGCTTGGTTGACTTTTTATACCCCGACCCCGAAAGCCGCACTCAGCACCAGCCCGAAATCCCCGTGCTCACGTTACCGGTCAAGGTGGGCATCGCCTTTGTGCCACCAACGGGCTATAGCCGTAACCCCATTCATGAAAAAGACCAAATAGCATTGCTCAATACAGTTAAATCATCATTTGCAGGTTATGAATATATTGACCACATTGAAGTGATCCCAAGTACTTATCTGCAAGGTGGCCAAGGCTTTACCACCCTTTCACAAGTGGGACGACTATATGATATCGACGTCATTGCACTGGTCTCTTACGACCAAGTGACGCAATCACTGGAAAACAACGCCGCCCTACTTTATTGGACCATTGTTGGCATGTATATGATCCCCGGCAATCAAAACTCAGTGCAAACCTTTGTCGATACCGCTGTATTTGATATTAACAGCCAAAAAATGCTGTTTCGCGCACCAGGTGTAAGCCAAATAGAGCGTTTAAGTACCGCCATTGGCGTTGACGATACCCTTAATGACAAATCACGTGAAGGCTTTAGCTTAGCCGTTGCAGACATGACTAAAAACCTAGACGCTGAACTCGCGCGCTTTAAAACCCGAGTAAAAGAAGAAAAAGTCGCGAAAATAGAACACAGTGACGGCTACAGCGGCGGCGCCATGGGTTGGCTGATCATGTTTATGTTTTTGGTGGGAATAACCCGAAAAGTTAATAAGTTACATAGTCAATGGTATTTTTTTATATAAAAAAGATACTGGTAATTAGGTTCGAACATTAACCTACCTTATGTCGGAAATATTCAATACCTAGTATTGCGCAAAAAGCTATTGTATAGCTTCACCATCATTAAGGAGAGAAAACAATGGCTTCACGTGCAAATTACATGGGCTTAGCGACCAAAGCGATGCAAATTTTGATGGCGCAAGAAAGCTATCTACGAGAGCAGTTCAGCACCTCAGATACAGTTACACTAGCGGTGTGGGAGTTAGTAAAATTGCGAATATCACAGATTAATCAGTGCGCTTTTTGTATTGACATGCACAGTAAAGACGCAATGGCTCAAGGAGAAACTTCAGAGCGTATTATCGGTTTAAATGCATGGCGTGATATGCCATTGTATACTCATATTGAACTTGTTTCGCTCGAGCTAGCAGAGCATTTAACCTTTGGTAAGCCGGTAGACGATAAGATTTATAGCAATGCGGTTGAGACGTTAGGTGAACAAGGGTTAGTTGATTTAACCATTGCTATCAATGCAATCAATAGTTGGAATAGAATCGTTAAAACGTTCAAGCCAGAGGTAGGCAGCTATAAGCCACAATAACCCCCCCAATGTATCGTTAAATTTTGAGCTGTCTCACCCCACGGGACAGCTATCCGCATTATTACAAGGCATATGGTCAGCCTCTGTCTCTGAATTGCAATCTGAACCAATAACAAAGTCTCTGTATACCGATGCCAGCAGTGGCATACTTTTCCACCTTGCCGGAGACATCAAGATAGGAAGCAAATTGCTGCCACCAGGCGTTATTTTTCAACCTGTCAGCAAGGTCTCCGAGCAAATTAGTCTTTTCCCCGGCACACAACTGGCAGGTTTACGTTTTCATCCTGCCATTGGCTATGGCGTCTTAGGTCAGCATTTCGATCATCCAACACCACTAACTGCGAATATTGACTATTTTGACGACCTTAAAGCGCTTTATTCAGACTTACAGCTTATAAATAATAACCAAAGCCGAATCGACACTCTTTGCTGCTGGGCGAGAGAGCACATGGCGCTTAAGCAAGTCATTCCTGAATCATTGCAACTCGCTTTAAAACATATTGCTCTTGATGCAACATTAGCAGACTTAGATAGTCAGGTTTCCTTGAGCCAAAGACAAATTGAGCGCCTGTTTAAACGTTGGCTGGAAATATCACCGAAACAGTACCAGCGCATTTTACGAGTCCAAAAAACCATTAACTATTTGCGTGAACATAAAGCAGTCACGTTAGTTGATGTTTCGCAGCAATTTGGCTTTAGTGATCAAGCTCATATGACAAGAGAATTTCGTTCAATCGCCAGTATTACCCCAAGTAAATTGTAGGTAGGGTTGATGCTCTATACCTAAGCAACCTAGAGATGCTTGATTTCAGCAAGATTTTACACGCACTTTGGCAAGACATTGAATTGATTGCAGGTAATACCTTGCCCTTATCAAAAATCACGTAGCATAAACGCATGTAACTGCACTTTGAGGGCTTCGCCCTTTTCCACTACGCTGTTACGCTCATTTAAAGGTGTCTACATTCCTGCATTAGCGTCCTAGTATTGAAAATACGGCGGAGCTCTGAAACATGCACCTTCAAGTTGATTGGGTATAGACTATTAGCTTATCCATCATTCGAGTTGCGTTATATACCAACAATAAGGGGGTTTGATGAATAATCAACATTTTGGTTCATGTCTTTGCGGTAGCACTAAATATACGCTTTCAGGTGACTTTCAGTCATTTTTCTTATGTCATTGCACTCGATGTCAAAAAGGTACGGGCTCTGCACATGCCGCTAATTTGTTTGCAACCGACAGCTCGTTAACTTGGTTGCAGGGAGAGTCTAATGTCAAGATCTATCAATATCCTAACTCATTACATAGAAAAAGCTTTTGTCAAAATTGTGGATCTGCATTACCCACATATATAAAAAACATAAATTGCGTGGTTGTACCCGCTGGCAGCTTGGATAGTCCGGTTCCCATTTCGCCAACCGCGAAAATATTTGTATCTAACAGTGCAAGTTGGCTTAAAAACACAGGCTATGTACCTTGCTTTGATGGGTTACCAACGTAATCAGCGGAAGCTCTGGGCGCATCTAATGCACAATTGGGGGTAGGAAGGCCATATTTACTGAATAATGTTGCCAGTACACCAGACCGATATAACTTGGCTAATAGTTGGTCAAGTTTGTCACTATCAATTGGTGAGTTTTGAAATAACAGGTAACGTCTCTGGTTATGGCGATCTACTCGCTCTGAAATAAGCAGCTTGTTATAGGCTTGAGGATTGGTCACAGCTAAATAGGCTAAACTTGCGCTAGAGGTGATGCCAATATCCCCTCTTCCTCTTAAAATACCTTGTATTACAACATACTGGTTGCTTGAAAAGGCGATATCAAACTGCCCTTTTAGCCACTCCTCATCATTAATGTTATTGGCAAAATTGTAGTGGAATCCCGCCACTGCTAGGATTTTTTTAGTTGTAATGCTATCAAAGTAGGTTTGATCTTTGGCTTTAGTTTTTAAGGCAATAAAGCGCTCTTTAGATTCATACAGTACACAGGCACTTGATCGTAAAGACAAGCCTGGGAACCAAATCTCATCTTGAAGAGCGACGATATGCAGGCTTTTTCCTTGAACTTTACTGTGCAGTCTTTTTATTGGGTAAAGCTTACTCACAAACAAATAATCTTGCTGAATGTCATTAAGCGCATGAGTGATATCTAACGCTAGCCCTTGAGAAGCATCAATGAAAAATGGCGGTTGCTGAGTATCAGGTAAGCCAACTTCAACCATCACCCTACTGTAAATAGGTAGGCTTACCAGCAGTAAAAATGATGCTAAATACTTGTTCATTAATTTACTCACCTACAGGCTCTTACTGTTTAGTCTAGTCAGTTTAAATCTGATGACGCTTTTTTTACCATCTCAGTAATTACCAAGATCAAAGCTCAGTTCTTAACATTTGACTGAAAGAACGAGACAGGCGCTTTTAGCTTAGATAACAAACAAAACTGTTGACTTGTAGCTATTACTCACTCTAACTTCATAACATTTCATTTACATCTAATCTCAAAAGCTTATAATTTTCCGATGCGTAAATTGTTAACAATATTTCTCATCATACTGCTCCCCCATACCGCTTTTGCATCAGAAAAGCTGCTCGTTGGACAGTTTTTTGGTTGGAATGGCCAAATTAATGAGTTGGAAATTGAGCCCCTTACTCATTTGGTTTATAACCATCTCAACCTTACTGAAACCGCAAGTATTGATGTACTGCTACCAAAGCAAGAACTCAAACACTTAACTGCATTACGTACACTTAAACAGCGTAAGCCAAGCTTGACATTACTAGCAAGTATTGGTGGTTGGGCATTATCGCAAAACTATCCTCTTATTACGTCAAATGAAAAGCTATCTCAACAGTTTATTGACAACATAGGAGCCTTGTTAGCGGAAGGGATCTTCGATGGTATTACTATTGATTGGCGCTACCCCGGTGTCAGCCGTGAAAAAACAGTGGGTAATCGTGATTCTGATGGAGACAATTTATTAAACTTGATTATGCGGATCAGGCAAACCTACCCTAACATGCCTTTATTTATGACGGTTTCTGTTTTAACGGACGACCTCATTTATCTCCCCATCAAACAAATAAGCCAATATGTTGATGTTATTGAGATTCTATCGTTAGATCTAGCTGGGCACTGGCAAAATAAAAGCGGGCATTCGTCGCCTTTGTTCACGCCAAAAGACAACCCTGCCATTTTTACCGGCAGTCTTGATGAAGCGGTTCAACACCTATTAAACCAACAGGTACCCAGTGATAAACTCATTGTCAGCATTCCTGCTTTTGGTCATGGCTGGCTTGGCGTTAAAAACAACAATCAAGGGCTTTTCCAGCCATCAGAGTCGATCCCTAAAGGTGACTATACGCCAAAGGGGCAGCCTAATACTGGCTTATACAGCCAGCAAAGTATTCAAGATCTTTATTTTGCTGAAAATTATCAGTCTTACTGGGATGATCAAGCCAAAGCATCATACCTTTTCAATATGCAGACAGGACATTTTATTAGTTTTGAAAGCACTCGCTCGCTGAAAGAAAAAGTTGCTTACATTAACCACTATCAGCTTGCTGGCATGAGCATTCAAGACTTAGGTGCAGATGTTAGCTTAGTTACACAAGCGGCTAATTTGCTTAACACCAATAAACTGCCTGCTATCGATACCCACCAGATAAATTTAAAGTTAATTTCACTCACTTTGCTATTGCTATTAAGTGCCGGTTTTTTGGGGTTTTACTGGTATCGACGCGCGATTAATCACAACCAGCAACAGCAAGAGATGGCCAAAGAGTTATTGCATTTACAACTACAACAAGCATCCTTACCGACGATCTCCAACGAAGACATTACTGAACTAAAGAAAGAATTAGAACAGCAACAACAAAAATACAATTTAACCTTAGAAGACCAGTCCATTACCGCTCAGCTGCAACAAATGATGGATCACTTAAGCTCTCACCTCCAACAAGTGACCAATGATCCTACATTACTTTCCGAACTGCATAAAATCAGCAGTAACAAAAATAGATTACTTTATATCCAAGCTGAAAAAGGATACACCGGCTTATATCTCCATAATCAAGATAAACCAGAGTACATTTATACACGATTGAAGCAGCTTAAACGCTACTATGACGATGAATTTTTAGTCCAAATTCATCGTTCATACCTCGTCAGTGCGCAAAAAGTAGAAGGTGTTTTTGAGAATAATGAAGGCAAGCTGATGATTCAAATTGGCAATAAAACGTTACCCATTGGCGGCAGCTATATTGCAAAGCTACAACAAAATTTCAACCATTGGTTCAACTAATTCACCTAGCTTAATCATAAAAACCAGATCACGAGGGTACATTAAATTATTAAGGTGCCCTCTTGCTTATCCCTACACTTTACCTCCCTTGTTCTTCAGCAAAGCTTTGCGACTTAGGTCGTTAATAACGCACATAAATACGACTGCTTTTTGTCTATACAAAAATGCCTCAAAACGCTCACTCAGATATTAAATCTGACTACTAATGACCAAAAAACAAGCTTAACAATTCACAAAAAATAAATACTTATATATTTAATTCAAAGCCTTACAAGCATTCATCTTTCAATAATTTTTCACGAAATTCAATTTTTCAACAATGCAGAAAATCAAGCTGCAACCCTTGTAAATACTCAATGCTATTTAAATTCATGAAAAAACCGAGCCTCCACTCTAGCCAGAAAGCCTTAAATCCATCCATCATGATGGCGGACCTAAACAAATGAAAAGGAAATCAAATGAAATGTTTTAAGGTAAAACCTCTCGCATTAGCATTCACTAGCATTGCTACTTTGGTATTTAGTCATGCCAGCTTTGCTGAAAATACAGAGGGTGAGAAATACAAGACCATAAAGGTAAACTGCCAAAAATCTCCCCTAGCCCTGCAAAAAGCACTGGCTAAAAAACACCATAAATCGCTCAAATTAGTTATCGCAGGAACATGCTCTGGGCCTATTGAAATAAACCGAACGGCTAAAACAATACTTCAAAGTTCGAGCCGAGAAAAAGCAGTGATCACTATGGCAGATGATTTAAATTCTCAATATGCCATCACGGTGAACAGTAGCAATGTTACTTTAGCTAATCTCCATTTTAACTTGCCTAACCATAACCGTATGCTCTCGATTAATCACAATGGCGTAGTTTACGCAGAAAGACTCACAAGTGGTTTTCACCAAGGCGATACCCAACAAAAACCCCATATCCATCTACTTGGTAATAGCAGCCTGATCGCCGAATATTTGCAAGGTGTGGACATTCGGGTTAGAGGTAACTCTTATGCTCAATTTGATAAAGGCAACCAACTCTTATCACTGATTATTAGTGACACATCTGCAACCTTGGCGAAAAATGCCAGTGAATTTGAACAAATACAGGTGTGGGGTAATGGCCATTTAGAAAGTAATGACGGAGTATCGATATCTAACCTTGCCTTGTATGGCCAATCCAGCGCAGAAGTGCTCAACAGCCAAGTTGACACTCTTACCTTAGGCGGCAGAACCATGTTTGCGGCTTACGAAAACTCCACAGTTACAGGCCCGTATAGCTTTTACACTAACAACTATATTTTCGAGATAGTCAGTTCAAGTTTAAATAACTGGACCAGCCAATCTCACCCTAATGCACTTATCTCTGGGTTCAATGCAACGGTCAATGGCACGACTTACCCTGACTGGAGTTGGTCAGGCGCAGATGGAGCGTTGGGCAATCAATAATAGCTATGTTTAAACTAATGCGGGGGCTGGATCCGTGTAATAAGCAGAGCCAGTCTAATCCAATAAACCCGAATTTTGGATAAGCGAAATTGTATGCTTTCCTGCAAAAACGCGGTGAATATATCCCTATACGCTTTGCGTTTTCATCCCTGAAAACGCAATTTTGCCGTAAAGCATACTTTATCTGGCCGCGATAGACTTAAGTAAAACTGAGGTTAGTAAAATAAAGCTGTGTAAATTAGCTATGGTTAGCTAAAGTAGAGCAAGAGAGTGATCCGGATAAAGACCTATAGCGTAAGTCCCCCCTAACCTCTTAACTTAAAAGGCTAAAAGTGGACATATTTAACGATTACGAGTCAGAAGTACGTGGCTACATTCGATCTTTTCCAACTGTGTTTGATAAAGCAGTTGGGGCAGAAATATTCGGCGAGGATGGCACTCGATACATAGATTTTTTCGCCGGTGCCGGTACCCTTAATTATGGGCACAATCCAGAAGTTGCCGTAGAGGCACAAATTAAATACTTGCAAGACCGTCGCATTGCCCATGGCTTAGATAAAGCAACCGTTGCAAAGCAAGCATTCATGGAAACATTTGTAGAAAAAATACTCAAGCCTCGTGGCTTAGACTACAAGATGCAGTTTACCGGCCCAACAGGAACCAACTGCACCGAAGCGGCAATGAAATTAGCTCGCCAAGCAAAAAACCGCCCCGGCATTATAGCCTTCACCAATGCATACCATGGACATACCATGGGGGCTTTAGCGGCAACGGGCAATGAGTCCTATCGTGATGATTCATATGGTAGTCGCGGCGCTGTTTCATTTATGCCCTTTGATGGTTTCTTAGGCCCTGATATAGACAGCTTGCATGTGTTCCGCCGCTACTTAGAAGATAAGGGTTCTGGTTTGGAGAAGCCTGCCGCGGTGATTATTGAAACCGTTCAAGGCGAAGGGGGGATTAATGTTGCCTCTACCGAGTTTTTGCAAGGTCTGTCAACACTTTGTAAAGACAACGATATACTCTTAATCGTCGATGACATCCAAGTTGGCAATGGGCGTACAGGTAAATTTTTTAGCTTCGAAGAAGCTGGTATTAAACCTGACATGGTCTGTTTATCCAAGTCTATTGGCGGTGGAAACCCGATGGCTGTATTACTAATGGATCCAAAAGTCGATGTTTGGTCTCCGGGTGAACACACGGGGACATTTCGTGGTAATTCACTGGCTTTTGTTGCAGCTAAAGAGCTTATTGATGCGTTTTGGTCAGACGATCAACTTACTCACGATGTTTTCCGCAAGTCTAAAATTATGCGTACTGCACTTGAGGAGTTGCGCGACGAGTTTCCCAGTTTAAACTGCAATGTTCGTGGCCGAGGTTTAGTGATGGGCATTGAAACTAAACGTGAAGGTTTTGCTGATGCCGTATCAGCAAAAGCATTTGAGAGAAGACTCATTTGCGAGACCTGCGGTGCAGAAAGCACGATTAATAAATTATTTGTCGCACTAAACATCGATGACGAGATCTTCAACGAAGGTCTTACAGTATTTAAAGATGCTTTTCGTGAAGTGGCTATAAAGCATCTATAATGAGCCTTCTTGCTTGGCGGTTGCCTTAAACGATGAGTCTGACAGGTAATTTTAATCGCATTTTTATGGAACCCATACCAGCAAATTAGAAAGGATATTCTCCGCTTAAGATGAGTTAAACTGCCGCTTGTTTTATATCTTTTTAAACAAGTGACAGTTTAACCTATTTATTGCTAATGTGGCTCCGAAAAAAGAACCGATTCATAAGATATAAAAACCGCCTAAGTCGGCTTATATATTGGGAGCTTTTCAATATAGCCATAGAATAGCAACTCACTTTCAACTTAACCCCTGATAAATCATCACTAACCATGCTCCAATTGACTCCGCAAATGCTCACTCATTAACTCAATAAAACAGCGTACCTTGGCTGATGCCATACGCCCTTCACGGTGAATGATGTGCACGGGCATGGCAGGAGGCTCAAATGTCGTCATTAAAGTAACTAATTCCCCTGTTGCTAGCTCATTGGCCACTTGGTAAGACAGCACGCGCGTAATGCCAAAGCCTTGCTTGACAGCATTTATTGCGCCTTGATGGGTGGTGACATTGAGCCTGCTGTTTACCCTTACAAACACCTTCTTATTTTGCTTATCATTAAATTGCCAGTCATGACTCATGCTGCCAGCATTGACGTGAATTAACTGGTGCTGATCGAGTTCACCCGGTGCATTGGGTTTGCCTTGCTCAGCTAAATAACTGGGCGAGGCCACCAGCAAACTGCGCACCGAGCCTACTTGTTTCGCGTGCATGTTAGAGTCCGGTAAATGGCCAATGCGAATGCCTAAATCAAAGCCCTCTTCGAGCAAATTCACTACCCGGTCTAAAAACACGGCATGCACTTGGGTGTGTGGATATTCACTTAAAAAAGCCACAATGCCAGGCATCACGTATTGCTGACCAAACAACACAGGCGCTGTCACACTTAAGCGCCCTTTTGGCTCACTGTTTAACCCTATCGCCGCTTCATTGGCACGATCGACTTGTTCAAGAATACGCCGCGCATCCTCTAAATATCGCGCGCCCGCTTCAGTGGTGCGCACATTACGCGTGGTGCGTATCAACAGCTTAACGCCAAGGGATTGCTCTAACGCTGCCACCGCACGGGTGACCGCTGGGGGTGACATATTCAACAGCCTTGCCCCTGCGGCAAAGCCTTGGCAGTCAGCCACAGCGACATACACCCGCATTAAATGTAATTGATCCATCTGGCTGCTCGATTATTTCATTTAGTGGAACAATGAATTGTCTTTTACGGTGATTCTTTAATCAAGTGAAAAAATGCAAACTAGCTTCATTGGTTGAGCAGCACTCATCAATACTTAAACATTTTCTTCATACTTTTTGAAACAGGACGATTAACATGAGCCGTATTAACTTAGTAACAGATGCACAAGCAAACGAAGAGCAACAAGCACTATTCACTGCCATTCAAGGCCAATTGGGTATGGTGCCAAACTTTTTAAAAGTGTTCGCGAACTCACCTGCCGCCCTACGCGCATTTTTAGGCTTACATGGCATTGCTGGCGAAGGTAGCCTAGACCCACTTACCCGAGAGCGTATTGCGCTAGGCCTTGCTGAACAAAATGCCTGTGAATACTGCGTATCTGCGCACACTGCTATTGGCCGTAAAGTCGGTTTATCAGCTGAAGAAATTGCCGCTAACCGCGAGGGTAGCAGTCAAGATGAAAAAGCGGCTGTTGCGGTTAAATTTGCCCGCGCTTTAGCTGAGCATAACGGTGAAGTCAGCACTAGCGAGCTATTAGCGGTGCGTAACGCAGGTTACAATGACGCTGAAATAGTTGAGATTATTACTCATGTTGGCATGAACGTGTTAACCAACATTTTGGGTAAAGCCAGCCGTGTTGAGATAGATTTTCCTAAAGTGTCACTTAACTCAGCCGCTTAATTTACACCCGCTAAAGCGTCTGGAAGGGTTGGCTTCCTGCGCTTTAGTATTTGCCGCCACTGACATTAGGATATCAACATGGCCCATAAATATGTGCAAATCGCTTTCACCGAAACGGTGCGTGCGGTGCAAACCGAACTGAACAGCCGTCAAGGTTATGCCGGGATGGACCAAGGTGAAGATTACAATTATCTGCTAAGCCAAAACGAAGCGGATTTTATTGCCGAACGTGATAGTTTTTATATGGCCAGTGTCAGTGAAACATTATGGCCATATTTACAGCATCGCGGTGGTCCAAAAGGCTTTATGCGGGTTCTCGACCAATCAACTCTTGGCTTTGCCGACTTTAGTGGTAATCGGCAATACGTCAGCACCGGTAACTTTCGCAATAACGATCGTGTAGCGCTGTTTTTTATGGATTACCCCAACCGCCGCCGACTCAAGATGATGGGCCGCATTGAGCTGGTTGCAGACAACAACTGGGAGTTATTGGCCAAATTAGAAGTCACCCACTATCGTGCCCGCGTTGAGCGCGGTTTTTTAATTCACATTGAAGGCTTTGACTGGAATTGTCCGCAGCACATTACGCCGCGCTACACCGAGCTGGAATATGAGTCAGTACTGGCACCATTGCTAGAAGAAAATCAGCGACTAAAACAGCAAGTTTTACAATCATCAACCCACGCTAGCCCTAACGGTGAACTCAGCAGCGACCAAGGCAACGTCACCGGCACTGGCGAGCTTCCGCTTGTGATCACAGGTATTCGCCAGCTCACGCCGCGGGTGCGCGCTTATGAGTTTCGCCACCGAGATGATGAGCCACTGCCGAGCATTAACGCTGGCGCCCATTTGCAACTACTGGTCACTCTTAAAAATGGTGCGCTATTACTGCGTCATTACTCTATTTGCTCTAATCCGAAACGCCGTGACATTTATGAAATTGCGGTATTAAACGAGCCCGATGGCCAAGGCGGCTCACGCACTATTCACAACGTGCTACATTTAGGCCAACAGCTCAACTGCGCTGCGCCAGAAAATTACTTTCCACTGCATAGTGACGCACGCCCAACAGTACTGATTGCTGGCGGCATCGGCATTACGCCAATCAAAGCCATGGCGCAAACTTTACAATCACGCGGTACTCAGTTTCATTTACACTACGCTGGGCGCAGCCTGACTGAAATGCCATTTCAAGAGCGCTTAGCCCGACAATGGCCTGAGCAACTCAGTCGCTATCCATCGGATCAAGGCAAACGCCTAAATATCAAAGAGGTGTTACAAGGCGCGATCAAAGACGCAATATTTTATGTGTGTGGCCCCAATCGCTTGATTGATGAAGTGGCGGCCACTGCAAAAGCATTAGGCATTAGCGACGAGCAAGTTAAATTTGAGCGATTTACTGCGCCATCGACAAATCAAACAACGCCCTACACGTTAACGCTCAGCAAAAGCCAGCAGCAAATTCAAGTAAACCCAGAGCAGAGTATGTTAGATGCCATTTTGTCAGCCGGAATTGAACATCCCCATAGCTGTAAAACCGGGCAATGCAAAAGCTGTGTAGTGAAAGTGATATCAGGGCAAGTGACCCATCAAGATGATTGCTTAACGCCCGCAGAGCGAGCGCAGCAAAACCTGATGTGCCCATGTGTCTCGCACAGCAAAAGTGAGACCTTAGTTCTTGATTTGTAAACGTTGCCAGTTAAAAGCGCCTACAACCAACAAGGCGCTTAAAGTGCATTAGATAAAATGAAATACCACTGCAGCGAAAATGCCTACAACAGCGGCCAGCCAAAAGTACTTATCGGTTAACATAAAATTATTCCTAAAAAAATCACGGCGATTAAGGGTGCTTATCTGTTATACAGCCTAGCTAGAAATATCCAACTCATGCAATGAGCGGCTCCCGAAGGGCGAGTTGTGTTGGTTGTCATGCTTTAATTGCTGATTTTCAACGTAGGATGACTATATTTTAAATCAGCGCCTTGCCTAACGGGAAACAAACTCTCGCTGAACAAGCATCTTGAAGTTGCTTGGGTATAGACTAAGCCACTTGTGATAAGTAAAATAAAATTGGATTCACAAAATAATTGACCAGCGCCGTTATCACAAGCACCAATCCACTTTTAATAGGATATGCAATGAAGACTTTTTGCTTGTTATAGGCCATCAATATAGGTACAAAAAACATTCCGATAAATATTCCCCAAATAATCCCGACTTCAGTCGCTTCTGCACTGGTTGCAATATAAGGCGCTAAACGAGCACGATAAAACGGGCCCAATAAACCGGCTACCGAAGTTGATACAGACACGAACAACGTTAATAAAATGATGAACAATTTGTTTAAATAATGCTTTTGCATTGGCTTTCCTTTAATTTACAGCGCAGCAGCACACAGGGTGAACGCATGAGTGATTGATTATTATACGAATCGCCGTGAAATCATCCCTGATGGCTTAGTTGCTACATCCATGCCGCAAATATTCGTCTAATAAGTAATCACAAATTTTTTGATATACATTCATGATCTTGCCCTGCAGCAGCACATCTTTGATTTCATTACCGGTTATCCGATTTATTGCTAAAACGTTGGCGAAACTCGCTGGGGCTTAACCCCATCACGCGAATAAATATTTTTCGACAAGCGCCAGCATCTTCATAACCTACTTGCTGGGCAATCCATTCAAATGACTGCGTTGAGCTTTCCAGCCACTCACAGGTTTTTTGTATTCTTACGCGCTGAATATACTCAGTCGGATTCAACGTGGTGGCTTTGTTAAATCGGCGGATCAAGGTACGCTGGGTTAAGGCTGCTAAATCAGCTAACAGAGTTAACGAAAGGGGTTGACCTATGTGTTTTTGGATATGGCGCTGTAGCAACACAATTAGCTCATCACCGTGGTCGAGCCTTGGCGTAAACTGGGCATAATAGCGCTGCTCTCTGCTTCCCGTATCTACCACCAATAACTTGCCAAGCTGGCGCACCACACTCAATTGGGTTTGTGTTGCCACTATTTCAAACGCGAGGTCTAACCACGCCATCATGCCACCTGCTGAAATGATATCACCATGATTAATAATTATTTTTTCGGCTTGAACTGGCGTGTGTGGGTGGTAATGAGCAAACAAATCAGCTAAGCCCCAGTGCGTGGTAATCGGTCGATGATCGGTGATCCCAGCACAGGCTAACATAAATGCCCCGGCACAAGCACAAGCCATAATGCTGCCTTGTTGATATTGCCGCTGTAACCACAATAAAGTATCCGCAGCTGGCGCTAAATAATACTGGCTGTCGATGCTAGGCGGGATGATCACAACTTGATACTGTTCTATTTCACTATCAGCTTGTAAAACAGCGGCTAGCGCAGATTCTTTAATAGGAGTCGATGTAAACTCAATAGCCATTCCCTGCTCACGTAACACTCTATTAGCGAGGGTAAAAACTTCCGTTAAACCAAACACCGCCGATGTTAGGCAACCTTGATAATCTAGCACCGCTACCGAAATGGGTTTTACATTCATAATGGCTGTACCCAAGCTGTCAGTTTTGACCCTGATTATGTCATTTATGCCACTCAATAACGAATACTATGCAAGGCATACTTGTTAAACATTAAACAATTCAGAGGTCAGTTATGTTGAAACAAGCCCTTATCGTGATAGATATACAAAACGATTATTTCCCCAATGGTAAATACCCATTGGCCAATACCGAGCAAACCTTAAGCAATATTATCGCCGCGATCAAGCTGGCTAAACAAAACAACGCAGCCGTCATCTTTGTGCAGCACCTTGCTGATGCAGAGCAAGCGCCTTTTTTTAATAAAGGCAGCGAAGGTGCCGCTATCCACCCCAAGCTAATGGCCGCTTCGCCAACTAGCCCTGTGGTGATTAAAACCCATGCTGACAGCTTTGATCAAACTGAGTTAGCGCATCAACTAACCGCATTAGGTGTCGAGCAAATCTTACTGTGCGGCATGATGACGCAAAATTGCATTACCCATACCGCACTATCGAAAGCGGCAGAAAAATATCAGCCAATCGTTTTATCCGATTGCTGCGCCAGTGTTGACGAAATGGTTCACCAGATAGCACTTAAAGCTATTGCCAGGCGTGTTACCTTGATGACTGCAGAACAAGCATTGTCGACACGGCCCTGCTCAATCGGCACGGCTTAATAGCAAACGCGCGCGCAGGCCGGGTTGGTTGTCTGATAGCACAATCCGGCCACCGTGTAATTGCGCTACTGTGTTGACAAATGCTAACCCTAGGCCAAACCCTGAACTGCTGCGGCTGGGATCTAAACGCACCAGTTGATCGAGCACACGCGTTTTGTCTTTATCATCAATGCCTGGGCCATTATCAGCCACCAGCACACCAAAACAGTCTGAGGCAATTTCAATTTGGCCGCCACTAGGTGTGTACTTAATGGCGTTGTCGATCAAATTACACAAAGCACGAAACAACAAATTGCGATTGCCCGACACTAAACATGCTACATCGCAACGGTAGCTCAGCAACTGACTTTTCTCTTTCGCGCAAGGCTCCATAAAATCCAACACATCTAAAATAATCGGTTTAAGATCAATCGGTTCTAGCGCAATGTTAGCTCGGCTCTGGCTTAGGTTATATAACTCCATCATGCCGCTAAAGGTATCTAATAACTGATTAAAATCTTGTTGCACAAAGCTCAACTCATCAGCCACTTGAGGGGCTAAATTCACTTGCTCTAATAAAGTATCAATACGCAACTTTAATCGCGCCATTGGTGTTCGCAAGTCATGGGCAATGTCGACGGTGAGTGAGCGCAACCTTGATTCATTTTGTTCCATTTGCGCTAACATGGTGTTTAAGTGAATGGCTAATAAATCAAATTCATCGGTGGCAGCACTCACCTTTAATCGTACGCCGCGCTCACCGCACATCACCTGATTCATACTCTGATTCACTTTGTTTAAGCGGGTTAAAATATTGAGCGCAAACCAAACTGCCGCAGCAAACACGCCCATAAAAGGAACAAAGGTAGCCCACAAAAATCTAACATTTAAATTGTTTTGAAACTGTTGATAAACACTGTCGTTGATCCCTATAACCAGCGGGGTGCCGTCTTTTAACAACACCTTGGTCGCACGCATTCCTTGGCTCTGGCCTGTCGACTTTACATTAGCAATGGCAGGGTAATCTGGAATCGGCGTTGCAACATAATGGGGTGAAGCTTGATAGAGTTGATAATAATACAAACTGCTTTGTTTACGGGTATCGATACTTTTTATAATGGAATCGGTGTCAGCAACCGCTGCTAACTGACTGAATAATTGGCTTTCTTGTCGCAATAAATCATCCAAACTTTGCTGATAGGTTTGCAATGAATTTTGATACAGCTGTTGCATCAGCAAACTCATCACTAAAAATAAACCGCCGCCAAACCAAAGCAGCAATTTCAAAATACTAGAGCGGTACAACACATCACTGCTGATGGAGGCCATTAGACGCTCCAATACACTGGAAATCTGTCAACATTAGCGAATAACATATCCCGCCCCGCGTACCGTTTCGATCATATCATTTGCCCCCGCGGCTTCGAGTTTTTTACGTAAATTGGCGATGTGTACATCTATCACATTGGTTTTGGGGTCAAAGTGATAATCCCATACCGCTTCAAATAAACGCATTCGCGACACCACCTCACCAGCATGGTCCATTAAATAGTGCAGCAAAATAAATTCTTTGTTTTGCAGCTTTAATGACTCTCCATCTACGTCTACTTTATGGCTGCGCAGGTTGAGCCGCAACGGCCCAATGATAAGTTCATGTTGCTGTGGTGAGTTTGCTTTATGGCGACGCAATATACTGTTCACTCTGGCTAACAATTCAGCCAAGGCGAAGGGTTTTGTTAAGTAGTCATCACTGCCTGCACTGAGCCCAGCCACCTTATCTTCAATGCTGTCCATGGCACTGAGAATAATTACAGGCGTGGTAATAGTGGCTGCGCGCAATGCCGCTAATATTTGCATACCGTTAAGCTCTGGCAACATGCGGTCAAGAATAATCAGCTGATATTCACAGCTAGTCGCCATCATTAACCCCTCGCGCCCCTGCCCCGTGTCATCCACCACAAACCCTTCTTGGCGCAAAGCGGTAGTGACAAAATTGCGGGTGGTTACATCATCTTCAATAACGAGTATTTTCATTTTTAACAACCTGCAGCTAAACCTTTGCTTAATATATCATTTTAAACAAAAAAAGGTGGCCAATTTTGGCCACCAAAGGAAAGGAGCAACGCTTGGTTACCGCTACTCTCACCGCTCATCCCCCTCAACTAAAACGAAGGCAATGAGCCATGATTTAGCCATTAATGGCGTTCATTTCTCCGGCAATAATTTCTGCCATTGGGCCAAGGATCACTTGTAAGTTTTTCTCGCCAACATGCACCACAGCCTTAGCGCCCAAGGCCTTTAACTGCGTTTCGTCCACTATCGCTTTATCCGCTACGCTTAAACGCAAGCGGGTAATACAAGCATCTATTTGCGTTAAATTGCTTTTGCCGCCTAACGCTTTGATATAGTTATGCGCCAATTCAGAGCTATCCACTTCTTTATCAGCCACCGCCATCGGCTCTTCTTCACGGCCCGGGGTTTGAATGTTAAAAATGCGGATTGCTAGCATGAACAAGCTGTAATAAGCCAACGAGAAAGCCAAACCTAACGGCACTAACATCCAAGCATTTTTCGCCGCAGGCGCATTGAAAAACAATACGTAATCAATCAATCCCGCCGAGAAGCCAAAAGACATATGAATATCTAATGCAGCCGCAACGGCCAACGACACGCCCGTTAAAATGGCATGAATAAAGTACAACACCGGCGCTAAGAACATAAAGGTATATTCAATGGGCTCAGTGATGCCGGTTAAAAACGCGGTAAAGGCAATACTTAACAACATGCCACCGACCGCTGGGCGATTCTCTTTGCGCGCACTGTGGTAAATAGCCAAACACGATGCTGGCAACGCAAACATTAAGATAGGATAAAAGCCCGATAGCATTAAACCCGCATCAGGGTCGCCTGCAGCAAAACGCAGCATTTCACCGGTTACGCCGTTGTATTCTCCCATCACGGTCCAAACGATGCTATTCAGGATATGGTGCAAGCCAATAGGGATCAGCAAGCGGTTGATAAAGCCGTAGCCAAACTTACCGCCAACTTCGCTACCAAGCATCCAATAACTAAACGCATCGATACCCGCGCTGACTGGCGGCCAAATATAGCTCATCAGCACCGCAAGCAGCAGTGCGCATAACCCGGTAATAATAGGCACAAAGCGCTTGCCGCCAAAAAATCCTAAGAATTCCGGTAAGCGAATATTATGGTATTTATTGTATAACTCGCCCGCGAGGATCCCTATCATCACCCCGCCAAACACCCCTAAGTTCAATGAGGGGTCTAGCACTTTTAGTGCCTCGGTCAAAATAAAATAGCCCACCATGCCAGCAATCGCGGCAGCTGCGTCATTGTTTTTACTTAAGCCAGCCGCAATTGCAGCGGCAAATAATATCGCCATCTGCGAGAAAATGGCATTGCCTGCGGCCTCAACAAATGGCATGGCAAAAACATCTGGCTGACCTAATCTAAGTAGCAAACCTGCTACCGGTAACGTAGCAATCGGCAGCATTAATGCTTTGCCAAGCCGTTGTAAATAACCCAATATATTCATCAATTCACTCCTTTATGCTAATTCGAGCTTTAGCATAAAAAAGTCTGAATTAAGTCATCCCTTGGCAAAGGTTAACTCTACTTAATGTTGGCTGTTAAATATACTTAATGTGATTTGAGTCGCTTAAATCATGACCTTAAAGCTTGTTTAAGAAACCTTAACTCCTTTGGCACGCAATGCCGCTATGATCTTTGGCTGCAGTCCAGAATGTTCACTAATCCGTTTCAAATTAGGCAAAACCAATAGCGGAGTTTGATCATGAACATTATCAAACGCCACAAATTCAATGGTCTCAAGTTGCGTCAGCAATTCCAGCCCCAATAAACTTTCAGGGCTAAAATCGTCACCCTCCCCATCCCAAGCAGGCATCATATTAAAATGAACTTCACAGCATTCAGCCGACAAACTGCGCACCTTAGAATATAAATCATCAGCAATCGTCACTTGATCGTATTGCTGCGCAATCTCTGGGATCAAGTCGTAGTAATCATATCTTGAATTGTCTTGGTGATATTCTCGATGATATTGCTTAAGCGCGATAGCGTTTAACTGCGGTTGCATGGCCGACTTAGCAGACAAGGCTTCAATGACTAAATATTTTAGCTTTTTGTCTAGTTTAATTGTTGACATGTTAATTCCTTCTTTTTTTCATCGTCGTCAATATCATGGAATAAACCCGAAAGCGCTGGCAAAGGGTTGAGTACGAGAAAATCATCGTCTGGTTATTAGCCAGCCTTGGTCATCTTTTCTTGCAGGAACGCCACCATTGCTCTTGCCGACGGTGATAGAAGTGGCATAGCTTCATAAACCAAATATATCTCCAGATTGCTAGGCTCACAGAGACCTGCAATTGTTTGTAAGTCACCTTGGTCTAGGTGGTGAGATATCATGGGTGCTGGTAAATATGCAGCATGATAACTTGCTAAGCAAAGCCTTAATGTCGTCAGTAAATCATTTGAACTGATTTGTGATTGCCGCGGTTTAGCGTTGCCAATAGGCTTATAACAACCAAGAGGATCCATTATTGGATCATCTACAGCCCTAGATTGCCGACTATCTGGCGTTGCGACTAAATACATGGGTACAGATTGCCAAAGACGACAAACAAGCTTATCCGAGGTGACCTTTCTTCCCCTAATAGCAATATCAATATTATCAAAGGCCAAATCACTCACACTATCGGAAGCAATAATTTCAATACTAACCCTGGGGTTATCGGAGGAAAACTCTTGTATCCAACTAGACATTATATTATTGGGCATAAGAGCCGGTACAGATAGGCGAATAGCTCCGGTAAGCGCCTTTTTCTGCTGAATGTCATCAATGGCGCCATGAAGTATTACCAGCGATGCTTTGGCTGCCTTATACAAAATTTCCCCCTCATGCGACAGCTCTATCTTGCGAGTCGTCCGCTTAAACAGCCGCACACCTACTGCGACCTCCAGTTGCGACACCCTCTGGCTAACCGTTGCTCGAGGCAGATTTAAATGGCGAGCAGAAGCCGAAAAACTATTAAGCTCAGCGGCTAAACAAAATGTTCGAAGCGTTTCTAGATGAGTCATATTGTCAATAAATTCCAAACAACTAGTTACTTTTGAACACTCTAGTTTAACAATTGAGATTTGTTAGTCTAGCCCTTGTTCCACCAACAGGAGTTAGAAATGAAGAAAACAGTTAAATTGGCACTTGCCAGTACATTACTAATGGGCGCTATATCAGCCAACGCCGACACATTAAATATCCAGTGGCTAGGTGCTTCTACGCTCATATTTGAATTCGGCGACATTCAAATTATTACCGATCCTGCTTTAGGTGTCGGCGAAAAAGCCTATCGCATGGCCGACCCTAACGAAAATTTTGATCCTAGTCTTGGACCAATGGTTAAGGACCATAGAAGAGTGCAATCATTACCAGCCATAACACCGAAAGAATGGGACTTCGTTATATTAAGTCACAGCCACGAGGATCATTTTGATCAAGTCGCACGCCGTGACCTAGATAAAGAACTGCCAATTATTGCACCAAGTGCAGACAAAGAATTACTGACAGAGCTAGGGTTTAGCAAGCAAACATTGCTCGATTGGGGCGATACATGGCAAGTGAGTGAAAGCGGCTTTAAAGTTACCATAACAACCCTGCCTGCATTCCACAGTGAAAACCCAGAAATATTACCATTGCTCGGTGCTGGCAACGGCTATTGGCTTGAGTTTGTAAAAGGCGACTATCGAAAAACTGTTTACTGGAGCGGGGATTCTTTTATTACCGATTCAGTTCTAGAGGCCTTAACACCCTTAGGGAAAATTGATTTGTTTATTCCTCATATTGGTGGTGTAGGTGTTACCGGGCCTCTAGGGAAGATTGCCATGGATGCCAACGATACCATGCAGGCAATTGAGCAGCTGCAACCTGAGCGAACCCTGCCCATCCATCATTCAACTTACGACCTGTTTCTTGAACCCGTCTCAGTACTCATGGATAAAGCTGTAGCAGCTGATGTGTACGTTGATGTAACTGCGCCAGGCGCTTGGCTGATGATTCGCTAACGTCTTACCGCAATAAGCACGCGAGGCTGGTTGTTTCTATCCAATCTTATGCCAGCTTCGCGTCTGCACGTTGCGAGTAAACACTCAATAGCAACAACTGAGATTGTTAGGGGCCTGAGTAACAACTTTTTGTTGGAACACCTTTTAGAGCTGAGCCAACAAATCATTTTCACGAGCAAACTCCGCAAGCTTTTCCTCTACCGCAGAGTGTAGGTTTTCCTCTTTTTCGTAAAGTTCAGCTAAAACATCTTCCTGCTCTTCAGACCAATCCAAGCAATCCTCAAATTCATCTTCGCTAGTTGGAATGCCATTAGGGAATGCGACTTTAATTGCTTCGCTCTGAGGAATCCCCTGATGATTTCATTAAAAATCATAAATTTAAGTAGAATGGCATCTTTCCGTATGATCTAATGAATTCGCCAAAACACAAAAAACCAAACAGAAAGATGCGCGAACTTAAGAT
>NZ_JAIMJA010000021.1 GCF_021295315.1 Motilimonas cestriensis | reverse complement strand
CTTGCTTGTGAACGAAAGTGTTTGGAGGAATTAAATCTTCGTCTAGCCACTAAATTGCCTCTTAATAAATCATATGTTCATTTGTATATTTTTATAGGTAGATGTCAACTATGATTTTACTAGGTAGAGCCGTAAATGCGATGCGAAGCAATTATAACTTTACTATGCTACCCAATAGCCCTGCGTCTTTTGGTTCCTGCAATATGAAGATAAATAATAGAAAAGTAGAGCCACCTGCCACCGCTCGCGGACAGATAGCCCGTACATACCTATATATGGAGTCAGCATATCCCAACTATACAATGAGCTCACAGCAACGAAGGTTAATGATGGCATGGGATAAAATGTACCCAGTCACACCTTGGGAATGCAAAAGAAATCAACGAATAGAAAGTATTCAACAAAATATTAATCCAATCATGATTCAGCGCTGCTGAAACATACAATAAGCCATTATTAAAGAGGTCCAGATGAAAAAATTACTTTTAGCTAGTTTAACTGTGTTGTCTTGTTCTGTAACTGCACATCCGGGCCGAACCGCTTCTGATGGTTGTCACTATTGCCGCACAAACTGCGCATCTTGGGGTGAAATAGCTGGCGAGAGACACTGCCACAATAATAACTCAACAGACAACCCATTTTTTGATGGGATGTCTGTCAAGACGGTAGACCAATTTGAACATTCACTTGAAAAGCCGGTAAAAGAGCCTAAGACAGATTTAAGTGCAGTGGCAATAAATGAAGCCCAAAAAGAGAGTCAAATAACAGATTCACGTAAAAAGTGATCGTGCGACCTTGAAAAAGACTCATAAAATCATAAGATGATAAATTAAACATGATATTTTTATCAAAATTAATTTAGAGAGGTAACCTAATGGGTATCAGCGATAATGATTATGTAAACTTTTCTCAAGACCATGAGCTCGATTATCATTTAAGAAAAGTAAGTAAAAGACAAACTGACGCAAACCGAAAAGAGCTCAAACAAATGGGCGAAGAGTTAAAAAAGTTAAGCGGAAAAACTCGCCTTCTACATAACGAGTTTCATCCATATGTAGATAAAAACAAATTTCGATTAGAATAGTCCACGTGAAGAAGTCAACATCATCACTACATGTTGACTTCTCTTCTCGATCATGTCGAACACACTACTATGTTCGCTTAATCACATCGACCAAACATCAAAACTCAAATTTCAGTTCGAAAAATCAAGAACGCGAGAAGCCTACAAAGCTTGTAGCATCTACAGTCATCACGAAAACGAATTCGAGCCAGTAAAGGATGATTTAATGAACAATGATATGAACAAGACGATCATTAATGCGCTGTTTACACAACAGCGCTTGCAAGTACTTAGCCTAGGAGTGCACCACGACGAATTCACCGATGCCTATCTGTACGCCTGGTACAATAACGTGTACCCACTATTCCACGATGGAGATGGTAGTGTCCCTATAAAACCTCATGAACACTATCAAGAGCAATTTCTGATTAGCATCGATAAAGTAGATGAACTATCAAAGTACCTTGATCAATGCTGGCAAGATAACAATGTACCTACGTTCTATGCATTAGAAAAAAAATACGGAGTAACCAAGGGGGGCTCTGACTGGACAAGGGCGGCTCTTATCCATATATGCCGCTACATGAAGCTGGATGATGCATTTGATGACGAATTTTGGGCAGCTCTGCTAGCTCTAGGTCAGTATCCATCTGAAGCTGCATCCATAAATCGGAAATTTGATCGTAAACGCAATATTGACTTCTAGTAAATTTTGCAACACTCCCCGCTACAGGGAGTGTGTACCACTGCTTCATCAGTGATACTTAATTATACTTTTAGCCTCTGCAAGTCTCTTAAATACCATTGATGAAATTTGCTGAGTTCTGACTTCTGATTCTTTTCTTCGCTATTGTAGATAACATGACTCGTTACATTACAAGCAGTGTAGCCAGTCTCATAAACGAACCTAGTCGCTATTGATGATTTTTTCGGGGTACTGTCCCAGCAATTTTCAAGCCACCGTATCAATCCGTCATCATGGGGGACAACCAAATTCAACTGTTGCTTCGCTCGAGTCATTCCCACATAGAATAAACGTCGCTCTTCTTCAATATTGTCATCTTTAATAGGGCTATTCTTTGATGCAGTAACGCTATACCCATCGTCGTTTATTCCACCAGGATACTCTTCATCATTCAGACCGACCAACACTACATTATCCCATTCTAGGCCTTTCGAGCCATGTAAAGTAGAGAGAATAAATGGTTCGCAGTCATTAGAAGCTTCTTCTGGGTAAAGAATGAGTTGTAAAAACGTACTAGAGTCAATTTTACTCAATTCTAGTAATTCTTCTATCCTCACCATCCCTCGCCGTCGATCATTAGAGCCTGTGCGAGTAACTCCTTCTGTGCCGATACCGTCCATGAAACCAGCCTTTTTTAGTAGCATTAACACATCAAAAGCAAGCATTTCCTTCCCGCCGGTCTTACAAATGCTAGCGAGCTTTTCTAAAAGCTCCTTGTGGTGTTGAGAACTTGATCCGTCATCAAATACCCTTCCCAAAACAGAATATAGATCTGAATTATGTGCCAATCCATTTCGTGCAGCTTTGAGTTGCCCTTTTTGCCAACGGAAACCCATCTCTCTTAGAAACCCGTTAATCAAAGCTTCTTTGTTTGGATGTTTTTCAAGTAATTGAAGATCGCCATATACAGACAGTAAAATACCGACAGTTAGCATCCCTATTTCAGAACGATGTTGCAAAGATGTGGAGCCATTAAGATAACGATAGGGCAGACTACAAAGGCGTAAAGCAACTTCTGCTTCAGCTAGGCTCGCTTTAGTACGAGACAAAATAGCTTGCGTACCATTCTCTATCTGAGAGTCTTTTAGTGCTTTCGACAAGCAGTTATCAACGTATATTCTAACTTCAGTCTTTGGGGCGCTATGATGGCTTACGCATAGCCTAGTTAACTTTGTAGAATTACGCCGAATAACTGAATTTGCCATTAAAGAAAGCTGATGTCCAAACCGGAAAGTACATGAAAGCTGAAATACTCGAGTATTATAGAAGTGCTTTTCAAATAGACCACCGATAAAATCTGGCCGAGCACCACGCCACTCATATATACATTGATTTATATCACCTACAGCCATAACTGACGTATCAGACTTAGATAACAATCGGGTCATGTCATGTTGTATTAAATTAACATCCTGATACTCATCAACAATTATGTGACTAAAATGATTTCCAAGGCTAGGAAAATGTCGTAATAAGGAAACAGCTTCAATTAGACAGTCATCGAAAGTTCGCAGGTTTTTTTCCTCCAATTGCTCACAATAGTAACTATAGGCACGAATGAGCTCTCGCTTTATGGCTTTGAAAGTAGGGTCTGTAGCTGCATCAGATGAAGTTACTGCTGCAGCCTTACAGCGAGAAATAAAAAGTTCGAACTCTTCAATCTCACTAGAGTTTATATAGCTTCCTTCATGCTCGAAACCATTACGATATGCTGCTTTAACTAGTTTTTCGTAGTCGAAGTTATCTGGAGTGAGTAACTTTTTCTTCTTGATTACTTGCAAGCGCTCCGCATGACAAACGATTTTTAAAGCTAGACTATGAAATGTACGAACTTCAGGAATAACGTTCGACTGCAAAGCCATCGTCAACTTGCCGATGAAACTTTCCTGCGCGGACTTATTATACATCAAGATCAGTATAGAACGAGGATCGGTCCCAGACTTAACCAATCGTTCAACGCGCTTTACAAGTGTGGTAGTCTTACCACTTCCAGGTACAGCTTTAACCAAGGCATGGCCAGTATCATGGTTAACAATGTGTTTCTGCTCCCAAGTTAGTCTTTTTGCCATTCTTTCACCTTATAAGCCGCGCACTGACGGGCTTCGGTATAAGGAACTAGCTTAGCTTTACTCTGACATCGAATATAACCGCTCTTCCACGTGTCAGCTTGATCACACATAATGCAGTTTGAAAACAGCATTTGTGGATCGACATGGCGAAGAAAGCTTCTAAGGTTATTTGCTACATCATCAGCGCCGAGGGAGCTAGGCCATGCGTTAATCACTGAGTCAGTAATTAAATCAACGTCAGATAAAGGCATAATTATCTCATTTAATCTCCCTGAGTCGCTCAAACGCCAAACAGATATCTCCATGTCACCAACTGAGCAAGGTTCACTACATTTATTATCAACCCTAGGAGGAGGAAGCCAATTAAATACACTTAATCTTTCGTCCTCAACTGAGTATTTCCCGCTAGACAACATAATAATGTCATCGACAGATTGAACCTTAAACTCAATTATAGGAATACCGGTATCTATTTTTTGCTGAGCACATGGATGTGTAACACAAACCTCGATATAACAGCGCCTTGTACCAGATGATTCACTCAGCAAAACATCTGGTTGCATACCAGTATTTTTATCTACTTTTTCTAGATCTACGAGGTCGAAAAATTGAGTTAGGTTGTAGCGTGCCGGAGCCGATTTAGAACACTGATTTGCATTTCTTAGCAAACCTAAACGTGGGTCAGAACAAGAAACGCTACGCTTTAGTTCTAACGTAATTGGTATATCCGTTTTAATCGCGTGTTGATAACAGAGGAATAATGCTTCCTTAGCTGTCTTATGTAAGTATGTTTCCAGAGGACAGCACTCCTCTGAATGTCGATAGTGCTTTGCGTTGACGTCACCTAATACAGGACTTAAAGGGCTTTTACATCCAGGGCAAATATAAGAATTAGATCGTTGGGCTTTGCTAATATGTATAAGTGCACCCTCTTTATCTAACGCAAAGGCGTACTGTACCGAGCTAGATTGGACGATAATGATTGCCAAGCCTATAAATAATTAGGTAAAAAAGAAGTCTACCATCTTCACAATCCAAACTCTGAATCTAATCAACATTTTAATAGTAAACCTGTCATACATTGCGACTCCGCTACACTATAGCGATGTTCATTACACTTAATCAATGTAATTCATACCAAAACCGGGCGAGATAAGTTTAAGTCATAATGGGGTACTTTTTTTAGACGAGCTGCCAGAATTTTCCCGTGTTATTTTAGACAATTTGCGCGAACCGATGGAAAGTCAGCAAATCACCATTTCACGCGCCACCGCACGGTTAAACTTTCCGGCTAAATTTCAGCTTATTGCGGCGATGAATCCGAGCCCTTGTGGCTTTCATCAGGGAGAACTTAGCCGTAGCTCGCCGGATCAAATTCAGCGTTATTTACAACGCTTATCAGGCCCTTTTCTCGACCGGTTTGATATTTCAGTAATGATCCCCGCTTTGCCCAAAGGCAGCCTAAGCCAGCCGAGCCAAGAGGGAGAAAATAGCGCCACCATCAAAGAGCGAGTTATCGCCAGCCGCAATAGGCAACTAGCACGACAAGATAAGCTTAATGCACATTTAACGGCGGCCGAAATCAAACAGTTTTGCCCGTTACCGTCCGTCGACAGTGAGTTTTTAGAAAATGCCATCGAAAAGCTCGGGCTATCAGTTCGTGCTTGGCACAGCATTATCAAGGTTGCGCGTAGCATTGCTGACTTGGCAGGCGAGACAAATATTAGCCGCTCTCACCTCAGCGAAGCGTTAAACTATCGCGCCATGGAGCGACTATTGGCCAGCTTAGGCCGCATGTAGTTTTAGCTTGTTTGCAGTGCTTGAATGTCTTTAAATGAAATCAACTGGATACCTTGTTGCTTAATAAACGCCTGTAACTCTGTGCTGAGCAACGCATGATAATCAGCCACGCGGACTTGCCAATCCATACCGGGGCAAATTGCACGCAACTCAGGGGTATCAAGAGAAGGATGTAACATAAAGAAGCTAACGCCCACGGGCAATTCTGTTAGCAAGTGTTTAATGTGCCCCACCCGATCATCTGCATTTTTGTAAGGCAGACTGCACCAGTTATCAAATAAGGGAATGTGTGCTTGCTCAATCTCTCTCGTTGTTACTAGCACCTCAGGCCATTCTGGTACTAATGGATTTTCAGTACGTTGCATTTGGGTATGTTTGATAAAGGGCTCAACCCTATTTAGGTAATCCGAATGCAAGGCCATCATAGGCAAGTTATAAAGCTGGGCAACGCGATAGAATATCGGCAAGGTTTTCGCTGATAACATCGCAAACATATGAGAATCTAAATGAGAAATAGGCATGCCTACTCGCAATGCCGCTTCAATTTGCCCAATCACTTCCTGCTCGATGGCGTCAGCTTGAGCCAGCGACCAACAGTCGTATTCACTGCGATGAAAAAAACCTTCAGCGTCAACTAAACCCGATTCTGGCGAGGGATTGGTCAGTGGCCGCCAGCGGTATTCTTGCCATTCTGACGTTAGCATCAGGTGAATGCCTAAATCCGCGTCGGATTGCGATTTAGCTAAGTTAGCAGCCGATAAAAACCACGGACAATTCACCATCACAGATCCAGAACGGGCCAAGCCAAAATCTTTTAAATCTTGATAAGCCTGCACGCTTCCTAGATTCATGCCGATATCGTCACAATGAAACAACACCACACGATCTTCTCGCCCAAAGCCTAGCTTTTGTAACAAAGTATTTTTCATTGCCCGCCCTTACATTCAATAATTAACCCGAATCTTGGATAAGCGAATATAGTATGTTTTTCTGCAAAAACGCTGTGAATATGTCCCTATAAGCTTTGCGTTTTCATCCCTGAAAACGAAATTTTGCCGTAAAACATACTTTATTTTGCTGTATTAGGCTTAAACAGAACTGAGGTTAATTAAAATTTAAGTGATCATCACAAGCAAGCATGACAAATAAATAATAGAGCAATGATCCATGGGGCAAACATTCACTACTTCAGTCCCAATTTTTTTGCTAATCGATGTAAGTTACCATTATCTAATTCAAGATCCCGTGCCGTAGAGGCCCAATTGTTATTATTACGCCGATAACATTGCGCGATTAAGTCTTTTTGGAATTGCTGCGTTGCTAGTTTTAACCCCACGCCTTGCACCTCTATCCGAGAAAGTATCGCGCTTTTTGCGCTGGTTTCATTCTCTATGCAGGGCACATTGGTAAGGGCTTTTTCACCTTCGCGCCCAGCTGCAAAACCAGCATGAAGCTCTGGCAACAGCATCTCAGCCGTCAACACCAAGTGACTCAGATTATCTCCCACTCGCGCAATCACGGCAGCACGATTAATCACATGTTCAAGTTCTCTAATATTGCCCGGCCAGTGATGCTGCTTAATCGCGGCAATAAAACTGTCATCAAGACGAATACCACTCAGCCCTAATTTTTGCCGACAGCGTTCAGCGAAAAAACCCGCCAACAGCACAACATCTCCCTCTCGATCACGTAACGGTGGCACAAACAACGGAAACACACTCAACCTATGATACAAGTCGGCGCGGAAACGGCCTGTCCGAACCTCTTCATCTAAACTGCGATTCGTCGCCGCAACAATACGCGTATTAACCCGAATATGACAATCATCCCCCACCCGCTGAATATCACCAAATTGCAGCGCTCTTAATAGTTTAGCTTGTAGTGTTAGAGTCAACTCAGCAACTTCATCCAAAAATAAGGTGCCATTATCAGCTTGCTCAAACTTGCCTTTGCGATGGCTAATCGCGCCGGTAAACGCACCTTTAACGTGCCCAAACAGCTCACTCTCAGCCACCGATTCGGGCAAAGCAGCACAGTTAAGGTAAACCAAATTTTCGCTCGCTCTGGCCGACTGAAAATGCATGGCATTGGCTACCAGCTCTTTACCGACTCCCGTTTCTCCTGTCACCAAAACCGTTAAATCTGTGTTAGCCACTGCATTTATCTGAGCTCTTAAGTCGGTCATGACCGCCGAAGTGCCAATCATTTCTTGACGTATACTGTGTTTTTCAGTCAACGGCTCATGGCCAAGCAAGGTTTGCTTTTCCAATTGCTCAAGTAATAGTGCGCCATGTAGCGCACTGGCGGTTAACGCGCTGACAATGCGTAGTTCATCGTCGGCAAAGTCTTCAAATTGCTCGGGGTCAAAAGCATCGATGGTCATTGCGCCAAGCAAACGCCCGCCAATGATCAAGGGCAAGCCAATACATGAATGCACCTGTAATTTATCATCATGATTAGGGATCAAACCATCGTAGGGATCAGGCAAGTCACTGTCGGCAGGAAAGCGAACGACATCTCCGGCACGGGCGATCGCTTCCAGCCTCGGATGGGCCGACACAGCAAAGCGTCGACCCAGTACTTCGTCGGCCAGACCATTAATAGCTAAAGGAATGAAGTGTTGTTCTTGAAATAGCAATAATGCTGATGCATCGCAGTTAAGCGTGCGACGAATGGTCGACAATAGCCGTTCAAACCGATCTTGGCTGGATAGACTCGAATTAAGATCAAGAGCAACTTGAAGCCATTGAGAAGAAATTTTTGCCATTACAGCATCCTAAGTTGTGTCATAAAGACAATATTACTGTCTTTTTAACACATGTAAAGAGTATCAAAATGACACAATTAATAACTAAGAAAAAAATAAATACAGTATAAACAACAAGATACGATTTGGCATAGAGCCTGCAATACATAGGTTGAATTTATTAATTTATCTTTAAACTATGATAGGAGCAAACCATGACCATCCACGTAAAAAATAACATTCACTGGGTCGGCCAACGCGATTGGGAAGTACAAGACTTTCACGGCACCGAATACAAAATGACCAAGGGCACCAGCTATAATAGCTACTTGATAAGAGAAGAAAAAACCGTATTAATTGATACGGTAGATCATCGTTTTAGCCACCAATTTTTACAAAATATTGCGCTAGAAATTGATTTAAAAAAAATCGATTTTATTGTGATCAATCACGCTGAAGAAGATCATTCCGGTGCGCTTTCAGCCCTCATGGAAAAAATTCCAAATACCCCTATTTACTGTACCGAAGCCGCCATTGATTCAATTGTGGGACATCACCACCACCCTGAATGGAACTTTAACACCGTAAAAACTGGTGATACCCTTGATATCGGTAACGGCAAGCAGCTTATCTTTATTGAGGCCCCCATGTTGCATTGGCCTGATAGCATGATGACTTACCTAACAGGCGACGCGGTACTCTTTAGTAATGACGCTTTTGGCCAGCACTATTGTGACGAGCATTTATTTAATGATGAAGTTGATCAAAATGAACTATTCGATCAATGCTTGCGTTATTACTCAAATATCCTTACCCCCTTCAGCAGCTTAGTAACCGCTAAAATTAAAGAAGTTCTGAGTTTCAATGTTCCCGTAGACATGATTGCCACGTCCCATGGCATTGTTTGGCGCGACAATCCCACCCAAATAATTCATCAGTACTTAGCATGGGCCGACAATTATGCGGAAGATCGCATCACTATTTTCTATGACTCCATGTCAAATAACACTCGAATGATGGCCGATGCCATTGCACAGGGGATCCATGATGTCGATCCAAAAGTTGCGGTAAAAGTATTTAACGTTTCAAAACACGATAAGAATGACATTCTTGCTAATGTGTTTCGTTCAAAAGGTATTTTTGTTGGCTCATCAACCATGAATAACGTCATGATGCCTAAAATTGCGGGCATGCTCGAAGAGATCACAGGGTTAAGATTTAAAGCTAAAAAAGCCGCCGCTTTTGGCAGTTATGGTTGGAATGGTGGCGCAGTTGATCGGATCCACGCACGCTTAACCGATGCCGGCTTTGAAACAGCGTTAAGCCTAAAAACAAAATGGCGTCCAGACGGTAAAGCCATGCAAGCCTGTCGTGAACATGGTCGTCAAGTGGCTAAAAATTGGGCCTTACAAAGCAACACACTGCAACAGCCCATGAGTGCGCAATCAGCAGCGCCAGCCCCATCAACCACCGTAATAACCGAGCCCGTTCAACAGCAAGGTAATTCTCAAGAGATGATTTGTACCGTATGTAATTGGGTGTACGATCCCTTAGTAGGTGAAAGCAATCAAGGCATTGAGCCCGGCACACCTTGGCCTGAAGTCCCTGATTACTTCCTTTGCCCTGAATGCAATTTGGGTAAGGAAGTATTTGTGGCATGTCAAAAGAAAGCTGAGGAGGCAGCTTAATGAGCGCACCATTAATTATTATTGGCAGTGGTTTTGCCGCTTATCAGCTCATTAAAACACTGCGCCGCCAGCAATCTGATATCGCCATTCAAGTGATCACCACTGACGCAGGAGATGAGTACAACAAACCAGATTTGAGTCATGTATTTACGCGCAATCAAAGTGCTAACGACTTAGTGGCGCTAAGCAGCGCAATGTTTTCAGAGCAGTATCAAGTTTCCTTGATACCCCACACCCGTGTTGAAAGTATTGATACTCAAGCTCGCTGTGTGATGGCCAACGGTCAACGCTACCCTTATAGCAAGCTGGTTTTAGCAACTGGGGCTCAAACTTTTATCCCCACGGTTGCGGGCAACGCGGCAGCTGATGTGCTGACGCTGAATAGTTTACAAGAATATCGCGACGCACAACAACGCATTGCGCAAAGTGAACGAATTCTGATTATGGGAGGTGGATTAATCGGCGTGGAGTTAGCAATGGATCTCATTGCTGCGGGTAAGCAAGTGCGTATCGTAGAAACACACTCACATATGCTCGCCAACTTAATGCCTCATTTTGTCGCCTCATCCCTTGAACAGCATCTACTCAAAGAGGGGGTAAAGATGGAGTTCACTAGCCACGTGACGGCCATTAACAGAAACCCAAGAGGTTTAGTGGTAAGCACGGCTCAAGGCCGAATACATGAAGTGGACTGCATTATTTCAGCGGCGGGCCTGAGCCCTAACACTCGTTTAGCGAAACAAGCAGGCATAGCCGTAAACGTCGGTGTACTCGTCGACAAGCAGTTAAAAACCTCTGTTGCGGACATTTATGCGCTGGGTGATTGTGCCGAAATTGATGGCAAGGTCATGTCATTTTTACAGCCTATCGTGCTCAGTGCCAACATCTTAGCCAAACAATTGTTAAGTGAGCCAGCAGAGCTTAATCTACCCGCCATGATGGTGAAGGTTAAAACGCCTAACTACCCAATCCAGCTGGGTGGTCACTTTAGCGCAACGTCAAACTGGCAAGTCAATTTTACCACCCAAGGGTTAACGGCAAAGGCTTACAATTCCGAGCAAAAGCTGACGGGGTTTGTAGTGACACGCGATTGTGTTAATCAAGCCTTTCCACTATTGCGAGAGGTACAACTCGCCCAATAACACAACGCCACAGCCAGACCAAAGGGGCTGATTAGTCGGCCCCTTTTCATCAACGCACCTTGATGGGCGTTGTTATTGATATAAAAAATAGCCTCATTATTGGCAGCAAGATCAAAGATCCATTATGCTGCCTTTCTTGTTGCCATGATTGATACTAAATATATGCCATCACAACTCCCCCATGGTCAAAAATGGTTTTTCCGTTTACTAGCACAGTTGGGTATCCAGCCTAAAGACAGCCAAAGCACAATAGGTATTCCACTCCTAGAGCGTGTTAAAGTGGCTATTGCTGCATTTATTACCTTGTTTTTGGTCACTTGGGTTAGCTTATCGCTTCAAGATCCCCAAGCTGCCACAGTACTATTAGCTTCAATGGGGGCATCGGCAGTCATTATTTTTGCTTTGCCCAGCAGTCCGTTGGCCAAAACCTGGAATTTTATGGCAAGTCATAGCCTTGCCTGTTTGGTCGGGCTTGGGATGACGTATGTTGTGCATGATTTTGCTCTGATGGCAGGGTTCACTGTAGCGGCAATATTGATGCTGATGTACATTTTTCAGTGCATCCATCCGCCTGCGGCCGCCACCGCGCTAGTGCCGGTGATCGCCAGTCAAAGTGGTGGAGTCAATTACACCATTATTACTTCAGTGGCAATTAACTTAGTAGTATTTTCTGCGGTGAGCATATTGCTTAATCGCTTTGTTTTACAGCGCGCCTCCGCTAAGTTAGTGAAGCAATATGACCCCATACACTTACATCAAGATCATACTCCACTCAAACGATTAGGCCTGCAAGCTGACGACTTAATGCATGCCATTAACAGCTTTAATTCTGTTGTCGATATTAGTGAACAGGATTTAGAACAGATTTATCAACAAGCCCAACAACACGCATACCAAAGGCGCAGCGGGGAAATACTAAGTCGCGATATCATGTCGCAAGATTTAATTACCATAAACCAAGACGCTTCTTTGGGCACGGCATGGAAATTACTACAAAAACATAAAATTAGTATGTTGCCAGTAATAAATGCAGAACAAGAATTGCTAGGAGTCATTTCCAGTACCGATTTTTTAAAGCATCTAACTGTACCTAGCTACGCTGGCCTGTTGCGTCATTTAAATACGCTATTAATTAAGCGTAAACATAACGATGAAATTCAAAATCGGGTGCAAGACTTAATGGTGACGAACGTAACAGTGGTTAAAGATAGCGATCACATCGTGGCATTGGTTCCTCTGCTATCAGACATAGGCTTGCACCATATTCCGGTACTTGATGCGCAGCAAAAATTGTGTGGCATCATCACTCAATCTGACTTAATTGGCGCACTCTATACGGTGCATAACCGCCAATACTAATGACCATTAGTGAAGCCATTACCCGAAAGAGCTTGAGCTTGGATTGTGATAATTTTTAGCTGGCAGTGACGATTAATAGTGTCAGCGCTGGTGAACGTGGACAGGCAACACAAGGTTGCGATTAACCACCATAACTTTTTGCTTGATTGCACATTACTCATGCCCTACACCTCACGTTAAACCCTTACTCAGGTCTAGCATCGAAAACCCGCTCAACCAAAGCGAGTTAACGAAATTAACGCAAATAGACACCAAATTAACAAATTCAACACATTGATATGTAAACGTAAAATTAATCTACCACGTAGAGTGCTAGCAAAAGGATTAATTGTAAGGAAATCGACTATAATTAAAACAAGCCTCAGTTAATTCTTTTTCATCAATGGGTTGAGTGAAGTAGATCACGAATGACTTGCAAAACAATTGCTACAGTTGATACATTAATTAACCAATAAGTAGTAGTTTATTCTTATACGTTTAGCCCGAAGGGGGAAATGATGAATACACAATTTATGGCCACCATTGCTGGCGAAGATCGCCCCGATTTGCTCAAGTTATTAGCAGGAAAAACTCACGCCTTAGAAGGACGTTGGCTCGATAGTAAGATTAGCCGCCTCGAAGGACAAATTGCCGGCATCATTAAAATTGATATTCCCAACGAGAATTTATCCGCGTTAAAGGCTGATTTTAATAGCATCCCTAATTTCCACGTCAGCACTTCTGAAGTCAAGCTGGTAACTGTTACAGAGTGTGAACAGCTTAATCTAAAAATTGAAGCAAATGACAGACCGGGCATCATTAGCGACATCGCGCACTTTTTAGATAGTAAAGGGGTCGCTATTGAGCATATGGAAAACCATCGCTTCGGTGTTATCGGCTTAGGTACAACGGTATTTATTGCTGAGCTTAGCTTGATGGTGCCAGTCGATATGGGAACTGAGTTTCTTGTCGAAGAACTTGAAAAGCTATCAAGTGATTTAAGAGTTGAAGTCGAAGAAATAGCGTAGGCTCTCACTAGCAAATAAGGACTTAACAAATAAGTTAAGTCCTTAAACGGCAAAATCTAGTACCAAGCTATTTTTTCGTCTGCTTGCATAAACAGAGATTTATATTTCGCTTCGAGCTTATGCCGACGGATTTTGAGCGTTGGCGTCAACAATCCATTTTCAGGTGTCCATGCATCACTTAAAATAAGCAAATGAGCCAAACGCTCATGGGACTCTAAGCGCTCATTAATATGCTCAAGCAGCTCAGCTAGCTTATGCTCCAGTGCTACTTTATCCATCTCTTTTGACAATTCCGACAAGATCAATAAAGCAACAGGTTGCGCTAAGCCATCGCCTGCGATACAAACTTGCTCCACTAGTGAGGAATCTTCAAACTTTGCCTCAGTAGGTACTGGCATGACATACTTGCCCTTAGCCGTCTTAAACATATCTTTTAACCGACCAGTGATACGAACGTAGCCTTCATCGTCAATTTCAGCCTTATCACCCGTATGAATAAAGCCATCCTTAGTATAAAGCTGCCTTGTTAACTCAGGCTGTAAATAATACTTAGTGAGCATGGCATCACTTTTAAACAGTAATTCACCTTGTTCGGACACCTTAATCTCTGCCCCTTTGCCTGTACGGCCTACAGAATCGATGTGCTTCAAATTAAAGGGAATATTTAATGTGCCATAAGCTAATGTTTCAGACATGCCCCAAGCTTGGCAAATTTGAATATCTAACCGTGCATACCAACGCAGTAATTCTGTTGAGACGGCGGCAGAGCCACAACCTAACAGGCGCGCCTCTTCCAACCCTAACGCTACCTTTATCTTGTTTTTTACCATGCGACTTAGCAAGGGTACTTTGAGTAGGAGGTCGAGCTTTTTCGGTGGTATATTCTGCCAAATACCTTGCTGAAACTTCAACCATAAACGCGGGACGGATAGAAACAATGTCGGCTTAATCGACTGTAAATTGGTATTAAATCGCGCTAGCGATTCAACAAATGAAACACTGATTAAACCAGAAAATAACGCCGTACCTTGAATGTATACTCGCTCGGTAATATGAGCCAAAGGCAGATAAGATACGGTTCGCTCACGGCCATGTATATCTAACTGGTCAATTAAATGGTATGACGCTTTGGTAAAACCTGCAAAGCTCATCACCACCCCTTTTGGCTCTCCCGTACTACCAGAGGTGTAAACAATGCTCATCTTGGCATTCGGGTCGAGTTGTTCTGAATAAGCAATGGGCTGGTTGTTTTTTAATAATTGCGACCATTGCAGCGCAGCTGGCATTGTTTCAGCGGCCATGGCAATACGCACTACATCACTCTCAATTCCCTTTTCTTGGTCTGCCCAATGATCAAGAGCACCGACAAAAATAGCCCTTGTTTCACTGTGCTTTAACACATAGTGAATAGTTTCACTGCTGGCGCTGGCATAGATCGGCACGCTGACATAACCAGCCAACATAATCGCAAGGTCGGCAATAAACCAATGAGCACTATTTTTTGCCAGTATCGCAATTCGCTCACCCGGCTCAAAGCCCATTGCCGTTAACGCACTGGCAATACGGCGAGATTCGTCAGCTACTTGATGCCAAGTGTATTCAATAAAAATGTCGCCTTGGGGCTGGCGAAGGAAAACCTGCTCTGGAGCATGCTGTTGCCAGTAACGTAATGCTGAAACTGGATGCGCAAATGTCATATCTAAACCCTAACATAATAATTAGCACTTATTTTAGGTTAACAACCGAGTAAATAACATAAACCAATGCTTTCATCATGCACTCCTAGCCCACTTACACCACAATCCCATGAAGGCGCAAATGAGTAGGAAGTCACTGAAACCAAAGCATCATAGTCAAATTCTAGACTTAAGCTTGAAATACCTAACAATTGGCCGCTTTTCGATATGAAGATCACAGCCGGCTGAATCGGTAATTGCTTATGGTTTACTGCTAGTCTTTAATGCGCATATAAAAATAAAAAAACTGTTACTCAACAAGCTATTAATTTAAGGAAGAAGCAAGTCATCATGCGTTCTTTGTGGATCATCTTCATTGTAGTTGGCAACCTTTTACTCAGCTGCGCTCAAGCCGCTGAACCAAAAGCGATTATGGCTTATTACAAGCAATGGGGGATTTATAGCCCTAATTACCACATTAAAGATATTCCTGGTGCTCAAATTACCCACTTGGTTTATCAAAGTGCAAAATTTGACGCCGAGGGAAATATTGAGATTGGTGACGAGTACGCGGATTTAAATTTACAATATCCCGATGCTGACGAGAGCCTGCCCTTTAGCGGTAATTTTGGGCAAATGGTAAGCTTAAAAAAACGTCACCCCCATATTAAAACCATTATCTCAATTGGTGGCTGGGGCCGCTCTGAGCACTATTCAAACATAGCGGCAGACTCTGAGCTGCGCCGTGATTTCGCTAAATCAGCGACCGATTTTATGAAACGCTATCAATTTGATGGCATTGAAATTGATTGGAACTTTCCAGTTCATACCCAACGCGCTAAACAGCATGGCTTAGCAGCCGACAAGAAGAATTTTACTCTGTTACTTCAAGAGCTAAATGAGCAACTTTACCTAGCAGGGCAAAAAGATCGTCGTAAGTACTTATTAATGAGTACTATTTCAGCAGCAATAGGTTACGAGCAAAACTGGGAAGTTAAAGAAGCCAGCCGCTATTTAGATTTAATCAGCTTATCAACAGCTTACATGCACGGCTATTGGGAAGAAGCTAAGATAGCCAACCACATCACACCGCTATATTTATCAGAAAGTACTCAACAAAGACTAGCCAAACTCAACACCGAAGCCAATTCAGTAGACTTAGCAGTGCGCAACGTTCTAAATGAAGGCGCTCCTGCAGAAAAAATTGTAGTTAACATTGCTAGTTTCGCCACCGCTTGGGATCAAGTGCCAAGTGATGATAAAGGGCTTTATACACCAGCAGGTGATGTAAGCTGGGGCAGCTGGGACACGACGAGCTCGGGCCGCACCGGCTTATACAACCGAGGGCATTTGGTTGGCTTTCTCGATAATCCAAAATATCAAAAAGGTTGGGATAACAGTGCCAAGTCGTCTTGGATTTACAACCCAGAAAAAAATGGTGGTCACTTTGTTAGTTATGAAAGCCAAGAGTCCCTTGCTGAGAAAATTACCTATATCGAGCAGCTTGACTTAGCTGGTATAGCCATTCGACAAGTACATAATGACCTTAAAGGGAAAGATTCTTTAATCAGGCAAACTTACGCAGCCATTTACCCATGGCAGGCCATTTTATTCCAAACCAAGCTGTTCTACACCAACTATAAAAGTCGTATTTTATTAACTGCTGCCTTCTCATTACTCATGATCCTACTTTTAATTAGGATCAAATACAGGCATTACAAAGAAGAAGAAGCCGACATTAAAGATCGTGAGCAGTATTTGCAGCTAAAGTCACAGTTACAACAGCTCAATACACCTCTGCAGGGAATAGCGGCTCTATCACAGCGCATTAAACAACATCAAGGATTATTGGCAGATGAAAGCCAGGCTAAATTACAACAGATAGGCCAAACAGGACTCGAGATAAACCACTTAATCCACAGCCTATTGCACGACACTACGTTATCTCATAACCCCCGCACCGCTGAATTAGAGCCTGTTAATTTCAAGGAAATTCTTAACGTTAGCCTTAATATATTATCCCCTTATATTAAGAGTAAGAATGTTTCTGTGACCGCTAAAGCACTGACGGATGATCTTTGCGTGATTGCGGATCCGGTGTATCTACAAAAACTACTAATCACCTTGGTCTCTTGGGCGGTTGATAATTGCGATAAAGGTAAATCGGTCATATTTGACGCCAAAGTTAACCAAGGTTACTACCAGATAAGCATGCTAACAGAAGGCGCTCCACCACTAGTGAGCCCTGCTCAAATGCCGAATATATCGCTGATAAAACAATGTGTCAGTGCTATTTGTGCAGAGATAACTTTTGACGCTAGCGCCACACAGCATAGCTGTTACCTATCATTGCAAAGCGCCGCTGCTACGGCCGCCTTACCGCAACAAAAAGTAAAAATATTGCCTGCAGATCCGCATAAAACGGAAATTCAGCATAAAAATCAACTAGAAGCAGCGAATGAACGCTTACAAACCTTACAAGCTTTTTCTTCTCAGGCGTGTAAGCTCAGAGATATCAATGAACTCATCAAAGAAGCTTTTGAAGTGTTTATTCATGATCCTAAGCAACCTACCGTTAGGGTGTATCAAGGCGATAGCGTGATCCACAGCAACGAAGGTCAAGGAACAGAGCATGAAGACAGCGTGACTATTGCGCATCCCGATTTAGGCGAATTTAGTTTCGAACTTTACAGCAAAGAGCCATTAACTGAGGAAGATGTTTACTACTTCCATAGTCTGGTTACACAAATCCAGATGGTGAGACGTCAACTACACGAAATCACGAAAGAGCCTCAGCTGCTTTCAGAGCTTTATGATATTGCTTCGCGCAAAGATAAAATCCTCTATATTAAAGCGGAAAAAGGCTATAGCGGCATTTATTTACCCAATACGGAAGACGCGATATACCTAACATTGCGCTTGAAAACCATTAAGTTATATTTTGACGATGATGTGCTACTGCAGATCCATCGCTCTTGGTTAATCAATCCAAAAAAGGTTACTAAGGTGCATCAATTAACTAAGTTAAAATACGAAGTTGAAATTGACGGACAAAGACTGCCTATCGCCCGCCCTTATATCCCCGTGTTAAAGCTACACTTTCCTCATTGGTTCATCTGATCCGCTCTACCTGCGTAAGCTGGAATTAAAAACTCGAGCTTACGCACAAAACCACCACTGATAAAATCTCAAGTGTTCACAAATTCCACAATTTCTGCAATGATGAGACTTCTTGGCACGGATTGCTAAGGAACACAACATAACAAGGAACGTTATTATGAAACTAAAAAAGTTAGCGCAAGCGGTCGCGTTTGCCTCTATCCTCGGCGCGTCAGCACAAGTCGCAGCCAGTGCAGCCGATTTTAAAGTTGTTGGTTACTTCCCTTCTTGGCAGGGTTCAACTGCTGAAGTGCAGTACGAAAAATTAACCCACATTAACTACTCATTCCTTTTACCTAATGCTGACGGCTCTTTAAAGCCAATTGATGCACCGCAAACCTTAATCGACCTAGTCAGTCGTGCTCATGCAGAAAATGTAAAAGTGGGTATTGCTATCGGTGGCTGGAATGGCGGCAACGATTCCGCCTTTGAAACGCTGTCAGCTAACCCGACGGCGCGTGCAAACTTTATCAGCAATGTAATGGCGTTCATCAACCAATACGATTTAGACGGTGTTGATATGGACTGGGAATATCCCGATCCAGGTCAAAGTGCAAAACGCTACACGCTACTAATGGACGAGTTAAGTAAAGCACTTAAACCACAAGGTAAATTTTTAACTGCTGCGGTAGTTGCCTATGGTAATACCGGTGCAGGCGTTGAAACAGAAGTATTCGAAGACATTGATTTTCTTAATTTAATGGCTTATGACGCAAACAATAGCAATCATTCAACATACCAAGTTGCAGTCGAATCAATCAACTACTGGGCTGGCCGTGGCTTAGCAAAAGAAAAAATTGTTCTCGGTGTGCCTTTTTATGCTCGCCCGACTTGGCAGAAATACCGTGACATCGTAGCAGCCGATCCAAGTGCAGCTTGTCGTGATTTGTCTGGTGGTGGACACTACAACGGAATTCCACTTATCAAAGAGAAAACCAAACTCGCACTTGCTCAAGCGGGCGGTATTATGAATTGGGAGCTCACTCAAGACGCCCCTAACCAATACTCTCTGTTAACAGCAATGGACGAAGTCATTAATAACCTGAGTACTGGCGAATGCGGTACCGCCATTGAGCCAACGGTAGAGCCAAGTGTTACCCCGACCATTGCTCCTACAATCGCACCAACGATTACTCCAACAGTAGAGCCAACGGTCACACCAAGTGTTGAGCCTAATGATGGCTGGATTGCATCATCTGTTTACTTGTCTGGTGATACGGTAATTCACAATGGCAACACCTACAAAGCAAAATGGTGGAACCAAGGCACTGAACCTGGCACCACTCAATGGGGCCCATGGGAATTAATATCAGGCGTTGAGCCTACAATCACCCCAACTATTGCGCCAACTGCAGAGCCAACTGTTGCACCTACAGCTGAGCCAACAATTGCGCCGACTGTTACTCCGACTGTTACTCCGACTGTTACTCCGACCATTGCACCAACTGTTGCGCCAACTGCAGAGCCAACTATTGAACCTAGCCAACCACCGCAAGATGCTTGGCTCGCCACTAGTATTTACCTGTCAGGCGACAAGGTAAGCTATAAAGGCAACCAGTATGAAGCTAAATGGTGGACCCAAGGTGAAGAACCAGGTGTTGCTCAATGGGGACCTTGGAAGAAACTATAATCACACCAGTTTAGACATATCAAAACGGAAGCTTCTGCTTCCGTTTTTTATTGCTTACATTTAACTAAGCCTACCTAATAATCAGCTATCAAAATCATACAGCTATACCTGAACTTGGGGTGCGTTTAACGAAGCGATCGCAACAGATAAACGCCAATACACTTTGTCTCATTCTTTCTGAAATACGGCCAATGTTACGTATGCCTTAAATCGAACTGAGGCTTAGTCATCACAAAACACCTCTAATCAAAAGCATAACGGTGCTTACCAAAGCAACGACTTGTTTGTCCAACTAAGAGTTGGAACCTTGTAAGTCTGAACGGGGAGTCACCAAACAGCATAGCTCACCAAATTGGTATGAGCATCATCATACTGGCTAGCGAGTCTTACCAAATGGCCTTTTACAAAGAAAAAACAAAGCAATCACTCCTTATACGGGCGACAATTTCAAAATTTAAAACGATCAATACAACATGACCCCCTCCCTCACAAAAATAAGTTAAAACACTGTTTTTTAAAGATAAGCAATTTCAACTCATAGATAAAAAGGACTGTTTCCATGACTAATTACGCAGCTAAATCATGACCATCAAGCGTTCTTAAAGCGCTCGAAACTGCGGCGAATTACGCTAGGCGCTGAAAAAGAGTAAGCTCGATCACAAAAGCATTAAACCGCGATCCGTCGGTGAGAAATCCCCCTCATGGAAAACAGCGTAAGAGATTGTTTTAAAAAAAAATACTCTTCTATTTATGAAGTGACTATATGCCACAGCTATTATTCACAACAGCTATCTGACAACATGGAGTCTTCATTAATTGGATGATATTGATAAGGAAGCCCGAATAGATGAATACTTTTAAACTATCGCTACTCAGCAGCTTATTTCTAGCGGCAACCGCTACCAGTGCTGCAGCCGATACCACTGAAAATCATCGCTACGTACAAGCGCCAAAAGCCAAACCTTATAAAGTCATGCCAAATACATCAGGTAAAGTCGTTGCCAGTTATTTCCCTGATTGGAAACTACAAGGTGACATCTACACTGTTCGCAATCTGCCGGCTAAAAACCTAACGCATGTCATCTACGCCTTTCTTTCAATGTGTGCTCCTCATACCTATGTGAATGACGGACTTAAAAAAATGATTGAAGAAAACTGTAAAGGTAAAGAACCATTTACAGCCACAATCGTCGATAGTGAAGCGGCTCTCGATGTCCGCTTTGATAAAAAGCCTGAACCACAAGAATATTATGGTCACTTTGGTGAGCTTAAAAAAATCCACCAGCAAAATCCTGATCTAGTTATTTTACCTTCTTTTGGCGGTTGGACTATGTCGGAGCCTTTCCGCGCCATGGCCAAATCAGAAGAAGGGCGTAAAACCTTCGTTAAAACAGCGGTTGAGTTAATCGCTAAGTATGATTTCTTTGGTGGCATTGATATTGACTGGGAATACCCTGGTGGTGAAGATAACTCACACGTTAGTTGGCGTGGTAATTCACTAACTGAAGCAGAAAAAGCCCATGAACGTGAAGTATTTACTCTATTAATGAAAGAGCTTCGTGCCGAGTTAGATAAATTAAGCAAAAAAACCGGTCGTGAATATGAGCTGTCTGCGGCGGTAAACGGCTCGGTAAGTAAGGTGGCGGCTATCAACTTTGCTGAAGCGCAACAATACATGACACATGTATATGCCATGACTTACGATTTCTTTGGCGGTTGGGGCCCTCAGGTTGGCCATTTAACCAACCTACACGCGACGAAAGATACATTGTGGGGCATGGGCGTAGACAACATGCTTAAAACCCTAGAAAACGCGGGTGTCCCTAAAGAGAAGCTAGTGGTAGGCGCGGCCTTCTACGGTCGCGGCTGGGAAGGCGCGAAATGGGATAAGCCTGAACAATTCCCAGAAAGCGGGACAGAAGGCAAAGCCCATACCGATGGCTCAGGAGAGCCTGGTTACTTCTCTTATAAAGATATTATGAAAAAGTTTGTTGACCAAAATGGTTACCAATACGGCTATGACGAAGAAGCTGAAGCTCCTTACGTTTACAACAAGAACACTGGCGCATTTATCAGCTTTGATGACCCTCGCTCAATCGAAGCTAAAGGTAAATTCGTCCTTGACCAAGGCTACGGCGGTATCTTCTCTTGGGAAATAACCCAAGATGACGGTTCACTACTTCGCGCCATGAACAAAGGCCTAGGTCATAAAACCAAATAGCTTTACGTGAGGCTTTTGCCTCATTGCTATACTTTGCTCCCTATTTGATCCCAGGAGCCCTTTTCCGGTGTAGGCCCATTCACCGGAAAAGGATTTTTTAACAACCACTAATCCCCCCCAGTCGCACCCATTACCCCCGCTGTAGGACCATTCACCGGAAAAGGATTTTTTAATAACCACTAATTCCTCCCAGTCGCACCCATTTCCCCCGCTGTAGGCCCATTCATCGGAAAAGGATTTTTTAACAACCACTAATCCCTCCCAGTCGCACCCATTACCCTCGCTGTAGGCCCATTCACCGGAAAAGGATTTTTTATACCCGTTCTGACGCCCTTATCTTCAGCAACTCTCCCAACAATAGACATCGCCTAAAGCTCTCATTGACCCAGCTATAGATATAATTTTTATTTACGAGCTCTTGTTTGTGTCTATTGGCTGTTTTTGTGAAAAAATGCTGCTGGCTTATCCAGAATTCGGGTTAATTAAGCTCAGTTTTGCTTAAGCTTATTGCGAAAGGATACAGTATGTTTTTACTGCAAAATTTCGTTTTCAGGGATGAAAACGCAAAGCGTATAGGGATATATCCACCGCGTTTTTGTAGTAAAAATATACTATTCTGATTATCCAAACTAGGGCTAATTAGTTTCCATAGAAAACTAATACGATGCTCACCCTCATCGATGACTTTGAAACCGGATTCCCGATAGCCAAGCTCTTCATTAAATTGAATAATGTAATGCTTGGTTCTTGCTATGGGTCACGCTTAACAGTGTTGAAGGTACCTTGTTCTGAGCTTTCTAACATTCACCTTACTAGCCGGTCGCCCATATCGTAGTAACAGACATAAAAAAACCGCCCGAAGGCGGTTCGTTAGAACGCGGTGACGCTTACTTTTCAACTTGGGCAAGCAAGTAATTCAATAAAGCAGAATATTCTTCAATGCTGCGTACTGAGCCAGACTTAATTAGATACTTACCGTTAACCACTACAGCAGGTGTACCACGAATTTTAAATGCTTCGGTGTTACGTTGCATCTGCTTAAGCATGCCGTTTACTGGGAAGCTATTAGCTGCGGAATCAAATTTTGCTCCTTCCACGCCAATCTCTTCAAATACCGCTTTAATATCATCACGACTAGTCATAGGGCGACGTTGGTCGTGGATAGCAGCAAACATCGCAGCTGAAAACTCTGGCTCTACTTTAAGCAGCTCGGCCGCCGCAAATGCGCGCGCCATTTCAGGGCCCATATCACTGCCTAAGAACTCCACATGATTTTGCTTAAACTTAACCCCTTCAGGTGCACGCTTTTTAATCTCGTTCATAAAAGGAACAAACTTATAGCAATGGGGGCAAAAGTAAGAGAAAAACTCGAGCACTTCAGGCTGCTTAGTGCCAACTTCTTTAACGATTTCGTAATGCGTGCCTTCTTCATATTTTGCTGCTTGCGAACTTAATGGCAACATCACTAATGCAGCCAACATCAATAGGTATTTTTTCATTTTATTTTCCTTCTGAATCATCCATGTTTCAAATTAGTAATGCGGCAGTAATGAGAGCGCAGGCTCGTTCAATTGTGCCAGTTGTTCTTTTAGCGCCAACACCTGATCTTCCCAGTAACGCGAGGTATTAAACCAAGGGAAATTATGTGGGAAAGCAGGGTCTTGCCAACGTTTTGTCAACCATGCCATATAATGCACCATACGCATAGCGCGCAGCGGCTCTATTAACGATAATTCATCATTATCAAATTCACAGAACTCGCTATAACCTTCAAGTAGTACATCCAGCTGCAATAACTGTTCTTGGCGATCGCCAGACAGCATCATCCACAAGTCTTGCACTGCTGGCCCCATCCGACTGTCGTCTAAATCAACAAATATCGGGCCATCACGCCAAAGAATGTTACCGGGATGACAATCACCGTGTAGACGAGTTAAAGATTTAGGTTGATACTGGCGAGTACATTCTGCAATCAACTGATCTAACACAGTAAAAAATGAAGCATGTAAATAGTCTGGGATAAACCCAGAATCAAACAATACTTGGCGTGGCTCGTGTAAATAAGACTGTGTCGTGATAGTCGGCCGATGCTGAAAATGGGTCGCTTTTGCCAACTGATGGGTACGCCCCATAAAGCGGCCGACCCACTCTAGCTGCTCTAGATTATCAACCTCAAACTCGCGACCTCCCGCACTGGGGAAAATACTAAAGAGAAAGCCCTTATACTCTAATAAACTTGCGCCGTTGAAACGCATTGGTGCCACCACAGGGATTTCGCTTTCGGCAAGCTCAAAGCTAAAGTCATGCTCTTCTTGTATTTGTTCACGACTCCAGCGTTCTGGGCGATAAAATTTGACGACGTAACGAGTCAGTCCCTCGCCACGAAACTGATAGACGCGATTCTCATAGGAGTTGAGCGCCAGTAAGCCCGACTCAGGATAGATGCCAACCGATTCGATGGCATCTAAAATCAAATCAGGCGTTAATGCCGAATAAGCAAAATCGACCATTAGCGTCATTAGCGACCACCGCTAAAGAAACGACTTTCTTGCTGAATTTGCTCGTCACTGTCGGTATCTTGCACCGTAAATTGGATTGTTAAAATAGACTTATCTAACTCATAAGGATCTACCGCAATACTAACAGGCTGTGTAAACACTTCCCCTGGAGCCACTCTGATCGCCGTAGGGCCAGACCAAACCGGCTCAGGTAAACCAGTGACCGACAAGTTATATTCTTGCTCTTCCATGGTTTTATTAATTATTTTAAAGGTGTAGGCATTTTCTACTAGGCCTTCATTAGTTTCACGATAAAGCGCGTTACGATCCCGTAATACTTCAAAACCAATGGCTTTGATGGTCAGCAAGTTCCAAACGAACAAGCCACACATCAGAGACAACACCACACCATATCCGATAATTTTCGGTCGCAATATATCGGTTTTTGCTCCCGTCAATTTATGCTCAGTGGTGTATGCAATCAGGCCTTTTTCATAACCCATGCGCTCCATGGTTTGGTCGCAGGCATCAATACATGCACCGCAGTTAATACACTCGTACTGTAAACCATCACGAATATCGATACCGGTTGGGCATACCTGCACACACAAATCACAATCAATACAATCACCCAAGCCTAGCTCCTTGGGATCAGCCTTACGTGAGCGCGGACCACGCGACTCGCCTCGTTTCGCATCATAACCAACAATAAAGGTATCTTTATCAAACATCGCTGATTGGAAACGGGCATACGGGCACATGTGAGTACACACTATCGCGCGCATCCAGCCGGCATTTATGTAGGTACAAGTAGAAAAAAACAGCACCCAAAAGGTCAGCGCAAAACTCGCGCTTAAGGTGAAAAACGAAGTATAAAGTTCATAAACTGGCACAAAGTAACTGGCAAAAGCGAGACCTGTCATCAACGCCACTAACCACCAACAGGCATGTTTGGCCGCTTTACGCCATATTTTATTGCCGTTCCAGGGCGATTCATCTAGCTTTCTGCGTTTATTCGCTTTACCTTCAAACAGCTCTTCAAACCAAATAAAAATAAAGGTCCAGACCGTTTGTGGGCAAGTATAGCCACACCAAACTCGCCCCAAATAAGTGGTAAAGAAGAATAAGCCAAAGGCAGCAATAATAAAAATCCAAGCCAGTAACGTGAGATCTTGTGGAAAGATAGTCAGGTTAAAAATATGGTAGCGGTTATTCTCTATATCAAACAAAATTGCCTGATGCCCATCCCAAGGAATTAATGGCAATACAATGAATAAGAGTAATAAAAACCAGCCCATAAATTTTCTTAAACGCTGATAAACCCCTTTTACACTGCGCACATAAATAGTGCTACTGGGGTCAAACCTATCAACACTGGCTTTGTGGGTTTTACGTCCTGGCTTTACTTTGTCAGAGATATCTTTGACGTCTATTTTGCGATCCATTACTCACACCTTATATAGCATCTATAAACACTGCTCATGTTGCAATAATGGCTTTATTGATTTTTTTAGCGACCATTATTGGTGTTACAAAAAATTAAACCATTAAGCTAAACCACGTGCCTTTAACAGCGCCGTTTTAAAATCATCTTCACAGTCTTTTTTAATTCCTGGGATCATTTCACCATCAGGGCTATTCAGCATTTTTAAGTGATAGATAATTAAGTCGTCAGGAACAGCTTCTAGCTCCCCTTCATATCCAGCCTCTTTCATTATTTGGGTCAGTACTTCTACCAAACTTAACTCGGCATTTTTTAACCAGTAAGGTTGTAGTAATTCAATCACTTCATTAACACGGTGGCACTGCATAATCACTCCAAAAAATTATTCTAACAGTGGATATTTTAAGCTTTCAACTTAGCGATAACTTTGACTTTGCCCGCTATCTTTACTTGGTGATACCAAATCCCAAGGTAGGCGGTAAGAGATGTTACATATATTAACAGAAACATACTCAACTGCATTTGCATCAACATGAATTATGGCGGTTTTGATTAGATAAGGAGAAATAAACAGCAGAATCAATAATAAACTTAACCGACAAGGGGGCCACCCCTGCCGGTCCTCAATTTGACCAAAACTAACTCGTAACCCATGGTGGGGCGCGAGTAAAAGGCCACATTGAAAATGTTGGAGCGACAGCAGGCAACGCAGCCAAACGTTGCCAAGCAAGGTAAGAAGCAGCCAACCTCTTACCAAAAGTAGGGTGTTGTAACGGCAGGAAAACAAAGGCGCCAGTCACACACAGTGGGCAATATGAGCCCGCTTGAGTCGAGCCATCATCCGCTACACTGACACTGTAAAACCCCGCCTGACTACAAACTAAGACGCCATTAGCATTAACCTGAGCAGACGATGAGGCAGCGAGAGTCATCAATAACATGGTTACTGATAACAAATAGGCGGAACGCTGAAGCCAAGCTGCCGTCATGGTATAAAATCCTTTAAACAATCACCCTAATTTAACGTAATCTTGCGCGATATACTAAAAAAATTGCGCCACTCTGCTATCTCGGTCAACACATCTCACTTTACTCACGCAAAGGCTAGCCAGTATTCAGCGCGACAGGTAAAATCCTGCTTCAAAGCTGTTGTCGATATCGAGCGTGACGGCCAAAGATGCTATTCAATGTTGTGATTGAGAAAAGGTGAACATGAACAAAATAAACGTATTACTGCTATCAGGCGGTGAAAGCTCAGAGCACGAAGTCTCACTGCGTTCAGCTAGTTTTATTGCACAGCAATTATCACAACGACCAGAAATTAGCCTGCAACAAGTCGTCATTAGCAAAACCGGACAATTTTTGGATAGCCAACAAGCTCCTTGTCAGCTAAATATGGACAAGCAACTGCTACTGAGCTCAGGTGAAGCGATTGCTATTGATTTTGTTATTCCTTGTATCCATGGCTACCCGGGTGAAACAGGCACCATCCAATCCTATTTTGAACTGATTAAACTGCCCTACCTAGGCTGTGGCCCTGAAGCAAACAATCTGTGTTTTAACAAAATAAGTTCCAAAATGTGGTTTGATGCGCTGGGTGTGGCCAATACGCCGTCATTATTTCTGACCGAGCTCAACGCGGATACGTTAAATCAAGTGGAGCAAGCGTTTGATAATTGGGGCAGCGTATTTATTAAAGCTGCTTCACAAGGCTCATCAGTGGGATGTTACGCGGTTAACGATAAATCAGAATTATCAGATAAGCTCAGTCAAGCTTTCACTTTTTCAGACTATGTACTGGTCGAAAAAACCATTAAGGCGCGCGAACTAGAAATTGCCGCTTACGAGTACCAAGGTGAAGTGATTGCTACCGTACCAAGCGAGATTATTTGCCCTGATAACACCTTCTATACATATGAGGAAAAATACGCCGCTGACAGCCATTCGCTGACTCAAGTAGCCGCGCAAAATCTAACGGCTGAACAAATAGCGCAAATGCAGGCTTATGCGATCACTGTATTTAAAGGCATGAAGTTACGTCATTTATCACGAATTGACTTCTTCCTCACTACGGAAGGAGAGATCTTATTGAATGAGATCAACACTTTCCCGGGTATGACCAAAACGTCAATGTTCCCGCAAATGTTGGCAAATCACGGCCATCAATTTAGTGACTACTTGTGGGATATTATAAAACGCGCAGTGCCATATTCTTAGGCATTAAATAAGCGTTAGCGCTCAAGTATCCCTTGAGCGCTAAAATTTAGTATTTCATGGCTGACTATTGAGTGCCACTTTGCCCCTTCACTTTTGCTTGCCAAGTACGCAAATCCGGAATATCCATTGAACCTTTCAGTTCACCTAGTGGCGAGTCTAAAAATTGGCTACCACGCACTTGGATCAAGTATTGCTCATTATTCGATCCCAGCACCATGTCTTTAAACAAGTCTTGAACCTGTTTCAAGGTGGTTTGCTCGATTAATGCTAAGCGCTGCGCCTTGCTATTTAGGTCGGCTTTATGTTCACTCCACAGCCCCTGCATATAACCAAACTCTTCATCTAGATTACTTGGCTTTTGCTGGAAGTTAGCAATATAGGCTTGCTTGATCTTATCAAACTCAGCTTGATCATAACCGGCAAGCTTTTTCGCAAATTGCTGCACAAAATATTCATAGCGCTGCTGTAAATGTTTCGGTCCTTGCTCTGGACTTTGCGTAAACAAACCAAACGCAGCGTAATCATCAATCGGAAAGCTCGCGGTAAAAGGAGAGTAAGACAATTGCTCTTGCGTGCGGATCAAGTCGTAAAAGTCTGAATAAGCAATTTTATTAAGTAACTCAGCCTGCACCTGCCCTGCCTCGCCAGCTTTGGTCGACACAAAAATGTACGCTAATGCAGCATCGCCCATTTCACTGGCAGCAGACCAAGTAACGCGGCGCTTAGCTTCTGGCTTCACCCGTGTGAGTTTATAAAACGACTTTGCGTTAACCGGCGCCCGCTTAACCACTTCTTGTTGTAAAGCGATAGCTTGTTTAGAGGTGAAATTGCCCAACACCAGCATTCTTATGCCACTTTGGCTAAACATATCATTGCGCAATTTGGTCAACTCAGCCAAGGTCACCTTATCTAAAGCTGCTAACAAGTCTTGATCAGACCAAGCTGGCAGGCGCACCAAGTTACGAAATTCAGCAAACGCCAACGACATCGTCGGGCCTTTCAGCTTGTTTTCAATCTGACGGCGAATTTCTATTTTTGCTAAATCTAACGCTTGCTGGGTAAAGGTGGCTTGCTTCACCGTATCCATCAAAGTAAGCATGAGTTCACCTTGTTTATCGGTAAAGCCGCCCGTGGTCAACATCAAACCATCGCTGGTGCTAGCATTGATCGAAAGATTGGCTTCACCAGCTTCATAACTTAGACCCACCAACTGCTTCGCAAGCACCACATTTAGGATCGCCCCCGCCATGCGTTGTTGCGCAGATTGGTCCAGCAGGTTGTTATTTAACTCTAACGCAATACTGCCTTTGGGCTCTTGATAATATTCGCTTTGCTTAAACCACAAAGACAGACCCGGCGCCTTAACCAATTCAACCGCTTGATCTTGATGCTCGGCCTTAACAATGGTTTCATCTTCCGGTAACCAGCGATTTCCTTCAGGCAAATGCATTTGTTTCATTAAATCAGTCGCTTGCTTGCGCCATTTATCCATTCGGTCCGACTGAATTTTTTCTACCTTGTAGCTATCACCATAAGACACCATCACTTGGTCACCCACCACACCCGAGTGAGCCACCAATAAGCGCACCCGCTCAGGCGCTAAGTAACTCAGTACTTGCCGCACTAACTCTGGATTAAAGCTATCTAAACGAAAACCAGCATAGATGATCTCATCCGTTGGCAGCATCAGCATATTCGCCACCAGCGACATGCTGTAATTAAAGCCTGCGCTTTTTGGTAAGTAAGCAAAGCTGTTCTTTAGGCTTTGCTCTAAGGCATGATATTGCGCTTCATTAACACCTTGTTGCTTAATTAAATCGATGTAAGCAAAAGTCGCAGCGATAATTTTATCTTGTTGCTTAAGGCCGGCATCCGTCAGCTGAAATTGCACCGTTAAGCCACTGTCATCAGGCCCGTAGTTATCGTCAAAACCGGCCATTAAGGCTTCGATTAACCCGGCCTTTTGCAAGTAGTCAGACAAACTACCCACGCGATCGGATCCTAAGATGCGCGACACATAATGTCCCGGCTTATAAGGATAAAACTCTGCGACACTCGGCATCACAAAGCTCATTTTGAGCACTTTTATTTCTGAACTCGGCTTCAGGCTCGCTTGGATACCTAACTCATTTGCCGTCACCAAAGGCGGCAAAATTTTTGGCTGCTCAGCCTGACGGTTTGGAATTTGCGTTAAGTATTGCTTGGCCAGTTTTTCTAAGTCTGCTAGCTCACGCGGCCCGTACAACACCGCTTTCATTAGATTGGCACTATAGTAGGCGTTAAAAAAGGCTTCCAACTCATCTTGTAACTTACTGCCCGGCTTGTCTTTTAAGGTATTTAAATCACCCGTGCTAAAACGTGACATAGGGTGATTAGGGTTTAGGGTAAAGCGCTCTAACGCATAAAGCTTACGCGCATCTTGGCCCTTATAGGTTTGTTGTTCGGCATTGACTGTGCTGCGCTCTTTATCGGCATAATGCTCATCTAACAGCGGCGCGCGCATCACATCACCTAAACGGTCTAGCGCTTGCGCAAACACTTTATCATTGGCTTCAAAACCATAAACCGTTTTATCTTGTGCGGTATAAGCATTGGTATAACCACCGTTGAGGCGCATAAATTTACTGTAGTCATTAATTTCCGGGTACCGCTCGGAGCCTAAGAACAACATGTGTTCAAGGTAATGCGCTAAGCCTAACTGACTGTCAGGGTTGTGCATGCTACCCACTGGCACTGCGATAGTGGCGGCACTGTTTTTCGCTTCAGGATCCGACACCAATAGCACTTCAAGCTGGTTATCTAAGGTAATCACTTGATAAGCGCGATCGTCATTGGGACTGGTGATCACTTGCGCATGAAGGGGCGCGATAACAACAATACATAAAATAATAAGACGGCGACAAAATGCCAGAGTAGATCTCATAGAGCAAACCTCGTTATGAAAAACATCGATACGATGGATTAAGACTATGTTATCGCAAAATGGTTGCAGCTCAAGTGGATATAAAATTAAACAAGTTTAATTCGTGCAAAGCGTGCGGCTATGCCATGCTTTTCTCAAGGTAGAGGCACTGAGTACTGGCCTTTCTTTCAATAGGGTTGAGCTATATTATGAATATGATAAAAATGCGCTTTGTTACGCTTATCGTCGCGCTGTCTTTTGTCGGGTTCACTCAGGCAAAAAATGACAAGCATGAAAAAAGCCTACCGCCGGGACTTGAAAAGAAAGTCGCTCGAGGTGACGAGCTGCCTCCCGGCTGGCAAAAAAAACTACGCCGAGGCGAGATTCTTGACCTTGATCTATATCACTATGGCATTAAACGTCCGGGCAAAAAAGACGATATTTATGAATGGGTGGAGATCGAAAACGATGTAGTTAAGATAATCAAAAACACGCGTGAAATAGTAGAAATATTAACAAGATAATTCGGTCATGGGTTAAAATTGAGGCTCTAGTTTTCGTTTCCAGCCATTAAATTGAGTTAAGTTATGACCGCTACAGCCATGCGTCCAAGTATTTTTTATCTTGATTTATTGCGCTGCGGCGCCGCTTTTGCGGTGGTCGCAATCCATGTTTTAGGGCCATGGCGCTACCTATATGGTCAGATCCCCGAATTGGAATGGCTCGCAGCAGCAGGTATTAACAGTCTAACGCGCTGGGCTGTGCCTGTGTTTATGCTGATTAGTGGGGCTTTGCTCCTCTCAGATAAGCGCGAGTTTGATTGTAGCTACTATTTACATCGTCGCCTCGCTAAAGTGGCCATTCCTTTTTTAATTTGGAGCCTTATCTATGCCTTAGTCGGCGGCTTTACTGATAACGGTTGGCAAGCACATAAAACCACAGGCTTAATTGAGGCCGCTACGAATACTCCTGTTTGGTACCACCTTTGGTTTTTCTACGATTTTATTCCCTTGTACTTTGTTATCCCTTTATTAATTCCGCTATTACGAGTAATGAGTCCAGAGCGCTTCAAACTAATACTAGCTGCCTGGCTACTGCTGACACTAATGAATTGGTTAAAAGTCGAGAGCTTTTTACAACAAAACTTACTGCTTTATACTGGCTATCTATTACTGGGCTGGTACTTGTTCAATCGTGATAATCGCGCCGAATTGCCACTTTGGCTCGCAGCAGGCTTAGGGATGCTAGCCTTTAACTTCTTTGGCACTTGGCACTTAAGCCACGAACATGGAAAATATCATATCTTTTTCATGGGCTATAAAAGCCTAAATACGGTGATCATTGCAGGTATGTTGTTTGTGCTAGCACAAACCTATGGGGAGCGTATTACTGGAAGGTGGCGTCAATGGGTAAGTTTAGTATCCAAGTACAGCTTAGGTATTTACTTAATTCACCCATTGTTTCTCATTCCGGTACGAGAAATAAGCAATGGCTACTATGATTTTTTTGCTAGCAACTGGTTGGCCATTCCTGCGTTGACCATTTGCGTGCTTACTATATCTCTGTTAGCGACCATAGTTTTGGCCAAGCTACCCATTTTAAAAGGACTGGTGCCATAACGTGCTTCAATATTGTTGAGCCACTATAGCGCAGAACTCAGCACTCAAACTTGAAGCCAAAAAGTAACCGGCCCATCATTGTTAAGCTGCACTTGCATATCTGCGGCAAACACGCCGTTTTGGGTGTTAATGCCTGTTTGACGGCAATAGTCAGAGAACAAATCATATAACTGCTCTGCGTCGGCGGGATCGGCGCCACGAGAAAAGCCTGCCCGTGTGCCTTTTTTGGTGTCCGCGGCTAAGGTAAACTGAGAAACCACTAGCACGCTGCCGCCCACTTGCTGCACATTCAAGTTCATCTTGCCTTGCTCATCACTAAACACGCGATAGCCAAGTACCTTTTCACACAAACGTTTGGCTTTGGCGGCATCATCGCCTTTTTCAACGCCAAGTAAGATTAATAAGCCTTGGCCAATCTCTCCGGTGATATTTTGTTCTACAGTGACGCTAGCACTGCTAACTCGTTGAATGAGAGCGATCATATATAATTTTAGCCATGGCTGAAGTTGCTTTACACAGGGCGTCAATCATACCTGTTTCCATTGCGCTATGACCAGCATTCGGCACAATTTGCAGCTGCGCATTAGGCCAATTTTCAACCAAACTGGTGGCATTTTCTAACTTGCACACCATATCGTATCGGCCATGGATCACCATGGCTGGCAAGTGCGCTATTTTTGCCATTTGCGTTAATATCGGCTGTTCAATAAAGCTGTTATTAATAAAGTAATGAGCTGATATGCGCGCCATGGAGAGCGCTAGGTGCGGCTCACCATAAATGTCTGCGACATCCTCTTTAGCATGTAAAGTACTAATGCGCCCTTCCCAAATACACCACGCTTTCGCTGCGGCTAAGCGCTCTAACTCATTATCAGAGGTTAATAATGAGTAGTATTGTCCTAGCCTATTCTGGGTTGCTAATTCATGCCCTAACGGCGCAGCAAACTCTTGATAGTAATCGGGGAATACTTGCGCGGCACCGCCGTCAGGTTGGTATAACCAATTAAAATCTTGCTGGCGAGATAAGAAAATACCGCGCAATATCAACCCCGTTACCCGCTCAGGATAGGCTTGTGCGTATAAAAGCGCTAACGTGCTGCCCCAAGAGCCACCAAATAGTAGCCAAGCATTAATTCCAAGATACTGGCGAATCACCTCAATATCGGCCACCAGCGCTTGGCTATGGTTATCTTCTAACTCCGCATGGGGCGTTGAGCGGCCACAACCGCGCTGATCAAATACCACTATTCGATATAACTCAGGATCAAAAAATCGACGACTATCAGCACTGCTGCCTGAGCCAGGGCCGCCATGGATAAACAGCACAGGAATGCCGTTACTGTTGCCAGATTCTTCAACGTATAAAGTATGAGCTTCACTCACAGGCACTTGGTATTGCGCATAGCACTGAATGTTAGGGTAAAGTGTTTTCATTATTCGTCCTTATATTCAATCGGCGGCTTCTCAACATAATCATTTGACGCCGCTGGCTGCTTTTTATCAAGTACCGTTAAGCCGGGATAATCACCTAATGCAGCCGTAAATTCAGCACCAAATAACACGATGGTCCAGCTCAAATAAACCCAAACGAATAAAATAGGAATGGCGGCCAGCGCGCCATAAATCGCCTCGTAAGAAGGAAATTGTGTGATATAAAAAGCAAACCCCTTTTTCGACAGCTCAAACAATATTGCCGCCACCAGTGCGCCAACAATAGCGTGACGAACCTTTACTCTAATATTAGGCACTAAAGTATAAACACCTAAAAACATTAGCGTCGAAATCAATAGCGGCAACAGCGCTAACATCTTTTGCCCATGAGTAATTAAGTCCGGATCGGTGATAAAATTCATCGATACCACATACGAACTCATCGCAATACTCGAGCCGACGATCACAGGCCCCAAAGTTAATACCATCCAATACATCGCAAAGGCGCTGGCAATATTACGCTTTTTTTTCACCCGCCAAATATGATTAAGGTTTTGATCAATGGCCGAAATCAACAGCAATGCGACGACCATTAAAGCGGCGATCCCCATTGCCGTCATTTTGCTGGTGTTAGCAATAAATCCGCTCAGGTTTTCCCGCACTGCATCACCCGCCGCAGGCACAAAATTACTGTAAACAAAATCTTCAATTAATCCCTGCATTTCCTGAAACACAGGAAATGCCGACATCACCGAGAACACCACCGCCAACATCGGAACCAGTGACAATAAAGTGACGTAAGCAAGATAGCCCGCGGTGACTTTAACCCTATCCTCTCGAGAACGATAAAATAGGTGAGTAAAAAACGCTAAGACGTGTCGCCCGTATAAAACAAGCAGTTGTTGGTAATGCTTGCGTGTTCTTTGCATTCACCCCTCCCTAATAATCAAACGCATCAACATGAGCCAAATTTTGACATCAAACATAAAATCAAAACAATGTCACTTAAAAAGCTATCCCATTAAGTATAATGGATTTTTTTCTTTCAACTGAGAACTTTCCAATATGTTATCTATTAACAAATCGCTTATCTGTGTCGCACTTCCTTTAGCCACTTTAACTGCATGTGGCGGTGGTGGCGGTGGTGGCAATGATGTAGCAACATCAAAACCCACACCTGTTGTAACCAAAGCAACTATTTCGACCACTAACGCTAAAGCACTTAGCAAAGCGGTATTAACCAATGGCAATCTAAGCTCAAGTTCGTTTAATTTGTTTAAACAAATACAGGGGCTAGCAACAAGCTCACAAGCACGCAGTGCGAGTGGTTCAGAAAGTTGCCCGCAAACTGGCAGCATGAGTTACAGCTCGACCAGCGACAGCAATATGTCGGTTACCTTTCATGGCTGTGAAGTTAATGATGATTTATCCCTAAACGGTGGCTTTGACTTCTCTATGACGGGACAGACAAGCGCTCCGCTCGTCAAAATCAGCTACAAAGCACTTAACGTAAAAATGGCAGCCAACACCAATAACAATTACCAAGCATTAGATGATACTCTGAACGGCACTTTCTCAATGCAATTTATTGACACAGCGACTGCTACTTTTACCACAGAACAAAACTTAAAGCGTGAAGAAAACCAAAGTGGTTTCACCACTGAAAGTAACAACGTTAAATTAGCCTACGCCAATGGTGCCTCACTGCCAACGGCAGCCAGTGGCTCCATCAAGCATAGCGTACACGGTGAAGTATCACTTGCCATGCAAGAGCAAGCCTTATTAATTCAAGGCGAAAACAGTACCCTTAAAATTGAAATGCAAGGCGCTAGCTATGTGTTATCGCTTGACGAAGATAACAATGGTACCTTTGAGCAACGCTCATTAGCAACACAACTAGGTGATGAAGCCTTAGTGTGGAAAGCAATTTAAGCACGATAGTGGACAGAGGCGACACGCTTAACCTTTGAACCACACACTCGATTTAATTAGCCCTGTAGCATCCTGCTCAGGGCTAATTTTTCCCCGCTTTAAAAACTTGCCACAATTCGTCATTTTTGCTCCCAGATATTGCCAGATTAACGGGTTAAGTTATTAATACCGTTTAATTAATCAGAGCTAATATGATGAAAGAAATTTATCAAGTACCCACTAGCCAATCACTGCAAGGTGATGTCATTATTTCCGGCGCCAAGAATGCCGTGCTTCCTCTTATGGCTGCCACCCTACTGTGTCGCGGCATTTCGATTATCAATAACGTGCCACAACTTGATGACGTCAATACCATGGCAGAGGTGTTGCGCTATCTTGGTGCAAAGGTTGAGCATCAAAACTCAAGCCTAACTATTGACACCCGGGAGTGCGATGGTTATCAGGCGCCGTACCATTTGGTAACCAAAATGCGCGCATCCATTTATGTACTTGGCCCGTTACTGGCTCGTCTTGGGCAAGCCAGTGTTGCACTGCCCGGCGGTTGTGCTTGGGGGCCAAGGCCAGTGGATTTGCATATTGCTGGTATGCAGGCACTGTCCGCTAAGGTCGAACTTTCTCACGGTAATATTCACGCCCATGCAGGCAGGCTTCAAGGGGCCGATTTTACTTTTTCAATCTCGTCGGTCGGCGCGACAGTCAATTTATTACTAGCGTCAGTATTAGCCGATGGCACAACGCGTTTGTTTAATGCCGCTATTGAGCCAGAAATAGACAATTTAGTGGATCAACTCAATGCCATGGGCGCGCAAATTTTTGGCAAAGGCACCAGTACCTTAGTGATTGAGGGAGTGACAGAACTAAAGGCTGCAACAATCGATGCCATTCCTGATCGCATTGAAGCAGGAACCTACTTAATCGCTGGTGCAATCACTCAAGGTAAGGTGACCGTTAAACAGGTGCAACCAGCACACCTAACTGCCCTTATCGATAGCTTAACCGCAACGGGGACCTTGATTTGCTGTGAAGATGACAGTATTACCATTGATGCCCAGCAACGCGCGCTCCAACCTATTTCAATTAAAACCGGACCCTATCCGCTATTCGCTACCGACTTGCAACCTCAATGGATGGCGCTGTGTGTGAGCTTAACGGGCGTCTCACAAGTGACCGATACCATTTACCCAGATCGATTCCAGCATGTCGCTGAATTATGCCGCCTTGGCGCAAATATCCGCGTTAAAGGTAATACTGCCTGCATTATCGGAACACCTAATTTGTCGGGTGCTCCGGTTAAAGCCAGTGACTTACGCGCCGGCGCCGCGCTGATACTCGCAGGGTTAATCGCATCCGATTACACAGAAATTTCAGATATCCATCACTTAGACCGCGGTTACCAAAACCTGATCGGAAAGTTCGCCACTTTGGGCGCGACCATTAAACGTAGTCATCACCCCGTTGCGACCAACCAAGCTATCGCAGCTCCGTTACTATCATTGTGTGGTTAAAAATGTAAACCCGCTCACCGAGGGACGAAATAATCTGTGCAAAGGCTGACTAGATCTTGTCAGCCTTATTGAAGTATGAAAAGCTCAGCGTTTTATTAACCTAGGGGCGCACACCTTGTTTCGTTATCTGTTTATCGGCTTAAGCATATTTTCACTGTTCTCATTTTCGGCACACGCAGCGCCCAACCCGAACAAATTACAATTAGCCTCGGTCAGTGCCTATGTATCCGACTACAAAACGGGTAAAACCATTGCCGCTAAAAATGCTGATACGCTAATGCCGATTGCCTCAATAACTAAATTAATGACCGCCATGGTGATATTGGATTCGGGCCAATCGTTAAAAGAAAAAATCACCTTCACTAAAGATCATCGGGCACTGATTGAATATGGCCACTCAAGGATCAGAACCGGCTCACAAATCAGCCGCGGCGAAGCGATCCGCTTGGCGCTAATGTCGTCAGAAAACTTAGCCGCTGCGGCATTAGGCGCGACCTACCCCGGCGGCTATACCGCCTTTGTTAAGGCAATGAATACCAAAGCAAAGCTGCTAGGCATGGAGCGTAGCCAGTTTGTGGAAGCGACCGGTTTGTCACCCCTTAATCAGTCAACCGCTCGAGATTTAAGTCGACTGGTTACTGCCGCTTATAATTACCCCCTGATCCGAAAATACAGCACCACAGCCACTCACACAGCTAACTTTAGCAAACCCAGATATGTACTTGGTTATACCAACACTAATGTTCTGGTGCGCGGTAATAAATGGCAGGTTAGCCTAAGTAAAACTGGCTATCTTAATGAAGCGGGTCGCTGCCTTGTCATGGTCACTAAGCTAAAAGGTAAACAAATGGTGGTGGTGATGCTAAATTCTTACGGTAAGCGTACCCCAGTTGGCGACGCGGCCCGCATTAAAAAATGGTTAGAAACAGGTAACAGCGGCAACATTAGCAATTCAGCAAAACAGTATCAACGACAACAATTAGCGCAATTATTGGCTGACTAATTCGTCCTTTTTCTCATCTTTAAACGGCCTAACTGAGGCCGTTTTTATTTAAACTGAATTAGCCTCTTTTTCATACTTGGCGAATAGCAGACATAAAAAAACCGACTTAATTAGTCGGTTTTTAATAAACACTATCGCTTAGCGCTAATTATGCATCTTTCGGTGCACGAGACATACGCTTACGCTCGTTTTCAGTCAGGTAACGCTTACGAATACGAATTGACTCAGGCGTCACTTCTACTAGCTCATCGTTATCGATGAATTCCATCGCTTGCTCTAACGTCATTTTGATTGGCGGCGTTAACACTTGCGCTTCATCGGTACCAGAAGCACGAACGTTAGTTAGCTGCTTACCTTTCAGGGCGTTAACGGTTAGGTCGTTTTCACGGCTGTGAATACCAATAACCATGCCTTCGTAAACTTCAGTACCGTGCTCAACCATCATGCGGCCACGCTCTTGCAAGTTGAATATTGCGTTAGTTAGCGCTTTACCCGTTGCGTTAGCAATCAATACACCGTTCTTACGTTGACCTATGATGCCACCTTTGTGTGGACCGTAATGGTCGAAGGTGTGGTAGATCAAACCAGAACCAGAGGTTAGCGTCATAAATTCAGTTTGGAAACCGATTAAGCCACGGCTCGGGATCAGGAAGTCCATACGAATACGGCCTTTACCATCTGGAGACATGTTGGTTAGCTCACCTTTACGTAAGCCAATTTGCTCCATGATAGAACCTTGATGTTCTTCTTCTACGTCGATCGTTACGGTTTCATAAGGTTCTTGTAGTTGACCATCTTCCATACGGGTAATAACTTCTGGACGAGAAACCGCTAGCTCGTAACCTTCACGACGCATGTTCTCAATCAAGATACCTAAGTGAAGTTCACCACGGCCCGAAACACGGAATTTATCTGGATCTTCAGTTTCTTCAACACGCAGTGCTACGTTGTGCACTAACTCTTTGTTTAGGCGCTCAAGGATGTTACGTGAAGTAACGTACTTACCTTCTTTACCAGCAAACGGAGAGTTGTTTACTTGGAATGTTACCGTTACTGTTGGTTCATCAACAGTAAGGGCTGGTAGGGCTTCAACGTTGTTCTGGTCACAGATAGTGTCAGAAATTTTCAGCTCACCTAAACCAGATACTGCGATGATATCACCAGCACGCGCTTCTTCAACGTCATGACGCTCTAAGCCTAAGTAACCTAATACTTGTCCTACTTTACCATTACGCTTCTTACCGTCTGCACCAACTACAGTCACTTGTTGGTTTACTTTCACTTTACCGCGAGAAACACGACCAACACCGATTACGCCCACGTATGAGTTGTAATCTAGCTGTGAAATTTGCATTTGGAATGCGCCATCTGGATCCGCATCGGGTGCTGATACGTTATCAACGATAGCTTGGAACAAAGGTTCCATGTTTTCTGATGGCTCATCAAGGTCTAACGTCGCAAAACCGTTTAATGCCGATGCATAAACAATTTTAAAATCTAATTGATCGTCGGTTGCACCTAAGTTATCAAACAAATCGAATACTTGGTCAACTACCCAATCAGGGCGAGCACTTGGCTTATCGACTTTGTTGATAACAACAATAGGCTTAAGACCTTGGGCAAATGCTTTTTGTGTTACAAAACGAGTTTGAGGCATCGGGCCATCAGCAGCGTCTACCAAAAGCAATACAGAATCAACCATAGATAGAATACGCTCTACTTCACCACCGAAATCGGCGTGTCCAGGAGTATCTACGATGTTGATGTGGTAATCATGCCATTCGATAGCAGTGTTCTTTGCAAGAATGGTAATACCACGTTCTTTTTCAAGATCGTTCGAGTCCATTACTCGCTCTTCTGCGTCGCCACGGGTCACTACAGTGCCAGATTGTTGAAGCAATTTATCAACCAGAGTTGTCTTACCATGGTCAACGTGCGCAATGATTGCGATATTTCTTAATTTTTCTAACACAGCTTAGTGCCTCAAAATTGGTTTGGATAAATTTTCGGCGTTATTGTATAGATCAATTGTCAAATAAAATAGTTTTAATGCGATCACATTTCATAACAAAGCAAAAAATTGATGGATTCACAGCCCCTTTAGGGATTAAATTTATTTATTTGGTAGCAGAAAGCGACTTTTTTAGTCCGTTTCTAAAGTTTATATCGCTAGTATGTAACTTATTAACAGCAGAAATACAGCAGAATCAACAAAATCAATCACCATTCAAGCTCGCTATTGCCGTTCTAAACAGCCCAACCAGCGATTTATCCCAAATTAGCTCAATAAATAGCTATTACACATTAATTTAATAATTTACTGCTTAACTAAATGGGTCTGAATTGCTCAACCGAGCACCATCTGTTATTAATAACCAGCCCAAATTGCGCGGTGAGAACATCTTGCACCATAAAGATCCAACAACGCACCATTTTGGAGCAAATATCGTTTAAGATTGACTTTAAAAGTCACCTTAAAGCCCGATTTGCAAGGGACGACAAATTTGGCACGCTTTTAGCATTAAGCAAAACCAGTTAGTTTGTCTATTTACTACAAGCCATCATTATTGATGACACCGGAGGTTATAAAGCATGTCCGCAGAAAGCGTATTAGCTCTAATCAAAGAGCATGATGTTAAATTCGTAGATTTACGTTTCACTGATACACGAGGAAAAGAGCAACATATCTCTATCCCTCACCATCAGGTAAACGAAGACTTCTTTACTGAAGGTAAAATGTTCGACGGCTCTTCAATCGCAGGTTGGAAAGGCATCGAGAAGTCTGACATGGTAATGATGCCTGACGCATCTACCGCTGTGCTTGACCCATTTACAGACGAAACAACACTAAACATCCGTTGTGACATCCTAGAACCAGACACAATGCAAGGTTACGATCGTGACCCTCGCTCTATCGCTCGTCGCGCTGAAGATTTCATGCGTAGCGAAGGTATCGCTGAAGAAGTATTAGTGGGTCCAGAGCCTGAGTTCTTCCTATTTGATGACGTACGTTTCGGTACTGACATGGGCAACGTTTTCTACAAAGTAGACGACAAAGAAGCAGCATGGAACACCGGTAAAGAATACGAAGACGGTAACACCGGTCACCGTCCAGGCGTTAAAGGCGGTTACTTCCCAGTAGCACCTGTTGACTCTTCACACGACATCCGCTCTGCTATGTGTTTAATCATGGAAGAAATGGGCTTAGTTGTTGAAGCGCATCACCATGAAGTTGCAACTGCAGGTCAAAACGAAATCGCATGTCGTTTCAACACTTTAGTATCTAAAGCTGATGAAATCCAAATCTACAAGTATGTTGTTCATAACGTAGCGCACGCTTACGGTAAAACAGCTACTTTCATGCCTAAGCCACTTGTTGGTGACAACGGTAGCGGCATGCACGTGCACCAGTCTCTACAAAAAGACGGTAAAAACCTTTTCGCAGGCGACCTATACGGCGGCCTATCTGAAATGGCACTTTACTACATCGGTGGTATCATCAAGCACGCTCGCGCGATCAATGCCTTCACTAACGCTTCTACTAACTCGTACAAGCGCCTAGTACCAGGTTTTGAAGCACCAGTGATGCTTGCATACTCTGCACGTAACCGCTCTGCTTCTATCCGTATCCCAGTAGTACCTTCACCACGCGCGCGTCGTATTGAAGTACGTTTCCCTGATCCAACAGCTAACCCGTACCTAGCGTTCTCTGCGCTACTAATGGCTGGCCTTGACGGTATCAAAAACAAGATCCACCCTGGCGATGCTATGGATAAAGATCTTTACGATCTACCAGCTGAAGAAGCGCTAGCAATCCCACAAGTTGCTTACTCACTAAAAGAGGCGCTAGCTGCGCTTGATAAAGACCGTGAGTTCTTAACTGCTGGCGGCGTATTCTCTGATGACTTCATCGATGCTTACATCGGCCTTAAAGGCGCAGAGCACGAGAAAGTAAACATGGAAGTACACCCACTAGAATACCAACTTTACTACTCTGTATAAGAGACAGTATTAAGTTGAATATAAACCCGCTTTTTAGCGGGTTTTTTTGTCTTAGTCACATTTGTATCAACTGCTAGCTTGCCTTATTTTTGTGCATAAGAGAAACTGAGCCATACGCAGAAAGGATGCAACCAACACATGAAATACCTATTTTTACTACTCAGTTTTTTAACCCTATCTCTTCAAGCTAATGAAACGGATGATGTTTATCGATGGGTTGATAAAAAAGGTGTGGTTCATTATTCAGATAAAAATATTAATGGCGCCGAAAAAGTACGCATTAATATCTCTCCAAGCCATAAGATTCCCGCGCCTTCAACCAGCATCACTAGCGCAAAACCTGCACCCATCGCCGAAAAATCCAACACTAAGTATCAAGCTAGCATTACTTCTCCCGAGCACGACAGCACGATTATTGATAATACTGGTAATATCAGTGTGGTAACCAATATCACCCCAGCCTTTGAAGATGGTCAAAGCTTACAGTTGTTGATTGATGGCACACCTGTGGGTGAAAAGCACCAAACTACCACATTACTTGCGACGAATATCGATCGTGGCAGCCATAGCTTACAAGTTCAACTTATTGATAAAAACGGCAAGATAATTGCATCATCAGAAATAATTACCGTACATTTGCGCCGCGCATCACTCTAGCTCGATCTACATCACCTTTTTCATCTATGTATTCTGGTGTGTAGCTGAGCTTGGTCTAAGCTAACGCACCAAAATAATGCAAAGATTAAAGGTGAACCATTGCAACCAAACCAACAAGCCGAAGCGCTTTTAGAGCACTTAGTTTCAGCCGTATTTTTACTCGATGAAACGCTGCAAATCACCTATGCTAATCCCGCCGCGGAACAACTGCTGGCGCAAAGCATTAAACGTTTAACAGGTTTACGCTTTGATCGGCTACTTGAGCATACTTCGTTAAATTTTGAACTGATCCAAAAGACTCTGCATTCTGGGCATGGCTTTACCGATAATGAAGTCACCTTAGTGATCGATGGCCAAGCTGTATTAGTCGAGCTCACCGCCACGCCTTTTTATCAACGTGGATTGGTTTATGCGCTGGTTGAAATGCGCCAAATCGATCAGCAAAAGAAAATAAGCCAAGAAATCTATCAACACGCCCAGCAACAAGCCGCGAAAGAATTAGTCCGTGGCCTCGCTCATGAAATTAAAAATCCTCTGGGCGGGCTGCGCGGTGCGGCGCAGCTACTAGAAAAGCAATTACCCTCAGCAGAGCTAAAAGAATTTACCGAAATAATTATTGAGCAAGCTGATCGATTACGCAATTTAGTTGACCGCTTACTCGGGCCACAGTGTCCCGGTCAGCAAGAAATTCACAACATTCACAGCGTATTAGAAAAAGTGCGCCGTTTAGTCGAGTTAACCAAAGGCGACAACGTTAAGATCAAAGTTGATTACGATCCCAGTATCCCTGACTTTGAAATGCAGCAAGAGCAAATGCAGCAAGCTTTTTTGAATATTTTACAAAATGCGGTGCAAGCCCTTGCTGAAACCGAAAATGGCGAAATAAAGATCATTACCCGCACCGTATTTCAAGTCACGATTCATGGTCAACGCTTTCGTTTAGCCGCGGAGATTCGCATTATTGATAACGGACCCGGTATTCCTAACGAACTGAAAGACACCTTATTTTACCCTATGGTCACAGGTCGCGAAGGCGGCACCGGTCTAGGCTTGTCTATTGCGCAAAACTTAATTAATCAGCACAAAGGACGCATTGAGTGTAACAGCTGGCCAACACACACCGAGTTCATCATTCAATTGCCTTTAAGGAAATAATAAGATGACCAATAAAGTCTGGATCGTCGATGACGACAGCTCTATTCGTTGGGTATTAGAAAAAGCCCTCGCGCCTTCAGGTATCAAAACCCAGAGCTTTGCCGATGGTGAGCTGATGTGGCAACAACTTTCGCTGACACAACCCGATGTGATCATCTCTGACATTCGCATGCCTGGCATAGACGGCATTACCTTGCTGCAGAAAGTACAGCAAGAATTTCCTGATATTCCCGTAGTGATCATGACCGCCCACTCGGATCTAGACAGTGCCGTTAATGCCTATCAATCAGGGGCGTTTGAATATTTACCAAAACCCTTTGATATTGATGAATCCGTTGCTTTGGTAGAGCGAGCCTTAACCCACGCGAAAGAAAATAGTGCGAAAAAGGCGCCGCAAGCACCCATGTCACCCGCCCCCGAGATCATCGGCGAAGCGCCCGCCATGCAGGAAGTGTTTCGCGCCATTGGCCGTTTATCACGCTCAAGTATTAGTGTGCTTATTAACGGCCAATCCGGCACCGGTAAAGAGCTCGTTGCTCATGCGCTACATAAACATAGCCCGCGCAAAGAAAACCCATTTATCGCGCTCAACATGGCGGCAATCCCTAAAGATTTGATTGAATCAGAACTGTTCGGTCATGAGAAAGGCGCGTTCACCGGGGCTAATGCGGTGCGCCAAGGGCGCTTTGAACAAGCCAATGGTGGCACATTATTTCTGGATGAAATTGGTGATATGCCATTAGACATTCAAACCCGTTTATTACGTGTGTTAGCAGACGGTCAATTCTACCGTGTTGGCGGTCACGCATCGGTGAAGGTGGATGTGCGGATCATCGCGGCCACTCATCAAGACTTAGAAAAAAAAGTCGCAGCAGGCGATTTTCGTGAAGATTTATTCCATCGCCTCAATGTGATCCGTATTCATATTCCGTCATTAAACGAGCGCCGCGAAGATATCGTTAAACTAGCTAGTCATTTTTTACATTTAGCGGCGAAAGAACTCGCGGTCGAAGTAAAGTCATTACATCCCAAGGTTAAAGACTATTTAGCAAGCTTAAACTGGCCCGGTAATGTGCGCCAATTAGAGAACGTGTGTCGCTGGTTAACGGTGATGGCCAGTGGTCAAGAGGTGCTATTAAGTGATTTACCGCCTGAGTTATTGCAATCAGGCCAAGGGGTTGAACATACGCAAGCGGCAACACAAAGCTGGCAACAGCAACTGCAACAATGGACTGAGCAACAATTATTAGCGGGTCAGGTGGACATCTTGGCCAACACGGTGCCCGAAGTAGAACGAATCATGCTTACCGCAGCACTCGCGCATACTCACGGCCATAAACAAGAAGCAGCCCGGTTATTGGGTTGGGGCCGCAACACCCTGACCCGAAAACTCAAAGAATTAGAACTTAATAGCTAAGCTGATCTTAACTTTGACTGACTGGCTTCGAGCTTAGGCTGATTCGTATTTTATTAGCTACTTAGGTAGCTTGGTTAAAACAATACTTAATGTTATCGGCTTGAGTGAAGATCTATATCACTGGTTCTATTTAGTTTGACTCAGCCTCGATCGCTTCGGGCTCTACCGTTGGCATGATTAGTTCTGGTAGTGTGCCTTCAGGTGCAACCACTGCGTCATCTACAACGGGAGCCTTAAGCGCCTTAGCGGCATCGCTCACCACTGGTGAAGGCTCAATGCTAACAAAGACTTCTGCTACCGCTGCAGAAGCTTCAACACTAACAGAGGCTTCTGTTACCACTGGCGTCTCCACCTCACCTGAAGGTACCGTATCATCGTTACTCGGTACCACAACAGCTGGCGAATCAACCTTCACTTCCATTTTTGCTGGCGCATTGGCATTTGGCTCAAGCTCCAACGTCATACTCAGCTCATTGATTCTGGCATCGGCTTGTTGAATTTGCTGGTCTAATCGAATAATTTCATTGCGCGCATCAGCTAACGTCATACTGAGCTGTGTTTTGTCAGCAATTTGCATGTCTAAATTTGTTTTAAGCTCTTGGTTTTCTGACATTAATTGTTCGAACTGTTGCTGCAGTTGTATAACATCCGCACTCGGCCCGGCCTGCTCTAGGCTGGCTTGAGCAGCGAGAAGCTGTTCGTTGAGCACACTAAGCTCACTGGTTAAAGACTCTATTTGCAATTGTGCTTGTGATAAATCTGCATCTTTAGCTGCTGTTTCCGTCAGCTTTGCCAGCCACTGTTCTTGTTTAGCTTGCCACTCTTGTTGCTGCTGTTCCGTTTTTTGCTGTAACTGCGTCAATTGCTGTTGTAACTCGCTAAACGCTTGCTGGCGCTGTTCAAAATCGTAAATAGCTGTGTTCAACTGACGCTGTAAATCACTTTGTTTAGTTAAACTGGCTTTTTCTACTTGCCGTGAAGCTTGAGCTTGGCTGGTAGCCGTTTCAGCGAGGGTGATCGCGTCGGAATATAAATAAAACCCAACACCGGCTAGAATCGTACTAACCGCAGCGATAGGCCAAGCAAGAAAAGATAATGTAGATGACTGACTCATATAACTTCCTCATTCTTATCACTCCATTGATGCAAGCAATAGTTCTCTTTGGTATCAGCTTAGCAAGTTGCGCCCTTGCTGTAATAAAAAACAACCAAACTGTTACTCATTACTTCTTTTTGCTCACCACAGTGAAGCAGATGGCTTATCAAAACAGAGATCGGTCGCAAATTCAGTGGAATCAACCAAAAGCTAATATCTAAAAAAACTATATAACCTGTTGGTTAAATTAACCAAGTGATATTCTATTTATGTTTTCTTTTTACAATCACGCAACATAAGCCGTAACAAGCTTAAGTGATTATTTAAAAAGTATGATTCTGTCCAACACATCCCAGTTGGTTAAGCAGGCCTGCGGGCCTGCTTTTTTTATCGTTATGATCACGTTAAGTACTTGCTCGAGTCTTAACTCTAAAACCTAAACTCTTCACAACTTTATCACGGTTGCCTGCAATAAGGGCCTGCAACAGTGCTTCAGCAGCCTGCGTACCGACGTCAGCATAAGGGATATCCACGGTGGTTAAACTTGGCTGCAAGGTGTTGCACAGATTAGGGTCTTCAAAGGTGGCGATAGCAAGCTGCTCAGGAACTTTAACACCTTGTTTGTTCGCTTCTAATATTAATCCGGCCGCTAACTCACTATGGCTACAAATCACCGCATCTAAGTCAGGCCAGCGCGCCAAGGTGTCCATTAGTAACTCAGCCCCCACCGAAAAACTCACTTCAGACAAACCCAGTACCAAACGATGACTCGCCATATCATGATCTATCATTGCCTTTTGCCAGCCCGCTAGCCGCATCGCGAAACGACCAAAATTGGTGTATGCGCCAATAAAGCCAATATGCCGGTAACCTTTCATATACAAAAACTTTGTCAGCTGATAAGCAGAAGCATGATGATCAACACCGACATTTATATGCACCGGCGTAAGGGTTAATGCCGACAGTTCGACAACAGGTAGGCTTATGTTTTCAATATATTTAAGTGTTTGTGAGGTATGCGCCGTTCCAGGCAAAATTAACGCGGCAGGAGAGTGCTGCAATAAGGCTCGCACTTGTTTCTCTTCTTCTTGCGAGTCGTAATTCGAAGCCGTAAATATAAGCTGATAACCCGCCGGCTCAAGCACCGATTTTAAGGCTAAAACGATTTCATTGGTGGCAAATTCGGTTAGAGAAGGCAAGATCACCGCAACAATATCTGACTGAGATGAAGCCAAAGCGCCAGCAGCTTTATTGGGCAAGTAACCGAGTTGTGCAACAGCGGCATCTATTTTTTCACGCAAGCCTGTTGAAACAAGGTCAGGGGTGCGCAAAGCGCGCGACACTGTCATTGAGCCAACACCCGCTAACTTAGCCACATCAGCCAGTGTGACTCGGCCACTATTTTTCCGTTTTTTTCCTTGAGACATAGCCCCTCCTAGACGATTAAATGAATATTAACCTAGGAGGGAGCTATCTGATAGCGCAATCAGCACAATTTTTAAACAAGCTTGCAACTGCTGTTTTAAATACTAAATGATGAATAATCTATTCGATAAAGGGATTTTTGATGCATCTCTTTGAACAACGGCGCAGAGATTTGCGCATACTCTCGCCAAGGAACGAGTTCGTCTTGAGAAAAGTTTTTCGCCGCCCGAAGCTGCTCAAACATCGAAAAACGCAGACCGCTAAATAATGCTTTACCTAGCGTGCCACGAACATTGTAATTGAGATCATCAACCTCTTCTTGCAGCGCGCTAATCAGTTGCGGTGCGCCTTCCTGAAAGCTTTGTTTTGCCAACGACAAGCTGATTTCAAGGGCTTTCTCAGAAAGAAATTTCTCTAAAATACGGGGATCTGCTTCAACGTCAAATAGCAGGTCATGAAACTTCTTGTCTCCCTTTTGCCGCGCCTCATTTAGGCATTCCACCATGGTTTCATCAAAAGAGCGCAAAAACTGATGCAAACAGGCCATATGACCTAAATGCAACAAGCCGCCTAGCATCATGCCTTCAGCGGGTCGCTTATAACCTTGCTGATCAAGTACATAAGTAGTGGCTAAGCTAGTCGTTAGCATGTGTCGCCAGAGCTTTTTTCCTAGCCCAGGGATCACCGCATTGTTCATTTTCACCCGGTACTTGAATACCATAGCGGGAACGATTTGCTTTAAAATTTCAATCCCTAACAAGCCTACAGCCGCCTGCGCATCTTTAACGACTCGTGGCTTACGGTTTAATAGCTCCATAAAGCTATGACTACCAACTAGGTATAAAAGACGACGCTTTAGTTCTGGGTTTTGCTCTAACATGCTCGCGATCAACGATAAACGCGGAAAAGGTAAAGTGAGCGCCAATAACAAATCGGTGGTAGAAGCATGCACGCGCAGTAGGTGAGTCATTACCCGGTCAGGCTCTGATAGCTGTTGCAACATGTCATTAATGAGGCGTTTATTAAAATAGTTTGAAGCAACCAACAAGGCTTTTTCCCGTTGCCGTTTCGCGGCCGCTTCTTTTTCTACTCTCGCCTTTTCCACATCAAGAAGTATACGCTTACTCCAGCCAGACTCAGCCGACTCTTTCTCTTCTTGTTGTTCTAATAATTCCAATTCAAGGCCATCATTAAAATCATCATCGCCTAAAATATAATTTTTCCCAACGAGAAAATGCTCAAATTTGGCGCTAATCCGATTAGCGATGCTCTGGGTGTCTGCCATTTTTACTGAGCTCATAATGTCGAGTTGGGTCCCTAAGATAGATAAAATAAGAATAGGATAAAAAAGATAAAGGTTTGTGACCACCGTGAAAAACATCGCACAAGGTCAATTGACCCTAGTATATTAACTAAAGCTAATCGCGCCAAGTTGTCGCTGCATGGCAAATTCCCGATCGATAACCTCTTTTATCTGCCACTTTTTAGCTAATTTTCCTCTCACGATGTGAAATATTGCCAGTCGCAAAGAAAAAAATCGCTTTAAGCCAAAAAAAATCAGCCTGAGTGGACAATTTACATACCCAAACTGGTCTTTTTTTCAGCAAACAAACAAAAAAAAACAAAAAAGTTAGCTTGTTTTTCAACCAATTAAGTTAAGCCATTGTTTTTAATATACAAATAAATTATTGCAGAGTGTTGACAAAGACCTGCGAAATCCTAATAATGTGCGCCATCGGAGACACGGCGGAGCTTACAACGCCTTCTAGTTAAAACTTCCGAACAGAGAAATCTGAAGAGATAAAACACGTAAGCAATAGTCGGTGATTAGCGCAGCCTGGTAGCGCATCTGGTTTGGGACCAGAGGGTCGGGAGTTCGAATCTCTCATCACCGACCACTATTCCTCCTTAGCTCAGCTGGTAGAGCGACGGACTGTTAATCCGCAGGTCGCTGGTTCAATCCCAGCAGGAGGAGCCAAATTTAGAATGTTGATATTGAGATCAGCAATCTAATATGATGCGGAAGTGGTGAAATTGGTAGACACGCTAGATTTAGGTTCTAGTGCCGTAAGGTGTGAGAGTTCAAGTCTCTCCTTCCGCACCATTACAATTTAGAGAATTACGGAGGGGTGGCAGAGTGGCCGAATGCACCGGTCTTGAAAACCGGCGTGGGTTAATAGCTCACCGAGAGTTCAAATCTCTCCTCCTCCGCCATATTCAGAGTTAGCACTCTTAAAATAGCTAGGTTAGATAACCGTTATAGGGTTCGGCTCCTTTAACATGTTATCCTCAACCGCGAGAGTCAACTCGATAAAACACTACAACAGGGATATCGCCAAGCGGTAAGGCACCGGGTTTTGATCTCGGCATTCTGAGGTTCAAATCCTCATATCCCTGCCACATTCAACTGATTAGCATCGCTGATTAGTTAGCTAAATCTTGGGGGGGTTCCCGAGTGGCCAAAGGGAGCAGATTGTAAATCTGCCGCGAAAGCTTCGATGGTTCGAATCCGTCCCCCCCCACCATATTCCCGAATACCGGTGAGGTGGCCGAGTGGCCGAAGGCGCTCCCCTGCTAAGGGAGTATGGGGTTTGTAGCCCCATCGAGGGTTCAAATCCCTCCTTCACCGCCATATTCTCCTTCCTTCGTAAAGTTCATTCTGCTAAAAATACAAAAAACATCCATATATTTATCTGTACTCCACTCCTTATCTGAAAAAATTATAGCCTTACAGACGTCTAAAATGATAAATTGAGTTTCTATCTATTAATAACCTATCCAAAAATACATTGGTTTTGGTTCATTAATTCCGTTTCGTTAAATTAAGGAAGTAGAAACGCCATGAAAAAAGTAGGTCTAGTTGGTTGGCGCGGTATGGTGGGCTCTGTCCTCATGCAACGTATGTCTGAAGAGAAAGATTTTGATTTAATTGAATCGACTTTCTTCACCACCTCTCAGGTTGGTTTACCTTCTCCAGATATTGGCAAGACCAGCACGACCCTGCAAGATGCTTTCTCGATTGAAGCATTAGCAGAAATGGACGTGATCCTAACTTGCCAAGGCGGCGACTACACCAAAGAAGTTTATCCTAAACTACGTGAAAGTGGTTGGGATGGTTACTGGATCGATGCAGCATCTTCACTGCGAATGGCTGAAGACAGCATCATCGTTCTTGATCCGGTCAATAGTGACGTGATTCAACAAGGCCTGAAAGACGGTGTGAAAACCTATGTTGGTGGTAACTGCACCGTTTCGCTAATGTTAATGGCACTCGGCGGCTTATTTGAAAAAGGCCTAGTTGAATGGGCGACTCCGCATACTTACCAAGCCGCTTCAGGTGCTGGTGCGCGCAATATGCGTGAACTAATCAGCCAGATGGGCGTCATTAAGGACAGTGTTGCAGCAGAGTTAGCCGATCCCGCTTCTGCTATTTTAGACATTGACCGTAAAGTCGCGGACACTATCCGTAGCGACGATTTCCCAACTGAACAATTTGGCGCTCCTTTAGCAGGCAGCTTGATCCCATGGATTGACGTGCCGCTACCTTCAGGCCAAAGTAAAGAAGAATGGAAAGCCCAAGTTGAAGCTAACAAAATTCTAGGTCGCAGCGATAACCAAATTCCAGTTGACGGTATTTGTGTTCGTATTGGTGCAATGCGTTGTCACTCTCAGGCCATCACATTGAAACTAACCAAAGATATTCCGGTTGCTGAAATCGAAGCAATCTTAGCTAGCCATAATGACTGGGTTAAAGTGATCCCAAATGAACGTGCTATCAGCTCACAAGAGTTAACGCCTGCGAAAGTAACAGGTACGTTAAGCGTACCTGTTGGTCGTATTCGTAAGCTAACCATGGGCCCTGAATACATCAGCGCATTCACTGTGGGTGACCAACTACTATGGGGCGCGGCAGAGCCACTACGTCGTATGCTACGCATTCTACTGGCAGCGTAGTCGTCATAAATAAACACCAAGGGCCGATCATCGGCCCTTTTTTTTTATTACTCAGCAAACCAATTATTTAAGCTGGTTGTCTTGTAACCTTTCACGACGATGGGTCATTGCAACAGCAAATTTCTGATCTAAACTCCGCTTAGTCTCACCAGACGGATCGGATGCGATAATATCCAACATTAATTCAGTGGCCTTATGTAAGTTTCCACCTTGAATTTCACGTACATATTTATCAACAATAGTCATAACAAGCTCCCACTTAACCGATAACTGACAAGCAGGTAAAACGGTCAACAGCTTTTGAAGTAAGAATACTACTATTCATCAAATATATTTACCCAACAAATAACAGCCATAATAAATGCCTAGCAATAATAAAATAGTGTACTTTTTATACAAACTTGTTAATTCGCGGGGTTAATTATTAATCAGAATTAAGCTATCTTTGACAACTTGTTGTTTATTTTGTTATTTGCCACATATAACTTTTCACTTGTTTTTTATATTCAATAATTATATCGAGTAAATAAACCAAATATTGAAAATACTTATTTATTAACAGTGCGTTAGAGTGAAAACAGATTATTCACAGATTCAATAACACTCCCTAAAAAAATAGGAGCCGACTTCTATCTAGTTGATATTAATTGTATTTAAACCAGCTATCTCACTATGCCAAAAAACGCCTTTTTAGTAACACAGCCACACATAATGAAATGAGTAAAATGACAAGATTTAACGGTGACGTTAGCCATTTATAGGCTTGCTTTAACCACTTTATATACCAAACTGATTCCTCTAGGCTGGAGCCATCAATTCTTTCACGCTGTAAATTAAGCGCCCCAACGGGCTGAGAGATAAGTACTTCATCGTATACTGCAGCAGTACTGATTTTGGCTTGTGCCGATAGCCCGACATATTCAGTAAAATCTTGCTTAAATTTTAAATATTCTAATTTTATTAGTTGGCCATTAGCACCAAACAGCTGCTTTATTAAGTCAAGATCCTGATAACTCACCGCACTGGCCGGCATTTTAGGATCATCCTCAGCATAACGATTAAACGAAAATAAATTCCCCTCGCCTGGCGCAGTATTCCCAATGATAACGGGGTCCGGCTGCAGCTCTGCCGTCAAGTCTGCGACCACATCATGGGTTTGCACCTGTTTATATTCATCCAGCAACTTAGCTTGCGGATCGTATTCAATTTCAATCATCCCAGCAAAACTAGGCTGCACTATAGCGGCCACTAGTAACACGCTCAAAATGGTTTTCATCTGCAACGTCCTTTCCGGCTATCTAATAACCTAAATATTAGTAGAGCGCATGAAATGAGGGGACAAAAAAGGCCAGTAATACTGGCCTTAAAGATAAGCAAAAAGCGAGAATTCGCTAATTGAAGTTACGCAAACTAGCTTAGCTGTTGCTCGGCTGTCGCAGCGGCTGCAGATTCAACCTCTTGCTGGCTATTTGGATTGTATTTTTCAACGATAACAGCACATGCCGCATCACCGGTGATATTAAGTGCGGTGCGGATCATGTCAAAAATTCTATCCAATGCAAACAGTAGCGGCAAACCTTCAATTGGAATGCCTGCAGCCAATAACACGGCGACAACTAAGAAAGAAGGCCCGGGTACGCCCGCTTGACCAATCGCGCCGATCGTTGCTGTTAAAATAATAGCAATGTAGGCACCTAAACTTAGATCGACATTGAACACCTGAGCAAAAAACACCGCCACTAAGCCATAATAAATCGCATTACCACTCATGTTGATAGTGGCACCTAACGGCAACACAAAAGCCGCCGTTGAGTTAGATACTTTTAGCTCTTTTTCAACCGTATCTAAGGTGACGGGTAACGTTGCCATCGAAGATGCTGTCGACAAGGCGACCGCTTGAGGACGCTTCATTGCAGAAAGGAAGCGCTTAACAGGCACATTTGACATGGTCTTGATCAACAATGGGTAAAAGCCAAAACCGAAAATGAGAATAGCGGCTACGTAAACAACAAATAGCTTCATTACCACGCCTAAAACATCGAAGCCAAATGTACCGACCGCTTCAGCCATCAAGCCAAATACACCAATCGGTGCTAAATACATAACAATGTTGATCATCCAAACGAACGCATCAACTAAGCCGTCAAGCATGTTTTTAATCGGCTCAAATCGCGCTCTATCAATTTTCGATAGACCAATACCGAGAAATAAACAAAACACTAAAATCTGCAAAATGTTAGCTTCACCAAGAGACTGAAACACATTGGTTGGGATCATCCCTAAAATAGTCTCAACAACACCAGGAACCGAGCCTTTATCAGCATATTCATTAGAGAACATACTCTGCATTGACGTTAAATCAACGCCAACACCGGGACGAAACATCTCACCCATTAGAATGGCTAAGCCTACGGCAGCAGCAGACGTCAGCATAAAGAAGGCAAAGGTAGTGATACCAATTTTGCCTGCTGCAGGGCTATTGCCTAAGCTGGCTGCGCCCGAAATAATGGCGACCGCCACCAAAGGGATCACCAACATTTTAATTAAATGGATAAATAGGGCACCAAGGGGCGCAAATATCGCCGCACTTTCACCCATCATGGCGCCCACAGCAGCACCTATGATCATTGCTATAACAACTTGCATACCTATATTAGATAGCAATCCTTTTTTTTGTGTTTGCACTATGCACCTCTATTCGTTAGGGCTTAATTATTATAAAACTGCGCAGCATTCCCGCTGCACTATTTGCCAGCGTAAAATACACACTTTGAAGTTTATAATCACCCATATAGATCAAAAAACAGGAAATTTAACCAAAAAATAACAACTATATAAAACTTCTCCCTAGCTAAAAGGCACTATTTCTTAGTTAGCGGATAAATGTGATAGCTTAAAGAGCGTTAGTAAATAATATTTATAATGATAAACACTCAATTACCCTTAATTGCAGCCAACACCTACGCAATCGCCACTCAATACAAGGCATTCACTTTACTTCTCTTACAGGAATAGCCACTATAACCACTGACTCAGGAGGTCATATACATATCTTTGAATGCCATGGTAAAACGGGTGAACACGCCACCATCACAGTGCAATCATTACATCCCACCCAATTAGGCAGTGTTAAATTTTCAGCTAATGATGATAACTTTGCCGTTACGCTACTGACGCAATGCCGTAGCGATTCAGCTGGATTCTTTAACTTACTCTCAGGCACAAAACCCTTATACATCGAACAATGGTTAGATTACCTAAAAGAACAGGATGAAATTAGCCATTATCGGCAAGAGGTCGTCGCGTTTGAGCCAGAGCAGTACTGTGAAAAATTATGCCTAGAGGATGAGCAAGCAGAGCATCTACTGGCGCTGCTTTATCAAGTGGGGGGATTTAATAAATTACAGGTATCACGTTTTATCAAACAACGTAAAAACCTCGCCTCGATGGCCACCCGATACAGTAAAGAAGACCTAGCTCGTTACCTCAAGCTAGGCGAGGCAATCAATTACATCTTACAAATCAAATCTCACAAGCCTAAATAGGCCGCTCATTTTATTAGAACGTAAATACAGCGCTCAATGCTTGTTGTGCGGCCTGCTTTATTGAGGCGATTTGTTGCACGGAATAGGGTTGGTTTGCACTGGCACCCCATACCACACCGGGCCAGCTTGGATCGGTTTCAAATCGCGCCACAACATGAATATGCAACTGTTTGACGACATTACCAATAGCGGCCACATTGAGTTTATCAGGCGTAAATTCAGCCTGCATAAACTGGCTAATCTGGTTAATTTGTTCTAATAGCCTTTGCTGCAAGCCTAAATCTAATTGATATAGCTCTGTGTGCGCCGTTTTCGGCACTAAAATGAACCATGGATAAGCCGCATTTTTTGATAGCAGCAATACACTCTGTGGCGACTCAGCAATTAGTTCACAATCTTGAACTAATCGTGAGTCGAGTTTGAAATCTTGCATAGGTAATTTGACCGATAGCTGTAAAGCTCACAGCTTACCTTAAGCTTAACTAAGCTGCACGGTAGCGAATAATCTCATTACTAATTTCAGGGTGCTGATCACGATGAATTTGAAACAAGTAGTCACGCAACGCCGCTGACTCCATGTCATCTTGATTCAGTTCATAGGCCACCGTTTGTTGGTCGACAAAGCGATTAACCTGTCCCGCTAAATCAATTTTTGAGCCATCCGGTAACAGTAAACTGTGCTGCTCTAGCTGCAACGGCACATGTTGATTCGCTTCCGTTAGCCCCAAAGATAAGCCCGATACGGATAAATCTTTTATGGCAAACGGAAGCCTTTCACCTGCAGGCGAAATCAAAGCGATGCCTTGTGCAGAGGCGCGCCAGTAGCGAAGTTGCTGGCCCGTTTCATAAATATCTGGCGTAGCAAAGCTCAAATGCGGCAGCCCTAATTCATTCTCGGTGATTTCGAGCGGAAAAACGAAATGGTGTTGGCCATATCTAGCCACCACTTGCAGTGTATTTGCTGTCCCTAACTGCTTTAAAAAACCTTGCTGATCAGATACGACTTCAAAACCTAAACTTTGACAGTTCTGCTCTAGCGGTTTTTCTAGCATTAGCTCAGAAAGAAAATCCATTTCTTCCGAGTTCAGGACAGCGTGTGATTTGTCCTGTTCCATGCTTTTTGCCCATTTGTCCCCGTTATAGGGGTTATATTATTGTATTTGTGGCGTTATTTTAACCTAGTACAAAAAATGAGCAACACGCTAAAGCTGGATTTCGATATTATTTATAATTTGTTGATTCTACATCTTTCATAATAGGCTAGTAGAGATATAAACCGAGATAACAGGTAATAAAATCAGCATTAACGCGCTGATTAGCAACCACCAGCTCTGCTTGTTCACTAAGCTCATCACTAAGGCGATCACTGCAGCAGCAACACAAATAGCAACAGAGAGTAAACTTCCTGAGCCATCTTCACTCGGGGAGAAGAAATAAAAGGAAATAAACAAACCTAATAACAGTAACACGGGAGGGATATAGCGCTTCAAATGTAAGTCCATCAAAATTGAAATAATTAATAAGGTGCGTCAGCGAGTAACTATCGCACCGGATACGAAGGAGGTGATCACATTACTCTTCGGGCTGCATCTCAACATCAACCACATAATCACCTTGAAGCCAGTTGCGGCCAATAAGTAGTTTGTAAGACATTTTTTTGCGATCGCTGAGGTTAACCACTACTTTTTTCGACTCACCCCGCCAGCTCAGTGACAGCTCAACTTGGTAGCGCTGCTCCTTAGCAATCGAATTTCGTATCGTTACTACATCAACAATTTGAGCTTGGTAAGTGCGAAACTCTTTTTTCTCATTCATGGTGGTAAAAGTCACCGTTTTACCGATATTTGCCTTCATCTTGCCAGCATCATTATTTACTTTGATGTCAAAGGCATGAATAGAAGTAGTATTAGCACCGGTATCAATACGGGTAAGGAATTTAAAATTATCAAGCTCAGTCACTTTAATGTATTCGACAGGCCCGACAGAACGCTTTTCCGCCACACTATAAAAGCTAGCAAACAAGCCGGACAAGCACATAAGTAACACTATTTTTTTCACGTTAATTCCTACTTCTTACAAATAATTAATGGCTCAATGACGATAATCATTACCCCCGCCAACTAGGCGCTCGATTTACAAATATCAACATAAGCTTTTACTGTGCGCTCGTAACCTTGCTGTAGCGATTCAACCACCAGCGCATGGCCAATAGACACTTCCTTAATATCAGGAATCGTTAAAAATAAATCTAGATTTTCTAAGCTAAGATCATGACCCGCATTAACCTCAAGCCCGAGTGCTTGTGCGGCTTTGGTCGCCTCGGAAAATTGGGCTAACACGGCATCTTGTTGCTCGGTTGCAAAAGCTTGTGCGTAAGACTCAGTATAGAGCTCAATGCGATCCGCGCCTGTCGCTTTGGCCAGTTCCATATCCGCCGCCACTGGATCCATAAAGATACTGCTGCGGATCCCCGCCGCCTTTAATTTCGCCACCACGCTTTTCACCAAATCAAAATCTTGGTGTAAGTTCCAACCGTGATCAGAAGTAATTTGATTCGGGTCATCGGGCACTAAAGTGCATTGATGTGGCTTTGCGTCCAACACCACCTGCATAAATTCATCACATGGGTAACCTTCAATATTGAGCTCAGCACCACTAAATTCCGCAGCTACCTGTTTTAACTCGTAAACGTCAGAGTAACGCGCATGACGCTGATCAGGTCTAGGATGCAAAGTAAGGCCATTAATACCTAATGCCAACCCTTGGCGAGCAAATTCAGCTACGCTTGGGTAATCTCGTCCACGGGAATTACGCAATAAGGCAATTTTATTGAAGTTAATGCTGAAAAACGTACTCATACTACTAGCCTTGTCCACCAAGTATTAAAGGACCTAAAAGATAGCATAGCTAGTTGTTAAAGGCAGGTATTACAGATATAAAAAAACCCGGCAAGCCGGGTTTTTTAAACTTCTAAAAAGTGATTATTTAATCACGTGAACAGAAGAAGTATTAGTTGTACCAGAATCAACAAGTGCACCTGATACCATTACGATGTTGTCGCCTGCTTTCGCTAGGTCTAACTCTTTCGCTAGTTTCATGCCTAATTGGTAGAAACAATCTGTGTTGTCCATCTTCTCAACGACTACTGGCGTTACACCTTTGCTTAAACATAACTGCTGCGCTGTTTTAGCGTTAGTAGTAATCGCAAGGATAGGCGCTTTAGGGAAGAATTTACGTACTGAACGAGCAGACTTGCCGCCTTCAGTAGCAACAACGATTAGACGTGAATCTAATTGTTCAGCCGTTTTAACTGCACCGCGACATACCGCTTGAGTGATGCTTTTCGCATCTGCATCTTGCTTGTATGCTTCAACGCGAGATTCCATGCGCTCATCTGTGCTGTTACAGATAGTTGCCATGATATCTACTGATTCTGCAGGGTATTTACCCTTAGCACTTTCACCAGAAAGCATTACCGCATCAGTACCATCGATGATTGCGTTAGCAACGTCACCCGCTTCTGCGCGCGTTGGACGTGGGTTTTTGATCATTGAGTCAAGCATTTGCGTAGCTGTGATAACTGGCTTACGTGCTAGGTTACATTTCTCAATCATCATTTTTTGCGCGAAGATTACTTCGTCAACTGCGATTTCAACACCTAGGTCACCACGAGCAACCATGATACCGTCAGACGCTTCTAAGATAGCATCGAAGTTATCAACACCTTCTTGGTTTTCGATTTTAGAGATGATTTGGATAGTCTCGCCACCGTTAGCTGCTAGCAGCTCACGGATTTCTTGTACGTCTTCAACCTTACGGATGAAAGAAGCAGCGATGAAATCAACACCTTGTTGACAACCGAATACTAGGTCCGCTTTATCTTTTTCAGATAGTGCAGGTAGCTTAACGCTAACGCCTGGAAGGTTAACGCCTTTGTTTTCGCCTAGCTCACCGTTGTTTTGCACTTCACATTTAACTTCAGTGTCAGTGATTGCAGTGACTTTAAGCGCGATTAGGCCGTCATCTAGTAATACCGTGTTGCCAACGCTTAGGTCTTTAGTTAGGCCAGGGTAAGTAACAGCAACCACTTTGTTGTTACCCACTACGCTTGCGTCAGTCGTCAGAGAAAACTCTTGACCTGCAACTAGTGCAACGTCGTTACCGCCTTCAAGTTTGATAGTGCGAATTTCAGGACCTTTAGTATCCAGTAAGATTGCAACTTTCTTACCTGTAATTTCAGATACTTCACGGATAGTGTTAATACGACCGCCATGCTCGTTGAAATCACCGTGTGAGAAGTTAAGTCTCATCACGTTCATGCCGTTAGCAACTAGCTTAGTTAGCATTTCTTTAGATTCAGATTTTGGACCGATAGTACAAACAATCTTAGTTTTTCTCACTTTTTCTCTCCGAGAGACGCTCTGCGTCATTGTAAAAACAAAACTTGCATTCCATGCATGCTCAAAGGGATTTTCCTGAAGGAAGACACCCAAAGATCGATGCTGCGATAAATTTTAGAAACTGAATTGTACTCGAATTCTGTTGTGAAATTACAACTTCAAGTCAATAAAAATGGCGAAAATGGCGAAATTGACGTAATTAATAAACTCGCACTTCCTCGCCAACATTACATTAGACAACTTTCGCTCATTTATCATCCAGCAGACACAAGTGTAAACACAAAACAAGGCCTGCAATATTGCGCTAGGCCCAATAATGTAACGATTTTTTTCAGTTTGAAAAATTGTTCTGGGCCGTCCACCAAGAGCAGAATAAGCCACTATTTTTAAATTAAAAATTCAGCATAAAACCAAACTAAAATGAAACTTAACAACCAAACTGAAACTAAAAACCAGTCGCAGCAATTCTTTTCATCCTTACAGTCATAAGGTAGCATGCGCCCCCCATTTTGTTCCGAGGTGATGTTATGTTTGTAGGCTTTGATTACGGTACGTCAAATTGTGCCATTGGTGCGTTTGAACAAGGGCAACCTAAACTCATTACCTTAGGGGAACAAGATGCGTTATTGCCCTCAACCTTATATGCTCCTGAGCGCGAAACAATCGTTGCTTGGTTAGCGCAAGCCCTACCTGATTCCAGTTTAAAAACAGACTGGTTAAAAAAACGAGGGCCCGCTATTTTAACCGGCAAACGCATCCAACAAGAGCTTAAACTCGATGGCATCGACACTAACCTGCACTTTGGCAGCGCGGCGCTACAACGCTATTTGGAGGAGCCGGAAGAGGGATATTACATCAAGTCTCCTAAATCCTTCTTAGGGGCAACCGGCCTTAACAGCATTCAGCTCGCGTTATTTGAAGATATCGTCACCGCCATGTTCTGCCACATCAAGCAACAAGCGGAGCAGCAACTGCAGCAAGACATCACGCAAACAGTGATTGGCCGCCCAGTTAACTTTCAAGGTTTACGCGGTGAGCAAAGCAACCAGCAAGCATTAAAAATACTGACTCAAGCGGGCTTAAAAGCCGGCTTTAAAGATATTGAATTTCAATTTGAACCGAACGCAGCAGGCTTTGCTTTTGAAGCAGAACTAAACCAAGACCAAAAAGTGCTCGTGGTCGATATTGGCGGCGGTACCACTGACATATCACTAATGGAAATGGGGCCAAGCTATAACCAGCTACTTGATCGCCAAGCGCAGATTTTGGGCCACTCGGGTGAACGGATCGGCGGCAACGACTTTGATATAAACTTTGCCCTGCGCGGGTTAATGCCACTATTTGGTTTAGACTCAGCGCTCACCACCGGCAAACCTATGCCTTCTAAGGCATTGTTTGATGCAGTAGCGATCAATGATGTCGGTAGCCAAACCCGTTTTTATAGCCGTGAAAACCAATTAGCCCTAAAAGAATTACGCAAAGATAGCCTTGTACCTGAGCAAATTCAGCGCTTAATGCACGTGCAACAGCATAAACAAAGCTACCAGCTAGTAAATACAGCTGAGCAGTCGAAAAAACGACTTTCTGAACTTAATAACCACTATGCGGATCTGGGTTACATCGAGTCTGGCTTAGGGTGTGATTTAAGCCAAGCGGCACTGGCGGTTGCCAGTAGCCCGTTACTAAGCCGTATTCAAGCTTTGATCGATGAAACTTTACTGCAAGCACAAGCCGAGCCCGATGTTATTTTCATTACCGGCGGCAGTGCCAAATCGCCAGTGATCACCCAGTTCCTGCAGCAACAATATCCTAGCACCAAACTAGTAGCGGGCGATCACTTTGGCAGTGTTACCGCAGGGCTCACACGCTGGTCTAAGCTGTGCTTCGCTTAATGCTTTAGGCACTTGCTATCAACATTGCTTTACCGCACTTTGCTGTCATAAAGCACGCTAACACCAAGCCAGTGGCGAAACGAGAATAAAGACGTTAACATAACTGTATATTTGATCAGTTATGTTAACGCCGTGAAACTCTATATTGCCGAAAAACCTAGCTTAGCCCGTGCCATTGCCGAGGTGATGCCCAAGCCACAACAAAAGGCTGAGGGTATGATCACGCTGCCCAATGGTGATTGCATTTCTTGGTGTATTGGTCATCTTCTGGAGCAAGCTGAGCCTGACCATTACGATGAGCAATATAAGAAATGGCGTTTAGAACACTTGCCTATCGCACCCGACGTGTGGCAACTAAAACCTAAAAAAGGCACCAGCAAACAATTAAGTATTCTTAAGAAACTAATAAAGAAAGCCGATCAAATCGTACACGCTGGCGATCCTGACCGCGAGGGACAACTACTGGTCGACGAAGTGATCAATCATGCCGGTATTAGCCAAACTAAACGCCAGCAAGTGCAGCGTTGTCTGATCAATGACTTAAATCCAAGTGCGGTAAAGCAAGCATTAGCCGACTTACGCAGTAACCAAGACTTTGTCTCCCTCTCCACCTCAGCATTGGCACGCAGCCGCGCCGACTGGCTCTATGGCATGAATATGACCCGCGCCTATACCATTCAAGGGCAGCAAGCGGGTTATCAAGGCGTACTTTCCGTTGGCCGTGTGCAAACCCCCTTGCTCGGATTAGTGGTGCGACGCGATTTAGACATTGAAAACTTTGTTAGTAAACCTTTCTATGAAGTGTTGGCACATTTACAAACCCATAGTAATGAAACCTTTACTGCCAAGTGGTTACCCAGCGACGCTTGCTTACCCTACCAAGACGAGCAAGGCCGCGTGCTGGTAAAAGGGTTAGCGGAAAAAGTGGTGGAAAAGATCCACCAGCAACCGGCAAAAGTGATCAGTAATAAGCAAGAGAAGAAACGCCAAGCCGCACCTTTGCCGTTTAGCTTATCCAGTTTACAAATTGAAGCTGCCAAGCGCTTTGCAATGAGCGCCAGCCAAGTGCTAGCCAGTTGTCAAAAACTGTATGAAGAATACAAGCTGATCACTTATCCGCGCTCTGATTGTCGCCACTTACCGGCCGAGCAACTCAAACAAGCCAGCGCCATTGGTCAGGTATTACTGCAAAATTTACCGCAACAACAAGCTCACATCGAACAAGCCAATTGGCAGCAAAAGAGTCGCTGTTGGAACGACAAAAAAGTCACCGCCCATCATGCCATTATTCCAACATTGAAAACCTACGCCGCAGATAAACTCGGCGCCAGTGAGCGCAAACTCTATGAGTTAATTGCACTGCAATATTTGGCGCAATTTTTCCCTGATTTTGAATATCAAAATCAAACCATCATGCTGGATATTAAAGGGGGTCAATTTTGCGCTAAAACAAAAGCAACGCTGGCCTTAGGCTGGAAGCAATTATTAAGCAAACCCAAACAGCAAGCTGAAGTGAACTTGCCAGTGGTAAAAGTGGGAGAAATACTCACTTGCGATCATGGTGAGCTAGTGGAAAAAAATACCCAGCCACCCGAGCATTTTACCGATGCCACCTTACTTGCTGCAATGACGGGAATTAGCCGCTACGTTATCGATGCGGACTTGCGTAAAATTTTAAAAGACACTGATGGCTTGGGCACAGAAGCGACCCGAGCCAGCATCATAGAGCTGTTGTTTAAGCGTGGTTTTTTGCAACGCAGCGGTAAGCAAATTACTGCTACCTTGGTCGGTAAGGCGTTAATATTAAGTTTACCGGAAGCATCAACTCGCCCTGATATGACGGCGCATTGGGAATACCAACTCGAAAAAATTTGCCAAAAAGAAGCAAGCTATCAGCACTTTATGAGCCAATTACTGAGCCAGCTAAATCAGCTAATCGAACAAGCTAAACACATGCCGAGCTCGGCTTTAAGCCAGTTAAAAGACATCACGCCGAAGAAAAAACCATTTCGTCAGTACAAGCGTAAAACCAGCACAGCAAAAAAGCCAAGCCGCACTAAGCTTAAATCCAGCAACCAATAAAGGGGATAAGCCGTGGCAGATTTAGCACTACTAGCAGAGGGACGCTTGACCAGCGGCGAGTTTCTTACCGCTCACTTGCTCGAGCAAGATAAGATCCAACTGAAAACTCATACCAATAGCATCGTGCTGCAGGTACAAGCGCAGCATATTGCATTACAGCATCAAACTGACGTGAGTATCTTGTCGGTCCATTGTGGTGGCTGGCAAGCCCAGTTTGAGCTGACGCCCGAGTCGGCCAGTGAGTTTAACGGATTATTAGTGCTGACTTAATGTTAACGCTCTGAGGCAAGACTTTTGCTCGGAAAAAAGAAGGCCCGATACAAACTTGCGTTCGTATCGGGCCATAGTCACTTCACCAGTCCTTGATGAATCAAGTGCTCCCTGCGCTCCCTGACTTATGCCTCTCCTAGGCTTCCTTCCCTCAATCCTTGAGTCGTCCCTCTGTCATCCTGACTAACAAATCATCCTGATTTGTCCTACTCTCCTTCCTGGAGGTGTCCTTTACAGCATCCTGCCGTGATTCCTTTTTTCTTCCTTGGCGGTCAACCATCCTAGCTAACCTTAGCTCCTTCCTAGAGCGAGTCCTATACAGCATCCTGCCGTGGTCCCTTTTCCTCCTTGACGGCCAACAATCCTCGTTAACCCTAGCTTCTTCCTAAAGCACGTCTTTACATGACCAACTATACGCGAATACATAAGGGAAAATACCTACTCAAAGCCTAATCGCAATCTGCACCAATGATTAAAAACAAATCACTACCAATAAAAACAATAACCTAGAAACTTAAATGAGAAATCCTCCAGCCAATAAAACGTCATATCGAGAGCAACTAAGGGAGTTATTCCATCACTTTAATAGTCAATATCGCACACCGACTTGTGTATTAAAATTTGCAGCCAGCGTTTACTCAGGAAAACCCAAATGAGTGCTCAGCTACGCCAATAAAAGCTTGTAATTTATATGACAGTTACCATCTCTCAGACCTAGATCACCAAATATCTAGGCTAAAAAATTGTGCCTTACTATTCCATGGTATAAGCTTAATTTGCCTTGTTTAACGAGGGCTAAAATGACCTTATACAAGTTAACTCTGCGCTATTTGTTGTGGTATACGCATTAACTAAATACCTAAATTGCTTGAGTTTCTTAAAACAACGGCTTTGATAGTTCGCCAGCCCCCGCTGGTAAAATTTAATGTTATGCAAGTAACAAAAGTTAAGTAAGAGAGAAATATGTCAGATCAAGTTGCAGGTACCGTTAAGTGGTTCAATGACGAAAAAGGTTTTGGTTTTATTGAGCGTGAAGGTGGCAAAGATGTGTTTGTTCACTTTAGTGCAATCAATGCTGGCGGTCGTAAGACCCTAGTTGAAGGCCAAAAAGTAATGATGGAAGTTGTTCAAGGCCAAAAAGGTCCACAAGCAGAAAACGTTACCCTGCTATAAATATTCTCACCGAAACTAAGATAAAATCCCCCCTTAGTTTCGGTTTTATGCTCTATTCGAAATTGTTCACCATACTTTCTTCGTGATGGATTGTTTTGTTAAAAAATATTTTATTGCCCATCTCTCGCATCTGGTTTCCGTTTCAGTATAATCGCCGCCATTAATTATCCCAGCCAGACCTAATAATGAATATTTTTCGCACCTCATTAGCCATTTTGGCCGCCTTGTCGGTTGGCGCAAGCTTTCAACTTGCAGCGCAAAGCAGCCCGTTAAAACAAGAAGTGACCCAGTTGCTACTTATGTTCGATAAAAGTAAATGCCACATTCAGCAAGGCGATAAACTTCTTTCCAGTCTTGATAGTAAAAAGCTGTTTAAGAAGCAGTTTCAAACCTACCAACAAGATATCCATAACACTGAAGACTTTATTCGTCTAGCAACATCACGCCACATGCTTACTGGCGAACAAATTATGCTTACCTGTAACAAACATACCAATTCCTTGAGCCAAGATTGGTTTAGCGAACAGCTAATACGCTACCGCATGACCAAAGCCAGTAAAGGCAATATGTTTTAATATTGCCTTTTAAGATTATTTAACCTTCACCTGATAACAAATAAGGGCCAAGCTCTTGCTCAAGCTGTGCTTGCAAGACCCCAACTTCAACAGGAATTCCGGCATCACGTAAAATTTGAATGCCGCGGCCTTGGTTTTTGACGTGACTATCGATCAAACCAACATACACCCGCTCTACCCCGCGCTCCACCATTGTTTTTGCGCAGGACGGCGTTCGTCCTACAAATGAGCATGGCTCTAAGGTGACAAACAAACTTACCCCTTGTAAGTCATTCAACTGCGCTAAAACCATGGCCTCGGCATGCATATTACCGGGCGGTTGGGTATGACCCATGGCAATGATCTCGCCGTCTTTAACCGCAACGCAGCCTACTGGAGGATTGGGCCTGCAAGCTGGTAAAGCGAGTTTGCCTTGCTCGATAGCCTGCTGCATAAAAAAGTCAATTTGTTCAGGTTTCATTGGTTAACCACGCAAGGATGTCAGGATGCTTAAATTGATAATCGAGAAAGTGTAGAATTTTTTGACTGGAAACACTGCGTAAAGCAAAACTGTTATCATCAGTAAACGTCGGCGGCGTTAGCCCTGAATGCTGGGTCGCCCGCACGTAAAAATGCGCTCGCGACGGCCCATTTTCAGTACTCAGATTATAAACATCCGCTTGCCAAGGCTTAGTTAGTAACTGACAAATAACGTCAATACAATCGTCTTGATGGATTAAGTTAGTCGGGGTTAATCCGCCACTCAAGTGCTTGCCTGCTAAAAACCGTGCTGGTGTTCTGTCTTTATTCACTAGGCCAGAAAAGCGCAAAATAATACTGGAAAACGCGGCTTGCATAGCTTGCTCAGCAGTAACCAGAGCCGAGTTTTGTTTTAACGGACTTTGCTCGGTTAATAAATAATTCCCTTCGGCATAAACCCCGGTTGAGCTAATAAACAAAACCTGGCGAACCTGCTGTTTTTGTAATGCCTGAATCAGTTGAGCTATTTGCTGCTCATATCGCTCTGGCTGCTGTGATTTACTACGTGGCGGCAGCATAATAATCACGGTTTCAGCTTGATCGCTCCATGCGGCTACATTACCAGTAACGTCATCATTGGCCACATTAATAGCATAAGCATCTAGACCCAGCTGCTTCAACCTTGCAACCTGCGCCTCATCACGTCGACAAACACTCACTGGCCAACCAGACTGCTGCAGTGCTAAAGCTAATGGTTCACCTAACCAGCCGCAGCCAAAAATAGCCACCTTTGCTTTTATCAATTTAATTTCCTTATTCGTTACAAACAGATGCCAACTCGGTATAGTCAAACTTAAACAAATTTTTCGGCTTTGTAATCATGACAATCACTAAATCAGCAACCCCAGTTAAGCATATCTGTTTTTCGATTACACATCACGGTTTTGGCCATGGCGCCATCAGTTGCGCGGTGATGGCACAATTACAAGCCCTCGCGCCAGGCATCAAATTAACCATTCTTTCAACCATTCCGCTTAGTTATTTTACGCCGCGATTGCAGCAACCATTTGACTTAATCCCCATAGGATCAGATTTTGGCATGGTCATGCACTCCGCAATTAGTGTTGACGTAGCCAGTAGCGAACGGCAATACACTCAACTACAGCAAGAATGGTCGGCAAAAGTGGCGGCTGAACAAGCGCTACTGGCAAACTTAAACCCTGATTTAGTGATAAGTAATATTTCGCCAATTACTTTAGCGGCAGCCCATAATTTAGCGATTCCCAGTATAAGTATTTGTCCATTTAATTGGTCTCAAATCTTAGCCAACTATAGTAACGACCCAGGGCTAACTAACGAGCTAATCCCCCTAATGGATCAAGCTTATGCCAGTGTGGTTAAGGCACTTAAACCTCAGCCTCATGTCCCAAACCCGAAATCATTAAATGAGCTAGCGATAGGCCCAATATGCCAAGCGGGCAATAAACAGCGCACAGCATTACGACAGGCGCTTGGGATCAGCCTTAATACAAAAATAGGTTTAATAGCATTAGGTGGATTAAGTGTGCCAATGGATCTTAGCCAATGGCCGGAAAAATCAGACTGGATCTGGTTAGTTGACCAAGCGTCACCAGCAGCTCGCACAGACATGCGACATTACACTGATACGGACATGGCCTTTTTGGATTTAGTTTTTAGTGTCGACCTTGTCATCACCAAACCAGGCTATGGCACTTATACCGAACTGGCGCTGGCAGGAACCAAAGCAATCACTCTGGCACGACCAGATTGGCCAGAAACGCCATACCTAAATCAGTTTTTATCACAATATATTAGTTGCAGTGAGATCCCCCTTGAACAATTGGTTAAAGCAGACTTTAATTCACTGATCGATAAAGTAATGGCAACCAGTAACCCGGCCGCGCCTACTTGGCACGCTGGTGCAAGCGAGGCCGCCGATTATATTCTGAAACTATAAGCGTAGAAAAACTGTCAGCTATATTTTGAACATCTATAAGCGTGGAAACACCTTATCAACGTCGGGATGAATATAAGGACGACCAACTTGGTTAAGCGAGGTGCCAGTGACCAATGCCGTTAATACGACCTTTTTATCACTTAACCTGACCACGGTTTGGCGAAAGGCAAAGCGCACCTTGCTTGGCCGCTCTGGCAAGACTTCAATATAAAATTCATCACCACTGGTCAGCGAGGCCTTGTAATCTAGCTCAGCCTTTACCACGACTAAATGTATCCCTGCAGCCGTTAATGCCGCAAAGTTAACTCCTTGTTCAAACAAGAATTCATGTCGGGCATGCTCTAAATAATTGAAATACACACCATTATTTACAATGCCTTGCATATCACATTCGTAATCGCGCACTTTAAACTGAAGACGAAAAGGCTGGCTCATTACTCAGATGTTCCTTTGTTACATAAAACGGTAGCTAATTTGAGGCTAGTGTTCAGTCTTGACACCAAATTGATAACTCTTTCTTTTCTTTTACTTTTTCATTCTCTTTCACGGCATTAAATCGTAAATATCGCACCCTCAGACGCCGCTTTATTTGTTTGCTTACCTTGTGCTTGCGTTGGTGGTACTTCATTTTATCAACCAGGCTGTGAACTCACCGCGCCATTATACTTAAACCCCTTGTAAATGCATGAGTTCGGTAAATTTAACGTGTAACAAAAACGAACACCGAAGTGTTCGCTAAGTAAATGAAGCTAAACGCTATAAAAGCACCATCGTTTTAAAATAACTTTCAGCTTGCCTGACAGGCATCTTCCATCCGAATGCGCTTCTTATCGCGCTGGTTAGCCCATTGATTTAATGCCACTGAACCAAGAATGATCACTAAGGCAATTAAGGTTGTATGACTAATTTGCTCATTCAGCCAAAGGGCGCCTAATAACATGCCAAATAGAGGCACCAAATAGTTACTAAAAGAAGCAAACGTTGGCCCACTCAACTGAATCAACGCCATAAATAAGAAGTAAACTAAGCCAGTACAAAATACACCTAAGGTTAACAAAGAAAGCACCGCGCTCGTTTCAGGGACGATCCCTGAAAAGTCTTGGCTTGCTAACGCGAGCACACTTAATTGAATAGCCGCACAAGTCAGAATATTACGAGCGACCAGTAAAGGGGCTTCAGTGGCAAAGCGTTTAATCATCAGCATACCTAAAGCAAAACAAGCGGCGCCCAAGAGGATCGCCAAAATCGGCCATAATAAACTAGAAGCTGCAGCAAGTTGCGGTGCAAACAACACTACAATCCCGACAAAACCAAGTGCAACGCTGATCATGCCCCATAATGAAATTCGCTCTGATTTTAACACCAAAGGAGCCAATAATAAGGTCATAAACGGAATGGTGCCCATGGTTACGGCAGCGACGGCACTATCAACGTATTGCTGGCCCCAGGCGACAAGCACGAAAGGCAAGGTGGCATCGAGTAAGGCGATGGACATATAGAGCGGCCAGTTAAATTTCTCACTTTTTAAGCCTAATATTCGACACACCAGTACCAAGGTGGCAAATCCACACAGCGCACGACTCGCAGCCACTACCAACGGCGGGAAAGCAATGAGCGCTTGGTGCATAAAAATAAATTGCGACCCCCATAGCAGACCAATACCTAATAAATACATGTAACTTCTCATTGCTTACTCTTTATTGATTGATAAACATTTAGTTCCGCATATTGTAATAACCACCAATGTATTCATAAAATGAATTATTAACATAAAGGTATGTGGAATATTAATATGTATAGCAAGCTCGACCTCAACCTACTGCGGGTATTCGATGTGTTGATTCAGCATCGAAACGTCACTCAGGCTGCACAAAAGTTACATTTATCCCAATCCACCGTTAGTCACGCCCTAGCAAGGTTACGCAACCAACTGGACGATCCTTTGTTTGTGCAAGTAGGAAGAGAGATGCAACCCACCGACAAGGCTTTGTTGATGGCCCCCGCGATTCAGCAGGCATTACTTTTAATCCAACAAGGTGTGAATAGCCAAGCCAGTTTCGACCCTGCACAAAATGCCAAACATTTTCGACTGGCGGTGGGAGGTGCCATTGAGCACACCTATATTGCGCCATTGATCCAATATTTGGGTGAATTTGGTTCGCACCTTAGATTAGATGTATTTGAATTAACCAGTAGTGACTACGAGAAAGAACTTGAACGAAAAGCCATTGATTTAGTGATAGGTTTTGCGGGAAGTGGCCATTTAAGCCCTAAATTAGTAAAGACACACTTACTCTCTAATCCTTTATCTTGCTTAACACCAAGCAACTTTATTACTGAGAAACAAGGTGAAATATCAGCCGAGGAGTTGGTCAGCTTACCGCATATTTACACCTCCAGCTGGGGACATTCCCAACAGCTGATGGATCAATACTTTGGACAACGCCAATTAACGCGAAAGATTGCAGCACAAGTGCCCACGTTTGCAGCAGTGCCGGGCTTACTCATGGGTGGAAACTACTTAGTCATGGTGCCGAAAATGGTTGCCGACCAGTTATGTCAACTCTACCCGATTAAGCAACTAACGTTAGGCACTGACGAAATTAATGTCTCCTATGAAATCGCTCAACACCCGCTAACCAGCCACGATGCAGCGATCAACTGGCTTAAACAAGCAATACTCGATATTTGTCAAAACAACTTGAAATGAAAAAAGGCACTTTCGTGCCTTTATAAAGCTTAAGCGTTAATAGTAAGTTAAGCCTTAGGGGCTTCGGCCTTCTTTAGCTCTGCGATTGTCTCTGCTGCTGCAATACGACGACCAAAGGTGGCAAAGATAGTTAAGGTTTTTGGCATGTCGGCATAGACATCATCAACCACAGGGAGCTGATCTTTAGGTGTATCTTTCAACATGGCTGGTAACTGCGGGTGGCCGGATAAAACCATTGAACCCAGTAAAGTTTGCGATACTAAAGATTTCGATTCATCATCCAAATTGGATAAACGATCTTGCCATAAGTCTGAAAGCCAGTGATAGCCTTGTAAAAAGCCAGCACAAAATGCCATTAACTCAACATTCGCATTATTATCTTTACAGTCACACACATCAGGGAAGGTAAAGCCCTCTGGAGCCTTTAACTCATCAACGGCATGCTTAAAGTAAACCATGATCTCTTGTAAAAAAGCATCACGTGCTTCAGGTGCGATTTCAGCACTGATTTTCTGATCGACAAATAACATTGGCCACCAGTCTTTGGTGGGAATTAACGCTGGCGCACTAACAATGGCAAAGGTAAAACCTTGCGCTTGTGTCGGCCCCATTACTTTGTCTGCCAAAGCAGGATGATTGATGGCTTTTATTAACGAAGATGTGCTGTACGACATGAGAAGTCCTTATTCATTCAACTGATTCGATAATAAAGCAAGCAGGGATGAGGCCCAACACAATCCACTAGATATGAGAGCCTGATCGCGATGCAATTCACTCATGCTTAGTTCTTGAGCAGCTCACCTTCATCTGATTTAGCCGACACATGAGTTAGCGGACTATTCGGCAGACAAAAACTACCGCAAAAGAATATAGCCGTTAACCCTAAGTACCCACCTAAAAGCTCAAAAAAGTTAGCTTGATAACTAAGGAATTTAGCAAGACCAAAAAACACAGCAATAAGCCAACCAGCTAATGAGATAGAAATAGATACGCGGAATAATAGCGCTTGTTCAACACTCTTAGCCAAAAGGTTTCCTTCACACAAGCCTCTAATGTTTGGCAAAACGCGACGAGAAATAAAATAGCCATTAAGTGTCACTAACGCGACCACTAACACCTTGACCCAGACTTTTTGGTTCATGATATATGCGGGATCTTCACTATAACCCTGCAGTAAAAAACCAATCCCCGATAGCCAAAGCACAGCCAAAGACCAGTTTATGGTACGATGCGCTAACTGAATAACTTCAAATAAATCATAACTAAAATTACGAAAGCGACGTGAAATAAGCAGTTCGGTCATTATCATGGCGCCGATAGCCGCTGCTAAGCTCAGTATATGAGCATACAGTAGTACAATTTTCATGCTGAAATCCTTTTCAGTAAAACCAAACCCAGCACTCCTTGCTAGGCAAGCCACTTTACCAAGATACGAACCAACAACAAACTATAGCCGGCAGCACGTTGCTAACCTTTGAGTAAACGTCACATTATTATTACAACCCAGTAACACGAAACCGATTAAAGCCGATACTGACAATTTACGTAACAACAGCAAGCGCGGTTACATACCCTAAATAAGAGAAATGATAAAAGATAGATAAGAATAATTGCTCAAAAAACAGCCAAAGATATAAAAATAGTTTACACTCTGCGCTATCATTTATACGGCGCGGTGTATGTGACAAAAAGATGAAACTGGTGATCTGGTGCCATTTTCCTGCCAATTCTGAGAAAGGTAACCATAAAAACCAGCTTATTTTCACTTTTTTTGTGAGCTACAGCATAAATATCGAGCATTTCGTGACCATATATCATATAATATCGCGCTTTTTCAATTATCCACTCGCATCAGAGGTTACATGTCCATAGAAACTCCTTCATTTAATGAATTACACCTTCCTGAACCTATCTTGAGAGCCTTGGTAGAACTCGGCTATGAAACTCCTTCTCCTATTCAGGCTCAGTGTATTCCATTGTTACTGGACGGAGCGGACGTGTTAGGTATGGCGCAAACCGGTACCGGTAAAACAGCCGCATTTGCATTGCCTTTATTGGCAAATATCGACCTAAAAAGTAATAAGCCACAAGTTTTAGTGTTAGCGCCTACTCGCGAACTAGCGATTCAAGTAGCAGAAGCATTCCAAGCCTACTCACGTCATCTGCCCAACTTCCATGTATTGCCAATTTACGGCGGTCAAAACTATAGCCTGCAATTTAAATCACTTAAACGTGGTGCGCAGGTTGTTGTCGGCACACCGGGTCGCATCATGGATCACCTTAAGCGTGGCACATTAGATCTGTCAGAACTGAAAGCTATGGTATTAGATGAAGCCGACGAAATGCTGCGCATGGGCTTTATCGATGATGTTGAAACCATCATGGCTGAAACACCATCAGAGCGTCAGACGGCCTTATTCTCAGCAACGATGCCAGACCAAATTCGTCGCATTACCAAACGTTACATGCGCGCGCCTACTGAGATTAAGATCAAGGCAAAAACGTCAACCGTTGAAAATATCGAGCAAAAAGCTTGGATGGTCAGTGGTGTTAACAAGCTAGACGCACTAACTCGCATGCTGGAAACAGAAGAGTTTGATGGCGTAATCATCTTTGCTCGTACCAAAACAGCAACAGTAGAACTAGCAGAAAAATTAGAAGCGCGTGGTTACCGCAGTTCAGCACTTAACGGTGATATGAACCAAGTATTACGTGAGCGCACCGTTTCGCGCTTAAAAGAAGGCACACTGGACATTCTAGTAGCTACCGACGTAGCAGCACGTGGCCTTGATGTTGAGCGTATCAGCTTAGTCGTTAACTACGACATTCCAACCGACACGGAATCATACGTTCACCGTATTGGTCGTACGGGTCGTGCTGGCCGTACTGGTAAAGCTATTTTGTTCGTGGCACCACGTGAGCGTCGTTTACTTAGCGCTATCGAACGCGCAACGCGTCAGCCTATTACGATGATGTCATTGCCGACACGCGATGAAGTGACGCAAAAACGTATTGAGTCTTTCCAGACTGATATCCAGAAGGTTATCGAAGCTGAAAGCATGGAATTCTACAACCAGCTAGTGGACCAAATGTCTGCCGAGCTTGAGTTGAGCAAAGAAAACATGGCAGCTGCTTTACTGTATATGGCACAGAAAGATAAGCCATTCCAACTGCCACCTGAAGAGCCATCTCGTGAACGCTTTAGTAGTGGTCGTGAAGACCGCCCTCGTCGTGAGCGTAGTCCGCGAGGCGATCGCCCAGAGCGTGGTGAACGTCCAGAGCGTGGCGAACGTCGTCGTCCCGATGTCCCCCTTGATACTTTCCGTATCGAAGTAGGCCGTGAGCACGGTGTACAAGTTAAAAATATCGTTGGCGCGATTGCTAACGAAGGTAACATGAATAGCCGCTTTATTGGTGATATCGTATTACATGACGACCATTCGACCGTGCAACTACCACAAGATATGCCAGCCGACCTACTGAAACACTTCCAAAAGGTGTACATTTGTTCGCAACAAATAAAAATGCACAAGGTTGATGATGCAGGTACGTTTAACAAACCTCGTCGCCGTGCCCCAAAGAAACGCGACCCGCGTAAAGACTAATTATTCTGCGATAATCTAATTCTAAAACCGTCCATGTGACGGTTTTTTTATATCTCAAATAAGCAAAATGTGCTTTCCATCCAATTGATATCAATCAACTCAGATTAAGACATGGAATGTATCTATACTAAACTATAAAATCACCAGTACGTAGTAGCGAGCGCAGCATAAATTGTTGCCGCATCGTTTGACTATCATGTTTATCATAGGCAAGGTTGAGAGCAGATTATGGTTATAGACAGCGAAGGTTATATTCAACTCATACATTTTTTGACTGACAATCTCGCCTTATTTGAAAGCAAAGGTTGTGCAACTCAAGAAGATTCCGTTGCTGAATATGTTTCAGACCTGATCGCTGAAAGTGTCATGCGGGTGTGCATTCAACACGAACACCTCGACAGTACTCATCGTTTTGAGGTCGTTCGAGAGACGGATGCTATCGTACATGATCTAGAAGAAGTACTGTCTACTGTTTGGCATCAAGCCCCAACCCCGCAGCAAAAAGAGTTTCTGACTGAGTTCATTGGCTTGATCAAAAATTTGTTCGACACTGAACTACGTAAGTTTGATTGAAGCGAACTATTTAACGCTTCAATCAAATGATTGTTGCACTATGGTACAGAGTGTCCCATAGAGGCTTGCCAGATACTAAACCACTGCTGGCGATCTAACTTAATGTGCTCTGATAATACGGTAGTACGGGAGCGCTCAATACGCCCTGAGCCGATGATAGGTAAAACTTGAACTGGTAGCGCTAGTAGCCAAGCGTATATCACTTGATCCATATTATCTGCCCCCAACTCTTTCGAAATGCGAACTAATACCTCACGCAGTCTTATTGCTTGCTCAGTCTGTGCGGTAAAAATGTCCCCACCCGCTAAACAAGACCAAGCCATAGGTGCAATATTGTGTTGTTGGCAATAGTCTAATGAGCCATCATGTAACGACTGCATGTTTAAAGGCGATATTTCGATTTGGTTCGTGACTAATTCAAAATCTAACCGCGATTGCAGCAGGCTAAACTGTGATGCACTGAAATTTGACACACCAAAGTGCTTTACCTTCCCGCTTTGTTGTAATTTTGCGAAAGCTTCGGCAACCTCATCAGCATTCATTAGAGGATCAGGTCGATGGATCAGTAACAAATCGAGCTGCTCTGTGCCAAGATTCTGCAAAGATTGCTCGACTGAATAGAGGATATGTTGCATTGTTGTGTCATAGTGATTGACATATCGATCGGGAGTACAATCAAAAGCGGGCTTTATGCCACACTTGGAAACTAACTCAATCTTACTTCTAAGTTCAGGATTTAGCTTTAACGCACGCCCAAATGCAGCTTCACACTGATATTGACCATAGATATCAGCATGATCCATGGTCGTGATACCAAGCTCTATATTCTGTTCGATAAACGTCAGCATGTCTTGATCGGATTTATTCCAATCTAATGCGCGCCAAAAGCCTGCCACAAATCGCGAAAACTCAGGTCCCTGACTTCCTAATTTTATTCTTGATACTGTCATTACACTCACCGCCTTAGCTCTCAAAAGATAACAATAGCCTAGCAGTTGAGTGTGAAATTTAGACAGTATTTACCCGGAATAATAAATAATTGTGTGAAAGATCAACTGGAAGCAGCTTATAAATTAGACAAGGTAGTTAACCTCAGCTCCATTTAAGTCTATCGGCTAAATAAATAGTATGTTTTTACTACAAAAATCGTTTTCAGAGATGAGAACGCAACGCGTATGAGAATAGAGAGCCAAATAATCTCAAGGTGCAGAGTTCAGCACTAGGGAGGAGTGGGAGTGAATTTTTTCTGCAGACGTAAAAAAGCCCGACTCTTTCGAATCGGGCTTTCTACTGCTCATAATGAGCTAAATTGGCGCTTGGCGGTGTCCTACTCTCACATGGGGAAACCCCACACTACCATCGGCGCTGCTGCGTTTCACTTCTGAGTTCGGCATGGATTCAGGTGGTTCCACAGCGCTATTGCCGCCAAGCATA
>NZ_JAIMJA010000020.1 GCF_021295315.1 Motilimonas cestriensis | reverse complement strand
AAACCACCATCAATGACCAAACTGGCAGCGATGAGATTCCGGGCAGCGAGGACACCACCACCTTGACCTTAAGCGGTGCAAGCACTGTGGTTGAAGGGGAAAGCGCGACTTACACCGTGAGTGTGGACAACGCGCCTGCAACAGACTTAACGGTCCAAGTGATCACTGGTCATATCACCACCGATAACGGTGACGTGATTGCACAAACCCAAGAGGTAGTGATCAAAGCGAACACGACCGAAACGAGCTTCACGGTTGACACCTTAGATGATGCCATTGCAGACAGCGGTGAGAAATTCAACGTGTCATTGGGCAACACTACAGGCGGCAGCTACGAGAACTTAGTGAAAGGCACCTCGGTAGTTGAAACCACCATCAATGACCAAACTGGCAGCGATGAAATTCCGGGCGCCGAAGATACAGTAACTGTATCCTTATCTGGTCCAACAACGGTGAGCGAAGGTAGTGAAGCTCAAGGCTACGTTGTAAGCTTGAGTGAGCCAGTACCAGCAGGTAAATCAGTTGTGATTAACTTAGCATACACCGGACAAGCGGCCGATGGCTCAGATTTCAACGGTGTGCAATCAGTCATTATTAGTGGGCCAGCAAGCTCGGCAACATTCAATATCCAAACATTACAAGACAATGTCTATGAAGCTTCTGAATCTTTTACCATTGCAATAGAAAGCATCGTTGATACTAATTCGGCATTTGAAAACATAGTTAACTCTGGTGATACCGTTATCACAACGATCACCGATGATGGCAGTAACGGTGGTGATAATGATTTACCAAGGTTTACCTTAACTGCTGGAGATGGCACAGCGTCTAATTCGGTAAATGAAGGTGATGCTGCAAGCTATCAAATCTCACTAGGTGATAAAGGCGTAGGTGCTGGCATCAGCGTCACCCTTGAACTCAAAATGACCGAAGGCACAGCGCTTAACCCTGAAGATTTTACTGGACTAACAGGCCTAACCTTCGATGCAGCTAAAGGGGTGTACTTAGTGACACTAACTGGGCCATTGACAGCAAACGCAGTAGTGGCCACGTTGAGTGCTGGCACGGTAGAAGACTCAGTTTATGAAAATAATGAGCAATTCAGTGTTACGCTTGAGTCAACCTCTTTGGGGAGCGCTTCTGGTATCGTGACGACAACCATTCTTAATGATGATGCCCCTATAGTTGGTGATCAAAATATTGTGGTTAACGAAGCTGGCCTGGCCAATGGTAACAACCCTGGGATCGGTATTTCAGTTGGAGGGGATGTTCTTCAAGGGTTAGATGATGGCATTGCGATCAAGTCTGTTGCAGGCGGCACGCTAGACCCTGTAACAGGGGTTATTACCGTTGTGACTGCTGAAGGTGTTCTCACTATTGAAACCACTGGCGCAAATGCAGGTCAGTACCAATATCAGTTAACAGATAACTTTAACCATGCTGGTGTGCAAGGCACTAACTTGGCCGACGATGCTAACCAATTCACCGTTACAGTTGAAGGTGCTAACGGCGTTACCAGTGAAATTGTTATCAATGTTGATATTATAGATGATGTGCCTTTTGCCAATATCGTATCGCCTGAGCCAATTGATTTTACTCAACAAACGACAAACTTGGTCTTTGTTCTAGATGTATCTGGCTCTATGGGTTGGGATATGGAAGGCGATAGTTCAGGTAACGCTGAATGGGGAGGCACCAGCCGTCTAGAAATTGCTAAGCAAAGCTTATCTAAACTTATCGATGCTTATAGCAACCTCGGTGATGTCAATATTAAGATAGTGTCTTTCCAATCAACAGTAGACAAAGAATCGGGTTGGTTAAACCTTGCTGAGGCAAAATCATTTCTCGCCCAATTAAATGCGAGTGGTGGAACAGATTATGATGATGCTCTTAAGGCACTTGTAGACGGCTTTAATCCGCCAACCAAGGCTGATGGAAGCGCTGCTGATTTAACTAAGGTTTACTTTCTATCTGATGGGGAGCCCGGCTCTAATACTGATAGGAGTGAAATCACTAGCTACCAGCCAACTTGGGAAGCTTTTGTTAATGAGCAAGGCATTGAAGCTGAGGCAGTTGGTATCGGATCTAATGTACCATCACAATATCTTGATATAGTTTCGCATCCATCTAAACCTGATGGTAGTGAGCCAACACAAATTGTGACCACGGCAAATGGCTTGATGACAGTACTATTAGATTCGGTTAAAGCTGTCGTCAATGGCGATGTCGATACTAAGGTTCTAGGTAACGTATCAACGGGTATTAATTATGGTGCGGATGGTGGTTACATCGAATCCATCGAGGTGGATGGCAACACGATTAACAGACCTAGTGGTACAGACCTTAAAGTTAAGGTTGGGACGCAAAATGGCGGCGAGTTAGTATTTGACTTTGCGACAGGTGAGTACTCATATGTAGTGACTATGGGCGATAAACCTGCCAATTCAGACGCTTTTGCTGACAACATCATCGTTAATATTGTCGATAATGATGGTGATAAAGTGAGTTCTGATTTTGACATCAGTGTTAAATTCCCAGTTATTGACACTACTCCTGTAGCCAATGTTGATGCTGATCAAGTCAATGAGGCAGTTAGTCAACCTGATAATGACCCCAGTGCAATTATTAACGGCAACGTGTTGGTTAATGATATGTTCGGTAAAGATGTTACAAACCCCGTTATCGGTGTTGTTGCGGGGACGCAAAACGGCAATGTTAGCGGTGGGACGAGTCAAACGATTGTCGGCAGCTTTGGTAGCCTAGTGTTAAATGCTGATGGTGCTTATGAATACATATTGAACAATAAGAATGCACAAGTACAAGCGTTGAATGAAGGTGAAACACTATTAGATAGCTTTACTTATACTATCACTGACGATAATGGTGATCTATCTTCTGCGGTACTTAACATCACTATCAATGGTGTAACTGACCCAATGCTTGATGCCATTGATGATACTGCTAGTACCTTTGTTGGTCAGCCAGTTTATGTTGATATATTAAATAATGACGTAAATCCTGCTGATTCAAATCCCAATGATACCGACACCGAAATAACCATTACAGGCATTAAAGTCATTACTGGTAGCGGCGAGGCTTATATTGTTAATGGTGAGCTAGTTTATGTGCCAGGCAAAGGGCAAGAAACCGCGCAAATAGAATACTCGGTAACCAATAGTCGCGGTGAAGTAGACACTGCGGTGGTTACTGTCAATGTTGCCCAGAGAGATTTTACAGGGTCAACCTTGACCGGAGAAAGCGGTAATGATCAGATAACAACGGTATCGGGGACTGATAGCGGATCAAAAGAATTCCAGTTACAACTAGGTGGATATAACGGATACAGAACAGAAGCTGATGGAACTCGAACTTTTATTAACATTGGTGCGCGTGATGAACGCTTAGTTGCGACTCAAGAAGAGCAGCTAATAGATTCATCAGGCGGCAATGATTACGTTAAGGGCTCAATTGGCTCTGACACCATCTATCTGGGCGATGGATTCCGAGAGCTTGATGCTGCTTCAACTAAGGCTTTCCTTGATCAAGAAGCGTTAAAAGACCAATCTGAGTTAGATGCATATCATACCAGCTCTGTGTCTAGTTCTATTGTGGATATAGCTGATGGCGGTGCTGGTGATGATATCATCTACGGTGGTAGCCAAGGAGTAGATGATCCAAACGTCACACAAGATGCACTTGAGCGTCCTATTTCCCATTTCGATTATATTTACGGTAATGACGGTAACGATATGATCGATGGTGGTTTGGGTTACGATGTGCTTCGTGGTGGCTCAGGTAATGACCTTATCAAAGGTGGCGCGGGTGATGATGATATTGCCGGTAACTCAGGTAATGACATCTTAATCGGCGGCGAAGGTAGTGATACTTTCCGCTTCTTTGCTGAAGACATCGTAAAAGAAACAGACAATACTAAGCAGGATTCTGGGGTTAAAGATACGATTATCGACTTTGATATTAATAGTGATAAGTTGAACTTAAGCGACTTACTACAAGGTGAATCACAAAACACTATCGATGATTACTTAACGGTATCTGAAAACGCTAATGGTGGTATTGATATTGTTGTTGATGCCGATGGTAAAGGTATAGCAACAGACACCATGACCATCACTCTTGAGGGGGTGAGTTACAACGATGCTGGTGCCGGTATTGATAATGGCAGTGAATTTATTCAAAAATTAATTCAAGATGGTAAATTAATCATCGACTAATTATTTGCTGTTCTCTTCACTGAAATAGCCATCATGCTTTTTTTAAAAAGGGCATGATGGTTTTGTCTACCAAGCAAAGGATGCAAAAACTACGTGCCAAACCAAGGTGATAAACCAATCAATGACCCACTTGTTGATCCATTATTAGAGTGTTTGGTTTTTTTAACTAAACATTATGGTGAGCCTCATTCTGGGGATGTGTTGACGGCTGGTCTTCCTATGATCGATGGCAAGTTGTCACTGCGCTTAGTGAGTCGTGCGGCTGAAAAAGGAGGCTTAAACTCACGGATCAGTGCGATGGCATTGAAAGATATTTCAGCCTTATTACTGCCCTGTATTTTAGTGCTTGATGAAAACCAAGCCTGTGTATTGTTGTCGGTCGATAAAGAAAGCAGTACTGCTAAAGTGATTTTTCCATTAGCAGGGGAAGGTGAAACAGAGATTGAATTGGCAGAGCTCAAAGCCCTTTATCAAAACCAAGTTATTTTTATTAAGCCACAACATCGTTTTGATAAGCGAACCCCTAAGCTAATTGAAACAGGCCATGGTCACTGGTTTTGGAGTACGATTCGTGGCTCTTTACCTATTTATCGTGATGTATTAATTGCTTCCTTGCTGATTAATATTTTTGCTGTGGTTAGCCCTTTGTTCGTGATGAACGTTTACGATCGCATTGTACCCAACCTAGCATTTGACTCTCTGTGGGTGTTATCTATTGGCGTTTCTATTGTGTTCGTATTTGACTTTATTATGCGACAAATGCGCAGTTATTTTATTGACGTTGCAGGGAAAAAGTCTGACATTTTATTGTCTTCTAAAATATTTTCCAAAGTGATGGGGATGCGCCTAGAGGCGCGGCCGGCTTCAACAGGAGCGTTTGCTCGTCATTTACAAGAATTTGAATCAGTTCGAGACTTTTTTACCAGTGCCACGGTGGCTGCTTTAGTTGATGTGCCTTTTGCGGTTCTAACGTTAACGGTTATTTGGTTAGTTGCAGGGCCGATGGTCTTCATTCCTGCCGCCTGCTTGTTCATTTTGCTCGCCTATAGTTTTGCTATTCAATTGCCGCTGCGACGCAGCATTGATGAAGGCTCTCGCTTGGCTGCGCAGAAGTATGCCAACTTAGTCGAAGGCCTTAATGGTATTGAAGGCATTAAGGTGACGGGGGCGGAGGGATTATATCAACACCGCTGGGAAGAAGCGGTTGCCCATATGTCGAACTGGAGCATTAAAACCCGTAAGTTAAGTAACTCTGTTTCCAGTCTATCCTCTTTTTTACAACAAATGCTCAGTGTGTGTTTGATTGTATACGGGGTGTACCTGATTAAAGATGGCGAGCTCAGTATGGGTGGGATGATCGCAGCGGTTATGTTGAGTGGCCGAGCTCTGGGACCTTTGAGTCAGTTATCGTTACTGATCACGCGTTATACCCAAACAAAATCTGGGCTAGCTATTTTAGAAAATATTATGGCAATGCCAGATGAAACCGAAGAAGGCAAACGTTATATCCATCGCGCTCGAATGAGTGGCGACATCGAGTTTCAAGGCGTTTGCTTTAACTATCCTGATCAAGAAAACAATGTGCTTTCTGATATCAATTTGAGCATTCGCGCTGGTGAAAAGGTCGCTATCATTGGCCGCATTGGTTCAGGAAAAACCACCTTGCAAAAACTATTAATGGGGTTGTATCGTCCTACTGCTGGCGGTATCCATATTGATGGTATCGAGCAACATCAAATCCACCCTGCCGATTTACGCCGTACTATCGGCTGCGTGTTGCAAGACTCCCCCTTGTATTTTGGTTCGATTAGAGAAAATATTTGTTTAGGTGTGCCGTTCACGTCTGACGATTTAATCTTAAAAGCAGCCCATCGTGCTGGCGTTACCGCATTTACAGATCGCGACCCCAATGGTTTAGACCGTCAAGTGGGTGAGTGTGGACGCTTTTTATCAGGTGGGCAGCGTCAATCTGTGGTTATCGCGCGATCATTACTGCTCAACCCCAATGTACTGGTAATGGATGAGCCTACCAGTGCGATGGATAATCGTTCTGAGCTGCACATTAAACAACAGTTAGTCAGTTTAGATAAGCATCAAACATTGATTTTGATTACCCACAAAACCAGTATGCTCGACATTGTTGACCGCCTGATTGTGATGGACAGTGGTAAAGTCGTTGCTGATGGCCCGAAAGAGGCAGTGCTTAATGCCCTTAAAGAAGGGCGAGTCACGATTGCAGGGCGTGCAATGCGGGAGGCGAGTAATGGATAATCTACAAAATCCCAAAAAATTGCCGAATAAGCATGATGTTGAATTTGTTGATGAAACCAGTTCAGCCAGTTTATTAAACACCGCATTCAGAGCGCGTTTGTTACTTTGGGTTATGTTCTTATTTTTTGTATCTGCGTTGGTTTGGGCCTACTTTGCTGAACTAGATGAGGTGACCGTAGGTACAGGAAAAATTATTCCTTCTTCGCAAGTTCAGGTTGTGCAAAACCTAGAAGGCGGTATCCTACGTGAAATTTACATTAAAGAAGGTGATGTTGTAGAGCAAGGCCAAGCCTTGATGCGCATTGACGATACCAAGTTTCGCAGTGATTATCGTGAACAAGAGCAAAATGTATTCACCTTAAGCAGTGATATTATCCGCTTAAAAGCAGAGCAGCAAAGTGTAAAGGTATTGAAAGACAACAATGTTCCTTGGCAAGAGCAAGTGAGCATTGATATGGTAGAACTTGAATATAGTGAAGAGTTTAGGCAGCAGCATTCGATGCAAATATCGGCCGAAACTGCGCGTTATAAACAAGGCATTGCAGGATTAAATAACCAATTACTGATTATGGCTCAACAGATCCAACAAAAAGAGCAAGAATTAGTCGAAATTAATTCAAAGGTAAAACACCTCCAGCGAGCCTATGGCCTAGTGCGTAAAGAAATAAACTTAACGCGGCCGTTGGCAAAAGAAGGGGTGGTGTCAGAGGTTGAAATTATTCAATTAGAGCGCGATCTCAACAATACAGCATCCGAACTAGAAAGCGCTAAGCTGAGTATTCCAAAAATAAAGTCTTCTATAAAAGAAACTATCAGTAAACGACGTGAAATGGCGTTAGAATATCGTCGTAAAGTCTTAGAGCAATTAGATGAAGCTGAAGGTAAAATGGCTTCTTTGAGTGAAGTTCAGGTTGGACTAAAAGATCGCGTTTCACGAACCAATGTTATTTCGCCTGTTAAAGGTAAGGTTAAAACAATTAATATCAACACGCTGGGTGGTGTCATTAAACCCGGTATGGATTTAGTGGAAATCGTTCCTTTAGAAGATAACTTGTTAGTGGAAGCAAAAATTTTACCTAAAGACATTGCCTTTTTAAGGCCTGGTTTGCACGCAGTAGTAAAGTTAACGGCCTATGATTTTGCTATTTATGGTGGCTTATCAGGAACGTTAGAGCATATTAGTGCAGATACGATCATGGACGAAGAGGGTAATAGTTTTTACTTAATTCGAGTAAGAACTGAACAAGGAAATATAGGGGTAGGCGACAGTCAATTACCGATTATTCCGGGAATGCTCGCGAGTGTGGACGTTATGACAGGTAAGAAAAGTGTGCTTGATTATTTACTCAAGCCGATTTTAAGAGCAAAGCAATCAGCCTTAAGAGAAAGATAATCATAATTAAATGGGATATTTATTAAGATGAAAAAAACGTTTTTCAGTACAGTATTGGCTGCGGGGTTCATCATTTCAGCGTCTGGGCATGCCGAAACTCTCGAAAGTAGCGTGGCAAAGACTTTAGTCTCGAACCCTGAAATTAACCGAGTGCTTAGTCGCGTTGGTGCTTTCCAAAAAGCCAATGATGGCGCTTTTGCTGGTTATTTGCCTACCATTGATATTAATGCTGGTATTGGTCGTGAGCGTACAGACCGAGATAATTTTGAAACCACCACTTATACACGTAAAGAGCTAGGACTTAGTCTCAGACAAATCTTGTTTAATGGTTTTGCTACGGGAGCAGAGTATGACCGTACTGCTTTTGAAGCCAATGCTGAGCAATATGCGTTATTAGCCGATGCAGAAGATATTTCTTTAAAGACCATTACGGCCTATTTGAATGTATTAAAAAGCAGTGAGACGTTATCGCTGGCTGAGCAAAACTTAGAGATACACCAAAAAATATATACAGACATTAAGAAACGTACCGACTCTGGCATTGGCTCTACTTCTGATTTATCGCAAATAGAATCACGTTTAGCGCGTTCGAATGCCAATATGATGAACGCAGAAAACAATCTGTCTGATGCGGAAACACAATATTTACGTTTAGTGAATGAGTACCCAGAAAACTTAGAGGTTCCACAGCCAGACTTTTCAAGTGTACCGAACTCATTTGCCGATATTGTGCAACGTGCGATGGACAATCACCCGCGTTTAAAATCTTCTCGACAAGATATTTACGCAGCCAATGCACAACATGAAGTGGCTAAATCTAAGTACTACCCAGAGGTAGCTCTTGAAGTTGAAAGCAACTTCTTAGAAGATGCCGATGGTACCTTGGGTCGCAATGATGAGTTAGTAGGTATGGTGCGTATGCGCTACAACCTGTTTAATGGCGGTAAAGACCAAGCTTATGTAGATGAAACAGCATTCCAGGTGAACGAAGCAAAACATATCAGTGAAGGAACATTACGCGATCTTCATCAAGGTGCTCGGTTATCTTGGGACGCCAAGCGTTTCTTAGAACAACAACAGCGCTTTTTAGAAAAGCACGTTGTTGCCAGTGAACAAACTCGTAACGCTTATGGTAAGCAGTTTAATTTAGGTAAACGTACTTTATTAGATGTGCTCAATACAGAAACAGAGTTGTTTGAAGCGAAGAAAGACTTGATTGCCACGCGCTATGAAGTGATGGAAGCTAACTATAGAATTCTTAATTCAATGGGCAGTCTGCTCGCTTCATTACGTATCGCTCCACCAGAAGATTGGCGTCAACAGTTACGCGATATTCAGTAATTTAGTCACAGCATGGATTGGCTTAAAGGCGTATTTACCTCTAAATTTGTAAGGGGAAATGCGCCTTTTTTGTTTGCTGTTTTCTTGATTTTTTCGACGGTTTGTTCTGTTTTCGCTGGAGCATCGGTTAACGAAGCCGCTTTATTTAAAAAAGTGTTTTCTGTTTACCAGAGTGAACGGGCCGTAAAGCGAGTTAAGGCTTGGCGAGCATTGGTGAATGAACAGCAAGGCAGTAGCGAGCAGCAAAAATTAGCTGAGGTAAACGCGTTTTTTAACCAGCTACACTTTGTTGACGATATTAAGCTATGGGGCAAAACGGATTACTGGGCTACGCCAGTTGAGTTTTTGGGCGTTGCAGGTGGGGATTGTGAAGACTTTAGCATCGCAAAATATTTTACCTTAACCGAACTCGGGATCGCGGAGGAAAAGCTGCGCTTGGTCTATGTTAAAGCGCTAAGTTTAAATCAGTTTCATATGGTAGTGGCCTATTACCCTGAGCCTGCTGCGATGCCACTTATTCTAGATAATTTGGATGCTGATATTAAACCGGCCAATCAAAGAAAAGATTTGGCCCCTGTTTATAGTTTCAATGGTAAAAATTTGTGGCTAATGAAGGAGAAGGGTCGAGGTCAGTTAGCGGGCAAGGCTTCGAGGTTGAAAAGTTGGAATGAACTGCGTGGTGGCTTGAAAAACAATCGTATGAATTTACCCTTACTTAGCTTTGATTAAAGGATCATCATGACTCTGTATAAACAATTAAGTCTTGCTGTGTTTTTTATTTTTACGTTAGTACTTTGCTTAGCGTTTTACTATGCGTTTTCGGCCATTAAAGGCGAGTACTTAGCGAATGAATCACGCCAGTTTGTACAACTTTCTGATCAGATAAGTAATGATTTGCAGCCAGTCTTATTTGAGCCTCAGCTAAAAGGTGCTAAATATATCTTAACTGAACAATTGCTGCAGCAAGGCATTGCTCGCGCTGCGCTTATAAATAGCCAAGGACAAGTAGTATTGAGCATTGATAACACAAATATTGTGGACAGTGCTCCAGCATGGTTTAAGGCGCTATTTCGTGTTCCCGTTTTATCGCAATCCTTACCCATTTCAGATTCTGCTATCGGTGAATTAGAGCTCTCTCTCGAGTCATCAACTGCACCACTTTATGGCTTATTGTGGCAACAAGCCAAACAATTAGTCACTTGGCTGTTACTTATTTATATTTTTGCTGTATTACTTGCGTGCACATTAATAAAGCGTTTACTAAAGCCATTAGAAGATCTTAGCCATGGGGCTGAAGATTTACAGCATCATCACTTAGTTGAACCGATCTCAGTTCCTCATGCACAAGAATTGGAAGGTGTTGCCAAAGCGTTGAACGAGATGAGCTCCACAATTAACTTGCAGTTTCAACAGCAAGCAGAGGTGGCTGAAAGCATCCGTGACAAAATTTATCGTGATGAGGTTTCAGGGTTAGGTAATCGTGCTTATTTTATGGGGCAAGCCAAAGCATGGATAGATGAATCGGGCAGTGGGGGGTTGGCCTTATTATCATTAGATGTATTAGATGATGTTTACTTAGAGCAGGGTGAAGAGGGCAGGAATCAACTTGTTAGTCTGTGTGCAGCGGCGTTAATTGAGGCACTAAGCACTGATGACAGTTTTGTTGTAGCGCGGTTGTCGGTTAATGAATTTGCCTGTCTGTTACCGGGACAGGAGAAAGACCAGTTGCTGGCTATAGCACAACGTATGCAGTGGGCTGTGTCAGAGTTGGTAGTGAGCCCGATGGATGCGGCGCCATCTATTTCTTATATTGGTTTAGTACAGCGAACCCAAAATGAGTCGGTGACAGAGCTACTCAGCCGAGCTGACAATGCCTTGCAAATTGCTCGCTCACAGCGAGATACGCCTATTCATCTTATTGAGTGCAGCGAACAGTACAATTTAGGCCGTGTGGGTTGGAAACATTTAGTGCAAGAGGCCATTCATCAAGACTTATTTTACTTTAAGGCACAGCCGGTATTGAGTAAGGTCGATCAGCATGTATTACATGCAGAACTGTTTACCTACATAGTAAAAGAAGAACATACCTATTTTGCGGGTCAGTTTATGCCCGCGATAGAGCACTTTAAATTAGGATGCTTGTTTGACCAGTATGTGCTTAAAAAACTTCCCCTGCAGCTTAATTTTTCCGCCTATCAATCGATAGCCGTAAACTTAACGCTGACTTCATGTGTAGATAGTGACTTTCATGAATGGCTTGGCCGCTTTTTAGCGCAAAACCAGGATCTAAAGCATAAAGTTTTTTTAGAGTTACCAGAAACTGTTTTTGTCGCTCATACCGAAGAAGTAGCCCCTTTGATACAAACTATAAAAGAGGCTGGTTTTTGTTTTGGTATCGATCAATATGGTCGTCACTTTCAGTCTCTGAATTATCTGGAGCAGTTACGGCCTAGTTACGTTAAGGTTGATCACAGCTATACCAACCAAGTAAATGAGATCAAAGGTGATAGTGAGTTTTTAGAAGCGGTTTGTCAGGCTGCTACTAAGTTAAATATTCTCACTATTGCCACGCGAGTTGAGAATCAGATCAAACTAGATCTATTGTCAGGTTTGCATATTGATGCCTACCAAGGCTTTATCTCACCCCCAATGAAACTAGAAAAAATTGATATAGAAAGCTAACCCCTTTTTATCAGAAATGGGTTAACAAACCGGTATATTAATTATTGGAGTATCAAACATGCGCGCAATTATTATTTCACTTTGTTTATTTAGTTCCTCGTTATTTGCTGAGCAATTACCCGATGGCCCACATGTCATCACTACTGGTTTTGCTGAAGTTAAAGCCAATCCAGACATGGCGGTGATCGAAGTGAGTGCAGAGGTGACCCATTCTGATGGGTTACAGGCAAAACAAGCATTAGACAAACGCGTTGAACAATTTATTCGTGCTGCAGCTAAAGAGCTAGGCTTGACTGAAAAACAAATTGTAGCCCAAACCCTCTACACTCACCCTGAATATGAGTACCCAGAGCAAGGCAAAGGCAAACCCGTTCTAGTTGGTTATAAGGCGTCGCGTAATTTATCGGTGTCACTGACGGATCTAGACAAATTAAGTCAATTACTTGACCTGATATTAAGCCAAGAGTTGCAGCAAGTTAATAACATACGATTTGTGATGCAAGATAATACCGCCCTTGCAACGCAAGCTCGTCAATTAGCGATTGAAAATGCTAAAGAAAAGGCGGCTATGTTAGCTAAGTCGTTTGACGCCACTTTAGGGCCTATCTATCAAATTAATTACCAACAGCGTAACAATGTGCCCGTTATTCGTGCTAAATCAGCCATGTTAATGGACAGTGCCCCAACGGGTGGTTATCTTCATGATGAATTAACAGTCAGCGATGAGATACAGGTTGTTTTTACCTTAAACGTAAAAAGCGCAAACTGTGACCTATAATGATCATTGATAAGGCGTTTTAAGTGAGGAGTGTGTATTATTTGACACAAATATTACACACTTTTCATGTGTCACTAACGGACTGAATGAGCAACATGGATTTGTTGCATATTATTTTCTAATAATTGTTATTTAGGTCTGTTATGTTAAAAAAGAATCATGGTTTTACCTTAGTTGAAGTGCTCACCGTTGTTGCAATAGCAGGCATTATGCTCATGATTGCTGCCCCTAATTTTGCCTCCCTTTCTGCAGACTCGCGTGCTTTTAGTGCTGTCAATGGCATCGCTCGAGATTTAATGTATGCGCGAAATCAAGCGGTGAATAATATGACCACTGTTGCGGTTTGCCCACTGGCTGGCGGCTCGGCTTGCACTGCTGAATGGAGTAAAGGGGTTGATGTGTTTATTGATACTAATGAAAACGATAAGCTAGACACTGGAGAAACGTTACTTAAATCGGGCAGTGCATTTCATGAGAGTGACCAAGTTAGTTTTGCACAAAAAAGCGTCCGTTTTGGCGCCGATGGGTTAACCAGAAATGTTTCAGGCTCGGCTATTCTCTATTATTGCGATGACAAGGAAAGCGTTAAAAAAGGGGTCGTTATTAGTAGTTCAGGCAGAGCTAAAGTGGCAGATAAAAGCGCGATTTCAAAGTGCAGTGGTTAACGCCAATGATCACCCCTCTCAATAACTTAACCGGAATTCGAGATAAGCAAAATAGTATGTTTTCCCGCCAAAACGCGGTAAATATGTCCCTATATGCTTTGCGTTTTCACCCCTGAAAACGAATTTTTCCGTAAAAACATACTTTATTTGGCTACAACACGTTTAAGCAGAACTATTTCACAAGTCGCTTTTTATTAGAGCTAAATCACTAAGGTATTGTTAGTCTTAGCTTTAATGACCATCAGTTGCACGAACTATTGATCAAAGGCTTGCTCTATAGTTTGGGCTGCTTTGCTTTGAAAGCTACTTGCCTTGCCTACGCACTCAACCCATTTACTGATGTCAATGGATGTTTTGCCATCGGTGTCATATACCGTTCTAATATTCGCTTTTTTTATATCCTGCTGCATTCTATCGTCTGAGGGATAATCGGAAAAGTAAGAAAAGTGGCCTAAATATGATTCGCCATTTTCAAGTATCAAGGCGCACTTATAGTCTTGCTTCGCCATCGATTCTTGCCCGTAAGTGACATTAGGGGTGATGAAGAAAAGGGCTCCAATAAGCGCGGCTAAAGGGCGACTATTGCCAGCAGTCATCATGAGTAGCTCCTTTTATTTGTTGGTGATTTAGGGTAAAGCTTGCGCAATGGGTGTCCTGCGCTTGGCGGTTGATTGCGGTAGCGGTAACAGTGAAATCTATCTGCCTATCTGTACTGCTTAGCTTCACCTTATAGCTGCCGCCTTGTGTTTCAATGCTCGCACTCGGGTAACCAAGCAAGCTCAGGTCATTGGCATACTGATTGTGGTCGAGGTAGTACTGTTCTTGTAAGTTAGCAATCTCTGTCAACTCAACTGTCGCCTGGCTACGATTACTGGTGAGGATGTACTGCATGTAGCTAGGGTAGGCGATAGCAGCTAAAATACCGACGATAGCGACCGTTATCATTACCTCGATTAATGTAAAGCCCCGGAGTTTATGGCTGATCAAGTTATTGCTCCTCAAAGAAACTATAAATGCGTTTTGGGTTCATGGTGGCATTAGTAGTTTGTGAGCCACTGTTGACGGTCTCTGTTTCTGCGTTTTCTCCAGGATTATCGCCAACGACAACATTGACCTGTTCACCTTGCCCGACACCGAGTAAGCGTAACTCTGACTTGCCCTCTTGATTGGTACCTGAATGAACCACTAATGTGTCGGGCACGCGGTTACCAATTTCTTTGTCACGCCAACTGTGCCGATCAGTGCCATCAAATAAACTCACCGCATAGAGCTTGCCAAGCCCAAGCTCGCCAATACCGCATTCTAAGTTAGCTGAAGCATTGGGTGAAAAGGAAGTAAAGTAAACCGTCCCGGCAATAACCAGCGCACCGCCGAGTGATTTCTCGCCAGTATTACCAAACTCATAGCGCCAGCCGGCATGACTGCTTAGATTAGCGCGCGATAACATTAAATCGGTACTGGTTGCGATAGGGTTATCGGTTATATTAAACAGATCGGTGAATGAGACTGGGGCCGGTTTTGTTACCTTGCCACTGCCAAATAGGGTAGGAAGGATGTAGCTATCTTTGACCATGACAAAGGTATCTTGATTGCTTAAATCTGAGGAGGGTTTTGCTCTGTTCCCCGTGCCAACTAGCACCATATCAATAGCCTGATCGAATACTTGATAATTGTCATCAACAGCAACGACTTTTTGAATTAAGGTTCGCGCGACGGTCGGCGCGTTAAATATTCTTCGGTCGCCTTTAGCGCCGGCGTCACTCAAGCTCGCCAGTTTCAAATGGGTCCAGTTACTGGGCTCTCCAACCATATCAATACGCCAAATGTTTCCACCCGTATCGCCGCTGTAAATGCGGTCTAAATAGCCATCATCATCGCTGTCAAAAGCCGTTACTTCAGCTGGCATGCTGTGTTGCACACAGTGCGGGTCACTGCTGTCACAGCTAATATTGGCTGACCAGATTTTTTTACCTGTTTGTGCGTTTACTACAAATACCCCGCGGCCTTGGCTATCGCTGCAATCGTTGGCAGAGCTTTTACTACAAGTATCTTGGTTAGTGTCATAACCGGCGCCAAAAACAAACACGGGTGTTACTTTGCCATCGATAGGAAGGAAACCAGATTGTGGTTTTGACCAAGTTTGCCCGAGCTCTTCAAAGCCAGCGGAACTATTTGAAACTTTCCACAACAGGCGAGGAGAGGTGGGGGTGGTGAGATCAAATGTGTAATAGCTTCTTCCTCCCCTGCGCATACCGATGATAGCGATTATTTGTTTTTCAGCACCATTGGTTATCTCCATCACAGCCGCGCTGCCATCCATGCCGTAGGGGTGCTCAGGGGCATCAATATTTTTAATCAGTGATAGCCCATGGCTGATGAGTTCGTCTGGGATAAACGCCCACTCTTCGGTGACAGTATCGCCTTTGTCATAGAAGAAATGAACAAAACCCGCATTGGTTCCTACTAATAATCGAGTATTGCTGTTATCACCCGATGGATAAGTAATAGCGGTCGGTTTTGAGTGAAGTGGATCCGCAAAAATATCGTTGCGATAGTCACTGGTATCACCATCGTCATCAATATCATCAACGTCTAAACCCATCAGCCAGTTTATTTGTCGAGTTAAACCTATTTCGTCGGTGCCAAGTTCAGTGGCTAAGGCTAGATTGGTGCTCGCTTCAAAGTGGCTTTTTATACTATCAAGTGACAGGGTAATTAAGCTGTTGCCACTATTGGTATAAAGTGTTCGAGAGCTTTGTGCGGCGATGGCATCTGCAACCCCCCCTTGAGTCACTGAGTTACCATCATTAACTCCGCCCCAAGCGGTTGATGCGCCTTCTCGAATATTGCCGTTGTCGTCTATGGCTGCTGCATTACTAGCATCACGTAGCACGCCTTTATTGTCTATGGTGAGCTTTTTAATGTTGCCGCGCCAGCGCTGTTTTTTACTGGGCATAAACATCGAGTAATAAATAGTGTTTTGATGTTGCGTGCGGTCAAAACTCGTAGCTGATACTGCGGGGGCATTAAAGCTTGAAGATTGATCGAGTATTTTAATGATGGTTTCTTGAAAAGCTTGCTGTAAGTCTGCCGCATCGGTCGCTGGGAAGTATTCACCTCCGCCTTGCTTCGCGGTTTCAAGTAATAAGCCTCCTGCGCCAGAGGTGGCGCCATCGCCAAAACCTATGGTGTAGGTTGAGATGATTTGCTTACCCGTTTTATTGAGATTAATGTCATTGTTATTCATGTATTTTGCCAGTGCTGGCATATAGCTAGAATACGATGCGTTACCATTAGTAAGACTATAAATCAGTGAGTTAGCTTTACCGTCTTGAGTTGGCTCACCGTCTGTCATTAAAATGACATACGCTTTATCCTGACAGGTTTTATATGGCGAGGCATAAGTTCCCTCTGGGCTCTCTGCATTTAGATCTCTTGGCGGTTTATTTGCTAGGTAGTAGCCGTAATCATAGTCATCATCACCAAAGTACACACCGAGTCCAGCAAAGTAGCGATAAACTTCATATAAAGACTCGCACAGAGGGGTATTCCCCATTGCTTGCTGTGCATTTATCGTATTACTAAAGCTGGCCCTATCTTGCTCGGTCATATTACTGAGGGCGCGGACAACTCGGCCGCCATTACGGGTGCCATCCGACGCATTGTAATTAAAAACCGTTAGGCCAAAATTAACCGAAGGCGTGGATTTCACCAGCTCAGAGATGGCATCCTGCGCTATCGCCAAGCGGCTTTTTTTAATGGTATTATTTTGATAGTGCCAATACAGGTATTTTTCAGTGTAAAGGGTCACGCCATCGTTACCGCGAAATATATCGGTGCTGGTATTGCTACTATAAGGGTTATTTGAACCATTTCTTGGGTAACCTTCAACACCACTGGCTGGGTTGCTGGTGATTTTGTAGTCGACATCTTCACGGCAGTCGAACCATGTTCCATTATCTGAGGAAAGTGTTCGCCAAGTTCGTTTTTTTGCATACCAACGGCGCATATTACCGGTGTACTTACCTGCTGAAGTTAGGGGGGCGATAGACGACTGGCAGTTGTTTTTGGTCGCTAAAAAGTAGTTGTTATCACTTGTGCTAGGAACCCCATCACCGGCTTGAGCCCAATATATTTTACCGCTGTTAGGCTCGCCATAGCTGGCCGTTGGATCAAAAGGCTCTTTGGTCAATAGTTCGGTGTTACGCATACTGCCGGAATTATCAAAGATAATCATTACTTGCGGTCTTAACCCATTTTGCGCGGAAACATCTGCAATATAGAGCTCAGTGTCATCCGCAAGAATAGCCATGCTCACTCCGGTGAGGGCTGCGGCGATTAAAATTTGCTTTACCATGGGTCATCCTATTCTAGCTACATACTGCTGTGTGCCAATGATCCATAACGGCGCGTAAACAGTGTGTTTATCCATGCTTATTCATCCCGAATAAGTGTGGTTTATTTTTTCAATAACTTTTGTTCTACGCCTAACCCCGCTGCATTTTCACCTTGATGGCCACCACCTATTTTGGCGCGGCCATATTGCTTTGATAGCCGAGTGTCTAGATAGCGACAAGAGAATAAGCCGACCGAGCTTGGGTCTTTGCTTCGAGCGCAACTAGGTTGCTCATTTATGGCCACAACAGAAGTACTAATGTTTTTAATGTGCTTTACTTCAAACTGGGTATCGAGTGCCGCGGTAGCAAATTGTTGGCTAGCATTAGTATTTGTTAATATTTCACCAATAGCGCCCTCTAATTGCTGGTCGGCATCGATTCGCTGTGCACTGGCACCAGCCATTTTGAGATCTAAACTGGCATTGGACATTAGCAAGGTGGTTAATCCTGATAATAGAAGCAGTAAAATGATGCTGATAAAAAGTGCAATGCCTTGCTGAAATTTCATTTTTGCCTCCATTAGATTGCCTTATCTAGCCACATTGGATTACTAAAGCTAATCACGCTGGATACCAATAAGCGTCTAAAATTATCGTTCACTGTGATTGTTTTATCCGCAAGGGTGTAGGTGTTTTGATTCAAATAACGTTTACTTTCTTCCAGTGCTCTAACCAGAATAAACACTTCAACGCCAATGACTTTGTCGTTTGATAATGCTGAGGTCTGATAGTTAGTATTACCATTGGCTTCTTCTACGATATAGAGCAATTGCATGTCCTCAACGCCAGATAGCAAAATAGGCTCCAAAGTCATGCCGCTGTTATTAAGGCTCATCCGGCGCAGTCGAGGGGTGTTAGTGCTGAGAGAGCGATCTAAGAAATAAACATGGTGTAAGTATTGCCAAGCATCACTACCCGTAAAAGACGGATCGCTTGGTGGGGTTGAGCCGGATGCAAAAATAACGGCCTTACTATGGCTACCCACTAATAAATAAGGGCTATCTGCAGTTACGGTACCCGCTGCTGGAATGGGTTCTCGTTTCCCCATTAAGCGCTTAAGTGCAATTACATCGGTACCACGTTTGAGCTGTGAGTCAGGATCGTCATCAATAATACAACGCATATAGTTCAGGCTCGACAATTGAGGGATTTCAAATGACCAAAATTGTCGAAATTGAATGCTGTCTTCGGGGAAAGAGCCGCCACCTAAATCGTCAGTGCAATCACTACCACTACTAAGCGTCGGGGTGATAACTTCATTGTTGATGGTTGCATTTAACCTTGTCATTACGTTCGAGGTGGCTACTCCCCAAAATCCGACTTGTCTAAGATCTTGGCTAATTAATTGCAGTGCAATTCGTCCTGTTTCCTGTAGTTCACCCATTTGATTGGTATTTTGCGAGCCGGCGCGAGATTGAACAAATACAGCGGTGATCCCGCCAATTAGAAATAGCCCGATAGTCATTCCTATCATCCATTCGATGATGCCGAATCCTCGTTGCTTTAGCCTTGTGCTACGCATTTCTGACCAACGTTGTAATCGTGATTTGGCGGCGCTCTTTGCTTTCTGCGCCACAGTTCTTGGCTAACGTCATAGTTGTATTTGCGCCATCTTCAAGTTGTTGTCGGCTTTGCCAGCTAATAATGATAGTGACTAGGCCAGATGTGGTTTCGTAACCGATACAAGCATCTGCCTTAGCGAGGCCACCAATAGAGCGAGCGTTGTCGCTAACTTGCGTTCCTTTGAGTAAATCTTGCCAGTGAATCAGGTCGATAGTGCGGCGATCGCTGGCTGAGCAGCTGGAGCATTTAGGTAGAGTTAGCGTCTTCGCGGTTTCAATGACACTGTTAACGGCATAAAGATCCGGCGTGTTGATAAATTCAGTGCGATTGAGGTGGATCCGCTCTGCGATGTCCATGGCGATAAAGCTAGCAAGGGTGCGCTGTTGAGATTCAAAAGCTGATTTTTTAGCGATGCCTTGGGATGCAGCAACACCCAATAACCCGGTGGTTAATATAAACAGTGTGATCATCGCTTCAATTAAACTAAAGCCGCGAACAAATACTCCCTTCATTGAGGGGCGTTGAAGCCAGTTTGTCACTATCACTACTAGCCTCCTTGTTTGTTAGGCAATAAATTAATAAATAAACTAACCAATCCATTGCTTAAGTATATCTGCGATTTTTTTTCTTGCTGTCAGGATCTTTTACAACGATTGTCTTTAATGTGGTTTTTTTTGTTAGGTATTTGATTTTTTGGTTTATTTATTTTTAATTCTGTCGCGATAGACAATGATTGCGGCTGGAAAAAATTGGAGAGAAAAAATCCCCTCAAAAAGAGGGGAAAAGCACATTAACAACCTTGTTTTGCTTCTATTTGGCCTCGTAATGACTTCAGGTTCATCGCTAAACCTCAATAGAGCCCTGTGCTACTTGCTAGAAACTGTTAATAATCAAAACCTTGCTCTACTGATTTTGCTGCGTCAGAGGTAAAGCTCTGACCTGAATGCGCGCATTCAAGTACTTTTTTTACTGCGATTAAAGTTGTCCCGTCTGCTTGAAAGATTGATTCGCCGGCTTTTTCTGCCATGCTTTTTTGCATTTTATCGGTTGATTTATATTCTGATTGATATTGGTAATGACCAATGTAAGGTTCATTGTCAGCCAAGATCATGGCACAGCGGTATTCTTGTAATGGCTTTTGCGCTTGCGCTTGGCCCAGTATTAGGCTTGCTCCTAAGAGCAGCGCCATGCTGAGACGATAGTGTTTAGGGTTATTTTTTCCAGCAATCATTTGATGTTGCCTCTTTTTTCTGCTGATAATTGAGCGTGAAAGTTAAGCACGTCGTATCCTTTAATTGTTGGCCAATGGCTTTTGCCGTTACAGTAAAATCAATTTCGCGGTCGGTTGAGCTTACCTTGATATTAAATCGGCCATTTTCCGTTGTAATGGCGCTGCTGGTATAGCCTAGCTGGTCTAGGCTGGCGGCATAACGATTATGATCGAGGTAATACTGCTCTTGCAAATTAGCAATTTCAGTTAGCTCGGTCGTCGCTTGAGCTCGGCTGCTTGTCAGTACATATTGCATGTAACTAGGGTAGGCTATCGCTGCTAGTATGCCGACGATTGCTACCGTGATCATTATTTCAATAAGGGTAAACCCTTGCTGATTTCTCACGTACTTATTCCTCTTTATAATTCTTCAAAATAGCTGTAGATCCGATTTGGCTTCATGTTGGCCTCGGTGGACTGGGTGCCAGTATTCACATCTTGCGCTTCAGTACTGTTGTTGGGATCTTCTGGGATAATGACCGATATTTGCTCTCCTTGGCCAACGCCAAGTAAGCGGATCACAGATTGGCCTTGCTCATCTTTACCTGAATGCGCCACGATGGTATCAGGCACTTGATTACCAATTTCTTTTTCGCGCCAAGTATGCGTATTGGTGCCATCAAATAGATTAACAGCATAAAGTTTGCCAAGGCCTAGATCGCCAATCCCACATTGTAAGTTTGAGGTCGCATTAGGCGAAAACGAGCTAAAGTAAACCGTGCCAGCGAGCACCAAAGCGCCGCCCAGCGATTTTTCACCATTGCCTTTAAACTCATAACGCCAGCCTGAATGACTGCTTAAGTTGGCACGAGAGAGCATTAAATCGGTACTACTCTCGATGGGATTACTGGTGATATTAAATAAATCGTCGAATGCAATTGGGGTGGGCTTTTCTACACCACCACTGCCAAAAGTAGTGGGTAAAATGTGGGTGTCTTTGATCATTACAAACGTATCTTGATTACTGATGTCAGAGGCGGGCTTTGCGCGGTTACCCGTGCCGACCAATACCATATCAACGGCTTGATCGTAAACTTGATAGTTTTTATCTACCTTAATCACTTTTTGGATCAAGCTACGAGCAATAGTGGGGGGAGTGAAAATGCGGCGATCACCTTTGCTAGTGTCGTCACTGAGTTTTGCTAGCTTGATAGTACTCCAAGCCTTCGGTGAATCGCCTTTTAAGTCGATTCGCCACAGGTTGCCGCCTGTATCACCAGCGTATAAGCGGTCAACAATGCCATCACTATTGCTGTCTAAGGTGGCTATTTCGCTGGGTATACTGTGCTGCATACAGTGCGCGTCAGTGGCATTGCAAGCCACATTATTAGACCAGATATGCTGTCCTGTCTTAGCATTAACAATGAAAATGCCACGGCCTTCAGTATCTTTACAGTTGTCTGCACCGCTGCAGCTATCTTTATTAACGTCATAACCTGCGCCAAAAATAAATACTGGGATAGTGTCGCCAGAGACGTTAAGCCAGCCCGATTTAGCTTTTGACCACGTTTGGCCTAACTCGGTAAATTGGCTGTCTGATTTACCAATTTTCCAAAGTAATGTTGGCGATGTTGGCTTGGTAATATCAAAGGCGTAATAGCTTTTACCACCGCGGCGCATGCCCATTACTGCAATTAACTGTCGACTTGGCCCTTTGCTTACGTCAAACACCGTGGCCGTGCCATCCATTCCATAAGGATGAGTCGCTGCGTCTTTGTCATCCATTAATGCTAAGCCATGGCTAAGTAGTTCGGCTGGAATAAAAGCCCAATCTTCGGTTACTGTTTGGCCTTTGTCATGAAAGAAATGAACAAAGCCTGCATTGGTGCCGACCATTAAGCGAGTGGTGTCATTACCACTTGGATAAACGATGGCGGTGGGCTTTGAATGCAGTGGATCGGCAAAGATATCAGCGCGGTAGTCGGCAATGCTATTGTTGCCGTTAACATCATGCACATCGTAGCCGAGCAGCCAATTTAAATGTGTATTGAGATTGGTCGCATCTATCCCAAGTTCAGCCGCTAGCGCATCGTCGCTGGCAGCATTAAAGAATGTTTTGATGTTTTGCTTGTTTAGTTCAACCAGCGCACCTTGAATATTAGTGTAAACTTTACGACTGGTTTGCTTGGCTATTGCTGCGGCTACGCCACCTTGACTAACCGAGTTACCATCATTAACGCCGCCCCAACCGGTAGATGAATCTTCACTGATATAACCATTGGCCGAAATAGCCGGCAGGTTGTTGGCGTCTCGTAAAATGCCTTTGTTATCAATAGTGAGCTTTTTAATATTGCCACGCCAGCGCTGCTTTTTACTTGGCATAAACATCGAGTAATACACGTTGTTTTGATGCTGGGTGCGATCAAAACTTGTGGCTGAAACGGCAGGTGCGTTAAAGCTAGAAGATTGGTCGAGAATTTTAATGATCGTTTCTTGAAAGGCTTGTTGCAGTGCTTTTGCATCGGTAGCGGGGTAGTATTCACCGCCGCCTTGGGTCGCGGTTTCTAATAATAATGCCCCAGCTTGAGTGGTTGCTGCTTCACCAAAGCCAATGGTGAAGGTGGACACTGTTTGCGTACCTGCTTTCGTATTGTTGATGTCTTTTGTATTGAGGTGCTTTGCTAGTGCTGGTAAGTAACTGTAATTCCACGCACTCGCGCCTGTTAAATTAGCGATTAAATGGTTAGCCATATTATCTTGAGTCGGTTGACCATCGGTCATTAAGATAATGTAAGCTTTATCCTGACAGGTTTTATAGGGGGATTTATAGGTACCCTGCGGCGCTTCAGCATTGCTATCTCTTGGCGGTTTATTGGCTAAGTAACTGCCATAGTTGGCATCATCATCACCAAAGTAAACCGTTTTACCTGCAAAGTACCGATAGACTTCATAGAGTGATTCACACAAAGGGGTGTTGCCTTGGGCTGACTGGCTATTAATGACACGACTAAAGTCCGCTCTATCTTGCGCTGTCATATCGTTAATGGCACGAACGACGCGGCCACCGTTACGAGTGTCATAACTGTCATTGTAGTTAAATACCGTTAAACCAAAGTTAACCGAAGGGGTGGATTTGACCAGATCGGAAATTGCGTCTTGGGCGATACTTAAGCGGCTTTTAGTGACGGTATCGGGTTGATGATACCAAGTGAGGTATTTTTCGGTATAAAGCGTAATACCATCAGAGCCTTTAAAAACACTACTTCCCTTGGTAGCTTGATAGCCGGTTTTTATGTCATTGATTGGAAACCCGTCAACTTGAGAGCCAGGGTTTAAAACTTGGTTTTTATCGACATCTTCGCGACAATCAAAATACTCCCCTTTGCTCTTGTTAAGGCGTAGCCAAGTTTGGTTTTTACTATTCCATCTTCTTAGATTACCGGTGTACTTGCCATTTTTTGCTAATGGGTCAACAGCTGATTGACAATTATTTTTGTTGCTGTCGAATTGATTACGACTGTTTAGTTTGGGCACCTTTTGTCCAGCACCGCCCCAGTAGATCTTTTGTTGCCCTGATTCGCCATAATCTTTATTGGGATCGAAGGCCTCTTTGGTAAGCATTTCTGAATCACGCATGCTGCCAGAGTTATCGAATATAATCATAACTTGTGGGCGCAGACCATTTTGCGCAGAAATATCGGCGATATATAACTCAGTATCATCAGCAAGGGCATTCGCGCACAAAAGAGCGCCAAAGGGCAGTAATAATTTGAACCTGTACATTAGTGTCCTTTCCATGTTTTTTGGAAATTAAATTAATGCGTCCTATGCGTGTTGCGGTTATTACCGCATCACTTTCCCATCCTAGGAAGGCGTGTTTAGCTTTTAGTTCTTAAGGGTTTTTTGCTCTATGCCTAAGCCTGCACTGTTATGGCCTAAGCGGCCGCTGCCAGTTTTGGCTCGGCCATAATCACGGTTTAATTTTGTGTGCAAATAGCGACAAGCAAAAATGTCATCTGAGCTCGGTTTTCGACTTCGTGCGCAGCTGGGCTGATCTTGTACTTGAGCAACTGCCGAGCTCACGCCGCTAATGTGGGTTAAGGTAAATTGACTGCCCTTGATGGCGCTGGCAAATTTTAGCGCGCTATCATCTTTTGCCAGTAACTCTTCAATTGCCCCTTCTAGCTGCTGATCTGCATCAATTTTTAACGCGGCTGCCCCCGCCATTTTTAAATCTAAGCTGGCATTGGCCATCAATAAGGTGGTTAAGGCTGACAACAATGCCAGCATTAACATACTAATAAATAATGAAATTCCTCGTTGAGTATGGGGGCTTTTCATGGTTTTAAATTCCTTGGCTGAGCCATACTGGGTTATTAAAGGTTACTGAGGTTGACACTAGTAAACGGCGATAATTGTCATTGACTTGAACGGTCTTATCACCCAGTTGGTAGCTATTATTATTTACATAGCCATGACTTTGATCTAACGCTCTAACCAACACAAACAGCTGGGCACCTATGACTTTATCACTGGGCTGTGCGCTGGTTTGAAAGCTGGTTTTACCGGCTGCATTTTCGACGATGTATTGCAACTGCATATTTTCAATGCCTGAAAGTAAGACTGGCTCTAATGTCATACCTGATGTGTTTAAAGTCAGCCTGCGCAAGTTAGGCGTATTGGTCGAAAGTTGGCGGTCTAGGTAATAAACATGGTGAAGAAATTGCCAGGTTTCACTGTCGGTTAGAGTCGGCTCTGAAGGGGCAGCTGCATTACCTTTGAAAATCATTGCCTTGGTATTATTTGCTTTGAAAAAAAATGGTGCGGTTGCGGTGGTTAAGCCGGCACTGGGTATGGACATTGATTGGCCCAGCAGGCGTTTAATGGTAATCACGTCGGTTTCTTTGCTCAATTGGGTATTGGCGTCATCATCAATCAGGCAGCGCATAAAGCTTAGGCTGCTATTAGCTGGCAACTCAAACGACCAAAACTGTCTAAACTGCACACTGTTTTGTGGAAAAGAGCCATTGCCTAAATCATCAATACAATCTTTGCTACTCGCTAGCTTAGGCACGATTACCTCGTTACTTTGCACGGCATTGTATCGTGTAACCAGATTAGCGGTGGCCAACCCCCAAAAACCAACTTGTCGTAAGTCTTGGGTTAACAACTGCAACGCGACTCTGCCCGTTTCTTGTAGCTCGCCCATTTGGTTGGTGCTTTGTGCGCCCACTCTTGAGTGAACGAATACCGCAGAGAGACCTGCAATCAAAAAAAGGCCAATGCTGATGCCAATCATCCATTCGATTAAACCATAGCCAGCTTGTTGTTTTTGAGTTGGAGTATTATGCATTTTTAACTAGCGTCCGCAGTATTAGTTGACGACGCTCTTTACTGGAGGTACCACATTTTTTCTCAAAGCTATTTCGATCAGTGGCGCCATCAATAAGGGACTGCCTACCGGTCCAGCTGACCACAATAAGCACTTTGCCATTGTTGGTATCGTAATCTATACAGGCGTCAGCTTGCTTGAGACCGCCAACAGCGCGACTGTCTTGAACGACTTGTTGTCCTTGTAGAAGGCCTGCCCAGTGTAAGAGATCTTTCTCTCGCTGCTGAATTTGTCCGCAAGCGGTGCAGCTTGGATTTGTGATAGATGAAGCTGATGACACTACGCTATCAACAGCATATCGATCTGGGGAAGCAATTAATTCTTGACGATTAAGGCGCAGGCGCTCTGCGATATCCATGGCGATAAAGCTAGCGATCGTGCGTTGATTGGACTCGTAAGCAGACTTTTTAGCGATACCTTGAGAGGCAGCTACGCCAAGTAAGCCAGTGGTGAGCACGAATAAGGTGATCATGGTTTCGATTAAGCTAAAACCCAGCTGGGAACTAGTTTTATGTCGGCAGAGGATCGTATGGCTCATGTTGAGTTACCTGATACTAAAAATTTAATAAATGACTGAGCGATCCGCTGCTCGACAAAAACGTCAATTCTTAGCAATCCTTGCTGCCGTGTTTTATATCAATTAAAAATTAATAGTTAAAGGAGTATTTTTCGGGCTGAGAGATATGTCAATTAATCTGTTTTTTGGTTGTTTTATAGTTTTTTTATCTATTTGAGGTGGCATTCTCAGACATGAATGTTTTTAAGTTTCACTTGTTGACTGGTCGAGGTTGATAGCGCTATCTTGGGTGAAGTAGAACGTTGCTGAGCAGATTTAATGGGGGTTATTTTTAGCAAAATCGTTATATTTTTTTATTAAAATTAGCATTATATTCTGTTTTATCGCTAACTTCTTACTGTTCGGAGCTATATTTTTAGTGACAGTTTTGTGAATATTGTGATCTCTCTCATCGTTATTTTTTTGGCCGGTGTTGCAACTACTCAAGTTAATTGCGAAAAATGATGATTGGAATGAGCAGTGAAAAGGCGGTTTAGATAAATATAGGCAATAAAAAAGGTGGCCAAGCCACCTTTTAAACAAGAGCATTAATGTTTAGCGATTAGTGCAATACGCGCGCACGCAGGGTGCCTTTGATATTTTTAAGCTTAGCCAGCGCGCCTTCGCGATCATCACTCGCAACGTCAATCACCACGTAACCAATGTTTTCATTGGTTTGTAAGTACTGACCTACAATGTTGATACCTTCATCAGCAAATGCTTGGTTAATTTGGATCATGATGCCAGGAATATTTTCATGGATGTGCAGTAAACGGCTGGTTTTAACGTGCTCTGGTAGTGAAACTTCAGGGAAGTTAACTGCAGATAAAGTTGAACCGTTATCTGAGTATTTCACTAGTTTGCCAGCAACTTCGTAACCAATGTTTTCTTGCGCTTCTTGGGTGCTACCACCAATGTGTGGCGTTAGGATCACGTTATCAAAACCACGTAGTGGCGACACAAACTCGTCGTTGTTTGATTTTGGTTCTACTGGGAATACGTCAATCGCTGCGCCGTATAGCTTGTCTGTTTTCAACGTTTCAACTAGTGCATCAATATCAACTACTGTACCACGTGAAGCGTTGATCAGGATTGAGCCCTGCTTCATCTGTGATAGTTCAGTGGCACCAAACATCAGCTTAGTAGACGCGGTTTCCGGTACATGTAGGCTAACAATATCTGACATAGCAAGAAGCTCAGGTAGGCTTGCAACTTGAGTCGCATTACCGAGTGATAGCTTATTTTCGATGTCGTAATAGAAAACGTTAAAGCCAAGGTTTTCAGCTAGAATGCTTAACTGTGTACCAATGTGGCCGTAACCTATGATGCCCAGTTTTTTACCACGCGCTTCGTAAGAATTGTCAGCAGACTTTTGCCATTCACCGCGATGTGCTTTGGCATTTTTCTCAGGAATACCGCGAAGTAGCATTAGGATCTGACCTAACACCATTTCAGCTACGCTGCGTGTATTTGAAAACGGCGCGTTGAATACAGGGATACCTTTGATTTGCGCTGCTTTTAAGTCAACTTGGTTAGTACCAATACAGAAACAACCGATAGCAACGAGCTTTTCAGCTGCGTTAATTACGTCTTCTGTTAAGTTTGAACGAGAGCGAATACCAACGAAATGAACGTCTTTGATCTTTTCTTTCAGATCTTCTTCGCTTAAGGAGGTTTTTAACGCTTCAATGTTAGTGTAACCCGCGGCTCTAAAAGTCTCTTCAGCGCTGCTATGTAGTCCTTCTAACAGAAGAATTTTGATTTTTTCCTTGCCTAGTGAAAAGGTGGTCATGCTACTTCCCTCGAACCCAAATGTGTCAATTGCTCAAATTTTGTCAACATTGACAAGATACAATTATTTTAGAAAATTTACTACAAAAAACCCGTATGTGGCGCATTAACGCCACTTTTTTTGATCTAATTATAACGTTTTAACGCCATCCGGGCTGCCAACAAGGACTACATCTGCACCACGTTGGGCAAATAGACCATTGGTAACAACGCCAACGATGTTGTTAATTTGTTGTTCTAGCTTGATCGGATCTAGAATTTTTACGTTATGCAGGTCAATGATGACGTTACCGTTATCGGTTATTACGCCTTCTCGGTACACTGGATCGCCGCCCAGCTTAACCAATTCACGTGCTACATAACTGCGTGCCATTGGAATCACTTCCACTGGCAATGGAAAATCACCTAATACATCAACGTGTTTAGTGTTATCGACAATGCAAATAAACTTATCAGCAACCGCTGCCACGATTTTTTCACGGGTTAATGCCGCACCGCCACCTTTAATCATGTAGTTGTGAGCATTTATTTCATCGGCACCATCAACATAGATGCTTAGATCGCTAACATTATTTAGGTCAAATACTTCAATACCTAATGCTTTTAAGCGTTCAGTTGAGGCTTCAGAGCTTGATACTGCGCCTTTTATGTCATGTTTTATCGTACCTAGGGCATCGATAAAATGATTCACGGTTGAGCCTGTACCAACACCAACAATAGAGCCTTCTTCGACGTATTTTAGTGCAGCCCAACCAGCGGCTTTTTTCATTTCATCTTGTGTCATGCTTATGCTCCGAGAGTACGGTAAAAGAAGCGCGGATTATAGCGTATCCTCGGGCTTAAAAACACTCCCCCAAGACCAGATTTTACTGGGCGTAATGACTTCTGGTAAGGGGACGTCCCAAGCTTCAATTGGGAGTTTAGGTAAGCATTGAAGATCGTGGGCAAGACCAATGGTGTAAGGTGATTTATCGGTGTGACTTACGTTTGCTAGAGTCCGATCGTAAAAACCGCCGCCCATACCTAGGCGATTACCGAAATGATCGAACGCTACAAGGGGAGTGAAGATGACATCAAGCTGATCAATGCTGGCTTTTTGGTTAGATTGGAGGCAAGGCTCAGCAATACCAAATTTATTGGTTTTCATTGGGCTATTGGCGTGGTAGTGCAAAAAGAGCAGGTGGCCTTCATTAATAGGGTCAAGTACTGGCAAGTATGTTTTTATTCCTTGCTGCCAGCACCATTCAATTAATGGCTGCGGGCAAAGTTCGCCGTCGTTAGCAAGGTAAAGTGCGACCTGCTTGGCGTTACTCAGTTTGGGATGCTGACTTAATTGCTGCTTAAGTTGATGGCTGTAATCATGTTGCTGCTGATGGCTAAGTTGACGTCTGAGTTGACGTACGTCTTGTCTTATTTGGTGACGGGTTTTCTGCATGGCGAAAAGTCCGTAGTGTTTGTTGACATTAGCACAGTAAATGTACTGTTCCTAAAGATGGAGTACCCAGGGTGCCGTTACACGGTATAAGCCCTTGAACCCGACGGCTCAAGGTGGTGATTTTGTCATTACCGTAGGCTTCTCAGTACATGCTGAGCCTGCGCAATAGTAACAAGCAAAATCTCCGGTGTTGTAATTATCGGCTCAGGGACGTCACCGTATTGACAAACACCCCAGGAATTAAAATTGTATTATTGTACGAGACTTACTTCTCGTTAGTGTTGATGCCTTTTTCGATCAATGCATTTTCAATGGTGCTTTGTAACATTTGAATGCGTTGAGCCATGGTATCAGCATACTCATTATTTTTAGCTTGCTCTAATTTTAGTTCATGGCAAAAATTTAACGCAGCCATCACTGCAAGCTGTTCGCTTTTTGCTATCTTAGTGCGCTGTTTTAGGTCAGCAATTTTCTCATTCAATATTTCTGCTGCGCCAAGAAGCGCATCTTCTTGTCCTTGTGGACAAGCCATTTTGTAACATTTGCCTAAAATATTGATCTCGACAGCCGATTGGCTCATCACTGAACTCCGAACACAAGAATTAACCGAACATCTGTTTCAGATGTCTAACTGCTGCGACTATAAAGGCCAACGGGTGAACTTTCAAGTCCTAGCTAGCGCCAAGAGTAAGGCAATGTTAGGATTTAAGGTAATATATTAATTTTAATTGTGAGTTTAGGTTGGCCATGAATAAAAACACATTACCGGATTTTGATGAAGTGACCCGTATCTTCGAATCAGCGTCATTAATGGTGGGCGCGGCGGAAGTTCATGGTGTTTTAGCTGGGCTGGTTTGTGCGGGAGTGAAACTCGATGCGACCAGTTGGGAAGCCCCCTTTAATGATTTAATCAATGAAGGGTTAGGCTTACCAGCTGAAGCAAAAAAAACCGCGACACAGCTTTATTCTATTATTTGTGAGCAACTTACCGACGGCAATATGGGATTTAAGCTATTACTACCTGATGATGAGGTGCCGCTTGATGAGCGCGCTGAAGCGATGGCGCAATGGGCGCAAAGCTTTCTCGTTGGTTTTGGCATTATGCAATCAAAATTGAATCAAGCACCTGAAAATATTCAAGAATTAATCACCGACATCCGCGACATATCTCAAGTTTCGCTCGATTTTGAACAAGAAGACGAAGAAAGTGAGCTGGCGTTTAACGAGGTCGTTGAATATTTACGTATTGGCGCATTGCTGTGTTTTAACGAGTTTGCGCAACCTCTCACTACAACTAACGATAAGCCCACGCTGCACTAATAGCACTAGGTAAAGCTTAATTATGAACTTTAAGCTAGTACCTAATTATTAACTCTAAGCTAGCGCTTAATTATTAACTTTCTTTAATAAAGGTTATTTCATGCAATCTGAATTTCATCTACGCCAGTTAGCGTTCGGCGAGTTGATGCGAGACAACAGTGCTGCAATTTTTGTCGCAGCGAACGAGCAAACACGTAGCCGTGATACGGAATACCGTTTTCGCCAAGACAGTGATTTTTATTACCTGACTGGCTTTAACGAGCCAGACGCTTGGCTCGTTTTAGTTAAAAAAGATAATCAATTAAGTCGCACTTTGTTTTGTCGTCCAAAAGACGCATTAGCTGAAATTTGGCACGGGCGGCGTTTAGGCGCAAAAGCGGCAATAACGACATTGGCTATTGATCAAGCATTTGAGTTATCAGAGTTAGACGAGCAATTAGTCGAATTGTTGAATCAGGTTGATAGTTTGTATTTTGTGCTTAATCAGCATCCTGCTGCTGAGGCTAGGGTACAACAAACCCTAACACGTCTGCGCCAAGGTGCTCGTCAAGGTTGGCGCGAGCCTCGTCAAATTATTGATTGGCGTCCACAGTTACACGAAATGCGTCTTTTTAAATCAGTGACAGAGATTGAACTGATGCGTAAAGCCGCCGATATTTCTGTTGCTGGTCATATTCGAGCGATGAAAGAATGTCGTGCTGGCGTTTGGGAATACCAACTGGAAGCGGGAATTTTACACGAGTTTGCCATGCTTGGCGCGCGCGACGCAGCCTATAGTACCATTGTCGGTGGTGGCGAAAATGCTTGTATTTTACATTACACCGAAAATGAATCGCAGCTGGTGGACGGTGAATTAGTGCTCATTGATGCTGGTGCTGAATATGCCGGTTATGCGGGGGATATTACGCGCACATTTCCTGTTAATGGCAAGTTTAGTCTGGAACAAAAAGCGATTTATCAATTAGTGCTAGATGCACAAGAGGCGGCACTTGCGGCACTCGGCCCACGTAAATCAATTAAGCAAGCTAATGATATTGTTTTAAATATCATGGTTTCTGGTTTGGTTGAGTTAGGTATAATGCAAGGCGAAGTCGAGCAGTTAATTGAAGAGCAAGCATACAAAGCTTTTTATATGCACGGACTATCCCACTGGTTAGGGTTAGATGTACATGATGTGGGCGATTATCAATCTGTTGACCGTTCACGTTTACTTGAGCCGGGCATGGTGATTACCGTTGAGCCAGGATTGTATATTGCAGCGTCTGCAGATGTGGATCCTAAGTGGCACGGCATCGGCGTTCGTATCGAAGACGATATTGTTATCACACAGCAAGGTATTGATAACTTAACGGCAGCTGCGCCTAAATCCATTGCCGATATCGAGGCGTTAATGGCGCAATCTAAATAATAAGAAGTGAAGACAGACATGGCAGAGACCAATGCGACGCTAGATGTTGATTTAATCATAGTGGGAGGAGGCATGGTTGGTGCCACTTTCGCATGCGCGGTGGCTTATTTAGCGCCACATCTAAAAATTGCGTTAGTGGATGCCGTCGCCGCTAGCCAAGAAGCACATCCTGGCTTTGACAGTCGGGCTATAGCGCTATCGTATGGCTCGGCGCAATTACTGCAACAGATTGGTCTCTGGTCTGAATTTTCATTGCAAACTACGTCTATCTCTCACATACATGTCTCAGACCGAGGGCATTCTGGCTTAGCGCATCTGAGCGCGAAACAAGAGCAGCTTGACGCGTTGGGCTATGTGATTGAGCTTATCAATGCGGGTGACATTCTCAATAAGCGTTTATCTCGCTTGCCAAACTTAACTTGGATCTGTCCTGACAGTGTTGAAGAAATTGCCCAATGCCAACACTGTGTCACCGTCACACTCGCCTCGGGCCAGCAATTACAAGCATCGTTATTGGTTGGCGCCGATGGCGGACACAGCCGTTGTCGGCAATTACTCAAATTACAGCAACAAACGGATGATTACGGCACCAGCGCAATTATTGCTAATGTATTAACCAGCGAGTTGCATCAAGGACGCGCCTTTGAGCGCTTCACGGATGCGGGGCCTTTGGCGTTATTACCTATGTCTGATAATCGCAGTGCACTGGTTTGGTCGGTGCATAATCATCAGCTTGAGCAGTTAATGGCCTTATCTGATGTTGACTTTGGCGCCGCTTTGCAGCAAAAATTTGGTTTTCGTTTAGGTAAGTTTACGCGCCTTGGTGCTCGCACCGCTTACCCTTTGTCACTCACACAATCCCCGATGCCAGTCAGTCATCGCAGTGTGTTAATTGGTAATGCCGCCCACACTTTGCATCCCGTTGCGGGTCAAGGTTATAACCTTGGCCTGCGTGATTTGTTTGTGCTCGCGAGTACGATTGCCCAAGCGTCTGATATTGGTGCGTTTACGACGCTAGACCGCTATTGGCAGCAACGGGAAGGCGACCATCAACGAACCATTTTTATGACTGACTTATTGGCGCGAACGTTTGCTAACAACTATTGGCCCTTAGTTAAAGCCCGTAATAGCGCATTACATTTAATGGATACCTTTGACATATTAAAGCAACCCTTAAGCTACCAAGCCTTAGGCCATTTTGAACTTTTTCAGGCGAAACCATTATGATCCAGTCTTTTGACCTTGTTATTGTTGGCGGTGGAATGGTCGGGCTGACATTAGCCCGCGCATTATATGATGCGCCGATTAAAATTGCGGTGATAGAAGGCCGTGAGCTCGAGCCAGAATTTAGTGAGATAGCAGACAACCGTGTTAGTGCGATTAATGCCGCCAGTCAAACCGTGTTAGAAAAACTGGGCGTCTGGCCAAACTTAAATATTTCACGAAGCCAGGCCTATGAACAAATGCAGGTTTGGGATCAAGATAGTTTTGCGCAATTACAATTTTCTGCTCAGCAAAATCGGACTCCCAATCTAGGTCATATTATTGAAAACCGTAATCTGCAATTGGCATTACTTAATACCTTAGAGACACAAGAAAATGTGCGTATATTTTGTCCTCAGCGAATAGCACAGCTGGCCTTAGGCGAAGGAGAAGCTTGGATAACTTTAGATAATGGCCATGCTTTGACCAGTAAATTAGTGGTTGGCGCTGACGGGGCCGAATCTTGGGTACGTAAGCAAGCGGCTATTCCGCTCACCTTTCGTGATTATCAGCACCATGCGCTGGTGGCGACTATTGCGACTGCCGAGTGCCATCAAAATACCGCTTGGCAAATTTTTAAGCCGGAAGGCCCGCTGGCTTTTTTGCCGTTGTTTAATCCACATCATTGTTCGATAGTTTGGTCCACAAGCCCAGAGCGAGCATCAATGTTGATGGAGCTATCTGACGATGAGTTTAATAAGCAGCTGGCTATGGCATTCGATAACCGATTGGGTTTGTGTCAGGTACTAGGTGATCGCCATAGTGTGCCGCTACGAATGCGTTATGCGCGAGACTTTGCCAAACATCGAGTTGCCTTAATCGGTGATGCTGCACACACTATTCACCCCCTTGCTGGTCAAGGGGTTAATCTTGGTTTGATGGATGCGACAGCACTGGCTCAAGAAATAAAGAAAAACTTAGCCCTTGGTTTAGATATTGGCCAACTTGCGCAGTTACGGGGTTACGAGCGCTGGCGTAAGAGTCAGGCAATGGAAATGATTGTCGCTATGGAAGCATTAAAACAAGGCTTTAGTGGCCAACATCCACTTAAAAAATTGATCCGAGATGTTGGTTTGAGCCTAGTGAATAATGCACCTTTAGTGAAAAATACCTTACTTAAACAAGCCATGGGGTTGGCTGGTGAGCTTCCTGAGTTAGCCCGGCTTTAGATGCTAAATATGATACTTCCGGTTTGTTTAAGCGGTAAAAAAATCAGCACCCAATCACCTTGCAGTTAACTATTATTTGGCTACGCTGTGTAGATGATTGAGCAGACGCTAATAACCTATTTTTGAATATAGGCCTATTTTATTGGGAGAGTAAAAATGAGCCAATTGCCGAATGATTTAAAATATACCGATACCCATGTCTGGGTGAGAAGTGAAGGAGATGGCATTTATACCTTGGGTATTACTGACCATGGGCAAAGCCAATTAGGAAACGTTTACAGTATCGAGCTCCCCCATGTTGGTGATGAGCTTGATGCGGGTGATGAATGTTTTGTAGTTGATGCTGAAAAAACGACCGTTGAAATCTATTCTCCTTTAAGTGGTGAAATTTCTGAGCTAAATGAAGAGTTGCCTGATTCTCCCAGTCTAATCAATGCTGATCCCTACGATGATGGTTGGGTGCTGCAAATCAGAGCGTCTGATGATACCGAGTTTGATAGTTTGTTAGATGCCGATGACTACCTTGAAGGGATCATTGAAGAAGAAGAATAAAGCCTTTCTCTGTGTTATAGGGACATCAGTATGTTGGTTATAATAGCGCACTGAATCGACTTTATTTTTAGCTAATTCATTGTTTTGTTTGATAAATATTAATCCCACTTGTGGCCGCTGACTATATAGTTGGCAGCCTTCCACCTATTTACTACTCTTAAATTAACTTATTGAAATAGCTCTCGGTTTCATTGGGTTTATTTTTGTATAGTTAACATCATCAATTATGTGTCGTCTAGTTTGGTCCTTGTTCAGCAAGACTGAGCTGATGAGTAAGGCCATTCGCCAAACTTCATGAATCATTTTAGTTAACTTATTACCGGACAGGTGATTAACTATGGAGCGTACTATGCAGTCAAAGTCCTTAAGTACAGGGTTATTGTTATTGGTACTCTTCTCGGTGATTTCGCTATTTGCTTACCAGCACAGTTTTAATACTAGCCTAGTGATTAACGCCGAGTCTGACTATGCATTCAAACCGATTACCGATGAGTCCCAAGGTGGTAAAACTACCGCTACCTTAACACTGACGCCGCAAGGGATAGTGCTGGAATGCAATATCGTCAAGGCTTACGCCTGGCCATTTTGTGAGTTTGCGATAAAACTGTCAGAAATATCGGAAGGTATTGATATTTCTAAATATGATACGGTTACTCTTGACGCACGCTATGAAGGTGAAGGATCGCAGCGAATCCGTTTCTATATTCGAAACTTTCATCCTACCTATACTGATATTCACAATGACGCTACCCTGAAAGTTAACGAGGTAGAGTACGAGCCAAACTTATATTCGTCTGAAGTGACGATTCCTCTGAAAAACTTTCAGGTCGCCTCATGGTGGATTTCCGAACTTAATATTCCGTTGGAGCACTTTGCACCTGACTTTACCAATGTGTCAGTGCTTGAGATTGCAACGGGTAGCCTTATTTCTGAAGGGCCGGTAAAGATTGTCGTGGAGGAAATAAGATTTGACGGTAAGTTAATCCCTGAAACCGTATTCTTGACAGGGATAATAGGGGTGTGGATTGCGTTTGCTATTATCTATTTACTCTCAGATTTAAAGCGATTAAGAGTGGACTTATCTAGCACGAGACAGAAAGCCATTGAACTTGAGTCATTAACCGAAGCGTTAAAGTTAGAAAGTAAGAAATTTGAAACTATGGCAAAACGTGATCCGTTGACCGGCGCGAGAAACAGAGCTGGGATCCGAGATTCATTGTTTGAGCAAGTTCAGCTGGTTTACCTGCAACAAACACCATTATCAATTGTGTTTATGGACCTTGATCATTTTAAGCAAATCAATGATGTACATGGTCATGATGTGGGTGATGAGGTGTTAAAAGTATTTGCTGGTTTAGTTACTGGCCTAACACGACAGGGTGATAGTCTTGTTCGCTGGGGTGGGGAAGAATTTTTACTGGTTTGTCCCAATACTGAGCTTGATCAGGCTTCTCAACTGGCTGAAAAAATCAGGTCTCTGCTAGAGGTGTCACAATGGCCTGATGGTGTGAAAGTCACCTGTAGCTTTGGGGTTACTCAAATGGGGCAGGAAAGTACAGGTGAATTTATAGCGCGTGCTGATGAAGCCCTTTACAAGGCCAAATCTAAAGGTCGAAATCGAGTGGTTAGCTTTCACTCTAACCCTAAAGGCTAGTTTTATTTAAGGCTTAGGCTGCTGATTGCCGGCTAAGCCTTACTTTTAATAGAGCTGGTTATTTGAAATTCTCTCTCGAGTATTAGCGTCAGCTCTTCAACATACTCAACTAACGCATCATTACTAATGAGTTTACTTAGTTCATTGCCAACTTGCGTAAACTTATAGTAATACAGCTTTAAGCGTTTACCGTTTGGTACTAAGCTGATGGGCAAGTCGTGATAATTAATATTAAGGGGTTGGCCTGGGCTCATTTCTCCCGACTCTAATTCACTTTGATAAATTAACCCTAAATCAGCCATTAGCATAACGTTAGAATAGGGAAAGCGAAACTTACCCAGTGATAGTTTTTGACTGTGCAGCGGTGTAAAAAGCTGAAATGACGTAGGTAAACGCACATAGCCGGTGATAATTTTTCGCGCCGGATCCCCTGCAAATGTTGAACTTAGCTGACATAATTTTTGAAAAATAATGGCTTCTCGGTTGGTCATTTGTTTCAGTGTTTCTAGGGCTCGTACTGAGTAGCTCGCTGGACTGGTAATTTCTTGCGCTAAAATTTTTCCCCACAATGCCTGCATATTTTTGCTACTGATGGTTTCTGCTAAACGCAAATAAGCTGACATCCAATCAGGATCAACTTCTCTTGCTGCATCATCTTCACCACATTCGGTATGAGTGGCTTGCATGATTTGTTCTAGATTATGTTGCTTTTGCGACAACTCTAAGGCCATGCGTTTTTTGGCCCTCGTTAGTACCGTACTGTCTGCAACATTAGTAAGGCCACCTTCAATTCCGTATTGGCGAGCTAATGCCATGGTTTTATGTTTACTATTAAAGAGCTGCTTTTCCGACTTTTCAGTTAGTTTATCAAGGGAGCTTTTTGCTTCAGCCATACCCTTTCCTCGTTTGTTATCATTATGTTAAACAATAGCAGTTGCGCATTGTTGCTGAAATGTTAAAATTATTAACAGGTAAAGCTAGCGTTTGTTATCCAATACAGATAGACAGGCTCTAAAGGAGAATGGCATGATTATTTTGAAAAAGAAAGTATGGAATATTCTGTTAGGTGTCGGCTATTTAGTGGGATTAGTGGCGTTGGCTGCTTACATTTACTGACCTTATTATCCCTCTGGGGCTCTGATTGGTGATAGTGGTAATTGAACTATCACCAATCAGAACGTTTCTTCTACTCTTCGTAAACCTCAACCTTAATACCTTCCATGGTGTATCCGACCGTCGCCAGATCATTACTCATGGTTTCTGCTTTAATCGTTCCTTCAATCCATACGGCGCCCCAAACATCATCAACGGGGGCACCTTTTGGATATTTGACGTAGATGATTTGGTTTGGTGGTGGTGGTGGTACGTGAATACAAGCGCCAAAGTAAGGTACCAAAAAGAACTCAGTAATCGTGTTTTCATCGCCCTCTAAAGGTACCACGAAGCCGGGTAGACGGATCGTTTTGCCATTAAGGTCACTGCGAACATTAACCTCTTGGCTTTGAGGTTGATTGACTACACTGCCATCATGGTTGAGTTCAGCGGCTTTAGCTTGTGCAATGCGCTCCGCTTCAGGTAATAATTCTTCCCATTCCATCGTTATCGCTTCAGCCTGAACCAGCATCGGCAAGGCGACTAAAGCGCTTAATATTATGTGTTTCAAGTATTTCATTGTTATATCCTAATAGTCATGCCGTCAGCAAGGGACATGCGGTATGCGCGCCATGCGGGAAATAAACCTATAATAAAACCAGATATTACCACGATCGATAATAAAATAAGTTCATATTGGGTTAAAGCAGATAACCGGACATAGATACCAAACATATCCATGGCAATAGGCCGTATTATCAAAATCAATCCATATAATAAACTCACTCCGGTTAAGGCTCCAGCCAGTGCGAGCAAGCCCGCTTCTGAAATTAACAAGCTAAATATATGGCCTGGTCTTGCGCCAACCGAGCGTAAGATGGCCATTTCACGGCGCCGTTCATTTAAGCTAGTGAGTAGAGTGGTTAACATGCCTAATAAACCAGACACCACGACAAAACCTGACACGACTAGTAAGGCATTCTCGGCCATGCTCATCGTACTCCATAGCTCTTGCAATGCCACCCCCGGAAGCACCGCCATTATCGCTTCTTGTTGGTATTCATTTATTTTCCGTTGTAATGCAAAGGTATGCATTTTGGATTTTAATCCTACAAGAAATGCCGTGATCACCTCAGGTTCAAGTGCTACTTGATCTAATTGATCTGCTTGCAGCTGACCGCCACGTGGGGCGCCATTTTGCCAACCAAAATGAATGGCTTCAATGCCTGCTAATGAAACATGCACCGTACGATCAACTGGGGTTCCTGTCGGGTCGAGAATACCCACGACCTTAAAGGGCAAGTTGTCGTGCTTAGTAAACGACACATCGCTGCTGCCGTGAGCGATAACGATCTCTTGGCCAAGTTGGTAGTTAAGCTTTTTCGCTACTTCCGCGCCAAGTACTGCTTCAATCGGGCTACCAAAAGACTGTCCTTGGTGAAAGTTTAAATGTTGCTTTTGGCCAAATCGGTAATATTTAAAGTAATCGGGTGTGGTGCCGAGCACGCGAAAACCACGGTGGGAATCACCCAGCGAGAAGGGAACGGTCCACTTTACTGCTTTATCGTTGGCAATTTCTTGGTAGGTTTGCCAAGAAATATTATTCGTGGCATTTCCTATTCTGAATACAGAGTAAAGTAAAAGCTGTACTTGCCCGGTACGCGCGCCAACAATTAAATCGGTACCTGATAGCGTATTAGCAAAGTTTTCTTTGGTTTGTGTTCTAACTCGCTCTACACCGAGTAATAAGGTGACGCTAAGGGCAATAGCAAATACCGTTAAAATGGCTGTGCCACGACGATTATATAAACTTTTGAGCGCTAATTTAGCAATGGCCATTTCATGCTCCTGTTTGAGTGGCTTTGTTAAGCGTTGGCAAGTCTATTTGATGGTCAAACAAACCTTGTAAGCTGGCATCGTGGCTGACAAAAATCAGACTAATATCCGTTTCCACACATTCGTTAAACAACAGCTTAATAAAAGACTCCCTGGCGTCAGTATCGAGGGATGAGGTGGGTTCATCGGCAATGATAAATTCAGGCTTGCCAATTAATGCTCGCGCTGCTGCCACACGCTGTTGCTGACCGATGCTGAGTTCGGTAACTTGGCGATGTATTAGTTGCGTGGGGATCTCGAGGTGACTCAGTAAACGCTTTGCTTCTTGCTCTAATGAGCCAGAGCTAGCCAGTGCTTTGTTTTTTCGCACTTTGGAGAAAAAACACGGTAACGTGACATTTTCAATCACACTCAAATAAGGTAATAGATTAAATTGTTGGAAAATATAACCTAAATGATCTGCTCTAAAGTGATCCCTCTGACTACCTTTTAGCGCAGTTAACTCTTTGCCTAGCATCGAGATTGTTCCGCTATAAGGTTGGTTAATGCCTGTCATAAGACCAAGTAGTGTCGATTTACCACAACCACTGGGACCTTTCAAAAATACTTTATCGCCTTTGTTAATACTAAGGTGATCTATCTCAATAGTGAGCGGTTGGCTTTTCAGCCAACCGAACTTGAGATCCTGAATAGTTAAAATAGGTAATTTATTCATGGATACTGAGCGAATGCTCCCTTACCAAGTTAATGAGTGATCTTTTGGTGTCAGAGTTTTAGCCATTTGTTGACTGTTGATGATACCTTGGATTTGCACTTTTTCGGTTAATAAGAAATGGTCAAATAAGCTAAATGAAAGAGATGATATTTCGTCGGGGTTAGCACATTCAAAGTGATAGCTTACAGTGACGTCAGAATGTGTATCTTGGTGAGTATCGTCATGATGTTCGTCGTCATGATGTTCGTCGTCATGATGTTCGTCGTCATGATGTTTGTCGTCATGATGTTTGTCGTCATGATGTTCATCTGCGCTTGCGTTCATAGTGAACAGTGCACTGTCGATATTGTGCTCTGTCACTTTACAACCTGCTGCGTCCGGTAAGACTAAAATATGCTTTGGTTGTGCGAGTAGAGATGTCACTTCAGCTAGTTTCTGCTTTTGCTCGTCATTTTTCGCCTGATGTTCAAAACCGAGTAAATTGGCCGCGGGTGACATCCAGTCAAAAGCGAGCTCATTACCTTCGAGCACTAAATCAATGTTAGCTGCGCCATGCTCATGGCTACCATGGGCGCGATGGTCATGATCGGCTGCCGTTGTTTGGCTACTGATACCGGCCAATGTGATAAGACTTAACGAGAACATCTTTTTTAAACGAAATTGCATGGTATAAACCTTTATAAATAGTTGTCATAGTGTTAATGAGAGAAAATAAATATTGATGACATGACTATAAAAAGGCGGTGCGCGGGGGCCTGCTGAATAGTAAGGGGTCGAAATGGGAATGATGGGCGAGCTGGTGACAAACAGTAGCATTGTGGTCATTACCACTGCAATCGCAACCGTTAAACTGGGGGGAGAATATTGCTTGATGTGAATACAAACAGCACATGGGCCATCATTGATAGTATTGACTTTAGTTAAATGGTCGTGTTGCCAGTGCAGCGCAAAAGCCCCTTGGCCAAGCAGCCAAAGGGTTAAACAGAGCATAGATAACAAACGCGGAGACGACAGCAAAAAATCCCTACAAAGCTAAACAACAAAACAAGTGTTATGTTATATCAACCTGTATGAAGTTTTTACTATTTATTTCCTCTTTTTTATCCAAACTCATCATAAGTAATGGCTCATCATTTATGAGCCACCGCTATGAGCGTTTAATATAAAGGTTCACTGATCATCGGCGTTTGTGTGGTCATCATTTCTTTTAGTAACGCAGGTGAACCCGTTAATAAAGTATGTTCATTATTATCAATCACAACAGGCGTGCCATTTGCGCCACTTCGCGCTTCAATGGTTAACCAAGCGGGTGATGCGCTACCGTTACTGTTAGCTGGGTAAACCAAAAACATACGATAGTCAGGTGCAATTTGACTGATCAAAGTTGCCAGTAGTAACGCTCGCTCATCGCTGTCAGCCACATTTTCTAATAGCACGGTTAAAGGAGGGGAGAAGCGATCATGATGCTCTTCAGCGTCAGGAATATTGAGTAGCCAGCTTTGTGCGTTTTGAATCGAAATCGATGCACCTTCATGGGATCTTAATTGCTCAGCTAAGCCACTAAATGATTGGCGGTAGCTGTAAAATATCTGTGAATAATTAGGTCTAATGCAAGGACCATCTAACTCATTTTGTGCCAAGCAAGGGCTCACTCTTAAAAAATTAAAAGCATCATCTTGATATTGATAATAGGCCTGCCAAAACAAAGTCGATTCAGGGCTGGCATCTTTCACTGAAAAAGCATGCTCGATACTGACAAATTTTGTCGCATGATCTGGTGATACTGAATTGATGCTGTCGAGTACATGCATAAGGCGAGGACCAATATAGCCATGTAATGCTCGGATAGGGGAGTTAAGGGTAAAGTTAATTTTTTGTTGGTCTTGCACCCCTTGCTTCACTTGATTACGAGTAAACAAGGCCTGCGCTACTTGTTGGCTACCAGATTCATTTTGCCAAAACCAGTCAAGCTTCAATGTTGATCCGGCGTCTTCTTGGGGGAGAACCGCAAACACTGAAGTGGATACCGTCAGTATCAGTAACATTATTAATTGCTTCATCATATCCACCTCATTAAAACTTGTCTCTATTTAACAAATAGGACAAAAACTCGATCTAGATCAAATTTTTTATTGTGTTTTTTTCTTGGTTAATGGAATAGATATTGCTTAACAAAAGAGCGTGTTTAGAACTAATTGATGGCTAAGCAAAGACTCTAGAGAGAATTGAGCAAATGAAATACAAACAATGGATCTTCATTTATTGCTGTCTGCAGGCATTGTTTCCGGTGTTAGCGGGCACGGTGACAGTGCAAAAAAGCACAGAGCAAAAACCTAACCCTTGGGCGCTTAAGCAGCAAATTTTGGCAGAAAACCAATGGCGTGAGCAGCTTAAATATCAGCAAGGGCTGAATTGGCTATACCAATTACCTGCGGGTTGTATCAGTTGGCCTAAACCCCAGTTGATTTATCAATGTAACGGCTTGTTTTACAGACCTTATCAAGGGATAGGGCAACCATTGTTTATGCCAATCGATCCGCCTGCAGAGATGGATCAGGCCAATCCAATTACACCATTACGCCATAGCCGGAATAAAAAAGGGCAAAGAAAACCTAATTAAGTGCTGACTTGGCTGTGCGCCAGCTCGGTTTAAGTTATGGGTGTTCTAGCCTTAGTTTTGTGGTTACGTTAACATGCTTTCAATGGAGCCTAAGTCGTTGCTGGGCTCAATAAATTATACAGAGAGAGCAGTATGCACATTCATATTCTAGGCATTTGCGGCACCTTTATGGGTGGTTTAGCCATTTTGGCCAAGCAATTAGGGCACCGGGTAACGGGCTCGGACGCCAACGTTTATCCTCCCATGAGTACACAACTTGAAGAGCAAGGCATAGAATTAATTCAAGGGTACGATCCTTCTCAACTGGCTCCCGCGCCAGACTTGATTGTCGTTGGTAACGCCATGAGCCGTGGTAACCCTTGTGTTGAAGCCATGCTTAATCTTAACTTGCCTTACATTTCTGGGCCGCAATGGCTGAACGAATTTGTGCTCAAAGATAAATGGGTGCTAGCGGCATCGGGGACTCATGGTAAAACCTCTACCTCCAGTATGTTAGCTTGGGTATTAGAGTTTGCGGGGATGGCACCGGGTTTCCTTATTGGCGGTGTGCCAGAAAATTTCGGCATTTCTGCTCGGTTGGGCGAAACGCCGTTTTTTGTAATTGAAGCCGATGAATATGACAGTGCTTTCTTTGATAAGCGTTCGAAGTTCGTTCACTACAAACCACGCACGCTGATTATTAATAACTTGGAATTTGATCATGCAGATATTTTTGCTGATCTCGCCGCTATTCAACGTCAGTTCCATCACCTTGTCCGTCTTGTTCCGCAACAAGGGCAAATCATTTATCCAACCCAAACACCAGCCATTGACCAAGTATTAGAGCAAGGATGCTGGAGTGAGTTGCAAACATTAAATGGTGATTGGTCAGCGGAAAAGGTGATTGCTGATGGCACCGTATTCGATGTTTTTTACCAACAGCAACTACAAGGGCGCGTGAGCTGGTCTTTATTAGGAGATCATAATATTGCTAATGCGTTAGCCACCATTGCCGCAGCGAAACATGTTGGCGTGCTGCCTGAACACAGTATTGCGGCGTTAGGTGAGTTTAAAAATGCCAAACGTCGAATGGAGCTAAAAGGCGAGGTGGCCGGCATCAAGGTTTATGATGATTTTGCCCATCACCCCACAGCAATCAAAACAACATTAGCAGGACTGCGGGCTAAGGTCGGTAAAGGGCGTATTCTAGCTGTATTAGAGCCGCGCTCCAACACCATGAAAATGGGCACTCACCAACATGAATTAGTCACGTCATTACAAACCGCGGATATGATCTATTGCTTGCAGCCAGAAGGGCTTAACTGGTCATTACCCGCATGTTTTAGTAATAGTGATACCCCCGCCATCATTGAATCTGATCTCAGTGCCTTACTTGAACATATACTGTTGCAAGTAAAATCAGGAGATAGCGTATTAATCATGAGTAATGGTGGTTTTGGTGGTATTCATCAGCGGTTGATTGAGCGACTGGCTCAGCGAGAGGAGTTATAGTGAGACAATTTAACGGTAGCTTAACCTTAGGCTTAACCGGTGCCTCTGGTGCTGCTTATGGCACCAGACTCTTATCTGCTTTAGTTCGGGCGGGTTACCAAGTGCATTTTTTAATGTCAGATGCAGCCAAAATAGTGGTGCGAACTGAGTTAGAAGAAATATGGCCCGATGAGCCAGAGGCATTAGCGACGCATTTAACCGAGCAACATCAAGCTCAGCCGGAACAAATTAAGGTCTGGGCATCGAAAGATTGGTTTTCTCCCGTCGCATCGGGCTCTGGCGCACCAAAAACCATGGTGATTTGCCCCTGTAGTGGCGGCACGTTAGCAGCGATCGCTCACGGCTTATCCGATAATTTAGTCGAGCGTGCGGCTGATGTGATTTTAAAAGAGCGAGGCCGGTTAATATTGGTGCCGCGCGAAACGCCATTTTCGACGCTACATTTACAAAATATGCTGAGCCTATCGCAAATGGGGGTAACTATTATGCCTGCAGCGCCAGGCTTTTATCATAAACCAAGTTCAATAGATGAGTTGCTCGATTTTATGGTGGCGCGAATTCTTGACCATTTAGGCATTGATAATAATGCTAGTCAGCGCTGGGGTTGTGAGGATTAGTGTAAGGGCTAATATTGAAGACCAAAAAAAGCTGCCAAGGCAGCTTTTGTATTATCTATTATTACTTAGCGGTTGGCCGTAAGATGGCGGTGATATAGTTATAAACAAACTCTATCACTTTGTCTTGCGACGGATTGCTAGGCTGGTTGATCATTTGAATGATCATATAGCCACAACCTGTTAACGCACGACAGAACTCATCGACGGTTAAGCTACATTCAAAGGTGTTGTTATCAAACCCAGGCTTAATGACTTTTTTCATTAATTCCGTGTTATGCGCTAGCAATTTGAGATAGCGAGGCCAGATTTCTTCACGAACTGAAGAACTCCATTCTAACCAAATGTGCGTATAATCGGGTTTGGTATAAGCCGCTTCTACTACAAAGGCAATGTAATCGTGGATGGTTTCCATCGGATCTTTACTTTGCACAAATGCGGCAGAGGCAATACCTCTGAAGTAAAGCTCTACTTCGGTGAGTACAGCGTTTACTAGGTCTTCTCGGGTGTTAAAATAGTTAAACACCGTGGCGACTGATACTTGAGCTAACTCAGCAATTTCTGCATGGCCTGCACGTCCGATTCCTCGTTTAGAGAAAACTTCAAGTGCACATTCCATGAGCTGTTTGCGGCGGGCTTCCGGTGCCAATCTTGTTCGGCGTCTAAATTCTGCGCGTGGTTCCATGATATTGTCTACTGTCTACTGCTGTTATTATTATGAAAATATAATTTTATTTTATACGGCGGAAGACTATCATTTACGGCCATATTAGTACACTCAATAGACTGTAAAATTACATTTTCAGTATATTAAAAACGTATAACTCAGAATAATTCACCACTTGAGTTTGAACTGACCGAGTTTTGTTAGTTACTAATTTATTATTAACCTTGTTATTAAAAAAGCAATATTTAGGAATCGATTATGAAACATTCAGTAGAGGTTTTAATCTCTGAGCAAGATGTACAACAACGTGTCAGTGAAATGGCCAAAGAAATAGAATTAAAATACAAAGATACTGAATGCTTAGTCATGATAGGTTTGTTGAGAGGCTCTTGTATTTTATTGGCTGACTTAAGTCGAAAAGTAAACTTGCCAGTGCAATTAGACTTTATGACAGCATCAAGTTACGGTAATAAAATGGAAAGTTCACGTGAAGTAAAAATCAAAAAAGACTTGGATGATGAAATCCGCGGTAAAGACGTGGTGATAGTTGAAGACATCATCGACACCGGTTTTACCTTAAACAAAATTCGTGAAATGCTACTGATGCGTGATCCTGCATCTCTGACTATCTGTACCCTACTCGACAAGCCGGTTCGTCGCCAGGTTGAAGTACCGGTTGATTGGGTAGGTTTTTCAATTCCTGATGAATTTGTAGTTGGTTATGGCATCGATTACGCGCAAAAATATAGAAATTTACCTTTCATCGGTAAAGTAGTACCTGAATAATACGCCCATTATATAAGGGTTTAACCGCTCAAATCGAGGTGTGTTAATTCAGTCATAATTAATAAAAGGATGACTTTGTTGAACGCAATTGAAATTAAAAATTTAATAAAAATTTATAAAGATGGTAATACGGCTTTAAAGGGAATTAGTTTGACAGTCAAGCAAGGTGATTTTTATGCGTTGCTTGGTCCTAATGGCGCAGGAAAATCGACAACTATTGGTATTTTAAGTTCACTCGTGAATAAAACTTCAGGCGAAGTGAAAATATTTGGTGACGATATAGACACGCACCTTGAAGATGCCAAACGCCATATAGGTTTAGTACCTCAGGAATTTAATTTCAATCAATTTGAAGCGGTTGAACAAATATTAGTGAATCAAGCAGGCTATTATGGCTTACCTCGTAAAGAGGCGTGGCAACGTGCTGAAATCTGTTTAAAGCAGTTAGATTTGTGGGATAAACGGAAACAGCAAAGTCGCACCTTATCGGGGGGAATGAAGCGTCGTTTAATGATAGCAAGGGCCTTGATGCATCAGCCTAAACTACTGATTTTAGATGAGCCAACCGCCGGTGTAGACATTGAGCTAAGACGCTCAATGTGGGTTTTCTTGCAGCAGCTAAATAAGGAGGGGATTACCATAGTGTTAACCACTCACTACTTGGAAGAAGCCGAAACCTTGTGTCGAAATATTGGCATCATTAATCAAGGTGAGCTGATTGAAAATACCAGCATGAAGTCTTTGCTTGCGCGTATTGCGAAAGAGACTTTTGTGCTCGACACCAGTACCTTGCCAGAGCAATTGCAGTTAGGGCCGGAGTTTACTCGCATCGACGAGCACACTTTAGAAGTAGAAGTACTGAAAGATGAAGGTCTTAATGCCACTTTTGCAAAACTTAGTGAACTAGGGGTGCAAGTGCTGAGTATGCGCAATAAGAGTAATCGACTGGAAGAGCTATTTGTTGAACTGGTACAACAAGGAAGTCACTAAAATGAAAGGTCAGCTGTATTTCACTGCTTTTAAAAGTATCTTAATTAAAGAAATCTATCGTTTTACACGTATTTGGGTACAAACCTTAGTGCCGCCTGCGATCACTATGAGCCTTTATTTCGTTATTTTTGGTAACTTGATCGGCTCTCGCATTGGTGAGATGGGTGGCGTGAGCTATATGTCTTTCATTGTACCGGGTTTAATTATGATGTCGGTAATTACTAACTCATACTCGAATGTGGCTTCTTCATTTTATAGCGCTAAATTTCAGCGTAATGTGGAAGAGTTGCTGGTGGCGCCTGTACCAAATCACATTATGATTTTGGGTTACATCGGTGGCGGCGTGGTTCGTGGGCTATTGGTTGGCCTGATTGTCACCTGTATCTCGCAGTTTTTTGTTACTTTACAGATCCACCACTTATTTATTTTAGTGGTCACAGTGTTATTGACGTCTATCACCTTTTCTCTAGCCGGATTGATCAATGCCATATTTGCCAAGAGCTTTGATGACATCAGTATCATCCCTACGTTTGTACTCACTCCGCTAACCTATTTAGGCGGCGTATTTTACTCTATTAGTATGCTGCCCGATTTCTGGCAGGGGGTGTCTCAACTAAACCCGATTGTGTACATGATTAATGCCTTTCGCTACGGCTTCTTAGGTGTGTCTGACGTATCAGTTTGGGTCTCATTGTTAGTGATTTGCAGCTTCATTGCTGTGTTCTATAGCGTCGCATATTATTTAGTAAACAAAGGTATAGGGTTAAGAAGTTGAACGAATTGGGTAATTCTCGCAAGGTTATTTCAAATCAAGTTGGGCTTAATGAGCAACTTGAAACTGTGGTGCGCAAACATTTATCAACAGACTTTAAAAAACCGTATCAAGAGCATACGTTAGCTGCATTTAATACGTTAGCAAAGCAACTAGCGGGTGATAGTCGTCCCATTATTTTTGATTCATGTTGTGGTGTTGGTGAAAGCACGGTGAAGATTGCACAATTGCATCCAGAGGCGGTGGTGATTGGTTTAGATAAGTCAGCCCATCGCTTGGCAAAAACACCTATCAGCCTACCTGACAATGCCGTGTTACTGCAGGTTGATTTGAATGACTTTTGGCGTTTAGCGGTAGAGGCGGGCTGGCAATTAAGTCATCATTACCTGCTCTACCCAAACCCTTGGCCAAAAGCAAAGCACTTTCAACGTCGCTGGCACGGTAGCTCGGTCTTTCCCTATATTCTCAAACTCGGTGGTAAGTTAGAGGTGCGCAGCAATTGGCAAACCTATGTCGATGAATTTGCAGCATCGTTAGCCATCGCAGGCTTTGATACCAAGGTCGAGCAATATCAAAGTGATGAGGCAATCACGCCATTTGAGCGAAAATACTGGGCAAGTGGCCAAGATTCGTGGCGCTTGCAGTTGAATTTGTAATTTTTCACAGGCAATAAAAAAAGGACGATAATTCGTCCTTTTTTTATGTGTGGCGAAAGCGGTTAGCTTAAGCGACTTGGATCGGCACGTCTTTACTGGTGCGTACAATGTTATTTTGCGCATCAAGGTAAACTAAGCTTGGTTTATGCTGTTTGATTTCAGCATCATTCATTGAAGCGTAGGTACAAATGATCACGCGATCGCCTACTGCAGCCATGCGCGCTGCTGCGCCATTAACTGAAATGATTTTCGAACCACGCTCACCGACGATGGCGTAAGTTGAAAAACGCGCACCGTTTTCAATGTTATATATTTCTATTTTTTCGTACTCAAGAATACCGGCCGCTTCCAAAAAATCCTGGTCGATGGCACATGAGCCCTCATAATTAAGCTCTGCGTGAGTAATACGCGCTTGGTGCAGTTTGCCTGTTAACATTACCTTTTGCATGGCAATTTCTTCTCCGTATTCAGCTCAAATGAACTAGGGGCTATTTGAGCGGTGAAATATAAAATAAAATGTTTAAGGGTGCAAATTTACTGTGCGATTATCAATCAATCTCGCTTTGCCTAAAAAGGCCGCCATTAATATCACCGCGGTATGACTGGTGGCAGATAGTGGCAGTAAAGATTCAGCATCGACAATATCAATTTGATCCGTTTTAAACCCTTTGGCATCGAGTTGGTTACTAAATTCATTTACGAGCGATGTGACATCTCGTTCACCAGCAGCCATTTTAGTTGCGATGGCTTGCATGACTTGATGCAAATAGGGCGCGAGTGCTAATTCTTCAGGTGTTAGGTAGCCATTACGCGAACTAAGGGCTAAACCTGACTCGGCGCGTACTGTAGGCACACTAATAATGTCGATGGGCAAGGCAAGATCGGTCGTCATTTTTCGGATCAGTGCCAGTTGCTGAAAATCTTTTTCGCCAAAACAGGCCACATCAGGTTGCACAATATTAAATAGCTTGGTGACTACGGTGCTAACGCCACGAAAGTGGCCCGGTCGTAAGGCTCCCTCTAGTAGCTCTGAAATACCTGGCACATGAACATAAGTGTGACTATCGATACCTTGCGGATAAATAATCTCTGGCGTCGGAGTGAAGAGTAAATCGGCGTGATTGGCGACTAATAATTGCGCATCTTGATCTAGGGTTCGTGGGTAGGCTTGTAAATCCGTGGCACTATCAAACTGCATTGGATTAACAAAAATGCTTACCACCACCTTATCAGCATGTTGCTTAGCGGTTTTCACCAAGGTTAGGTGGCCTTGATGAAGGTTACCCATAGTGGGGACAAACGCTACCTTTAACCCTTGTTGACGCCACTCTTTTACCGTGGCGCGAATTTGCTCAATATTATGGGTGATGTCCATTATTAATGCCTAATAAAAACTGTGCTCTTGGGCGGGAAATTCACCACTTTCAACTTGGCTTTTATACAAGGCCACGGCCTTTCTAATGTCGCCGGTTTCAGTGAGAAAGTTTTTTGAAAACTTAGGGCAAAAGCCTGCTGAAATGCCAAACGCATCATGCATGACTAGAATTTGTCCATCGGTAACATTACCGGCACCAATACCAATAACGGGGATGCTCAGTGCTTGAGTAATTTTTTCTGCAACAGGAACGGGTACACATTCAAGAACTAATAATTGTATACCGGCTGTTTCTAGTGCTAATGCGTCTTGTAGCAGTTGCTCGGCTTGCGCTTCACCGCGCCCTTGGACTTTATAACCGCCAAAGACGTTGACAGATTGCGGTGTGAGACCTAAATGACCACAAACAGGCACGCCACGTTGGGTTAAGCCTGTAATGGTTTCTGTTAACCATTGTCCGCCCTCAAGTTTAACCATATGGGCTCCAGCACGCATCAGTTGCGCTGAACTGGCATAAGTTTGCTCTGGGCTTGAGTACGTCATAAAGGGTAAGTCTGCAATCACTAACGCTTTTTCTGCACCGGCTTTGACTGCGCGGGTGTGATAGCAAATATCGTCAATGGTCACAGGTAAAGTAGAATCATGGCCTTGAAGTACCATCCCTAAAGAGTCGCCAATCAGCAATACCTGAATGCCTACTTGATCAAATAAGCTGGCAAAACTGGCATCATAGGCAGTAATACAGGTTATTTTTTGCTGCTCTTGCTTCATTTTCAATAGGCGGGATGCGGATATTTTACTCATCTTGTCTCCATTACGGTCAGCCAGTATAAAAGGCTAACTGGCCTGATAGATTTCTAAGCCATTTCTGTCACATTGAGCAGCAAGGCTGATTAGACTAGCACCACAAGGCAGCATAAGCTGCGGTGCTATCTCTAAAAGGGGGTATATTACAAACTCTCGCTGTTTCATGCCATAGTGCGGCACAGTTAAACGCGTGTTATTAATGTTTTCTTGACCATACAACAGAATATCAAGATCTAAGGTACGTGGACCCCAGCGTTCATCTTTACGTTCGCGGCCATGCTCTAATTCAATTTTTTGCAGTAAATCCAGTAACGCAAGGGGGGGAAGAGCGGTTTCTAGGGCGATAACGCCATTAATATAGTCGGGCTGATCTTGTGGCCCCATCGGCGCACTGCGATACAGGCTCGACACAGCTGTAATGTTCAACTCAGCAGTTTGTTTGAGCACGGTGATTGCCGACAGTGCTTTATTAACTGGATCGCCCTGGTTACTGCCCAGAGCGATGTAGCAGAGTGTGGTAGAGCTTGGCATTATGACGCTGGCCTAGGCTTTTTTTTGTAGTAACGACGTTTTTTAGTCGCAGGTTTACTTAATTTAGCCACCATCGAGCGCTTACCGTCTTCATCTTGCTCTTGGAAATCAGTCCACCATTCAAACAGCTCAACTAATTCTCCGCCTTCGTTATCGGCACGCAGTTGCAAAAAGTCGTAGGCAGCACGAAATTTAGGATGATGGAAGATGCGGTAAGCATGTTTGCCATAACGCTTTGACATCCGCGTTTGCAATACCCAAATATCACGCATGGTCGAGGTAAAGCGTTTCGGGATGGCTACACTTTTCACTTGGAAATCGAGCACTTCGTTCATCGCCATTAAAAACGCGTCGTTAAATGGCAGACCACTTTCAGTTAGAATTTCTTGGGTCTTTTGCTCTACTGGATACCATAGAATAGCGGCATACAAGAAGGCTGGGGTGACGCGTTTGTCGGCTTGAATACGTTCATCGGTATTGGCCAGTGCCGCATGGATCAATGCTTCTGATTTAGGATCGTCCCCGTTGACGAAAGATACCGGGTAAAGCTGTTGTAATAGCTGGTATTGCTGCAGCATTTTGTAAGTCGCTAAACCTTGGCCTGATAACATCAGTTTTAAGCTTTCTTCAAATAAACGTGCAGGTGGAATATCTTTCAATAGCGGTGCTAATTTTGAAATTGGCGCTTTGGTGCGTTCACTAATTTCCATCTGTAGTTTAACCGCAAAACGTACGGCGCGAAGCATGCGCACGGGGTCTTCACGATAGCGCGTTTCCGGATCGCCAATTAACTCAATACGACGACACTCAAGATCGTCTAGGCCATGACAAAAATCACGCAAGGAAAAATCAGCAATGTCATAGTAAAGGGCATTTACGGTGAAATCACGGCGTTCGGCATCTTCTTCTATTGAGCCGTATACGTTGTCACGCAGCAGCATGCCTTCTTGCGATTGTGAAGAGGTATTCTTTTCGGTTTCTTCTTCACTATGATGACCACGTAAGGTCGCCACTTCAATAATGTCGCGACCAAATAAAATATGCGCCAAGCGAAAACGACGGCCAACTAAACGGCAATTTCTAAACAGCTTTTTAACTTGCTCTGGCGTCGCATCGGTTGCGATATCAAAGTCTTTTGGTTTTAACCCGAGTAATAGATCGCGAACACCGCCACCGACTAGGTAAGCTTTGTGGCCTGATTTATGTAGGCGATACAATACTTTTAATGCATTTTCACTAATATCATTACGTGAAATGCTGTGCTCACTGCGGTGAATAGCGGTGCTATTACTACTGGCTACTGGCACATTCGCTTTAGCCTCTTTAGGTTGGGCTGGCGTAATGGTGGTCGGGGTGTTTGCTGACGCAGCGGGAGCCGTGCGCGGTTGAGATTTTTTACTCAACACTTTTTTGCAAAATTCTTTTATACGCTTAATGGTCTATGTCCTCTAGATCGCGCTGATATTTTAGGCGCCTATAATATGCAAGGGTTAAGTTAAACACAACTTAACTCCGTATTTGTTCCGTATTCGCTCGGGGGATTCACAAAATATGTGCTGTAGTTTTGTGAAGGCAACCCTAAATCAGCTCATTAACTGAGTATTATTTCTTCTTGGTGCGCTACTTTATCTAACGACCAATGGTCAACAGCCCAATTTAGCAGGGTTTGTTGACCGCTTGATTGCAATTCTGGTGGTGGTTGTTGGCCAAGAAATGCAAGCGCTTGCCAAGTGGTTAATGTGACATCCAAGTCTGAAATTGCCGGGGCGTGATTTTGTTTCGACAATTTAAAGCCAGGCTCTGTCACCGCTAAGGGTAAATGTACATAATCTGGCACGGGCGCTTTGAGTTGTTGCATCAGGCCTATTTGCCTTGCTGTGGGTAGCAGTAAGTCTGCGCCTCTGACAACTTCGGTAATGCCTTGTTGAATGTCGTCTAAGGTGACCGCTAAGTTATAGGCAAACAAACCATCTTTACGCTTAATAATAAAATCTTCCGTCGCCATATTATGAGGAATCGAAACCTCACCTTGCAGCTTATCAATGAATGCGCTGACACCTTTATCCACTTGTAAGCGAATTGCACGATCTTGAGGGTCTAAGCCAAGTTGACGACAATGGCCCAAATAAAGACCACCTTGTTGTTTAATCTGCGCTCGGGTGCATTGGCAAGCGTAACATAAGCCCCGTTGCTTTAGCTCTGCTATCACGTCCTCGTAATAGTCAGACTGTTGGCTTTGATACCGTACTTCTTGATCCCAATGTAAGCCATATTGTTCTAAGCTCCGCAAAATGGCTTGATCTGCGCCAGCTACTTCACGCGGTGGATCGATATCTTCTATCCGTACTAACCAACTTCCTTGCTGCGATTTTGCTTGTAAATAGCTACCGAGTGCGGCAATCAGTGAACCAAAATGCAACGGTCCCGAGGGGCTAGGAGCAAAACGGCCAATGTAGTGGTGTGCTGAAGAGTCTTTGCTAGGGGGGATCATTAGAAGTATTTAAACACGCGTTAAAGTGAACAAAAAGGGGCCAAGGCCCCTTCAATTTCAACCATGGGTGTATTAGCCCACCAGTTGACGTTCTTTGATTTCTGCAAGGGTTTTACAATCAATACATTGATCGGCTGTCGGTCTTGCTTCTAAACGGCGGATGCCAATTTCGATGCCACAGCTGTCGCAGTAACCGAAGTCGTCATCTTCAATTTTTTGCAACGTTTTCTCAATTTTCTTGATTAACTTACGCTCACGGTCACGAGCGCGTAACTCAAGACTGAACTCTTCTTCTTGTGCTGCGCGGTCTACTGGATCAGGAAAGTTAGCCGCTTCATCTTTCATATGGCCAACAGTGCGGTCCACTTCTTGTCTTAACTGGTTGCGCCAAGCTTCTAGAATGACTTTAAAGTGCTCACGTTGAGCGTCATTCATGAATTCTTCGCCAGGCTTTTCCTTATAAGGTTCAAGCCCAGCAATAGCTAATACGCCCAGTGTTTTTTTAGCCTTGCCTTCTGGCATGACGTTTCTCCTTTTTCACACTTAACTAGTGATGGAAGCAAAAATAAGGCGGCTATCTATAGCAAAATAGCTGACGTGGATCAATTGCAATTTATATTTATTTGTTCAACCTACAATCAATCCCTAGTTTTTACTGCCTATTACATATTACGAACTCATCAATCTTGTTGGTTATTTATCCAATCCAGTTTTTTATTAAGACAAAGCTCTGTGGCTGATAGTTCAGCCTGATAGACTAATATTTCAACACCCGCCTGCTGCGCTTCATTGATCAACTGATTATAGATGGGATCTATTTGTTTTGCCGCACTGACAGAGTTAATCCCTGAATGCATCACTGCAAAGAGCAGCACCGCGCGTGCGCCTGTTTGTTTTATAGCCATTAATTCTCTAAGGTGCTTTTGCCCGCGTGGTGTCTTGGTATCAGGAAACCAGCCGTTTTCCTGATCTAATAAAGTGACGCTTTTTACTTCCACATAGCAATCCGCTTGTGTCTCGTCACGCAGCAGAAAGTCGATTCGGCTATTTTCATCGCCATACTTCACTTCCGCTTGCACGGTTGAGTATTGCGCAAGTGCCGGGATGCGCTGTTCAAGTAAAGCTTGTTTAACAATTTGATTCGCCCTTTGGGTGTTCACGCAAATGAGTTGCCCTGATTGGGTTTGGGTCAACTCCCAGCTGTAGGCGTATTTTCGTTTACTGTTGCCAGAATAACTTAGCCAAACAGTATCACCCGGCGAGCCACAGTTGGTCATGGCACCGGTATTAGCAATATGCACGGTGACTTCACGGCCATCTGGTAATACGACATCAGCTAAAAAACGTTTGTAACGTTTAATTAATGTGGCGGATTGTAACGGCGGGGTAAATTGCATGCCTGCTCCATTGGCGATGGTCGATGGCGGGCAGGGTAAAGCTCTTTCCCTATCGGCGCAATGGTTTTAAAGGGATAAAGAAAATTGAGCGGGTTAGAGTTTTTAGTCAAGGGCGCTTGCGTTAAGATAGCGCCTGCCATTATCCAATCGCGAGCCTTGTTGTGTTACCCATAGAAAGTATATTTCCAGCCTTATCATCTAGTTTATCTCACTATCAGCAAATTATATTGCAGGCTCCTACGGGGGCTGGTAAATCGACTGCATTACCCTTATTTTTGCTAAATCTTAGGTCGCATATTCAAGGTAAAATTATTCTGTTAGAGCCGCGTCGGTTAGCAGCAAAAAATATTGCTCATTACTTGGCTGAGCAGCTTAATGAAAAAGTTGGGGATACCGTTGGGTACAGGATGCGCGGTGAAACGGTTGTCTCCCAGCATACGCGCTTAGAAATAGTGACCGAAGGTGTGTTGACGCGAATGCTGCAGTCCGACCCGGAATTAACCGGGGTGGCGATGGTGATTTTTGATGAGTTCCATGAGCGCAATTTACAAGCCGATTTAGGCTTAGCCTTGTGCTTGGATGTGCAAGCTGGGCTGCGCGAAGATCTGCATATCTTAGTGATGTCAGCGACATTGGATAACCAACCCCTTACTGAGTTAATGCCTGACGCTAAGGTGTTAAGTTGTGAAGGTCGTATGTATCCGGTTGAGCTTCATTACCGGAGCCCGAAAAACCAGTATATAGAGCAAGATTTAGCGCTGTTGATCAAACAGATCGTTGCCAATGAAAGCGGTAATATTTTGGTTTTTTTAGCGGGTAAAAAAGAAATTGTTAACCTCGCTAAATTGTTACAGCAGCAAGAATGGCAAGATGTGAATATTTGCCCTCTTTATGGCGCGATGCCTCTCAATGAACAACGTCTTGCGATTGCTGAGCCACCAGCGGGTAAGCGTAAAATTGTGCTTGCTACTAATATCGCAGAAACCAGTTTAACCATTGCCGGCATCAGCGTAGTGGTGGACTCGATGCGCGAGCGGCGCTTAAAACTTGATCACAAAACCGGCATTGGCACCTTAACCACACGTTTGATCAGCCAAGCTGCAGCCACACAGCGTATGGGGCGAGCGGGGCGTATTCAAGCTGGCAGCTGTTATCGCCTTATAAATAAAGAAATTTATGCGAGCCTAGAGCAACACAGTTTACCCGACATTATGGTGGCTGACTTAAGTGCGCTGGTGTTAGAGCTAGCCGGTTGGGGGGTACAACAAGCGGATGCGCTATCTTGGTTGACTTTACCGCCTGAGCGCAATTGGCAGCAAGCCGTCAATTTGCTGAATCAACTCGGCGCCCTTACGCCATCGGGCCAGTTAACGGCCCATGGTCAAGCTATATTAGGTTTTTCTGGCTCGCCTCGCGAAGCGCACATGTTATTGGCCGCTAAGGAATTAGAGCAAAAATTTAATCTGGTTGGCTTTACTGCGTTAGCAGCAAAATTAGCGGTTTTATTAAACCAGCAGCAAAGGGAGTTTGATTTATCGCGAGCGGTAGAAGCAAGGCTCAACAAGGTTGAACAACAGCAGTATCTGCAAACCTTGAAAAAGTTAGCGCTAGCGCCTCCTGCTACTTTACCGGTGGCATTAACCGGACTGGCTTTGGTGTTAGCTTATCCTGATCGCATTGCTCGTAAACGGGCTGGGAATAGTGACCATTGGCTACTTAGTTCTGGGCTGGGGGTTAAACTTTATTCTGAGCAGAGCTTGTTTAATCAAGAGTGGTTGGTGATCCCGCAACTTGGCGGTGTTGGCAAACAACAAGAGTTACTGGCTTTTACGGCTGCGCCCCTTGAACTTTCAACTCTCAAACAATACCAGCCACATTTATTCCATACCCATCATGATGTTAGTTGGGATGCCAGCATTAATAAAGTGAAGGGCACAGAGCAAACACGGGTAGGCGCGATTGTATTGAGCAGTCAGCCGCTGAAAAAGATTAATCCAGAGCTTCGCACTCAAGCATTGTTACAAGGCATCTTAGCTTTGCCTGAATTACCATTAACTGAGGCGGCGTTAGCCTACATTGGCTTGGTAGAATATGCGCGCAGCTTAATGCCAGAATTAGCGCTACCTGAGCTTAGCCAAGACAGCTTACGTCAGAGTATCGATGTTTGGTTGGCGCCTTATATCTCTGATTTAACCAGCTTAGAGCAAGTGAAAAAGTTAGACATGTTAAACCTGATTAAACAAAGGTTAACTTGGCCCCAGCAGCAAGCTTTGGCAGACTACTTTCCGCGCAGTTATACCACCCCTGCGGGCTCAACAGTAAAAGTACAGTATGAAGGTAACAAACCCCCAGTTATTGCGGTAAAAATGCAGCATATGTTTGGGTTGAGTGAGACGCCTAAAATAGCCAATGGTCGTGCTGCAATCACAATTCTGTTATTGTCTCCGGCGGGTCGACCTTTGCAAACCACTCAAGACTTAGTGGGCTTTTGGCAAGGCAGTTATAAGGACGTACAAAAAGAAATGAAAGGGCGCTACCCCAAGCATTTTTGGCCCGATGACCCAAGCGCTGCGCAAGCGACCACTAAAACCAAAAAATTCATGAATTCAGAGCAGTAATATGGCGACCCGAAAAAAAACAACGCTTCGAGCACCGCGTAAACGCAGTCAGAAGAAGCCAAAATCGAAATTTAATCGACAAAGTATTTTCGCTTGGTTTTGGAAAACGAGTCTTAAATTAAGTTTAGTTGTATTTGCTGGCGTGCTGATTTACGGCATTTATCTTGATAGCAAAATACGCTCTCGTATGGACGGCCAGCTGTGGCAGCTACCAGCACAAGTTTATGCGCGCCCGTTAACTTTGTATCCCGGCATGGCGCTCGATAAAAGTGAAATGATTGCTGAACTTAAGTTACTTAATTATCGCTATGTACAATCACCGCGCCGCGCGGGGGAATATGCCCAATCGAAAACACGCATTGAAGTGGTTCGCCGTGGTTTTGTGTTTAAAGATGGGCCTGAGCCAGAAAAGCGAATTTTAGTTGAATTTAAAGGTGCCTCGGTGAACACCATTACCTTGGTCGAAACGGGACAAAAACTCGGTTATGTTAGGCTCGAGCCGTTGTTAATCGATCGTATTGGCACCAATAATGCCGAAGATCGTATGATGGTTACGCTGGATAAAATGCCTAGTTTATTAATTGAAACCCTAATGCTGGTTGAAGATCGTGACTTTTATCAGCATCAAGGTGTTTCCGTGATGGCCATTTTACGTGCCATGGTGGCTAATGTGCGAGCAGGGCAAACAGTACAAGGTGGCAGTACGTTAACTCAGCAGTTAGCCAAAAATATCTTCTTAACACGTCAGCGTTCATTGCTACGCAAAGCCCAAGAAGCTTATATGGCGTTGATCATTGATTTTCGTTATGACAAAAACCGCATTCTTGAGGCGTATTTAAACGAGGTTTACCTTGGTCAAAATGGCGCCAATGGGATTTATGGTTTTGGCTTAGCGAGCCATTTCTATTTCGGTCGCCCAGTTTCAGAGCTTTCTGCCGGTCAAATTGCACATTTAGTGGCACTGGTTAAAGGCCCTTCTTATTACGACCCATGGCGTTCGCCTGAGCGTTCCTTAGCAAGGCGAGATCTTGTACTCAAGCTAATGGCTGATAATGACTTAATTGAGCGCCATGAATACGATGTTGCTTCTTCGGCGGATATTGGCGTGATTAAACGCGGCGCGATGGGTAAGCAAACGGCACCGGCATTTTTATCTCTAGTGCGGCGTGAGCTGGAAGAAAAAGTAGGTGGCTCTGAAGTTATTCAATCTGGTGTGCGTGTTTTTACTTCCCTTGACCCAGTGGCTCAAGCCAGTGCCGAAAATGCATTAGCCCAAGGTTTAACGGATATAGAAAAGGCGCGAAAGTTATCAGGCCTTGAAGGAGCGATTGTTGTTTCAGATAAACGCAAAGCGGAGTTGATTGCTGTGGTGGGGGGCCGCGATGTGAAATACGCCGGATTCAACCGTGCCATGGATGCGGTTAGGCCGATAGGCTCATTGGTGAAGCCTGCGGTTTATGTTACGGCGTTGGAAGGTGATTATAATCTTGCCTCTATCCTAAAAGATAAGCCGATTAAATTGAAAAATAAGTCGGGCAGTGTTTGGGTACCAAAAAACTACGACAAAAAGTATCGTGGCAGTGTGTCATTACATGACGCGTTGAGTGCATCTTTGAATATTCCTACGGTTAATTTAGGGGTGGCTGTCGGTTTAGATAATGTAGTGACTACCTTAAATAAGATGGGCTTAGATAAGGTTGTGAAACCGTACCCCTCTTTAGTTTTAGGCAGTGTTTCAATGTCGCCAATGGCGGTTAATCAAATTTATCAAACCTTAGTTAGCCAAGGCTTATATCAACCCCTGGTAACCATTCGAGCCGTCACAGACGGGGCAGGTAAGGTGATTTATGAAAAAGATGAGCGTGCTAAGCGAGTGCTTGATAAAGCGGCCAGTTACCTCACTTTATACAACCTAGAAGAAGTGACTAAAACCGGCACCGCGAAAAGCCTAACGTGGCGTGTACCTGGCGTGAAACTAGGCGGTAAAACTGGTACCACGGATGAGCTTAGAGATAGTTGGTTTGTGGGGTGGGATGACCGAGACCTTGTTTCTGTTTGGGTTGGGCGAGATGATAATAAACCAGCAGGGCTAACTGGCTCTAGTGGCGCGGTGCCTGTGTTTGCCTCTTATATGAAACAAAGGCAAGGCAAGAGTAGTCGTTTAAAAATGCCAAATGGGGTTGTGATGGGGCAATTTATTGCTAAAACGGGCCAACTAGTCAATGATACATGTGACAATGTGATTAAATTGCCAGTTAAAAAAACACAACTGGCGTCACAAAAAAACTGTGCTGAAAAAAATATCAAGGAGATTCCTAGTTGGTTAAGTAGAATTTTTGGCTAATTTCCTTATAATTAACCAACTTAGGGATGTAACTAACAATAAAAATATGGCAGGAACAACAATGAACAAAAAATTACTTCTAGTCTCAGCAGTCAGTGCTGCATTATTAACTTCTGGTTGTGCGACTAACGAAGAGCATAGCCCTAACAGTGAAGCTGCTCACCCAGCAATTTGTGCTATTGTTGGTGGTGGTGTTGGTGCGCTTGTTGCCGCTGGCGCTGATGCTTCTGGCGCAATGGGTGCTGCCTCTGTAATGACTGCGGCCATTGCTGCTGGCCTATGTTACGATCCAGATACTGATCTTGACGGCGTAGCGAATAGTAAAGATGCGTGCCCTGATACACCTGCTGGTGATGTTGTCGACGAGGTAGGTTGTTCAGTAGTCGTTGAAGAAGAAGTCATCGAAGAAGTTGCTTTCTTCGTTCCTTCACAATGTAAAAACTACGTACAAGCTGTTAATGGCCGCGTAGTTGGTTTTACCCCGCTAAAATTCGCTTTTGATAATTACGAATTAAGTCGTGGTATGAAGCACCACATGAGCTGTGTTGCAGATGCAATTAGCCAGAATGGCCTTAATGTTGAGCTACAAGGTAACACTGATAGTTCAGGTACCGAGCGTTACAACATGTGGTTAGGTGGCAAGCGCGCAGAAGCGGCATACAACTACATGATATCTACAGGTTCGGATGCATCTGTATTAAGCACTAAGAGCCTAGGTGAGAGTAACCCAAGTTCAAGTAATGGAACTCCAGAAGGCATGGCGGATAACCGTCGAGTTGATTTCGTTATGAAATAACGATGCTATCGCTTGTAGAAAACCGCCCGAGGGCGGTTTTTTTTTGCCTAAATAAAAAGCTTGAATAGTTGCCTTATCTCGTTTGCATAGCCGATATTATAGATTTATTTTTTCATAAGCCTGTTGGTAAACAGTTGCAACTACTAGCTAATAACCTGAAGCTGCGTTTTCATCACTCCAAACGAAGTTTTGCCAAAAAATGGGCACTTTGGGCCGTAATTGGCTTAAGTATTACTTCGATTATTTAACTCTTTTATTGAGAAAGCACAGCTGCATTTTATCCACTCACTTAGACGTATCGTCTCAAGTATTGTCTTTAGAGTAAAAAATACAGTTTAAGTAGCCATTTATAGCCGCTAAAATGATATTTGTCGATTTTGATAGCGCTATCCAATTTTGTTTTTTATCCATTTAAATCAATGCTTTGTGATTTTTATTGACGTTATTAACGTGGTTTTTAGCGTTTTTGACGTAATTATTCTGCTCGTTAACGGAATTTACGCAAAGTATTGTGGTTTTTTTAGGCGAGAATTTGCTATCTTTACCTCGCAGTCTTTTGAAGCGTTATTTTATTAGCTGTTGTGAATTTAGTGGTTGTAAGATGACTGCACCTCATCTTACATAAATTACCCACAGCAAGGATCGCAGTGGTAGCCCTACCAAGGGTAGATAAAACGTGGATATTTACAAAGAGCCATTTCCTTTCCTTTGTAATGGTTTTTTTAGTAGGGAGCTAATTTAGCTCCCTTTTTTTTGTCCTCGTTTTTTGAATTCTGATGAGTCAGTGGAGTAGGATTAGGGGCAGGGGGGCTTCGTAACGCCGATGTTGATTTACTTTTATTAGCTCCGTGGTCTGATTTTTTACCTCTAAAAAATCTAACCACGGAACATAGTTGGCCTTAATAGGTGTTGCGAAGATGGGTGCAGGATAGAGATGCAACTATATCTGCTTTGCTTAGTGTTTGTTCTGGTTGAAAAAATACTTCTTTTGGCTGGTTCGGCAGCAGTGTCAGACTATTATCACTGAACTTACCTTGTAACGTTGAACTCAACTGAACGAAGAAAGCAGGAGTATCCACCGATAATACAATCGCGACACCATTATCTACTTCATTAACCTGCCATTTCACATGGGCTGGTTGAAGCTCACAGGCCTTCCAAGGCACATTAATATAATCATTTTCAATAACAACTTGGTTGTTGTCAGTTTGCACTAATTTCACATGCCAAAAGTGTTGGTTGTCTTCTTCGTTTGTTAGGGAATGGATAACCACACTTTGATCTTTGGGGCTCACCACATCAAGTGCGATTGTTTCAACCGCGTCTCCGCCAAAGTTATATTTAACCAGCTCACCAGTAAACTTGGTATCGCTATCAAGATCACTTACCAGCATAACATTGAGCCGTTCATCTTTAGGTACAAAGGTAACTAGGTTTGGTGCAAAAAAGCGCTTAGCATGATAATGCAGCTGCTTCCACTGACCGCTATATTCAATACTTGACCAAGAAGCGACAGGCCAAACATCGTTTAACTGCCAATATAATATGCCCATACAAATAGGTTTGGTTGAGCGCCAGTATTCAGAGGCCGTTTTAATGGCTAAAGCCTGTTGCACTTGGCTCAAGTAGAGAAAGTTTTCAAACCCTTGCGGAAATCTAAATAGGCGGGTAAACATCTCTACAATTTTAGAGTTGCCGCCATTGTTTCGTTGGTGCCATTCCATTACTGGTGAAGTGATGTTCCAATCGGATTCCTCGGCATAGGTCTTTACCGTACTAAGTGAGGGGAATGACTGATAGCCGAACTCCGAACAGAATCTAGGGTTAACCTCACGATAAGCCGAGAAAGATTTACCGCTGTGCCATACATCCCAAAAATGCATGTCGCCTTTATTATCGTCGTGCCATGCATCGCCAAAATCCAATTCGCCATTACAAGGCGAGCTCGGCCAAAAGCGACGGCTAGGATCAAGTTTCTCAACGCTCTGATCTAATGCTCGATTTAATCGGTCGTAGTTGACGGTGTATTTCTGGCGGTTCTCCCGTGATTCGGGATACCAGCCAATTGAACCAATCACTTCGTTATCACCACACCATAACGCAACGCAGCTGTGGTGTTGTAAGCGCTTAAGTTGATGAGTGAGCTCATCTTCAACATCGGCAATAAATTCAGGGGTTGAAGGATATTGAGCGCAAGCAAACATTAAATCTTGCCAAACCAGCAAACCTTTTTGGTCACATAGTTGATAAAAGGTATCAGATTCATAAATACCGCCGCCCCAGACCCGGATCATATTCATATTAGCGGCTACAGCGTCACCGAGTAGTTGATCAATCTTTTCCGAGGTTGCCCTACTTGGCATGGCATCAGCCGGGATCCAGTTGGCTCCCTTACAAACAATATCTCGCCCATTTACTCTAAATAGCATGCTAGCGCCAACTTCATCAGGCTCAGTAACTAGCTCTAATTCACGCAAGCCAATTTGTTGTTGGATAATTTGATTATCAACCGCCACTGTTAAATCATAAAGGGGCTGCTCGCCGTACCCAGCAGGCCACCAACGTTTCGGCGCAGCAATACTCATTTCAAAGTTTAATGTGTGTAAGCCATCACTTACAGTTACGGTTTTCTCAACTAGTTGTTCGCCTAGCTGCAAGGTAAACGTATGCATACCTTCATGGTAAGCAAAATACTCAACATCAATGGATAATTGGCAACTATCTTCAGTGAAAACTTGCGTGTTCTCAACATAGCGCAAACTGATATTGTCGATGGGTTTAATGAGCGGTTTTTCGTATAAGCCTGCAACCAATAAACAAATACCCCAGTCCCAACCAGCATGACACTGGGCTTTACGCACTGTGTTCATGTGTGGAATTTGATTATTCCCGACCGCCCAAGGCACAGGAAAAGGCAGATTTTCTGCTCGTTCGGCAGCGATGTCAGCAACAGGGTGAAACAATATCTCTATTTCATTTTCACCTAAGGTAACAGCTGGCTTGATGTTGATAATGTGGCGTTGAAACTGATTACTGGCTTGATAAATAACTTGTTGATTTATTGATACAGTGGCAATGGTATCGAGGGACTCAAGCCATAATTCAAGAGCAGCTTGGTTAAGCTCTGATTCTGAGATAAAAAACGAACGTTTAATTTGCCAAGGCGTTTGTGCTACCCATTGCACTTGGCTCTCATTTTTACTGATATACGGGTCTGGAATTTCGTTGGCTAGCAATAAAGCGCTATGTATATCGCCTGGAATCGCGATGTCACATGAAATGTTTCGTGAAGAGTCGGAAGATAAGCACCAAGTGCCTGCAAGAGTGATGTTACTTTTCATTCAGCCAGCCTTCTTAAATTACTGATTCATTGTATGAACATATCAGAATTGATGGATTATTCTGGATTCAGTGTCATACTTTCGCTGTTGTAATGCAAATTAAGGAAAACAAGGGCAATGGTAGGGGTTTCCCCTAGTTATTAAGGTGATATTCGTTTCAGTTGTAACAAGTGCCTTTAGAGGGCGCCGGTGCGTATTGAAAGTTAAAGGCTCTTGTTATTTGAGATGCCCCGCAATCAAGCAGGGCAACAAAGCTTAGTTTGCGTTACAGTGCTTTAAAGCAGTGTGCTGCAGCAGCGATGGTTTTGTCTAAATCTTTTTGGCTATGGGCTAACGATAAAAATCCGGCCTCATACGCGGAAGGCGCAAGGTAAACCCCTTGTTCTAACATTAAATGGTAGAACTTCTTAAAGCGCTCGATATCACATTGAGTGACTTGCTCGTAACGCGTGATTTTTTCCTCGGCAGTAAAGAAAAAGCCAAACATACCGCCAACGTAATTAATTGCTAATGGAATGCCTGCTTCATCCGCAGCTTGTTTAAGCCCTTTGGCTAAATATTCTGTTTTTTCACTTAAACGCTGATAAACCCCTGGCTCACACAAAGCATTTAATGCCGCTAAACCTGCACTCATTGCCACAGGGTTACCCGATAACGTACCCGCTTGGTAAACAGGACCCGTTGGCGCGATGTAATCCATAACGGCTTTTTTACCGCCAAAAGCCCCCACAGGCATACCACCGCCGATCACTTTACCTAAGGTTGTTAGATCGGGCACGACATTATAATGGGCTTGTGCACCGCCAAGGGCAACGCGAAAGCCAGTCATTACTTCATCAATGATTAGCAGTGCGCCCGTTTTATCACAGATAGTGCGCAGGCCAGATAAAAAGTCAGCATTTGGTGGAATGCAGTTCATGTTGCCAGCAACCGGTTCAACAATAATACAGGCAATCTCGTCGCCGTATTGGTCGAATAATGCTTCAACAGAGGCTAGGTCATTAAAGCTTGCGGTTAAAGTATGCTTAGCGAAATCAGCAGGAATGCCCGGCGAACTTGGCTGGCCTAAGGTTAACGCGCCTGAGCCCGCCTTAACTAATAAAGAGTCGGCATGGCCGTGGTAACAACCTTCAAATTTTACAATTTTGTCGCGTCCAGTGTAGCCGCGGGCTAAACGAATTGCGCTCATGGTGGCTTCAGTGCCAGAGCTTACCATGCGCACTTGCTCCATTGACGGCACCAATTGGCGTACTTTTTCGGCCATTTCTACTTCGATCGCGGTTGGCGCGCCAAAACTTAAGCCATTTTCCACCGCTGCTAGTACCGCTTGTTTAATACGGTCATCATTATGGCCAAGCACCATAGGTCCCCAAGAGCCTACGTAATCTATGTAGTCTTTGCCATCTACATCATATATATAGGCACCATTGGCTTTATCGATAAATAAAGGCGAGCCACCAACACCGTTAAAGGCACGTACTGGCGAGTTCACGCCGCCAGGTATTACTGTTTTTGCTTGTTCAAATAATTGAGACGACTGGCTCATGTTAGTCCTTGTGGCTTGTTCAAAAAGTTGCAGGCAATATATCAAAAAACTTGCTCAGCTTGCACTGCTACTCACAACTTATGCCCGTAAACAGAGATAAATTTTACAGCGTAAAAAATGGACTTTTGGTAACATGCCTACTCAATTGCATAAAAAACAATCGTAAAGGGTTAATTGCATTGCCTGTATCTAAGCACCTTGACGTTGTTTAGTTATCAAAAATGAGCCGTAGACCGAAACAAAAAATAATAAAAAGCACTTTCAAAAATAAAGAGGTTATCAAGTTGAAAAAGTTAATTAGTTTTACTTGGTGGGCGATGTTAGTCGGACTGGGGCTAAGTGTTGGCTTCTTAACAGGACAAAAAGGCTACCAAGACACCACGGCTATTATTGAACCTCTGCAGTTGAATATCGCGGCGCTCAATGAAAAAAACAATGAGCTTTCTAGTCAATTAGCGGTCAAAAATACTGCGCTGGAAACTGAGCAAGTTGCATTAGCCGCTATTACACAAAATCTAACCCAAAGCCAAAATGAAATTTTTGAACTGCGTAAAGAGCTGGCTTTTTACCAAAAGGTATTGTCGCCAGAGCTAATGGTGGGCGGCGTTGCGATTGATTCATTAAACTTTTACGCCAATGATAGTCACCTTTTACGTTATCGCTTAGTTTTGGTGCAGCTGGCTAAAGAGCGAGACGTGATTAAAGGTAATGCGACATTTGAAATCAATGGCATCAATCAACAACAAGAAACTATCACGCTGAGCCTGGCGGATTTATCCCTTAATAAAGCGGCAGAAATCCCGCTAGATTTTACCTATTTTCAAGTGATAGAAGGTGAAATTCAATTACCTGAAGGCATGACCGCAGCAAATGTAAAGCTCACCATTAACTTGGATCGCGACAACAGAGGCAAAGCACAGTCGTGGTCTGCCGACTACATTTGGTCTGAAGTCTATGTGCCGCTTCCCGTGCCAGCGACGCCAGAGGTAACGGTTGAACCCACTAAGGAATTGAATAATGATGTTGAATCTAGTGTTGCGACAAGTGTGGAGCCGAGTGTTGAATTAACCATTGAGTCAAGCACCGAGCCAAATGTTAAGGCCAGTGTCGACCCAACGGCTAACCCCACCTCTGCGCCAGATATTAAGGCTAGTTTAGAGCCAACGGATGGCCCCACCACTGAGCCAGAAATTGAAGTCAGCGTAGAGCTTAATGACGATGTATAACGGCAACAGCGCTCGAAATATCTGAGTAATAGAGCTGATTTTTGCGCATTTTATTAGCAGTCGTAGATGAATACTTGAACTGTTTACTCAGGTATTAGATAATCCAAGCCAGATAGTGAGATCAGAGGTTACAGATGTCGACAGATGTTGAAACAGCATTACCCATATATTTTAGTGATGCCGCAGCAAAGAAAGTAAAAGTTCTGGCTGCAGAAGAAGAGAACCCAAATTTAAATTTGCGTGTTTATGTAACTGGCGGTGGTTGTTCAGGATTTTCTTATGGTTTTACCTTTGATGAAAAGGTAAACGAAGGCGACACCGTAGTCAGTAACGATGGTGTTTCTATGGTAGTTGACTCAATGAGTTTACAATACCTAGTCGGTGGTACCGTTGATTATACTGAGGGCCTAGAGGGATCGCGCTTTTTAGTCGATAACCCCAATGCTTCGTCAACTTGTGGTTGTGGTTCAAGTTTCAGTATTTAACTAACCACTACGCAATCTCTAACCACCTTTCGAGGTGGTTTTTTTATGCCTAAAATTTAACCCCAAGGCTAACCAGCCGAATTATCGCGCTATATTTATCTTTTTTGTTAGTTTCCTTTGATTTTAATTTGTCGAGTTGTATTATTCTAATTCTTTGTTTTAGCTTACACGAGTTGATCAGCCAGTGCTTAGTTTACGTTACTCACACTTTCTGTCAGATTTACAGTCAGCGAATACAATACTCTATGAAACATCACTGTATTAGCCAGCAACATGTTAAGCGCTAACCTTATGTTTATTGCATGATGGCTAAAAGTGTATTCCATTAGAGGTGACGAAACGTCATTTGTTAGTTTAAGGAGAAACCATGCCAGGCTTTGCAACTTTTTCAAATTGGCTTGCAACCAGACCATACATTATTGCGTTAGTTTTAACCTTGCTACTATTTGGCTGGATGTGGTCAGGTCATGCCGCTCAAGAGAAGGCAGAGCACCCGGCAAAAGCCGAGGAAGCTGAAGTTGTCTTACCTAAAGTTCGTATCGCACGTTTTGTGTCGCAAGATGTAGTGAAAGATTTAACGCTATACGGTCGCAGTGAGCCGAATCGACAAGCGATGCTCAGTGCCGAGGTCAGTGGTAAAGTGGTTGAGGTGTTTGCAAAGCGCGGTGCATTAGTTAAGCAGGGTGCCCCCATTGTGCGCCTTGAAATCAATGACCGAAAAGAGCAATTAGCACGAGCCAAAGCATTACTCAAGCAACGAGAAATAGAGTATAACGGCGCTAAAAAACTGAACGTGCAAGGCTTTCAGGGTAAAGCTAGGCTGGCTGAAGCCGAGGCTGCATTAGTTGACGCTCGCGTATCGGTTTCTAGTTTGACACTGCAAATTGAAAAGACCACTATCAGGGCGCCATTTACTGGCATTTTGAATACGCGTTTAGTTGAAGTAGGGGATTTTTTAGGTATTGGTGACCCTATTGCAGAGGTGTCCGACATTGATCCCATTATTGTCGTTGGCGATGTAACAGAAAAAGACATTTCTCGTATCCATCTCGGTCAAAAAGCATACACCCGCTTAGTTAATGACGACAATGTCCCGGGAAAAGTTAATTATATTTCGTCAGTCTCAAATCCTGCTACCAATACTTTTCGCATCGAAGTGGCAATTGATAACCCTGATTTAACTTATCTTGCGGGCTTAAGTGCTGAGCTGAGTATTCCACTTGAGAAAGCATCAGGTATTAAAGTGACCCCTGCGGTCTTAGCTCTCAATGATCATGGCGAGCTCGGCGTTAAAACGGTGGTTGATGCTCATGTAGTGTTTACCCCCATTAAGATCATCAAAGCCGATCCTGATGGTGTGTGGCTATCTGGCTTTTCTGGCCCGGTCGACGTGATCACGGTTGGCCAAGGTTTTGTTAATCCGGGTGATGAAGTTATCGCTGTAACAGCGGAGGCTGAACGTGGTTAATATGATTGATGCGGCCCTGAGCCGTGCGCGAACTGTGGTGATGATGCTGCTGTTGCTGTTGATAGCAGGCTCGGTCACCTACAACAACATTCCCAAAGAGTCTAACCCAGACATTCAAATTCCCTTTCTCTATGTTTCAGTTCATCACGAAGGGATTTCGCCTGAAGATGCCGAGCGTTTATTATTGCGGCCCTTAGAGCAAGAGCTCAAAGGCATTGAGGGGATCAAAGAAATGACCTCCATCGCCTTAGCCAGCCACGGCTCGGTCACCATGGAGTTTAACGTTGGCATAGATGTAAAAGAAGCGTTGGCAGATGTTAGAGAAAAAGTAAGCTTGGCCAAAGCCAAGCTACCGGATGGCACCGATGAGCCAACCATTCACGAAGTGACCTTTGCCAGTATGAACCCGGCGTTGACAGTACTTGTTTCTGGCTCAGCACCAGAGCGCGCCCTAGTGAGACTCAGCCGAGATTTACAAGATAAAATTGAAAGCATGCGCGAAGTGCTAGAAGTGAAGTTGCAAGGCGACCGTGAAGACATGATGGAAATCATTGTCGATCCCTTGTTACTTGAAAGCTACAACCTAGACACCGGTGATATTTACCAACTTATTTCTCGTAATAACCAAATTGTGGCCGCGGGCGACATGGATAACGGACAGGGACGCTTTCCAATCAAAGTGCCTTCGGTGTTCAGTAATCTGCAAGATATTTACAACCTGCCAATCAAAGTAGATGGCGACACCGTAGTGACCTTTGCTGATGTCGCCAGTATTCGCCGCACCTTCAAAGACCCTGAATCGTTTGCCCGAGTAAATGGCAAAACTACCTTAGCGTTAGAAGTGGTTAAACGCCCGGGCGAAAACATGATTTCCACTGTGGAAAAAGTGCGCGCCTTAGTTGCGGAAGAAAGTAAACAATGGCCCTCAAATATTAAGGCCGACTTTGCTGGTGACCAATCAAAAGAAGTAAAAAATATGCTCGGCGAGCTGCAAGCTAACGTCAGCTCCGCGATTATCTTAGTGGTGATCGTCATTGTCGCTATTTTAGGCGTACGCAGTGCTGCGCTGGTTGGGATTTCAATCCCAGGCTCATTTTTAACCGGTATTTTAATCCTCGCCATCTTTGGCATGACCATTAATATCGTGGTGATGTTCTCGTTGATCATGGCCGTTGGTATGCTGGTGGACGGGGCTATCGTTGTTACTGAGTATGCTGATCGTGAAATGTCAGAAGGCATTCCCAAGCAGCAAGCTTATCGTTTAGCGGCCAAACGAATGGCATGGCCGATTACCGCCTCTACCGCAACAACCCTTGCCGCTTTTGCGCCTTTGCTGTTTTGGCCGGGGATCATGGGCGAGTTTATGAAATATTTACCGCTCACCTTAATTTGTACATTGTTAGCATCATTGTTAATGGCGCTGGTGTTTGTTCCCGCGCTAGGCGGTATTTTTGGTAAAGCTCGTCCCGTGTCAGAGAAAAACAAGCAAGCGTTATTGCAAGCTGAAACGGGCAATATTTTAACCTTACCGGGCTTTACTGGGTTTTATGTGCGCTTACTTAATCGTGCGATTAAGTATCCTTTTATGGCGCTAGTAACGGCGTTAGTAACAGCGGTTATTGTTATTTTTCTTTATGGCAGTTCTCACTTAGGGGTAACGTTTTTCCCTGATATGGAGCCGCCGGGCTTTAACATCAAGGTTCGCTCATATGGCGACCTTTCCATCTATGAAAAAGATGCGCTGATGGCCGAGGTTGAAGGCAAGATTTTGGGGCTTGAAGACATCGACACCTTAGTGGTTAAAACAGGAGGGGGTGGTCGAAATGAAGATGACCTCATTGGCACTATTCGGGTTAATTTACTTGATTGGCAACTGCGCCGACCGGCCGATGAAGTAATAGCCGACATTCAACAGCGCACTGAAAACCTTGCTGGTATCACCATGGTGATTAAAAAAGACGAAGGGGGGCCGCCGTCAGAGAAAGACGTCGCCATTGAAATCAACTCGCGCTTTTCCGAGCTACTTGAGCCCGCATCTAAGCTAATGCGTGAAAAAATGGTTAACTCGGGCTACTTCGTCAATATCGAAGATAACGGCGATAAACCCGGCATTGAATTTCAGCTTAATGTAAACCGAGCCGATGCCGCGCGTTATGGCGCTGATGCTGCATTAGTGGGTAGCTCAGTGCAGTTTATTACTTCAGGCTTGAAACTCGGCGAATATCGCCCTGATGACGTTGACGATGAGCTGGATATTCGAGTGCGCTTTCCGGAAGACAAGCGCAGTCTGGCGCGCCTTGACGCACTCAGAATAAAGACCCCGCAAGGGCAAGTGCCAATTACTAACTTTGTTGAGTTAAACGCAGCCCACAAGCAAGCGACAATCCATAAGGTTGATGGTAAAAAGTCGATTACTATTGGTGCTGATTTAGCGGGCGATAATCAGTTACATGAAGTTATTCCTGCCATTGAAGCAGAGCTGGCGAAAATGGACATTGACCCGAGGTTAAGCATTAAAATTCGTGGTCAAAATGAAGATGAGGCGGAGTCGTCGGCGTTTTTGAGTCAGGCATTTGTTGTTGCTCTGTTTGTTATGGCGATTATTTTGGTCACCCAATTTAACTCCTTCTACCAAGCTGGCCTGATTTTAAGTGCGGTATTATTCTCGACGGTAGGGGTATTTTTTGCCTTATACATCACGCAAAAACCTTTTGGCATCGTCATGTCGGGGATTGGCGTGATTGCCTTGGCCGGGATAGTGGTTAACAACAACATTGTATTGATCGACACTTACAACTTTTTGCGCGCCAAGGGCATGGACATAAAAGAAGCCATTCTGCGCACCGGGGCGCAGCGCTTACGTCCAGTGATGATGACCACTGTGACGACTGTGCTGGGGTTAATGCCGATGGTATTAGAAACCAATGTTGATATTGTTAACCGAGTGGTTGAATTTGGCGCGCCAAGTACGCAAATGTGGTCGCAACTGGCTACCGCTATTGCCGGTGGCTTAGCATTTGCAACCATACTCACATTGGTGCTTACGCCTTGTTTATTAAAACTAGGCGCGAATGTGTCGAATTTTTTCCATCGCCGTAAAACCAATAAGGTTGAAGCTAATTTTGTTAGTGAAAGCTAGCAGTAAGGATTAACCACAAAGGTTTAGCTACTGAGACTTTTCAAAGCGATGCTTAGGCATCGCTTTTTTTTCGTGAAAAGATAATATTTTGTCAGCGCTTAAGGTAGAATCGCGCCAATTTTTACTAATACGCCACTAAGCCATGTTAGCCCAATTTGTATATTTCTCAGATTTACTCGGTTGTATCGTTTTTGCCATTTCAGGCGTGTTGGTCGCCGGGCGGCTGAAAATGGATCCTATTGGCGTAGTAGTACTTGCCTCTGTTACTGCTATTGGTGGCGGCACCATTCGTGATATGGCCATTGGCGCAACCCCGGTATTTTGGATTAACGATACCACTTACTTATATGTAATTTTTGCCACGGCCTTGATCAGCATGCTAACGGCCCGTAAAGCCCATCGCTTGCCTAGCTTTTTATTGCCAGTACTTGACGCCTTTGGCTTAGCCCTTTTTACCGTGATTGGCGCTGAAAAGGTATTGTCTTATGAGTTACCGAGTGTCGTAGCTATCGTCATGGGAGTGATCACTGGCGTCGCGGGTGGCATGATCCGCGATGTATTAGCGGGGCAAATTCCTTTCGTATTGCAAAAAGAAATTTACGCAACTGCATCTATTCTAGGCGGGGTGCTTTACACCGTTAGCTTATCCTTAGGATTAGATGATGGTTGGGCATTGGGTATCGCCATGGCGGGTACGTTAGGATTACGCTTAGCTGCGCTGCGTTGGCACTTATCTCTGCCTGTGTTCAATCTACGCCGTTGAGAGACGCTCTGAGAGATACAATTTTGCTGCTTATTTATAAAATTGAGAACTAAAACGGACGTTTCGCGTAGCTAATCAAGCCATCAATAGATAGAATCGGAGCGTTTTGTCTGGTTTTAGTCTGAATTTAGTGTGGTTTGAATGTCATTTAATGTTTCTATCAAGAAAAAACACCTGTGGATCGGCCTGCCTTTACTGGTGCTGTTGTTGGCAATGTTAAGAATGCCAGTAAAAAGTGCCAGCGTAGAAACGGTGGCAATGGCTTCAACCACCACCAGTGTCCTATCTGATCAAAATTTAGATGAGCTACTAGAGCCTGGCGAGCAAAGATACAGCATTGGCGAAAAATATGCCTTACCGTTAAGCTTAGAAGCCGTTAAGACTCGCGCCAGTCAGCAAAATAAATCCCACCCTCACGCAGACTCAGCCAATTTTATTACCGAGACTATTACTGTTGAGTCAGGTGATAGCTTAGCCCTGATTTTCCAACGCGCAGGCTTAAGCGCTAAAACATTGTTTCGTATTGATAACCTAGGCGGCGACGCGCACAAACTACGCCGTATTCACCCCGGTGAAAAAATAGAGTTCACTCTTACTTCTGAGGGGAAATTTCACCGCTTACGTTACCCTTATAACAGCACTGAAACCTTAGTGGTTAATAAAGAGACTAAAGGCTTTAGTGCTAATATTGAAACCTTAACCCTCGAAGCGCGCACCGAATTTACCCGTGCCGATATCGTTTCTAACTTCTGGAACGCAGGCATGAACAATGGCCTTGATGTGGGGCTGATTATGGAGCTTGCCAACATTTTTGGCTGGGATGTGGATTTTGCCTTGGATATTCGCCAAGGTGACAGCTTTGCGGTGCTTTATGAGCGCCTTTACCATGAAGGTGAGTTTGTAAAAACAGGCAAAATACTCGCGGCTGAATTTATTAACCAAGGTGAGGTGTTCCAAGCCGTGCGCAGTGAAGATGGCAGTTTTTATACCCCTGACGGTAAAGCCATGCGCAAAGCCTTTTTACGTGCGCCAGTAAACTTTAAATACATTAGTTCTAGCTTTAACCCGAAACGTCGCCACCCAGTTACAGGTAAAATTCGCGCCCATCGCGGCATCGATTACGCTGCCCGTACTGGTACTCCAGTTGTATCAGCAGGTGACGGCAAGGTAATCACCTCTGGCTACAACAAATTTAACGGTAACTACGTAGTCATTAAACATAGCTCAAGCTATATTACTAAATACCTGCATTTAAATAAGCGTTTTGTTAAGCAAAATCAGCGCGTTAAACAAGGTGATAAAATAGGTACCGTGGGTGCAACAGGCCGGGTTACCGGGGCGCATTTACATTATGAGTTTTTGGTTAACGGTGTACACACCAATCCTAAAACGGTGAAGTTACCACAAGCCGAATCGCTATCAGGCCAAGCCAGAGATGATTTTATTGCTTATTCAACGCCTTACATCTCGGCATTGAACACGCAAAACCGCCTAATGCTCGCCAATAACTAAGTCTTCTGTATCCGTTTCATGGCGGTTAAACTGCCATGAAACGCCTTTCTAGTTAACCTATAAATATCCCTCGCTTGCGTAAAATTTCCCCGCTATAATCCGCCGCCGGCAATTGGCTGGTCACTTTTTTGGAGCAACACATCTTGGGTAAACTGATACTCAAACCTCGCCGTTACCTGCACTTGGTATGGCTCGCTTTATTGCTAAACGCCTGCGCCGCCCCCTTATTATTAATGACTCCGCAAGGCCAATTAATGTGGGCACTCATGAAGCCGTTAGTGGGATTAGACCCTAATGACGTTAACTTGTTAGAGCAACCCCTAATCAAAAACCGGATGGAGCCATTACTGGGTGAGCACTACCAGACCGCGGTAAGCTTGCTTAAAACGGCTGACGAAATTCAGCAGCAAGGCCCGTTGTATTATGTAATTTCCAACCACACTCCAGTGCCGCAGCTGGCGGAAAAAGCGGGTTTGGTATGGAATGCTGACACCAACCAAATGGCAGTGATGTTGCTAACAGGTGGCTCACCGCAAGTGTTTGCCGAGCAATTGCTCAATCAGCAGATGGAAGAAATTGTGCCGATATGGCCAACAGAATTATTGCAATACACCGATCCAAAAATTCTGCAGCAAAAGGCCGCAGAGCAGTTAATAAAGCGTCAGCAAGATGCCAAAGCCGAATTAATTAAACAGGCACAAGCACAAATTCATGCGGGAGGGAAATTAGTTACCGAGCAAGTTTTGCCGCTAGAATTTAACGAGCTACCCTTAGAAGAGTTACTTGAGGCGCAAAGCGCGCTACCTGATTAATAGCCAAGCCCAACAACCCCACATTTATCGCCTCTTTTATCAACAAAGGGGCGACGAGCATTTGCTACTTAATTCCGTACATAGCTTGATGAAAATCCAGGCAAAACTGATTATTATAGCCGACATTAATCAAGCTTTTTATAAGGAATAAAAATGGATATTCAACGTATTAACCCCGATGTACGCTGGTCAGACGTAACTGTTTACAACGGCATTGCACACTTTGTCGAAGTGCCAGAAGGTGATTTATCGGCAGGTATTTCCGCACAAGTGCAGCAAGTGTTGGCGCAAGCCGAAGAAAGGCTAGCGAGTATTAATAGCGACAAAACCCGCATACTATCAGTGACTATTTACATTACGGATTTTGCTAACCTAGCAGCGTTAAATGAAATTTGGGACGCTTGGTTTCCAGCTGGCACCGCGCCAAGTCGTGCCTGCGTTAAAGCCGAACTGGCCGACCCTAACTATTTAGTCGAAATGGCGTTTGTGGCTGCCGCCAAATAGCCGAACGTAGCGTGAAAACCTCTTTTAATCTGTGCCATAACCAGTATGAAAAAGTCAGCAAAACTATCTACACTTAAAACTACGTGTTAACGGTTTATGTGCTACCAACTGCTTATCGTCAATAAAAGAGGTGTATATGTTAGGTGAAAATCATTCACTCCGAGCTGAATTTCCAGAACATTTGTCAACCATTAGTGATTTGATTGCCAGCGATGAAAACTTTGCTGAGCAGGTCAAAAAGTACGACTCCCTTGATAAAGAAATTCGAGTGCTCGAACTTAATGGCGCCCCCATTGGTGACCAAGCGATGAACCAACTTAAACTGGATCGTGCCGAGCTGAAAGATTGGCTGTTTCTACAGCTAAACAAAGCCTAATAAACCACATGAGAGCCAGATCGGCTCTCTTTTTTTATCGTAAAGGGTCGCAGGGATCTGTCTCTATCCCCTTAGTATTTTTACCCTTACAACGACGCTTTTATTACAAACATGCTATTCATTTAGACGACATGTTTAAACAAAGCTGAGGCTAGTTGAGTTAAATGAAATGAAGCTTTAGGAGCGCTGATGAACCCGAACCCTGTCGATTTAATGACGTTAGTCGTATATCAAGTTTGGTATGTGTTGCCCGTCCTCATTTTTATCTTAGTGCTAAAAAGCCGCTGGTTTAAAGGCCGGTTGGGGGAGTTTATTGTTAACCGCATGTTAGCCACTTTGCCCAAAGCCCATTACACCCTCGTTAAGGATGTAACATTAGCGACGGTCGATGGCAGCACGCAAATTGATCATATATTAGTTTCGTCATTTGGTGTGTTTGTTATTGAAACTAAAAACATCACAGGTTGGATCTTTGGCTCAGCCAAGCAGCGCCAGTGGACTCAGCAAATTTATCGCCACAAAAATCAGTTTCAAAACCCACTACATCAAAACTACAAACACCTTAAAACTTTGCAAGCCATACTCAATCTGCCTGATCATGCTATCCACTCGCTGGTGATTTTTATTGGCAATAGTCAATTTAAAACCCCGATGCCAGCTAACGTTACCTATGCTCGCAGCGGTTTACGTTATATAAAATCTTTTTCCGATAGAGTTCTTACACAAGCTCAAGTAAGGGATATTGTCGCGTTAATTAGCACTCATCAACTTAGCAAAGGGCTTAAAACCAATCACGCCCACAACCAGCATGTTAATAGCCTCAAAGCAAAGCCTCAGGTGAGTAAGCAGTCTGTTACTAACCAGCCATGTCCTAAGTGTGGCTCGCCGATGTTGATCAGAAAGGCCAAGCGCGGCAACCAAATAGGTAATCAGTTTTGGGGTTGTAGCCAGTTTCCAACATGTCGCAGCACCTTAAAGTATTAAGCCTAAGTTAGCGCTGTGGTTTACTTGGTACTTGTGTCTCTCTTTGTATGGAAATAGACCCGTTTAGCGCTAATGGCGTGCTTACACCTTTATATTTAGTGTTGGTTTGTTGTTCATGCCAGATGTTTTTGCCGTATAACATTATTCGCCGCCGTTTTGTCGGAAAATAACATGGCTTAAATCAAACACCTTGTAATGTGTTGTTTACAATATAAAAAATCAATGGGATTATTCAGGCCATGTTATAGACGCCGTTTTGGGGTGTTTAACCCCCCATTTTGGGATCTAAGAAGCTGTTATGTGAATAAGTCATGAAAGAGTTACTCAAAGAAATTACACCAACGATAAGAAATCTTGGTTTTAAAGGCTCAGGCCAAAACTATTATTTGATTGATGAAGACGTTGTTATGGTGGTTAACTTCCAGAAAAGCTCTGGGGGAAATAGGTTCTATATAAATCTAGGCGTAGAGCCGCTTTGCCTTATCCAAGACCAAGAACCGAAAAAAGTAAAAGAGTACCAGTGCTCATTTCGGAAAAGAGTTTCACCTCCTGAAGACCTGTTAGGTTGGCCATATGAACTATCAAGCCAAGAGGTTGACGAAATTAATGATAAATTGATATCTGGCTTTAATAATTATTTAACTCCTTTAAGCAAAATACGTATGGCTATAGCAGAGGCTGAGCCGAATAAGCTTTTAGGTAATGATAATTCCAATATTTATGGGGGCGAGCATGCCCTAACTTATTTAAAGCTAGCTATGCTTGCCTATGAATACGCGCAAGAGACAAAGGCTCAAAAATACGCTCAATTAGGGTTAAACATATGCAAGCCACAAGCAGAAAGTTTATTGGCATCATTAAAAAAACTAGCAAGCACATAACAAGTTTAGGCAAAGGACTGGCAAATCTGTCACTTAAATTGCTTACGCAATTACGTGCCAGCTTCACCAGCCCATGCTAAAGGCGTTAACTGCAAAGAATGAAAACTTACTCAGAAAGAACCAGAAGGCCACCAGATTTTATTGTCGAATATCGGTTTCTAACCCATGACGAAGGCGGTAGAGAATCGCCACCACATCAACATACTAGATGGGATTTCCTTTATGCAGGTGATGACCCAAAGGTAGATGGTATCAATATGATCTGGCCTGAATTCATTTCTGAGGCAGGAGAAGTCCTACCTGAAGGAGAAGTTTCATCATCAGGTAAGGCTCTTATGTTTATACTAGTTGATGAAAGGCGTGAGTATCATTCCAGTAGAATAGCCGTCGGAACCATGGGTTACTTTACTGAAGGAAGTAAGAAGGTTGCTGAGTGTAAGGTAACTGATATTGTAGGTTTACTCGAAAGCAGTTAACAAATAGTAGCTGCATTTGGCCCGCTTTTTACCGCTGTCGCGGCAGGCCATCGACTCACTATCGTTCGCGGCAGTACAACGACGTTAGGTGGCGCAAAGCTTCTGTTTTTGGCTGGTCGCCACAACAGAGTTTGGTGCTGGTACGCGTGCCAACTCTTAGAATTTCGCTAGCCGGTAGAGTATCGTTAGCTAGAAATAGGGCGCACAAGGTTGAGCGTTTTCAGGTCAAAATTGCAAGGTAATCATAGTGGCACTTCTTCGTGCTGATCCTTTCTGAATTTTGCCACTACTGGCTTCCCGCATGGGTGTTGCTAAGTCTGCCAACCTAACCAGTCCGCCCAAGCGACAGCATGAGCTGTCATAATTTTTGTAAAACAACAAAAATTCCGCCAGCTGCACGCTGCGCATGGCGGAAGCGTTAACCCTCATAAGGAGAAACCATGAGCGAATCAATTTATCAAACCCCGAATTCGAGCCAAGCGAGCTACAATTCAATTGAGCGACCACGAGTGAGTAAGCGATTTATTCACGTAGATTGGTACTATGCGCGTGTTGATTTACACGCGTGAGTATATAACTGAAGAGCCGGATGCGGTAATTCCGCACGTCCGGATCTGTGTGGGGTCGGCCCAGTAATGGGTCGCTCTACCACGATTTGAAGCGTTAGAAGCCAAAATTACAAATGATCGAGATTGAAAAAGAAGATTTTAGGTTCTGCGCCAAGCCGTATGACTGGAAGCTGGGAATAGCCGTCGAAATCGAAATATACAAAGGTTCGCAGAAAGTTGGTGTGTAGTGGTCAACTAAAACTGGCCACCTCGTTATAAGTTTTGAAGTATTCTGCTTCAGCCTTTTGTGGCGATAACCCCTTGTTAAACTGGTGAGGCCTGTACCGATTGAAATAACCGGTAATGTAAC
>NZ_JAIMJA010000001.1 GCF_021295315.1 Motilimonas cestriensis | reverse complement strand
CAATGAGTCGCAGGTGAATAATATTGATTAGATCACAGCATGAAAGATGGTTCAAGGTTAAAAAACGACCAACTTGAAAATCGGGCGTATTAGCCCCTAAAAAGAGAAATTCTACAGCCTCAACGCCCAATTCAGCGGGCAATTGAAGCGAAGCGGAAATTGATCCGCTGCAATTGTTTGTTATAAGTCTATGCACCAACACTATGCACTACACCTATATTTTTGTCCGTTGGATCGAAGCTTATACCGGACTGAAGTAGTATTTTGTATCCGTTGTCATAGTAAGCTGGTGGAAATAATGAATGGACACCGACTGTATGCCCATTCCCCAGCCAATCAAAAGCTTTCTCTAGCGGAATTCGAACTATACCTCTAATTTGATTTGCGTAATTCAAGGGGCGGCCTGAACCTCCTCCTTTACAGCGAAACAGCAGCCCATGTTGAGCATGAGGCCTCAGAAAGTAGGATGGAGCCGCAATTCTTAAATCAACGAGTTCAGTATTTTCGCCATTCCAATATCCAGGCTTATCTTTTCTTCTTCGTTCTAAATCGGCTCCGACAAGATATACATAAGCATATTTATTTGATTCGCTTGGAATTCTCTTTTGAAAGTGAAGAAAGTGACCATCTCGAGTTGATTTAGCTTCGTGACATGCAAACCAGAGAGCAACCCAAATATTATCAACCAAATCAAGCCATGTCGTTTGCAAGCCGTAATGCTGAAGGAGAGGTTCTGCTGCGTAATCACCAAATTTAGAGAACGCGGGACAAGCACCCCTATATTCATCAATTTTTTTATTTAGTCTTTTTTCTCGGCTGTATTTAGCCGCATCGGTATCAATACCTCTATACAAAGCAGGCCGAAGTTCATCGTAATAATTGCTTTGACCTCTGAAATAGATCCCCTCAAGTGTATTGTGCTTAAGATATCCAGCAGCCATTATCAATGCATGAGACTCTTCAATATCGAGAATTTTAATTCCATTCTGATCAACCCATGTTGACCCAATTATATTTATATTTTCGAATCCCATCCGACTACCTTGACTTATAACGCTTTGCTCACCGGAAAATTAGGAGCGTAGCGAGTAATTTTTCCGCGTGCAGCAACTTGTTACATGCTTTACTGCACACAATCTTTAATTGGCATTCTTCCAAATACCTTTTCTAACATTTTTGTTGCTATCACTTGCCCAGCAGTAGTTAACGTAAGTTGATGAAGAGAAAGCTTGTCATATTCTTCAAGAAAGGAACACACATTCGGAAACTTAGATTTAACACCTTCGGATTGTAGGACTGGATATTTTTTATTGAAGCTGTCCTGCAAGGTATTTCCTCCCATTATGTTGATATAGTTTCCAGCTCCTGATGAAGCAATTGTCTTTAACTTGGCTATAGAAATGTTTTTACATTGAGATAAATAATGTTTATTTAATTCAATAAACACATGATCTAAAGCCGCCTCATTGCTAATTGATAAAGATTGAATAAAATGAACAATTGGCAAAACAGACAGTAGTTCATGCGTTAATTTAGGTATGATTTCCACTGCAGATTCGACACAGTTATCAACGTAATCATCGTTCTCTTTTTCTAGCCTAGCTTGCAGCAATTCAGACAGTAGGTTTATATCAATTTTTTCACCTTTCTTAGCTGCTCCTTGAACTGCAGAATTAAATGTACTTTGTACATCTGGCTCAGCCAGTTTAGAGACTTCTATTTGCTCTAGTCTAGCTTCTAGCTTTTGATAAGTTGAAGAGACAAGTGTATTTACGTTTTCCTGTGCCTTTTGAGCTGCAGCAGCCTCCAACTTTGGAAAATTCTCGTGTAGCAGTAGGTTGAATAGCCTCTCACAACTTTCAAAAGTCAGACCTACAGCCATATCACCTGCAACTTGAATGGATGTAGAGTTGTCCTTAACCGTTGCTTTTTGATTCATCTTTCTCACCTACTGTTAGGTTTCCGCCAACCTGAATACCTGTTCCATTTTTAACGTTCTGTTTTTGCGTTGTCTTATTGATAATCTTTGAACCGACAACGAATAAACCTACTAGAGCTAAAAGTGCACCTATGTAGGTTGCTATATCATTACCTGTTAAGGTATTTAGCCAATCTATCATTATCTGATTATTCCTTGGTTTTGCATGTAACAGCGTTTTATACGGAATTCCGTATAAATCCCGTACGCTACCGTACGAAAATCGTCATTCCGTAAAAAATAAATTAATAATATTCAGCCGGTTAGGTGCTCTTTTGTTAACCGTAACAAGCAACACAAGGCAAAACAAAGCGAGCCTAGTATTTACCGAGACCAAATTTGGCCCCCATAAAGGATTTAGCTGATTCATTTTGTGATTATATATCAAATATTTAGACATAAGGTGTGAACAAAGCGAGACTTTTACAATTTATTTACCGCGCCAAAACGTGGCAAAATCAGCCAAACTTCATTACACCTGTATAAATAAACAGCATTCAAAGCAGGCAGTAGTCCATGGCTAAATCACCATTCATTGAATCGATTAGAGCAGATTTGCGGGCTCGCCGTTATAGCTTACAAACCGAAAAAACGTATCTATTTTGGATTCGCCAGTTCATTTATTTCCATCACATGCGTACCCCAATGAAATGGCAAACACCGAAAGATCGCCAGTCAATTCACCAAGTGGGTTACGGCGCATACCTTTCGCCATTCTTTTGCTACTTAATTACTGCTAAACGGTACTGATATTAGAATGGTACAAGATTACTGGGTCATGAAGACGTTAAACCACTGACGTTTACACTCATGTGATAGGCGATTATACCCCTATCAGGTGTGAGTAGCCCTGAGCGAATGACAATCCAGTGGAGATAGTGACAGCGTTTGTAACGCGGCGCCTTAAGAGCTGCCGAAAAAGTTAAATCATGGCCTCAATTTGCTGCCATTCTTGCTCGGTAACGGGTTGCACAGAGAGTCGCCCTTGTTTAACCAATATCATATTAGCCAATTCTGACTGCGCTTTAATTCGTCCTAGGCTGATCACCCTCGGATAGGTCAACTTGTGCTTAATATCCACACAAAACCAGCGGGGGGTGTCAAAGGTAGCTTTCGGGTCAAAGTATTTGCTGGTTTCATCATATTGAGCGGGGTCGGGGTAGGCGGCGCGAACGATCTCGGCCACGCCGACGATACCAATTTGCTTACATTGGCTGTGGTACATAAATACTAAGTCGCCCTCGGCCACTTTATCTCTTAAAAAGTTTCGCGCTTGATAGTTTCGAATGCCATCCCATTTTGCGGTTTGGTTTGGCGCGAGTTGTAGATCGCGGATACTGTATTCGTCGGGTTCGGTTTTAAACAGCCAATAATTCATTATTTTGTTTCACTGGTAAGGCGAATGAGCGAACTGATGCTCGCTCACCCATTTGAGATAAATTAGTTTACCCGAATCTTGGATAAGCGAACAATACTATGCTTTCCTGCAAAAACGCTGTGAATATATCCCTATACGCTTTGCGTTTTCATCCCTGAAAACGAAATTTTGCCGTAAAGCATACTTTATTTTGCAGCGTTAGACTTAAACAGAACTGAGGTTAGTTACTAAAGCTGGTCCAAATGGGGGCATGATCAGAGGGCTTTTCAATGCCGCGGAGTTCATAATCAATACCAGATTCGGTGGCTTTCTCAGCTAAGGATGCCGTAGCAAGGATCACATCAATACGCAGACCGCGATTATCATCAAAACCTTTTGAGCGGTAATCAAACCAGCTGTATTGATCACTAACCGTTGGATTTAATTGACGGAAGGTATCAACTAAACCCCAGTTGGTTAAGCGCGCGAGCCATTCTCGCTCTTCAGGCTGAAAGCTACATTTACCGGTTTTTAACCAGCGCTTGGCATTGACGTCACCGATCCCGATATCAAGATCCGTTGGCGAAATATTGATATCTCCCATCACGATAAGTTGTTCGCCGGCTTGGTGCTGGGTTTCTAAATACTGCTGTAAATCGAGGTAAAATTGGCGTTTGTAAGGGTACTTGGTTTCATGGCTAATGTTGTCACCTTGCGGGAAGTAGCCATTCAAAATACGCACCGGTTCGCCGTTTGCGTCTGCGACCGTGACCATGATCATGCGACGTTGGGCATCTTCAGAATCGGTCGCAAAGCCTTTTTGTACGGCTAGAGGCTCATTTTTACACAGCATAGCTACGCCGTAATGGGCTTTTTGACCATGAAAATAAACGTGATAACCCATGGCTTCCACTTCTGCGAGTGGAAAAGCATCATCGTGAACTTTAATTTCCTGCAGGCCAATGACGTCAGGCTGGTGCTTTTCTATTAACGCTTGCAGCTGATGTAAGCGTGCGCGCAGGCCATTGATGTTAAAAGAGACAATTTTCATGATAAAAATCCAATTCAGAATGTGGCCACATACTAGTGCAGCCATAAATAAGATTCAATCTGGATCCTATACCCAAGCATCTCTGGGTTGATTGGGTATATGTTAGCTTTGGCCAATTGGTTTCTCTGCCGCAGGGGCCGTTTTTTTATGCTGCTGACTAATATAAACGCCGATAAAAATACAGGCGATGGCCAGTCCTTGTAATAATGAAATGGTTTCCCCCAGTAATAAAACGGCGAGCAATAACGCAAAAACAGGGATCAGGTTTGAAAATGCCGCCACTTTTAAAACGCTCACTTTGGCGATGGCGTAATTATAGAGTCCGTAAGCACCAATCGTGACAAAAGCACCAAGATAAACAATGCTGAACAAACTCATTAAGTCTTGTTCGGCAGGGAAGGGGATAGCAAACGCTTGGGGAGCAAAAAATAAGCTGCCACTGATTCCCTGCAAGGCAATCAAGCTAAGCGGCGAGTAACGCGTGGATAGTTTTTTCACGCACAAGGTATAAACCGCGGCAAAAAACATGGCGCCCATTTCTAGCGCGTTACCTAAAAGCGGGTTAGGTGCGTGCTCGGAAGTATTTGATACCACTGACAGTAAAATACTGCCGCCAATGCAAAATAAAAAGCCCACCGCAATTGCACTAGTGCATCGCTCCTTTAGGAAAAACCATGCCAAAACTGCGACAAAAATGGGTAGGCAAGACACTAATACGCCCGCTTGCGCGGCAGAAGTATAAAGTAACGCTTGACCTTCAAACCAAAAAAACAAGCAAGGCTCGGCTGCACTCATTAACAATAGTAGTTTCCAGTCGCCTGACTGATAGTTAAATTGACGTACCCAGCGCCATAAGCAAGCGCAGCAAATCAAAGTAATAGACATGCGTAAAAACATGACCCATTCCGGTGGATAAAACTGAATGGCATGTTTGAGTGCGATATATGAGCTGCCCCAAATGATCATGGCAATGGTTAGGCTGAGGTTAGCAGGCATGGCAATTAGTCCGTTAATATACTGCAGGTGATTAAATTAGCAGCTAATTTACCTGTAATAGTCGGGCTTATCCAGCATAAATGAAAAGACTTTATCGGGTCATTTTTTTTACAAATACCACCACGAACAAGGCAATGGTAAAGCTGCCGGTAAATGCTTCTATCGCCGCCATACCACGCGAAAGACCAATCGGGGTAAAGTCACCATAGCCTAGGGTGGTAAAGGTAACCACGCTGTAATAGAGGCATTCTAGCAACGAGATAAAATTTTCCATGATACTGTGATTAACATTGAAGGAGACCGTTTCACCGGCAAAGCTAATACCAAAAATAAAGTAAAAAATAGCACTGACAATAATCAGTAAAATAGAAAACAGCACCACGCGTAATGGGTCTTCACCGTAACCGCAGAATAGATCGACCGTTTTTGAGAATAACCGTGCAAATGACCATTTCGGCATTTGATAACGCCGCATGGTCAGCTCTTGCTGTAAAAATGGTCCCGCTAATGAGAACAAACCTTGTTGTTCACTGGCTTTGCGTAAATCGCGATAAATCTCTTCGGCTTGCTCATAATTATCCCAAGCGGCAGCTAGGTCATTTTCTTGTAATGCTTGTTCGGCGCGCTGTTCTTGCAGTAGTTTTTTGCCAATTTTTACATTATCAATTTTGGCCTTAATAAGTTTAACGCCAAGTAAATTGCATTCTTCTAAGTGCACACAATGAAGATTAGCGCCCGTTAAATCGGCCTTCATTAAGCTTCCTTTACAAATTGACGCATTAAATAAGTGGGCACCCCGTAAGTTTGCACGGTAGAAGTCACTGCCGGTTAAGTCATAGCCCGTTTTAGAGTGACGCTTTACCAGGTTGACGCCCGCCAAATTAGCGTGTTGTAGCGCTAAGCCATGTAGCATGCCACCCTGAGCGGCGTATTCTTCTAAGCGGCTAGCGGTATCCTCATCCGACTTATCCGTATCGGGGTCGTGCCAAAAGCATAGCCCTGATGTACCTGCTGGCGCATCACATTGTGCACCTAAGTGATCAAAATATTGGCAATGATGTTGGCTTTCACTTAATGGCTCTTTAATGCGTTCAGACATAACCTGTTCCCTACTAATGCCTTAGCTGAGTATAGGCGAAAGAATCTGGCTTGTTGCAGGAGCCAGAAGTGAGGTTAAGTAATTAATTTGGCTAAAGGTTCTAATTTATAGAAGGGTTTTGGCTAATTATCTAGCTTGTTATCGAATTTGTATAAATTACACTTATTAAACTAGCAAGGGAGGATTTATGGGATTATTAGTAAAAGGCCAGTGGCGAGACCAGTGGTATGACACTGAAAAAAGCCAAGGTGAATTCAAGCGAGAGCAAAGTCAGTTTCGTCATCAAATCGAACCCGATAGCGAAAAAGGCTTTTTTGCTGAGTTTGGGCGATATCACCTTTATGTTTCTTTGGCTTGTCCTTGGGCGCACCGCGCTTTGATTTTTCGTCAACTAAAAGATCTGACCGAGCATATCAGTGTCTCTGTGGTTAGCCCTGACATGCTTGAAAATGGCTGGGAGTTTGACCAACAAGCGGGGCTGGTGGATGACCTATATCACAATGACTACCTCTATCAAATTTATCAAAAAGCTGATCCGCTCTACACGGGGCGAGTGACAGTGCCTATTTTATGGGACAAACAAACCCAGACCATCGTCAATAATGAGTCGGCTGAGATTATTCGTATTTTTAACTCAGCATTTAACTCATTAACCGGTAATGAACAAGATTATTACCCACTCGCGCTACGGCCAGAAATAGAGGCGATTAACCAAAGAGTGTACGAGCGAGTGAATAATGGCGTCTATCGATGTGGTTTTGCCACCACTCAAGAGGCTTATGAGCAGGCGTTTGTAACATTGTTTGATGAGCTTGACCATCTTGATAGCTTACTGAGCAAACAGCGCTATCTAGTGGGGGATACCTTGACTGAAGCGGACTGGCGTTTATTCACTACGTTAGTGCGGTTTGATGCGGTCTATGTCGGGCATTTTAAGTGTAATCATAAGCGCATTGCCGATTATCCACATCTACAAGGCTATTTAAAAGAGCTATATCAAATGCATGGTATCGCTGACACAGTCAATATGGCGCACATTAAGCGCCATTATTACTTTAGCCATACCATGATTAATCCCACTCAAGTGGTGCCTGTTGGGCCTAAACTGGATTTTGATTCGCCCCATCTGCGCGATGAACAGGTTTAGAAAATAGTAGGGCAAAGCCGTTAGCAGTAAACATTCAGCAGGTAATAAATAAAAAATATTACCTGCTTTTTGCTGTGTTATTTTTTCCCCGGCATTTTAGCCGCTTGATGAAAATCAGCCTTTAAGGCTAAAAATCGTTCTCTGTGCGCGCCAGACAACGGCACCCCTTCAAGTGTATTGATACAGCTTTCACACTCTTCAATGTACTTGCGCGCTTGTTTTTTATCGGCAATTAACAATTTTATACTGGCTTGAAGTTTATTAACCGCCGCGCCTGAGTTCATAGGCGCTTTTTTCAAGGCGCGATCAAAATAGCCACGCGCGGCCTCATAATCGCCATGTTCGTAAGCTTGTTTACCCATTTTATTAAGATCTTTAAACGCTGCTAAGGTGTCTTTCATTTCACCTTGAGAGACTTTTTCCAATGTTTTACTGGTGACATCATCAAGTACATCGCGTGTCGCTAAGGTATCGGCCATTACCTCGGCATACTCATATTCACCGATGCCCGCTAAGGCTAACATTGACTCTGCTAAAATGGCGGTAGATGCATCATCATGCTGCTCTAAAATAGGTTCAATAGCATGTAATAAGGTACGCTTAGCTTTTAGCATTTCACCTTTGGCTTCATGTACGCGGGCGTGGCAAATATTTTCGTACATATCAAAATCAAAATCTTCTTGGCGACCTTCTTCATGGCGTCCTTTAAATAAAGCAGAATGCACATCTTGTAGGATACGATTTCTACGATGAGGATCTTCCGTGTGTTTTGCTGCTTCTAAAATACTGCGCACGTAGTTGGCTAAATGTTCAACAGCCGGGTAAAACGAGTTACGCGAAAGCTGCAAAATGGCACCAAAGCTGTCTTTTGCCATGTCGAATTCTTGAGCATCGGTGGCAAGGCGCGCTAACAGTTTATGCCTATCAATGCTGTGATAGGCTAACTCTGCCGCCCGAGTGACTATGCTCAGTGCTTTTTCTGGATTACCTTTGGCCTCATAAGCTCGTCCTAACCATTCATAGGCATCAATCAGTAAGGCATTAGATTTGATCACTTTCTCGAGGGTGGTGATCGCTTTGTCGTACTTTTCTTGCAGAAAATACACTTTACCTAAGGTAATACAGGCCCAAGTAAACTCGCGTTGTTCAACAATTTTTTCTAGCAAGACTTGCGCCGAATCGTAGCGCTCTGTGCGGATCAGCATCTCAGCCATTAAGTTACGGCAGTAATTTTTGTATCGCGTATCTTCTTTAAGTTTACGTCGGCAGTAAGCGGCTGTTTTATCGTATTCTTTTTCCCTTAGGGCGGTATAAATATCGACTAAATCGGCTTTTTTCCGGTAGCAACGTTGCACTCGAGTATCTAACTGATGACCCGAGAAGGGTTTCATCAAATAATCATCTGGCTCAAGTTCCAGGGCGGTGAGTACCATCGAACGAGAGTTATCGCCTGTTACAATAAATAGGATCGCATCAACGCTGACTAGATTGTGGTTACGCAGGTATTCGAGTAACTGGCGACCATTTTTACCTGAGCCTAAGTTATAGTCGACTAACAGCAAGTCAAAGGGGATTTCACGACATAGCTTTACTGCGGCTTCAGCCGTATCGGCAAAATAAACAGAGCCGCAGCCTAAGTTAGTGAGCATGGCTTTTAACATGACTTGGAAAGCGCGTTGGTCGTCAACGATTAGCACTTTCTTTTTGTGGTAACTATAAACTTCTGATTCCAATGGTGTTTCCTAGTTTTATTCAGTGCTTTTTCAATTTAAGCCAGCCACAAAAGTGTAGTCAAAAAAAGGTACAGCTTGCATTATAAAGTGAAGATAAATATTTATTCATGTTTTCTTTGGTTACGCCGATATAAATCTTAACCTTGCTAACTTGCGTGATGAGATGATATCAGGACAAATTCGCCAACATTTGCTTACCGATGAATTGCAGTTAGGGCAAAGCCTTAACCAAGCCATTCATCACGGACATCGAGCGCAGTTCTCGTTGTTGCTAAGCATGCTTTGCGCTGACGTACCTGAGTTGCCTCAATTTGGTTTAGCTGATAAACCAATGATGAAAAAACCAGAGGCTGATTTACGGGCTGAATTTGGTCTAGGTAAGCCTGTTCCGATTCGTGGTCCTGGTATTTCAGCGGATAGAGCTAAGTCGTTCAGCGAGTTAACAGCACAAGGCCTGAATGCGAGTGTCCGTTTACAGCAGTTATTACAACCGACGCCTTTATGTCAAAACGATCCTACTGGCGGTTTGGGCCAAGAAGTATTAGATAACGTTAGTCTTAAAGCGCGCTTGCAGTGGATGGAAAAGTTAAACAAAATCGTGCCAGAGCCTGTTAAATATGACGACATAAGTATGAATCAGATTATTGAAGGCTTTGATTACAATAAAGAGTTAAAGCTTAACAAACTGGATTTGGTGGCGTAATAAAGGCCTGATTGAACAGGCCTTGTTTTGTTGTTGAAAACGATTATCTGAATACCACGGTTTTATTGCCGTAAACAAACACTTTCTCATCTAACACCAGCGACAATGCGCGCGTTAATACTAACTTTTCCACGTCTTTACCTGCTTTTGCCATGTCTTGCGCACTAAAACTATGATCAACGTGGATCACGTCTTGGGTAATGATAGGGCCTTCATCTAGGTCGTTGTTAACAAAGTGCGAGGTCGCGCCAATGATTTTAACGCCGCGATCGAACGCTTGTTTATACGGGCTGGCACCGATAAAAGCAGGTAAGAAGCTATGGTGTATATTGATGATTTTATTGGGGTAGTTAGCCACAAACTCCGGCGTTAATATCCGCATGTACTTCGCTAACACGACATAGTTTGGTTCATATTGATTGATCAGTTCAACAATTTTGGCTTCGTGCTCAGGGCGAGATAAGCCTTCGTGACTCACGGTGTGATAAGGAATATCAAACTTAGTCACTAAGTCTTCCAATGCATCGTAGTTACCTATCACTGCTGCAATCTCAACATCCATGCCGCCGTAAGCTTGCTTCATTAAGATATCACCAAGGGCATGAGCTTCCTTGGTCACCATAATTACAATGCGTTTACGGCCAGCTTGAACTAAGTTGCGGTTGGCGCCTTTCGGCAGTGCTGAATCAATATCGGCTAAAAAGGTCGCATCATTAAAGTGGCCTTCTAGCTCGGTACGCATAAAGAAACGGCCGAAATCGTTATCCACAAACTCGTTGTTTTTAATGATATTTAGCTGGTGTTTGTAACAAATATTGGTGATTTGCGCGATTAGGCCTTTTTGATCTTGGCAATCGGTTAACAGTATTTTACGTTCCATCTTAGTGCTCAACTCAAATTGTTTTTAATTAATTATTTGCCACAACAGGCTTTAAATTTCTTCTGACTCATACAAGGGCAAGGATCATTACGCCCCGGTAGCAGCGATTTTTTATTAGGATTAAATGCCCCGTCGGTATACACCCAAGCGCCTGCAACACGCGTAAAGTTTGACACTTCGTGATGATATTGCAGTGTATTGTCCGCTATAAACCAAGCGCGAAACTCAACCGTGCCTTGGTTGTCATTCGGCCCACCTTGGCTGGCGAAAATCTGTAAGCTGCGCCAATCGGTTTCTTTACCTGATTGAGCTAATAGTTCGGGTGTTAAGTCGGCACGAAAATCGGGGTGCCAAGTGTTAAATAAATACTCCCCTAATTGCTCGATATAAGCACTAAAACGCGAGCGCATTAGCGCTTCACAAGTGGGGGCTGCAAGTTCACCTAAATGTAACGGTTGGCAGCATTTTTCATACGGTAAATCATTACCACAGTGGCAGCGGGTCATTTAATTCTCCTTAACGGCGCTATTATGCACAGGTTAAGCAGGATAATGAAGTCACGAAGGGGAAGAAAAAAGCACGAAACTACTACAATAGATCAAGAAGCAGTCAACCGAGTGGCTAACTGCTGTGTTATTTCAGCTATTTAAGCTCAGCCTATGGTTTCAATAAGCTGAGCGAATAGATCTTACTTTGCTTGCTTTGCAAGTAAGTATTGCGTCAGCATTGGCACCGGACGACCCGTTGAGCCTTTACTGCCTTGCCACGCTGTACCCGCGATGTCTAAATGTGCCCAGGTGTATTTTTCAGCGAAGGCTTTTAGGAACATCGCTGCAGTGATCGAGCCACCTGCGCGAGCAATTGAGCCGGTATTGCGTAAATCAGCAAACGGTGAGGTAATTTCAGCCGCGTAATCATCCCACAATGGCATTGGCCAACCGCGATCCCAAGACTCATTACCCGCCGCTAACAGCTCGTTGCTTAAGCTATCATCATTAGCATAAACCGCTGTGGGGTGCACCCCTAGACCGACGATCACCGCACCGGTTAATGTCGCAATATCAACCACACTAGCGGGGTTAAAACGCTCTGCGTAGGTGAGAGCGTCAGCTAATACTAAGCGGCCTTCGGCGTCAGTATTGATGATTTCAATGGTCTTACCGCTCATGCTGGTGACCACGTCACCCGGCTTAGAGGCACGTGCCGAAGGCATGTTCTCGGCTGCGGCGATGATAGCAACCACGTTTAACGCGGGTTTAAGTTCGGATAGGGTGTGCATGGTACCCAGCACGGCCGCTGCGCCGCCCATGTCGTACTTCATTTCTTCCATGCCAGCGCCCGGCTTTAAGCTAATGCCACCACTGTCAAAGGTTAATCCTTTACCAACTAATACGTGCGGGGCTTCATTGGCCTTACCGCCTTGGTATTGCAGCACAATCAGCTTGGCGGCTTCATCGCTGCCTTTTGATACGGACAGGAATGAGCCCATGCCTAAGGCTTCCATGTCACTTTCTTCAAGCACTTCTATTTCAAACTCGTTGTGCTGCTCAGCCAGCTTAGCGGCAAATTCGGCAAGGTAGGTCGGTGTACAAATATTTGAAGGCAAATCGCCCAGCTCTTTGGTGACATTCATTCCATTGGCGATGGCTTGCCCTAAAGTGACGGCAGCATCATTGGCATTGGTGGTGACAAAAGCCAATAACTCGGTTTTAGTGGCTGGCGCTTTTTCTGATTTAGTGATGTCATAGCTGTATAAGCTGCTTAACCATTGTTGCGTGATCTGCGTAAGGGTCCAGTCAATATCGCGTTTTGCTGGCACTAAGACATCAACTAATAAACTGACTTGAGTTTGGCTCTCTTTTAGTGCGACCGCTAAGCTTTGTACTAATTTGAGTAGTTCATTTTCACTGAATTTTTCACGTTTGCCAGCGCCAACAAGCACCAGCGACTGCTCTGTGTTGAAAAAGGGAGTAACAACTCCGGCTTTGGTGCTGATTTGCTCTTGTTCAATTAAGGCTTTTATTTGCACTTCGGACGATAAACCCGAGAGGGCGCTAAGATCGTCTTTAAATACAGGAACCACAAGGGTGCCCGTTGTGGCTTGTTCTGGTGTTGCAAAAATAAAATTCATATTACCACTCAGTTTATTTCGTTGTATTACATGGTGAGGCTAGATTGGTCTCACCAGCGGATTAGGTTTTAATTATTAGCGTGTTTTATTCGTGGCCTAGGCGATGCCAGAAGTAGGCAAAATCCATGGCTTTGGTGTAGGCGCTTTGTTTTAAATCTGCCGCGCCAGCATGGCCACCTTCTATATTTTCATAGTAGAAAAATGGGTGGCCTAGCTCCGCCATTTTAGCTGCCAGCTTACGGGCGTGGGCAGGATGAACGCGATCATCCTTGGTTGACGTTCTCAACAACACTTTTGGATAGTGGCGATTGGTAACTAAGTTTTGATAAGGCGAGTAGGTTTTGATAACTGCCCAATCTTCTGCAATATCAGGATTGCCATATTCTGCCATCCAACTGGCACCGGCTAAAAGTAGATGAAAGCGTTTCATGTCCAGTAAGGGTACCAGAATATTGATAGCATTAAACAGCTCAGGGCGTTGAGTCAAGCATACCCCCATTAACAAGCCGCCATTTGAGCCGCCCATTGCGCCAAGGTGTTTTGGTTGGGTCACCTTACGATTGATTAAATCTTCTGCAACAGCAAAAAAGTCATCATAGGCGCGTTGGCGCTGATGAGTGAGAGCTGCCTGATGCCAAGCCGGGCCAAACTCGCCACCTCCGCGGATGTTGGCGATGGCATATGCGCCCCCTTGTGCGAGCCAAGTTTTACCCGCATGCGCAAGATAGCTTGGCTTTAATGCAATTTCGAAGCCGCCATAACCATACAAAATAGTGGGGGTCGTACCGTTGAGCTCCAGATCTTTTTTCGCAATCAGGAAGTAGGGGACTTGTGTGCCGTCTTTTGAGTTAACCCAGTGTTGCTCTACTTGCAGGTCGCTGGCATTAAATTGTGGCGCTAATTGGCGCAACATTTGTGGTGGTTGATTTGGCGCGAGCAAAAACAACGATTCAGGCAGCAGGAAGCCCTCGGCCTTAACCAGCACGCTGTCGTCTTCTTCGCTGGCATCAATGACCGATAAACTTAAGTTTGCTTGTGGCGTGAGATCACTGACTTGCCAATTTTTGTCTAGGCAAAGTAAACGCGAACTGACGTTTTCAAGCAGCTCAACATAGAGTACGTTTTTGGCCGGCGTGACACGCTGGATCGCCGCTTTACTACTAGGGCGATAGACTAGGGTCGGCTCAGGTTGCTGACACAATAGGCTTGCCATTGGCAGTGCAATTAAATCGGCTTGTTTGAATCCAAGCCAATCGGCCTTTAAGCTGACCAGTAAATGGTCGTTAAATAGGCCTTGAATATCATGTTGTTCAGGTAAGGGCAGCTCGATTAATTGCTGACTTACAAGGATATAAGTGCGGTGATGGAAAAAATCAATACAGCGACTCACGCCCGTGTATGATTGATCGTCTTGCTCTAAACGGAAGGTGAAAAGGCCCATTTCCGAGGTTGGAATGGTAAGTAATAACTTACTATCATTAAGAGAAGTTTGGCGGTGCCATAGCTTAACTTGTGCCGGATAGCCTGAATCTGTCAGGCTGTTTGGGCCAAAATCCGTTGCCACTATTATTTGCTGTTCATTAACCCAAGTGACCATGTTCTTGGCTTCAGGTAAGTGAAAGCCATCGCTCAGGAATGTTTTAGAGACCAGATCAAATTCGCGGACAATCCCAGCATCACTGCCCCCCGGACTCAGTTTAATCAAGGCTTTGTTATGCTCTGGTGCTAGCACATCAATGGCGCCGATAACCCAATTCGCTTGCTCTTGTTTATTCAAGGCATCAAGATCAAGCAAGGTTTGCCAGCGTGGTGTGCCCGATACAAAATCGGCAAAAGCGGTTTTACGCCATATGCCTTTAACATGGTCTTTATCTTGCCAAAAGTTGAAGTAATCGCTGTTGCGGCGCGTGCCATAAGGGATTTTTTGGTCGTTTTCTAAGCTGCTTAAGATCGCATCTTGAAATGGCTTAAATACGGGGATTTGCTCTAACTCGGCTTGGCTACGTTGGTTTTGTTCCCTTACCCAATCTAACGCAAGTTGGCTTTCCACTTCTTCTAGCCATAAATAGTTATCTTGTTCCATGTGTACTCCATATAAAGGCTAACTGGTTATCCGTATTACCAAAATCGAGAAACAGATGCCTATCAATCTAGTGGGATAATGCCAAATTGGATCAATTAAGGCCTAACACTAGGCGCATTGAGTTAACAAAGTGTCTATTAATAAGCTCTAGAGGCGCACTCAGTGAGGCCAGAGCAGCGTGATTCATAAGTGTTAATTGAGAATTATTGTCACTTATAAATAGTCGATTATGTGGTATAAACGCGATTTTGTCCCTTGCTTTTCGTCCGATTAACTTTATAGCCCATAACTGGGATCATTTACTGATACTCTGCGTATCGCGCAGTGAGGTTTTAGGTGTGACCGCAGTAAGGCAAAGGAAATGACGTGCTAGAATGCGCCAATTCTAAAGTGATCAGGAGGATGTTCACTTTAGTTTCATCAGGCTACTTAGTTGTTTGGTCTGAGTCGGCAGAGCTGATTCACATTTTGGCATGGTATGAGTCAATGTGGTCAGGATGGTGCTCGGTTAAGCTTTATCAGGCAACATAATTGTTTGCTCTGAGTCGGCAGTACTGGTTCATAACGAACCATTAGCTCAAAAAGGAGAGAGGGTTGTGCTAGCCTATTTTATCCGGCGTTTATTGCTGGTTATCCCTACATTTATTGGTATCACCGTATTGGTATTTACCATTACTCGTTTTGTGCCCGGTGGGCCAATGGAACGCGCCATTGCTGAAATGCAGCAAATGAGCTTGTCTCAAGGCAGCAGCATGAGCAACAATTCATTGTCAGAAGAGCAATTAGCGGAGCTAAGTGCATTTTATGGCATGGATAAACCCGTTTGGCAGGCTTACGTCGACTGGATGGGAAAGTTACTGCAAGGTGACTTAGGTGCATCGACCTTTTATCAAGATCCAGTACTCGATTTGATTCTTGATCGTCTCCCTGTTTCAACCTTTTATGGCGTTTGTCTATTTCTTATTAGTTATGGCGTCTCCATTCCCTTAGGGATAGCCAAGGCACGCTATCATGGTAGCTGGTTTGATAATTTATCCTCCATTGCGATATTTGTCGGCTTTGCGCTGCCCGGTTTTGTGGTCGGCATTTTGCTGTTAACGGTATTTTCATTCCAGCTGGAATGGTTTCCATTTGGCGGTTTTGTCAGTGATGAATTCGAGGACTTAGAAACGCTTAGCGAACAGATTTACGAAATCCTCTGGCATGCCGTGTTGCCCTTGATGGCTTACGCCATTGGCGACTTTGCCATTTTAACCATGACCATGAAAAACTCGTTAATGGAAAACCTGTCGGCAGACTATGTCCGTACTGCGATTGCCAAAGGCTTGCCTTTTGACAAAGCATTAAAACAACATGCATTACGTAATAGCTTAATCCCTATTGCTAGCCACTTTGGTGCGGTAGTGAGTGTGTTCTTTGCCGGTTCATTCCTTATCGAAGCCGTATTCAATATCGACGGTATTGGCTTATTGGGTTACGACGCGATACTGCAGCGCGATTACCCAGTGGTGATGGGCATTTTGGTGATGACCTCTATTGCCATGATGATCGGGAATATCTTGTCGGATATCTGTGTTGCGTTAGTCGATCCACGCGTTAAGTTTGGGAAGTAGATGACATGAAATTAAATCCATTAACCCTGAAAAAACTTAATCGTTTTCGATCTATTAAACGCGGTTATTACTCCGCCATCATTCTATTTATTTTAATGATGCTGTCAGCCTTTGCTGAGCTGTGGGTAAACAACCGTGCCATAGTGGTGAGCTACGAAGGCAATTGGTACTTCCCAACTTACAGCGATGTTTATCCGGGGAAAACATTTGGCCTTGATTACGCTTACGAAACCAAGTATCGCGAACTGCAATTGCAATTTGAGCAAGGCGGCGGCGATAACTGGATAGTGATGCCGATCATTCCTTATAACCCATTTGAAAATACTTATTCGGAAGACGAATACCCACCAACGGCACCTTCTTTCGAAGATAAGCATTACCTCGGCACCGATACTTATGGCCGTGATGTCGCTGCGCGGTTGATCTATGGTTTTCGTTTAGCCATGGGTTTTGCCTTTTTGGTGATGGCGATCTGTTATGCCATTGGTGTCACGGTAGGCTGTTTTATGGGCTACTGGGGTGGCAAGGTCGACTTGTTCGGTCAACGTATCATTGAGATATGGAGCCAACTACCGGGTATCTATGTGATCATGATCATCGTGTCGATATTTGGCTCTAACTTCTGGCTCTTTGTCATGATCATTGTGATGTTTAACTGGACCGCGATGACTTGGTATATGCGTACCTTGACCTATAAAGAAAAGGCGCGTGAATACGTGATGGCTGCGAAAGCGCAAGGGGCATCCACTGCGCGGATTATTTTTAAACATATCATGCCTAATACCTTGATGATGATAGTGACGATGGCACCATTTACTATCGTGGGTAATTTAACCTTACTTACCTCATTAGACTACTTAGGCTTGGGACTTGCGCCGCCAACGCCGAGTTGGGGGGAGATGTTGTCGCAAGGTAAGGATAATTTAGACGCGGTGTGGATTGTGGCCTCGGTGGTAACCGCCATTGTATTGGTGCTCACCATGGTTACCTTTGTTGGTGAAGCCATTCGCGAAGCGTTTGACCCGAAAAAGCATACTAAATATATCTAACGAGGTGAGCTGGCGCGTCAAGTGAGTGTTAAGCGCCAGATTAACCGCCGCTATCGCCATTTTTGCTCGTTGGCGAACAGCGTTATGGAGAACAAGTAAAAGGACAGATTATGAAGTTAAGTCTTAGATTACATCATGCCGTTTTTGCTATCGCCAGCCTATTTACTGCTGCGGCTTATAGCGCCGAATTACCGGGAAACTTGGTTTGGGAAAATAATAATGATCAGCCAGTATTTGCCTCGGACCAAGCTAAAAAAGGCGGTACATTGCGTCTGTTTGCTGATAGTTACCCGCCGACATTTCGCGTGGTTGGACCAAACTCCAACGGTGAGTTTCGTGAGTATATTCTAGCTAATCAAATGGGGTTGACGATGCTTCACCCCAATACGAAAGAATACATTCCGCAAATTGCCACGGATTGGGCGGTGAAAGATGATTTTAAAACGGTTTATTTTAAACTGAACCCTAATGCGCGTTGGTCTGACGGCGAAAAAGTAACAGCAGATGATTTTGTTTATGCGCGCGAGTTTCACCTAAATCCTAATATTAAGGCGCCCTGGTACCACGAATATTACACCAATCAATTGGTGAACGTGACCAAGTATGATGATTACACCATTTCAGTGACCCTGGGTGAAGCGAAAGAAAAGCGAGAGCTAATTGGCTCAACCAGCATCACACCAGTGCCAGAGCACTTTTATAAGGGCCGTATTGGTGAAAACTGGGTGAAAGAAGCCAACTGGGAAGTGGCACCGAATACTGGGCCTTACATTTTATCTAAGTTTAAAAAAGGTAAAACCGTTACCCTTACGCGCAATAAAGAGTGGTGGGCAAAGGACTTAAAGTTCCAGAAAAACCGCTTTAATGTCGACAAAATTCGCATCAAGGTGATCCGTGATAAAGCCATTGCTTATAAGCTTTTTTTAAAAGGCAAGCTAGATACCTTCGAAATGCCAGAGCCGATTTACTGGCACGAAAAAACCAAAAAACGAGAGTTTGCTAACGGTTATATTAAGCGCACGCTAGCGTATAACGACAAGCCTCGTATTCCTTGGGGCATTTACCTTAATACTCAGTCGCCAATTCTGTCTGACATTAACGTGCGCCTTGGTTTGCAACACGCGATCAACATGCAAAAAGGCATTGATAAAGCGCTGCGTGGCGATGTACAGCGTCTACCACAGTTCACGTCGGGGAATGGTGAATATCAAGCGGATATAAAACCGCGCGAGTTTGATTTGAAAAAGGCCGCGGAATATTTTGCAAAAGCGGGTTGGGCTGAGCGAAACGATGTGGGGACCCGCGTTAAAAACGGTCAAACCCTATCGGTAGAGCTGATGTATAGCGGTGATGAGCGTAACGATTTGATGGTTATTTTACGTGAAGAAGCGAAAAAAGCCGGTGTCGATTTAGTGCTTAATAAAGTGGACTTCACTACCCGTATTCGTACTGTTGGCGAGAATAAGCACCAAGCCTATTGGGGTGGATGGGGAGTGGGCGTATTGGCGCCGGCTTATTGGCAGTTCTTCCATTCTATTCATGTCGGGCAAAACAATACAAATAACACCACCAACACTGCGGATCCTGAGTTGGATAAATTAATAGAAGCTTATCGCACCGAATTTGATGTGGATACGCGTATTAAGCAAGCCAAACAAATCCAACATATATTGCATGAACAAGCGATGTTTATTCCCGGTTACCAAGAGTCTACCTCTCGAGCGGCACATTGGCGCTGGGTCCATTTACCTGAAGTGCCGATTACTCGCTCTTCGCGTGAAATGTTTCGTCTAAGTGGGGCCACTACTTTTGGTCTGTTCTGGATTGACGAAGAAGAGAAAAAAGCCGTGTTAAGAGCCAAGAAAAAGCGTAAAACTTTTGAGCCGGAGTTGAAGATAGATGAAACCTTTAAAATCTAACCAAAGCTCAATGACAGAGCGAGAAGAGCGTACGCTTTTATTAGGTGAAGTGGTACTAGATGTTCGTCAGTTAGAGACGACCTTCACTACGGAGCAAGGCCCAGTGAAAGTGCTTGATGGCGTAAGCTTTCAAGCTAAACGCGGCCAAACTATTGGCATCGTGGGCGAGTCGGGTTGTGGCAAGAGTGTCACATCGCTATCAATCATGGGCCTATTACCGCGTCCTCATGGCCAAGTGACCGGTGGCGAAGTGCTGTATCAAGGCCAAGATGTGACTAAGTTACCGCCAGAAAAGCTTTATGAAATGCGTGGCAACCGCATCGCGATGATCTTCCAAGAGCCAATGACCGCATTGAATCCAGTGCATACTATTGGTGATCAGCTTTGTGAAGTGTTCCGCTTACATCGCCCTGAATTTAACAAGCAACAGCGCAAAATTGAAGCGATTAAAATGCTGAAAAAAGTAGACATTCCGGCGCCTGAAAAACGCTTTGATGTTTATCCTCATGAGCTTTCTGGCGGGATGCGCCAGCGCGTAATGATTGCCATTGCCCTTGCGTGTAAGCCGGATATTTTGATTGCTGATGAGCCAACCACAGCATTAGATGTGACCATCCAAGCGCAAATTTTAAGCTTGATGAAAGACTTACAGCAAGAAACTGGCATGGCCATCATCTTTATTACCCACGACCTAGGCGTCGTGGCGGAAATTTGTGATGAAGTGGTAGTGATGTATGCTGGTAGAGCTGTCGAGAAAACCAACGTGTTCGAGCTATTTGAAAACCCTCGTCATCCATACAGCCGTGGTTTGCTTAACTCGATCCCTCGCCTTGATGACAAACCAAAAACACGGTTAAACACCATTGAAGGCTCAGTGCCCTCACTGGCGGATATGCCTAAAGGTTGCCGCTTTTACAATCGCTGTCCTGATCGGCAAGATAAGTGTGAAAGCCAAACGCCGCAGCCAGAAATGGTGGCTGAGGATCATATGGTGAGTTGCCTAAGGCTAAAGGAGTTAAGCTAATGAGTGATGTTGTATTATCGATTCGCGATCTTAAGCAGCACTTTGCTATTGGCGGAGGTCTGTTTTCTAAAAATAAGTACGTGTATGCCGTTGATGGCATCAGTTTAGACGTTAAGTCTGGCGAAACATTAGGGCTGGTGGGTGAATCGGGCTGTGGTAAAAGTACGGTAGGCCGGACGTTACTTAAGCTATATGAACCCACCTCAGGCAAAATATTCTTTGAAGGGCGTGATATTACTGACTTGCCCGTTAGAGAGATGGCTGATTTGCGTAAAGAAATGCAGATCATCTTTCAAGACCCAATGGAAAGCTTAAATGCGCGCCACACCGTTGGCGGCATTATGGCTGAGCCGTTTGAGATCCACGGCATTGGTACGCCAGAAGAGCGCCGCATGTGGGTAGAAGATCTATTAGTGAAAGTGGGCTTGCCAAAAACCGCAGCCGATCGCTACCCTCATGAGTTTTCTGGTGGCCAGCGTCAGCGCATTGGTATTGCTCGTGCTATTGCGTTAAAACCCAAACTTATTGTCTGTGATGAAGCGGTTTCAGCATTGGATGTGTCAGTGCAATCGCAAATCGTGAATCTGTTACTCGATTTACAACAAGAGATGAACTTAGCACTGATATTTATTGCCCATGATTTGTCGGTAGTTAAACACATCTCCGATCGTATTGCGGTGATGTACCTAGGCAAAATTGTTGAAATTGGTGATGCAGAGACCTTATATAAAGAGCCAAAGCACCCTTATACTCAAGCGTTGATCTCGGCTATTCCAATCCCTAACCCGCGTTTACGTAACAAACGCATTATCCTCAAAGGGGACGTACCCTCACCGATGGATCCACCTGCTGGCTGCCATTTCAATGCCCGTTGTATGCACGCCACGGATTTATGTCGCGAGCAGCGACCTGAGCTGGTAAGCGTAGGTGAAAACGGCCATCAAGCCTCTTGTCACTTGGTGTCGCCAAGCCCTTAGAGCCAGTTGTCCTTGACGCCGTCGAACATTTTTGTTGGGCGGCGTTTTTTTATGCTTAACGTTAGTTGAAGTATGACTATGAAAACGATTTTAGTGGCGGGTTTTGAACCGTTTAACGGACAAACTGTTAACCCTGCCAGCCAAATCTTACCCACATTGGCCAATTTGAGCTTAGCGGGCGGTCAAATCTATTGCCATCAAATACCCGTCGTAGGGCAAAAGGCTCATGCTAAGTTATTGCAATTAATCGACCGATATCAAGCTGATGTAGTGATTGTACTGGGCCAAGCCGCAGGTCGCCCTGACATTACTCTTGAGCGCGTGGCGATTAATGTAGATGATTTTCCGATTGCCGATAATGCGGGACAACAACCGTTAGACCAAGCGATTGTTGAGGATGGCCCGGCAGCATATTTTAGTACCTTACCTATCAAACACATGCGCCAGGCTATTGTAAAAAAAGGGATTGCAGCCAGTATTTCCAATACGGCCGGTACCTTTGTTTGTAATCACGTGTTGTATGCGCTGCTGCATTCACAGCGCGATAGGGAAGTGCAGGTGGGTTTTATCCATTTACCGCTATTGCCTGAGCAAACTGAAAGTACGAATAAGCCGAGTATGGTGCTGTCAGAGCAAGCCCTTGGCATTCAGAGCGCTATCGCGGCTTTGTTTTCTACACCTGAAATAGAGGTGCAAGTGATTACTGGCTCTCAGTGTTAGTTGAGATAACGATTCATATTCCGGCACTATCGGCGTAATATGAGAGAGTTTAAGTTACTGGCCACTGTTAATGTCTATCGATGTAATAAACCTGTCCGCCCCCGAAATCACCTGCGCCAATTGTCAAGCTTGTTGCTGCCGACTTGAAGTGATGATTATCTCAGATACTGGCGTCCCCGAAGAGCACATAGCGGTGGACTCTTGGGGCGGTGAAACCATGTTAAGGCTAGAAGATGGTTGGTGCTCGGCGCTCGATCGCGACACCATGATGTGCAGTATTTATGAGCTGAGGCCGTGGATTTGTCGGGAATTTGAAATGGGCTCCTATGAATGTATTGAGGAACGAGAGGCACATCTGTAAGGTGTTTCATGTTTTGATAAAAGGCATAGCTTCCGCACTATGCCTTTTATTTCAGGCTAGGACTAAGCGACTTTCTTCGCTTCTTGCTGGCTCGATAGGTACTCGTCAAAAGTACCTTGAAAGTTAACCACTTGTTTATCCTTAATGTCGATAATACGCGTGGCCAGTGAAGAGACAAATTCACGGTCATGACTGACAAATATCAAGGTGCCTTCAAAGGCCTTAAGGGCGCTATTAAGGGCTTCGATGGCTTCCATGTCCATGTGGTTAGTCGGCTCATCCATGATCAACACGTTAATGTCTTGCATCATTAACTTGCCAAACAGTAAGCGGTTCTTTTCTCCACCTGAACAGTTGCGGGCTTTTTTGTTGGCATCATCATCGGTAAATAATAAACGGCCTAACATGCCTCGCACCATTAAATCGTTGTGTATCGGTCTACGCCACTGCGACATCCAGTCCATTAAGGTTAAGTCATTATCAAATTCTTTACCGCTGTCTTGTGGACAATAGCCAATAGAGGCATTTTCTGACCACTTAACGACGCCTTCTTTTTGGCTTAACTCGTTGACTAAGCAGCGTAAAAATGTGGTTTTACCAACGCCGTTTTCACCGATAATGGCAAGTTTGGCACCGGCTTCTAAAATTAAATCGCCGCCTTGGAACAGTAACCCTTCATCAAAACCATGGGCGAGGTTTTCTAAAATCAGTGCTTGGCGATGCATTTTCTTGCCCGGCGCAAAGCTGATAGACGGCATAATCCGGCTTGATGACTTCACTTCATCGAGCTTGATTTTATCGAGTTTTTTCGCGCGTGAGCTGGCTTGCTTCGCCTTAGATGCGTTAGCGCCAAAGCGATTGACAAAGTCTTGTAGCTCATCAATTTCGGCGCTCTTTTTCGCGTTGCCTGCCAATAATTGCTCACGTAGTAAGCTTGATTGCTCAAGGAAGTACTCATAGTTACCCGGATAAATACGCAGTTCACCATAATCAATATCGGCCATATGGGTACATACCGCATTCAGGAAGTGCCTGTCGTGCGAAATGATGATCATGGTAGATTTACGTTTATTTAGTTCATTCTCTAACCAAGTAATGGTATGGATGTCCAAGTTATTGGTTGGCTCATCAAGTAGCAAGATATCAGGATTGGCGAACAGCGCTTGCGCGAGAAGTACACGCAGCTTCCAGCCTGGCGCTACTTGTTGCATCAAACCGTAGTGAAATGATTCTTCAATGCCTGCTTCAAGTAAGATCTCTCCGGCGCGACTTTCGGCGCTGTAACCGTCCATTTCGGCAAATTCACTTTCTAAATCGCCGACACGCATACCATCGGCTTCGGTCATGTCAGGCTTAGCGTAAATGCGGTCTCGCTCTTGTTTGACCTTCCACAGTGCAACGTCACCCATGATCACAGTATCAATAACACTGTATTGCTCAAAGGCAAATTGGTCTTGGCTCAGCGTGCCCACTTTTAAGCCCGGTGTGATAGACACATTACCTGAAGAGGGCGTCAGCTCACCACTTAAGATCTTCATAAAGGTCGACTTACCACAGCCATTGGCGCCAATTAAGCCGTAACGATTGTTGTGGCCGAACTTAGCGGAGATATTTTCAAATAACGGCTCTGGGCCAAATTGCATGGTGATGTTTGCGGTGGAGATCAAAAACAAGTTCCTCTATGTAGCTAAAAATAAGCATTCAGATGACAAACAAGTTTGAGTGAAATCTGCACTATGTTAAAAAGTTGTCGATTAAGACGGCCGCGAAGTATACAGCATTAAGAGGTCTGCAAGGAGTTAAATGTTGGTGAGAGAGGGATAAATTTATTGTATAAAAAAGCCAGCTAGAGATTAGCTGGCTTTTTATATTCAAGTTAATGAAGAGTTATAATATTAAGCTAAATTGGCGGATTAATAATATTCAACCGCTAACTTATCCAACATTTTGATTTGCTTATACTTAAGTTCTTCAAAACCACCGCTCCGGTATGCTTCAAGAGTTTTAGCATTAATCGGAAATAGAGGGTTAGCCAAATTTTCCGTTGTTAGGAAATTGCTTGTGTAAGCATTACTGACCTTTATCGCATCAGCTACATACTCAGGGCTTTGGTCAAATGGGTATGCCACCAAGTTCTCTGCTACTCGCATTATTGTGCCACGACTATTTACAATACAAGTGTGGTCTTTTAGCGCAAACATACAACTATCACTATCTACGGCAGATGTAATTACCTGATATCTAATACTTTCACGAACGGTTTGCAATAACGTACTGCCAAATGCTTCGTTTTCACTTTGGCCTTGTTCCATATAGAACTTTTTATAGTAGTTAGCTGCATCAATAATGAAACCAGCATTCGCAATCTGCAGATTAGATCTCTGTAGGTCAGAGTTTATTCTGGTTTGATTTGTAGGCTCCGTTACTAAGGCTACAGCATTTTGCCAAGCTGTTTCCTTTGAGGTCAAAAATTCATTAATTGGCGTTAATGAACTTAGTCCATCTAGCACTTTCTCTTGAGCAAAAATCTGTGAAGTCTTAGCTTCAGAAATCATGCTATAAGCGAACTTATTAAGCGGCCCAGCTGTGTAATCCTCACCATTTAGCTCAATTTCCAGATGTGTATTTTTAGGTGATGATGCTGCGTGCTTCTTAAACACCGATAATGCCTGGATTTGTTCATATGTTCTGAACTTTTTATCAGGGTGTTCGGTTTCTAAGCTTTTCACTAACTGCTTTATTGTGGTTCCTACTAAGTTCGATTCTTGATTTAGGTTAGTTTGTGCAAACCAATTCATAATGGAACTTTCAGGCCACAATAGTCGAGGCGCAAGCTGTTTCGTATAATCAGGGCTGTAAGAGGCCATCGAAGTTACTTCCTTTCCGTCTTTGTCGACAAAGAAATAACCGCTGTAATTAGAGCCTGTTAGCCAGTGACTGATCAGCTCGTCTACTTTCGCTTTTACAGATGGAATATCAATAGGGGCTGAACTGCCACCGATGATCAGGTTTCGGTTAGCTAATAGTTCCGCTGCTATAGGACGGTAGAACCAAACACCAAACGCGTCAATCTCATCATAGTTTGTCCAATCGCTGTATTCTTGATTCTCAGTCGACCAAGCCGTTTGGTTGTTAAGGAATTGCCCACCATTAAGCTCAGCATAGATTTCTACACTTTGTGTTGCTCTATCAATGTAAACTTTATTGTTAGCAAAGTAATCATTTAACGTTTCGTCAAAACAGCTCGTTGGTAGTGTGTGGGCTGGGCCTAAATCTCGAGCCGCCCAACTATAAACGTCTTTTAACTCGAAATTTTTGAAGGTGCCATTTGCCAATTTAACCTGACAGGTTTTTTCTGGTGTCGCCAGCACATTGACCAGTAGCTTACCGGCTTTTTGTGCTGCAGTGTATTGTTCACAAGCAACAGGCCAACGTGGCTCGCCATTGTTCTGAACTTCACACATAGCGGTACCAAAAGTATCACCATCACTCCAACCATTAAATTCAGCGGCCGCTTCAACGAAACCCCAACCATTCATGCCATGGACCGCGACATCTTGCAGTTGGTTGCGCATGAAAAAATAGCGACGAACAGTATTGTTTTCTCTGAAACTAAAATCTTCACCTCTGAAGTTCCATTGCTCGTGGATGTCGGTAAAACGTTTAAAGTGATAACGAGCGTTATCAAGTGGAGTTGTGCCTTCATCGAATCGGTCACAAGACCAAGTGCTACCTACGTTACCGTCGGTACAGAACTGGTATTCTCTTAGTGCGATAGGTGCGTTTTCTTCTGTGGCTGGGCCTTGTTGCTCTAAATGCAGCGACAATTGTGCAATTGGACCAATTTCAGAGCGTTCTACTTTAGAATTTGCATCAGATTGAGTGAAATAGTTGCTGTATTTCACATCAAAGTCTTTCAGACTGTGGAAAGAGCCAGTTGAGTCTTCTACTTCACGGTTGTATGCATAGCGCAGTGCCGCTATGTCGTAACTGCCAAACAATGGCTCGATATCAAGTTCTGATGGGGCGTAGTCCATGATAGAGCTTGCCGCCGGTGCACCGCGTAAGCCAAGCTCTGCAGCTCTTTCTTCACTGTAGAAGTTTGCTTTATCTGACGACCCTTTAAAGTTATGTCTTAGGCCAAGGTTGTGGCCAACTTCATGTATTAACGTTGTTTTGTAGTTATGAACGCCAAAAACATCAATAACCTTTTGTTTTTGAACATCATTTAACTCTTCCCAAGGTTTGAGAAAATCTCCAGTTTTATCTATAAAACCTTCCGCGACAAAGTCAAAGCCGGGTAAGCTTTTCTTCTCAGTACTCGACACCCAAAGGTTATCAGATGAGAACATGTTGTTTCTTGACCAAAATTCTTTACGCTTTTCTTCAGCAAGAATATCTTCAATCGGCTTTAATGCATCAGTGCTTAACTCATTATAAGCCGGGTGGCTCTTAAGATCTTCAGCTAAAGATTTACGAACTAGGTTTTGCTGGCTTCGAATTAGCATTTCTTTACTGTAGTCGTCAGGCATCATTCCAGTATAAGTATCTGTTGCTTTATCAGCGACTTCACCTTCTTCGACCAGTTTCATTTGCTGTACTTTAGCAATACCTTCTTTTATCTCGGTTTGAAGCTTAGTGTGATCACCAAGTGACCCCTCATTGTATAGGCTTGCAAATTGATTCCATTGTCTATAGATGCCGGATTTGATTACGCCTGGATACATATTGGTATAAGCACTAATTGTTTCACCCGTAAGTGGGTTTTGTGCTGATGGACCATAGCCTAATAAGCCTACGTTGAGCGGCTCAGAAAATAGGTTTATTGCATTGTAACGCAAGTCGCCAGAAACAACGCCTGAAGGGGCGCTTGGGTTGATGATATGAAGAGGCGGTATTCCTGCTTCTTTCATTTGAGTTGCCATGATCGCGAACGCTTCTTTAGTGGCTTGCAACCATTTTTCGTTACCCGGCTTAAAGAATGAATCACTTAAATAGTAATCAATACTGTCTTTATTGGGTGAAAATCGAGCAACATATGACCCTTTAGTATCTTGATTACCAATCGAGCCTGCTATGTCAGCTTTTTCAAAGTCCGTGGTGAAAAAACCGAATGTATTTTTATCTTTTACAGAGGCATATACCGGCGTGTATTGAGGATCTGATACGAGATCGAGGCGTACCAAAGAGTAGAAGAAGTTAGCCTTACCAATATCGTCTTTAAAGTGACGCTGAATTTCAAGGTTGATAACACCACCCTTGGTATCCATCTGTTTATGTGTTACTTCGCTGGATTTTGCATCGCTGCTAAATTGTTCATTAACATCTGTTACGTAAGATTCAAACTCGCTGTAATCAGGTGTGAAATAACTTCTTTCCCACCACTCTAATTCGAGTTCGGGTACCTTTTCTTCTGCGTTAGTACATTCATCGTAGTCATCCTCTTTACAGCGGTATGAAGTGTACTCACCGGGAATAACGAAAACGCGAGTGGCATTAATTTGATCTTCCCAGCGACTGGTCTCTGCGACTTTATTGCCGTTTGCATCGGTAACATATCTAACGATGTCATTATCAACTTTTACTGCTGTTAATCCGTCACGGGTTAAGTGCAGCTTCACTAGCTGTTCACCACTTTCATAATAGGAAAGCATATTTGCGTTTCTTGGTGCTGATGAAGTCGATGGTCTGTATAACCATAGTCCAGGGATAGGGACAGCAACGACCTCACCATCAACATAAATCGGCGCTTCGTCAGATAGACTAGTAACAGTTACTTCGTTTTTGTCTTTCACCAACGTGTCGTAAGGTGCATCTCCGGCACCACATCCAACTAGGGATAGGCCAAGCGCAATGCTTAGAGCCAATTTAGTTAGTTTCATAGATAACTCCATTTCGTGTGTTTACGATGTTCTACTTTTATAGTTATTAAAAGGAATAAACAGCTAGTGCATAAAAAGTTGAATGTTTGTAATCGAGTAAACGTGATACAGGTGATGGACCACGAGAAGGATCAAAGAAGCTCACACTGTTAGTGTGACCGACTCCTAAACTCACCTTGCTGGTTACTTGATAACCGATATATTCTTGATGGCTGATAGAAGGGTGGTTGTAGTTACCCTTATAAGTCCAAGTATGATTGTTGATGGCGCTGGCTGAGAACGTCCAATCTTGGTAGTCATACGCTAAGCCATAATATGCGCCTGCATCATATTCAACTAAGTTTCTGCCACCGGCTGTTTTGTATTGATGAAAGTTTTTTAGCAAACGTGGTTGAAAGGTAAATGAGAGTCCTTCGGCCCAAGCTGACAAATCAACAGCAAAGGTCACCGCGCCGCGTACTGCCGTATTTAGTTTGGTTTTGTCTGAGTATTCAGACACTGGAATGGCTGCGCGAATGTCGCCGCCAATGGTAAGCCATTCGGTCGGTTGGTAGAGGTTGCTTTTACTGATAGATAGCCAGTAATCCTGCGGAAACCAGCCAATTTCTTGGTCATAGCTGTATTGAGTACGGCCGTTCACACCCAATGCGATGTCATTTTCAGTCGTGTAGCTAAGTCCGTAGCTAATGCCTGTAGAGCGGCGTGCTTTATAGCTGTCACTGTCATAAGCATTTCGCGAATAGTCCACCGCAATAGAGCCAGAAATGCGATCGAACACTGAAGATTCCGTCGATTCGCTACTCTGAGCAAATGCGTTATTTGAAAGTACGCAGCAAAGTGCAGCGGGCAAAATGCCTTGAGAAAATTTCCATATCATGTTTTGGCCTGCTCTATGATTTTTTTTATTTATGTGTGCTTGCTATTTCCACTTGATAGATCTACGCCCATACAAATAGAAGGGGGATTTTTAAACTGAAATGAATGAAAAATGAACATTTTTTTATCTTGGTAAGACAGGGGTTCACTTGGCGAACCTTTGGGGATCTTCTGGTGATTCGAGTGTGAAAGTGAAAAATGAGTGTATTTTTGGAGTTATATAGTGTTGGTTTTGTTTTATTTAGTTATATATTTTGCTTTATGTTTTTGGGTTGTTATTTGTTCGGGTTTATTCGGTTTAAAATGGTTTTTTACTCTGCTTTGGGTTTCATTTTTAGGATCTGTGTGTGTTTATATTTAATACAATAGTGTATTTGTTTTTATTTGATGTCTGTTTCTGGATGATAAACAAGTAATCGCAAAGAAGCTACTGCTATGAATGAATGTCATTAAGGATTAATGCTAGTGCTAATAGTGTTATCTATTATTTTTTAGAATACTTAAATTCGATTTAACCGTCTTTTATACATGATTGTATTTTTTAAATTAAATTTTCATATCGTTAAAATGGTGTGGGCTAATCTATAATGTAACAACAGGAACCATCATCATTTAGTACCCGTTATTTCATTTTTCTTAAATTAAATAAGGTATTTAATGAACTAGGAACAGCCAAATGCATATTGTAAAACCAGACTATTTATTAAGAGCCCTACGAGAACGAATTAAAGAAAGTCACCTAACTTATGCGCAGCTTGCGCAGCAGTTGGACGTTCCCCTCTCTACACTAAAACGTCATTTACATAGCACTGCTATTTCCTTAGACAAGTTAATTGAATATTGCCGTGTCGTTGAGCTCAGCTTAGATGAGTTGATTAAGCAAGCTAAGTTATTGCAATCACAAAGTGATGATTTGTTTACTGAAATACAGGATGAAGTTTTCTTTCAGTTCCCTGAACTTTATGATTTTTTTCAAGAATTACGATTGGCTCCAGAATCACTCGATAAGATGATTAAAGCCTATGATCTCACCCCTACAAGTACCTATGCATATTTGAGAGCGCTTGAGATGATTGGGCTTATCGAGTTAATGCCTAACAATAAATTCTTTCTTAAAGGCCCTTGTCATTATCGCTTTTCAGAGCAGTCAAAGTTGAGTTATTTATTCAACCAAAAATTGAAGCAACTGGTGTTTGAGGGAGATGATGATAAAGCTAATATTGCTTGCTCAAGAATGTTCTTAACCAAGAAGTGTATTCAAGAAATTGAAGATATGGTGATCCGTAAGATTTTGGAATCTAATACGGAGCACTGGTTACAAGCACATGAAACCGAACAGTTGCAACATGATGTCGTGCTGATGATTAGACCCCATAAAAAAATACTGTTTTCGACTGGTATTGTTAATTTACCTAATGAGTTTCTTGCTCATGTTTCCAGTAGTATTGAAGCATATGGTGTCCCAGAAACTCACGACTCACAGAGCTCTTAAAGGTTTAGGTATTAAGGTGCGGGTGGTTGTGGTGAGAAGTATAAGCAATAACGTACATGGTTGTTAAAGTAACGTGCAGGCGCTTCTTCTAAGTCATCAAAACTGATGCCTTTAGTTATGTCTAACGACTCTTTAGCTAGGTTTAAGATAAGCCCGGTATTTTCGTTTTTACCAGATTCAAACATCAACACATTGGGGCACAAGGCGTTATTGCTATTGGTTGAGATAACTAATGCAGGGGCGCCATTACTTAGTACAACTAAAGAGCCCGGCGGATAAATGCCGAGCAATTTCACCATTACTTCCAACATCGCACGGTTGAACTTCTTCTGGCTTTGCTTAAATAGCAAGGCAATGGCATTACGCGGCGTAAAGGCTTTATTTGATGGGTGAGGGAAGCAATAGCTATCGTAGGCATCCACTAAGCTTAGTAGCTGGGTCATTTCATCTAAGGTACTTTCTGTGGCTTGCTTTGGATAGCCAGAGCCATCTAATCGTTCATGATGAGCGGCGATAATCGGTAAAATAGCATCGGGGAAGCAGTTCGCTTTTTTTATCAGCTCAACGCTGTAGGTTGAGTGCATTTTATAATAGTTTTCTTCCGACTTAGTTAGCTCTGTCATTTTCCTTTTAATGGTTGAAGGCACTTTAATCAACCCGACATCATGAGTAAATGCCGCTAAACACAACAGTTGAGCTTCTTGTTCACTCCAGCCTAATTCTTTCGCAACCACCAAGCATAATATAGTGACATTCAAACTGTGATAAAAAAGGTCATCAGTACTAGGTTGCGCTTGGATAACATGCATCACCTTCGTCTCTGAGCTAGTAAAGACATCATTACAAAGGGCATTAATGAGGCCTTTGATATCGAAATACGCTTCTTCGGGTGAGAGGCCAAACTTGCTCATGGCGCTGTGGAATAGCGATAAACTGTGTCGATAGGCGGCTTCGGCACGTTTGTTATCAAGCCTAAGTTGTTTGGACTGTATTTGCTGCATTTGTTCAGGAGTGAGCGCGGTGGTTTTTTTAACCGTGGGCTGCTCTGTTGGTTCGGTATCCTGAGACACTGGCGGTTTCAGGTGTTTGTCACTCTTTTTCCAGTTAATCTCAACCTCAGTAAGCCCTAGTGAATATAAGATAGTCAGTTGCTCTTGGCTCTTTATCTTGAAATTGCTAAACATAAAGGGGTGATCTTTCCAGCCAAGAGGAAGCTCGACAAAATGCCCGATGGCAAGTTGTTGGACGGGGATTTTAGATTTGGAATGCTCTGGATTCGTCATTATTTCTTATATTATTGACTGTTATGTATATTTTAGTTGTCTTTATATTAAATACAAAAAAGCCCGCTAAATAGCGGGCTAGCTTCACAACTTTTGTATAAGTTTAAATGACTTATGCTTTAGTTGTTTTTTTACCTTTAGCGGCTTTTGCTTCTGGTTGCTCTTCTTTCGCCAGTACGCTTTGACCTTCAACGTAAGGCACACCGTAGTAAGACGCGATTAGCACTTCTTTAAGCTCGCTGATGAGTGGGTAACGTGGGTTTGCACCAGTACATTGGTCATCAAACGCATCTACCGCTAACTCGTCAACTTTCGCTAGGAATTCAGCTTCGTTAACACCTGCTTCTTGAATAGACATAGGGATGTTAACTGCTTTCTTCAGCTCGTCTAACCATGTTAGTAGGTTGTTTAGCTTCTCTTCTGTGTTCTTACCACCAAGACCTAAATGGTCAGCTACTTCTGCGTAACGAGCACGTGCTTTTGGACGGTCGTATTGTGAGAAAGCAGTTTGTTTAGTTGGCGTGTTAGTTGCGTTGTAACGAATTACGTTAGTTAGCAATAGCGCGTTAGCTAAACCGTGTGGTACGTGGAACTCAGCACCTAGTTTATGTGCCATTGAGTGACAAACACCTAGGAAAGCGTTGGCAAATGCGATACCAGCGATAGTTGCCGCGTTGTGTACTTTTTCACGAGCAATTGGGTCTTTTTTACCGTTAGCGTAAGAGCTTGGTAGGTATTCTTTAAGCATCTTAAGTGCTTGCAGAGCTTGACCGTCAGAGTATTCGTTTGCTAGTACAGAAACATAAGCTTCCATTGCGTGTGTTACTGCATCGTAACCACCAAAGGCACATAGTGACTTAGGCATATCCATTACTAGGTTAGCGTCGATAACGGCCATGTTTGGCGTTAACTCGTAATCAGCTAGTGGGTATTTTTGACCTGTTGCATCGTCTGTTACAACCGCAAACGGTGTTACTTCAGAGCCAGTACCAGAAGTCGTTGTGATACAAACTAGTTCTGCTTTGCTACCCATTTTAGGGAACTTGTAAATACGTTTACGGATGTCCATAAAGCGCATAGATAGGTCTTCGAAATCAGTTTCTGGGTGCTCATACATTACCCACATGATTTTCGCTGCATCCATTGGTGAACCACCGCCCACTGCAAGGATAACGTCTGGCTGATAACTATGACATGCTGCCGCACCTGCTTTTACAACTGTTAGCGTAGGATCAGCTTCCACTTCGTGGAACACTTCCACTTCCATGCCTTTTTCTTTAAGGATGTTGCGTAGGTCGTCGATGTAACCGTTATTGAATAGGAAACGGTCAGTGACGATCATGGCACGTTTCTTACCATCTAGGTCGTCCATTGCTACTGGTAATGAACCACGACGGAAGTAAATAGATTTTGGTAGTTTGTGCCACAACATATTTTCTGCTCGCTTCGCTACAATTTTCTTGTTGATTAGGTGTTTTGGACCTACGTTTTCAGAAATCGCGTTGCCGCCCCAAGAGCCACAACCTAGCGTTAGAGAAGGTGCGAGTTCGAAGTTGTAAAGGTCACCGATACCACCGTGAGAAGAAGGCGTATTGATAAGAATACGTGCAGTCTTCATCTTGTCGCCAAAGTATGCAATGCGGTCTGCGTTAGCATCTTGGTCTGTGTAAAGTACAGATGTGTGACCTACACCGCCGATATCTAGCACGATACCAGCTTGGCGTACTGCGTCTTCAAAGTCTTTCGCTTTGTACACACCTAGCGTAGGAGACAGTTTCTCGTGAGAGAATTCGTCATCGTAAGACGCTTCTAGGCCTTCACCGATTAGGATTTTAGTTGATTCAGGTACTTTAACGCCCGCTAGTTCAGCAATTTTGTATGCTGGTTGACCAACGATTTTCGCGTTTAGCGCGCCGTCAATTAATAGCACTTTACGTACTTTATCTGCGTCAGCTTTGCTTAGTACCGCTGCGCCGTATTTAGCGAAACGTGCGATAGTTGCGTCATATACAGATTCAACGATGATGGCAGCTTGCTCAGAAGCACAAATTACGCCGTTATCGAATGTTTTAGACATTAAGATAGAAGAAACAGCACGTTTGATATCTGCAGTTTCATCAATAACAACAGGTGTGTTACCTGCGCCAACACCGATAGCTGGTTTACCAGAAGAGTAAGCCGCTTTAACCATGCCTGGACCACCCGTTGCAAGGATAAGTGCGATATCGTCATGCTTCATTAGGGCATTTGAAAGCTCTACTGAAGGTTGGTCAATCCAACCAATAATATCTTTTGGCGCACCCGCTTTAACTGCTGCGTCTAAAACTAGTTTAGCGGCGAAGTTAGTTGCGTTTTTAGCGCGTGGGTGAGGTGAGAAGATACAACCGTTACGTGTTTTTAAAGAGATAAGCGCTTTAAAGATGGCGGTAGAAGTTGGGTTAGTGGTGGGTACGATTGCACATACAATGCCTACTGGCTCAGCGATAGTAATAGTACCGCCTTCGTCGTTACGCTCGATCACGCCACAGGTTTTTTCATCTTTATATTTGTTGTAGATGAATTCAGAAGCGAAGTGGTTTTTAATCACTTTGTCTTCCATGATGCCCATGCCTGATTCTGTTGCAGCCATGCGTGCTAATTCAATACGAGCCGTTGATGCTGCTAAAGACGCGGCACGGAAGATTTTATCAACTTGTTCTTGGCTATAGTTTGCGTATTCTTTTTGCGCCGCTTTAACGCGTGCGACCATTGCATCTAATTCAGCAAGATTGCTAACTGTCATCTTGTTACTCCTAGTAAATAAAAATTTTTTATTAAGGGTGAAACTTGCTATCAAACCAAGTGAAGTTATTGGAGTTGACTGCGTTGTTGCCTTTAGTAAATAACTTTCATGAAGGATTATAGGTCTGATCGCAGTTAAAAAGTTGATTTGGATCAGTTGTTGCTAAATTACAAAAGAAAATCTATTACCGAGCGACAACGTTGCTTCTTTTTACGGCGTTCTTCCTTTGTTTAATAGGCCTTCAGATAAGTTATTAGTTATAAAATCTTGCTCAACGCTTGATCATTTTGCCTTAAATGGTAGGAAAGTTTCATCTTTTTTGCTAATACATCGGCGTGAGATCACATTAATTAAACTTTTGGTATCAAGCTTACACAACAAGCCGTTAGGATCTATCAGCATGGCCTATATTAGCCAGTTTGGCGGGGGGTTTATGTTTTTTTTGTGTTGTGTTTATTAATATTTAAAGATTTTTTACCTTCATCATCTAATATTTTGGTGTTATTTTATTGTTTTTGTAAATGGTAGTAGTGTATATGGCAACCCAAGCGGAGCGAAATGCAGCAACTCGCGAAAAATTAAAGCAATCAGCTTTGAACCAACTAGTTAATTTTGGCTACGCGGGGACCAATGCTAGTGCGATTTGCGCTGCTGCTGGCGTGACACGCGGGGCGTTAAACCATCAGTACCCTGAGGGTAAATATGGCTTGCTAGCCGATATGGTTAAGACATTATTTGCCGATAAAGTGAACCTTTATTACGGCCAAGGCGAATGTAAACCACTCGACTTAGTGTTGGCAATGATCGACTCCTTTTATCAGGATCCCGAAAACGAGATGCAGTTGGTCATGATGGACTTATGGTTGTCGATGCGTGGCGATCAAAAGTTGGCAGAACTTGTTGGTCCAGAGTTTTATGCAGGCAGTGCTAAATTGTGGTCTTGCTTTGATCATGAAGATAAAGACGCGTTTGATACCTTGGCTAACCTCGTTCGCACTTTCATCACGGGTTTAAGTGTGAATCGTTTAGACCCATCAATGACCCCTGCGATGGCGCGTGCGCAAATCAAATTAATGCGCCAATTAGTTGAGTCTGAGATCAGCCAGACTAATTACAATGTCCAGATGGATGTTGCAGAGGAAGCCATCATTGCATAGTGGTTTCCCTTTTATCTAATATTTTAATTATCGTTTCAATCAACCTATTGGGTTGATCTAACGCCAAGTCATGTCCTGCGTTATCAATCCTAAACAATGGCGCATCTAAATGTTGCGCTAATTTTTGACTACATTCTGGGTTGACCAATCGATCTTGAACGGCAGAAATAATACTTACCTTCCCTGCGGTTTTAAGTCCCTCATCAACTGTAAAAGCCGATGCGGCTAAAATTTGGCGCAAGCTATTGCTTAACTTAGTGTTGGCTTCTTTGCGGTAATCGCTCCACTGCTGCAGTAAGGCGATGTTTTGATTTTGTTGCGAGCTAGTAAATTGCAAAATGCCATATTCTAAGCGGCTACAATGAGGCATTTTTTTCGCGAACAGTAGGTGGCCCAACGCCCAAGGCAGAGAAAAGCGCTGCCACCAAGGCGACAGAGTTGAGCTGGTATTAAGTGTTATTACATGATGGATTTGCTCTGGCTGTTGAGCCAATGCACTCAGGGCGACCATTCCACCTAACGATAGACCAACAAGCACCGGTTGTTTAATGTCATTATCGGCTAGTTGCGCTAATAAATCTTGGCCATATTCATCCATTTTTAACGGGCTTTTGTGCTCTCTTAGCGTGCCATTGCCTAGCGTATCAAGACAAGTAACCTGATAATGAGGCAAGGTTTGTTGCAGTAATGTTTTAAAGCTTCCCCAATGGCGTTGATCTCTGGAAAGGCCACGTAATAACACTAGCGTGGGTTTGTTCGTCATCGATTGCTCCTAGCGTTTTAAGTCTGAATACCATAATCGTTTCGCGACATCGAAATACCGCGTAATGCGGCTACCGCTGGTTTATTAGCCATGCTTTTTGTCGTCCTGCTTTTTGCCTAGCGCCTAGCGTTTTAAGTCTGAATACCATAATCGTTTCGCGACATCGAAATACCGCGTACTGCGGCTAACGCTGGTTTATTAGCCATGCTTTTTGTTGTCCTGCTTTTGCCTAGCTCCTAGCGTTTTAAGTCGGTATACCATAATCGTTTCGCGGCATCGTTTAACAAGGCGAGCTCTTTGCCCTGAGGCCACCACGAAGCCGATGAATAAGCAGCTTGGATTAAAAAGTCCATTAACACCGTATGGCGTCTTAGTATTCGTTCCTGACGATGCTGTTTTTGCGGGTTAAAAAAGCCCGCGAAATTGAATAATTGTCTGGGGTTTTTCTTAACCCAAAGCCAAGAGCCCATTTCTAGGGTTAGGGGAATAAAGCGTGCCTTTTTGTGCTGCTTACTTAAATAATCCCACAGATCGCCGTGAGTGGTGTAAAAGTGGCTTTGTGGAGACACCTTATAGTGCGCATGGTAAGGATAGGTATTGTCAAATAGGTTCATCAAACCATAGGTTTGCGCCAACATCGGGTAGGGCGCGATATTCCCAGCAAAGGGAAACCAAAGATAATCGCGCAGACCAAAGCCTGAGTGCGCATCCAAGCTTAAGGTAATGCTCGACCGCTCGATTAAGTCGCTGACAAAATCCACTAAAATTTGGCTTTCGGGCGCCAAGCCGTCTTTGCCACGAAACCACGGCAGGCGATGACTTATACGATGGCCTCCTACTAACGGAGTGGTGCGGCAAATAGCATCTACAGGCGCGTTACGCATCAAATCAATACCTTGGCCATTAGATCGAGTATTATTAAAAAAACCTGTCGGGTTAAGTAGTGGTAAAAAAGCCACACGCACTTGGGTAAATAATTGTTGAAAGTGTAGATCCCATTCTAGGCGCTCTAACAAGCTACTTAAAAAGGCAATCACCACTTGACTGCCTATACGCTCCACGCCGTGTACTCCGCCAACAAAAATAACCGTTGGCGCGGTACTTGATTGGCTGCCAAGCTCAATACCATGAATCGGAAATTGTTGACCTTTACTGCAAGCGTAACCCAAGGTAGTGGCTTTAAGCTTATGGCTGTGTAAATCGATCAGTTGTTCTAATTTTTCCAGCTCGGGAATGTTTGATTGCATGCAAAGAGGCAGTTGAGTGACGGTAATAAAAGTCTAGCTGGTAGGTAAGACAATTTGATGAAATATTTACAGCTGTACTTAGTCTATCGCTTAACTATTCAGGTATGTTGATCAGTGCAGCCTGATGTTACTAATAGCAAAAGTGTTCTATTGTTGTTCTAAATTAAGGTTTGGCTGAATTTTCTGTTGCACAAGTAAAGCAATCCTTGTATTTGTTTTTACCCATAGGGTTTAATGCGGTAACGCAAAAGCATATTGCAGTTAAACATATTAAGAGGATAGAGCGATGTCGATTGAGAAAAATGATGATGTTTGTGAAGCGTGTGGCGTGCTAGTGGAGCTTGGCAGTGTGATCCATGAAGATGACAACGTTTTAAGTTTACCAATTACTGCCAGTGATCAAGCACAAGCGCGCGTGTTGGCAGACCAGCTAATTAACCAAGCTAAAGCTAAGTATGCAGACTGTGAGATAGAAGAAATCACGGAAGGCTTAGAAGCGGGTGTGGCATTACAACTTAATATCCGCTTCTCTTGTACCGCTGAACGGTTGATTTTTGAGATGGCTTTACGCTAGTCGTAGGGAGTATTTACTATTTTGACGTTACGCTCATTGCCTATCTTATTGATGGCTCTTTTTGCTATAGGGTTAGCGGGTTGTAGCTCTCAACCTGAGCGACAACCGCGACATCCTATGACAGAGCGCCCCCCCAGCGTGGATAAAAAAGAAGCTCGCAGGCAACAAGATGATATTGAGTTACTGCTTGCTCATTATGAGCGTTGGCAAGGGGTGCCATATCGCTATGGTGGCACCACGAAGCAAGGCGTTGATTGCTCGGCTTATATTCAGCATGTGTTTCGTGATAGTTTTGCTGAAATGTTGCCGCGTACTACCTTGCAACAAGCGAAACAAGGTATTGAAATTAAACGTAGCGACTTGCAAACGGGTGACTTGGTTTTTTTCAACGTTTCTCGGCGCACCAAACATGTTGGCGTTTATCTTGAGGATGGGCAATTTCTTCACGCCAGTACGAGTAAAGGCGTGATCATTTCGCAATTAAATAATCCTTATTGGAAAAAGCGCTATTGGATGTCGAGACGGATCCAATAATGCAGTTTTAGTCATGAAAATTGTGGTGAGTTTTACTTAAATGAAGCTCTCAATTAAAAAATCGTGACTAAGCCCAATAATTTGATATTTTTCCGAATTAGTTTACGCCGTATTACTGAATTGTAAAATTAGCGTAGTCATATTTCCTTAAGCTCTACGTAAGCATTGATATAACAAGGCATTAGCCATTAGCATGAGGACACAGCATGGTATGGTTAATATCAAAAAATGTCGATTTTTCCTGTCCTTAGCGTGTTTTTAAGGTAAGGCTACACTTGTCATTTAATGCGTTAGGCAATAGGATTGACAAGAAAATTTGTTGTGGCTCTTATGTTACAGCGAAAAAACAAATATAAAGATCATAATAATCAAACATTTTACTCATTATTTTTGGTGATGAGACTGTTTTTGGCATGGAATAGAAAAAATGCGGATAGCTCCACTGGTATTATCGGCTGGTATCTTCTCTTTAGGCATGGCTGCCTTCCCGTTGTATGCAAGCCAAGTCTCTGAGTTAGATAATAAAATTCAGACAAAGCAGGCTGAGTTTGACGCTTATGTTAACGGTCTTGAACAGATTAGAAGCTCAATTAAGCAAGATAAAGATGAATTAGAGCGTTTAATCAAACTCAATACCACACTTGAAGATAAGCGAAAATCAGCGCTGCTAGACATGGACAAACAGTATGAACGACTGGTTGCCGATCCATCGCTGGATATTTCTGCGTCTATTGAAGCTTATCAATATGCTCTTCAAGCACAAAGTCTGAATAAAGCGAAAGTTAAAGCACAAAAAACATTATTGGCGTCAAATCAGGACAAGCTCGCCAATTCTAAAATGACTCAATTTAGTATGCTAAACGAAATTGAGAACCTAAAAGAACGTTACAATTTTGCCCGTGTCGAACGCATTAAACGCGAGTTCGGTCAAGGCGGCAAAATGGAAGTAAGTCAAAGCATTGCCTGTGGTGAGGACGTAACATTTAAACAATGTGCCGAACAAGGTAATGACTTAGCGAAGAAAACAGCCAGTCAAATGCTAACTAACAAGCTGTTTCAAAACGTGACAGAACAAGCCTTAGTTGCCAAACATCGTGATACTGCTGCGGCGGGTATTAAGATTGTTGACGAGAAAGTACTAGAAAGTGGTTTCAGTGGTCAAGGCGACTACTCGGTCAAGATGTTGGTTGAAATGCAAGGTCGCTTACCTCAAGCGCAAGCTTGTCGCTTGCTGAGCCTTGATTACCGTTACTGTGGTGTGAATGCTGACGTCGCTGATATGGGCGATTTCAAAGAAGTGGAGTTTTCGTCACAGCAAAATGAACCCGGCATGTACACCTTGACTGTACGCTCTGATCAATACAATGACGAAGTGTTTATCAATGGTAAAAGCTATGGCGCTAGCCGTATCGACGCCATGTTACCACCGGGTGAATACAAGATAACGGTGAAAAAGCCAGGTTTTCATCCGTACAATACTTCAATTAAATTGTCGGGTGCCAAGACGGTTCGTGCTGAGCTTAGTCGATTAGTGGTTAATCTAACGCCTGGACAAAAATTTACCGACCGTCATAGCGATGGCACTGCGTCGCCAGCGATGGTTGCCATTGCGGGTGGTCGTTACAAGGTGGGCGACCTACAAGGTCGCGGCTTAGGTAATGAGCAGGCGCCAAATGATGTGAATATTGCAGATACGTTTGCGATAAGCCAAAAAGAAATAACCGTTGCTGAGTTTGAGAAGTTTGTTAACGAAACTGGTTATCAAACCAGTGCGGAAAAAGGTCGTGGTTGTGCGATTTATGAAAGCGGCGCACCAGAATATAACGCAAATTTATCTTGGCGTAAGCCGGGGTTTGAACAATCGAAAAAATCACCGGTTGTTTGTGTGACTAAAGATGATGCAGCGGCTTACGGTAAATGGCTAAGTCGCAACACTGGCTACCAATACCGTCTGCCTACGGAATCTGAATGGGAAGTGTCGGCTCGCGCTGGCTCACGCACAGATTACTGGTGGGGTAACAATATTGGTGCCGGCAATGCAAACTGTGGTTGGTGTGGTAGTCGCTGGTCTAATAACAGTACATCCCCAACAGGTTCATTTAAAGCGAACAAATTTGGTCTATATGACACCGTCGGTAATGTTTGGGAAATAACCGAAGGCTCACCTGCTGTTGTGCGAGGAGGCTCTTGGAACTTTGCTCCTAGTTTAGCGCGTGCTTCGTCGCGGTTAGAAATTAGCTCAAGCTTTGCATCTAACTACATTGGCTTTCGCGTCGTGAGAGAGCAATAGTTAGCTCGTATTAGCCATTGATTAAACCCATTTAAGAGCCGCAGTTTACTGCGGTTTTTTATGTCCGAATTTTGTCTCCTTTTATTCTCTTATTCATTGTTGCAACCGTATTATTGATAGTGTTAATACTGCTGAATTGCCGATGAAAGCGTAAAGTCTATTCGTTTTTCTCGTGTTTAACTATCGGCCATTTTTACTTGTGAACTAAAACTTTGACCCTGCTAAACAAAATGCGATCTTGCTTATGTTATTGTCGCGCCAGTTTTTTACGGATCTAAAGCAGATAGGTTTGAATAGATGAGACGACAATACATAGTTAATTTGATTACGCTAATAGCGGCGCTGTTTTTTTCACCTCTAACCCTTGCTAGTACAGGTGGCGATCAGCTCGATCTTACCACTCACGCGGTTGGTTATATTGCCATTATTGTATTTGTGTTTGCTTATATTCTAGTCATGAGTGAAGAGGTTATTCATTTACGCAAGTCCAAGCCCGTGCTGGTCGCTGCGGGTGTTATTTGGGGTATGATCGGTTGGGTATACATGCAACATGGCATGAGCCATGAAGCCGAACAAGCCTTTAGACATAACCTGCTTGAATATGCCGAGTTACTGCTCTTTTTACTGGTTGCAATGACTTATATTAATGCAATGGAAGAGCGGATGCTGTTTGATAGCTTGCGCTCTTGGATGGTAAATAAAGGCTTTAGTTTACGCAGCTTGTTTTGGTTAACGGGTGTGTTAGCTTTCTTTATTTCACCAGTGGCAGATAACTTAACCACAGCACTATTGATGTGCGCGGTGATCATGAAGGTGGGGGGCGATAATAAGAAATTTATCGCCATGGCCTGTATTAATGTGGTGGTGGCAGCCAATGCTGGCGGCGCATTCAGCCCATTTGGCGATATCACCACCTTGATGGTATGGCAAAAAGGGATCCTGGGCTTTAGTGAGTTTTTTGCTTTATTGGTTCCTTCTGCCATTAACTTTCTTGTTCCAGCCATTATTATGAGCATATTCATTGCTAACGAAAAGCCCCAAGCCAATGATGAACAAGTAGAACTAAAACGTGGTGCATTTGTGGTTGTAGCACTGTTTTTAGTGACGATTGTTATGGCAGTGACGGCTCATTCGTTACTTGGCATGCCACCGGTATTAGGCATGATGACGGGTTTAGGCCTATTGCAATTCTTTGGTTATTATTTGCGTATAACGCTGCACAAATCACTGGAGCGTAAACGAGCGCTGGCACAAGAAGCCAATGATCAAAAGCGTTTGTCTTACCTAGGCTCAGTGGTGCCATTTGACGTCTTTAACCGAGTTGCTAAGGCCGAGTGGGATACTTTGTTATTCTTCTATGGCGTAGTGGTATGTGTCGGCGGCTTAGGCTTTATTGGCTATCTTTCTTTGGTTTCACACGCCATGTACACCCAGTGGGATGTCACATACGCCAACATTGCGGTCGGTATTTTATCGGCGATTGTCGATAATATTCCGGTCATGTTTGCTGTACTGACCATGAATCCAGAAATGTCTCATGGTCAGTGGCTACTGGTCACGTTAACGGCGGGTGTAGGCGGTAGTTTGCTATCGATTGGCTCGGCTGCTGGTGTGGCACTTATGGGGCAAGCTCGCGGCATTTATACCTTTGGCGCCCATCTTAAGTGGGCACCTGCTATCGCCCTTGGCTACATTGCCAGTATTTTGGTTCACCTTTGGTTGAACAGCCATTTATTTTAATTTTGCTGGTTTGACGGTGAGAGAAAGCGCTGCAGGTCAGCGCTTTTTGGTTTGTAGCAAGCGTCGTGAATACTTAAGGTGGCTCATTTTTAGGCAAAAATATGCTCGCAACAATCTACAATACACTCTATTCAAAAACAGCGCGAATCCTGATACAGCACCGATAAATCCGTTCAACGTCATAACAAGGCTAAATGATACGGGTGCAGAAACGTTTTAGCTCCTGTCGCATAATATTATTGGTCGCCGTTTTGTCGGAATATAGCAGCGAAGGCGCAACGCGCTCTTTAATTGCTTGTTTACTATAGATAAAAATAATGCAAATATTGTAGATATGTTTTACGTGCCGTTTTGGGGCGTTTTATCACCCCATTATGGGATCTAAGAAGCTGTTATATGCCTAGAGGGTATCAATGAATCAAGCCTATATCATCACAGCATTGTGTATTATCGCTGGACTGTTCTTCTTAATCAGAAATTTATTATTTCTCATCAATGAGGAGCGCCTTAAAGACTATTTGAAAACAAGCGCTAAAGGTATTGCGTGGGTGCAAAAATACGGAATGGAAAAGTCAATCCAACATTCAAAGCAAACATTAATTCCAATTGGTTGTGTAATAGGGCTAGCATTATTTAGTTTTGGTCTTTGGAATTTATCTAAGCTTCTGTAGATAAATCGGCATATAACAAGCTGTTAAACAAGGACAAAAAACAGTTGGCTTTTGTTCCTTCGTCACTATTTTAGCCAACAATTTTTTGCCTGTTAACAGGGCGTTAAGAGCATGAGTTAATAATGAGACAACCTTTTTCTATAAATGCATTTCTTTACCGTGTTGAAGAAGGGAGTATTCGATTCCTTTTGCTGAAACGAGTTCAACGTTCAGAGTTTAGTCTGCCTGCTTTCTGGCAAGGCGTTACTGGCGGCATGGAAGAAGGCGAAACGTTTGAAGAAGCAGCTGCTAGAGAAGTATTTGAAGAAACTGGTTATAAGCCAAATTTGATTGAGGCTGTAGGTTTCGAGTACTCATTTCTCATTAAGGATGAATGGCGCGATTCTTACGGTTCAGAGCCGACCGAAATAATAGAAAAAGTATACTGTGCCAAAGTTGAAGGTGAACCACAGTTATCAGCTGAACACAGCGAATATAAATGGGTTTCAGAATCTGAAGCTAAAGAGTTGATGCACTTCAATACCAATAAGCTGGCACTTGAAGCAGTAAATAAATGGCTTAGCTCTTAACAAGCCAAGGTTGATCATGCCCGCCAAAACCGCTCCGCGGCGGCATCGGACTCACTATCGTTCGCCGCAACTTAGGAGAGTTATAACTCAAGGTAGATCATGCCACTATTCAAGAAAAAGGATTCTAACCAAGAAAGGCTTGCAAGGATCCTTGATCAAATTAAGTCTGTGGACTCACCTGATGGATGGGAGAAAGTTACTAGCGCTGCCGTGGGTGGATTGACAGATTTAGGGTTTTCAAAAAAAGGCCCATTTCTACTGGTAATCTCAAGTCAGGGGCGTGGAGTTTTCGATTGTAATACTGGTGATAAAGTCGCACGAGATGATGAGCTTTATGGCGAGTGGTTCAATGAACGAGAGCTAATCTGTGAGGGTATCGGCCCGATAGAATCCGAGAATATTTGCACTTGCGGGTTGCAAGGTGGTGGGCTTCTACTATCAAATCAGTTTGGCGAAAGTATCGAAGTCGTAGCTCCAAACTGGCCGGTATATGATTTGTATTTTTGCAAAGAGTACAAATCTGCTTTGATTGACGGTCATGGCAGTTTTTGCAAAAAGCTAGAGTCAGAGCATATTAGGGCTTATGGTTTTTCATGGTGCGGTAAATATTTGGTTTCCGCTACCGGTAGCGATGTGACGATATGGAAAAAGCTATAACAAGTGCAAGCAGCATCGGCCCTGCGGGCCTGGACCTCGCTACGCTTGGCCGCTGTCGCAGGCTTTAAGTGTATAGGGAAATATTATGTCGTATCGGGTAAACCACCTAATGGTAAATATTGATGTATCCCTCACCCACGAATCAGAGTGAAGTCTATACTGGACTATTTCTAGTTACTCCTAGCTCACTTTGGGGCAAAAGTGTGTTAGGAACTTGGCAATCACGCTGCTTGGCATCTCTGTTGCTCAGGGTATGATTATTTGGCGATTGAGGTAAACTGATGGGCCAGCATAGGAGAAACAATGCAGGCTATCGAGTCAGGCTTTTTATTAACGCGCCACAGCCACAACACCTCACTAGGGGTTAAACATGAATTTTGGCTTAAGGGGCAAGCGGGCGTATATCGCCTTTTTACCTCAGCGGAGCCAGTGGTGTTTTTTGTTGCCGTTGAGTATCGTAATGCCATTGCCACCTTACTTGCTGATTTTCAGTACCAAACCAAGTCACTCGATTTACACACCTTTAGTCAGCAAGCTACCCTCGGTTTGTATTTCAACTCTAGTTATCAGGCCACTCAGGCTTCACGCTTATTACAAGCCGCGCAGATAGAAACTTTTGAAGCCGATATTAAGCCTTATGATCGATATTTAATGGAGCGATTTGTTCATGCTGAAATTTGTTTTACGGGTAAGTTTGTGCAAAAAGCCGGCTACATTGAGGTGCATAACGCCAAGATTAAACCCGCCCCAGTGGCGTGCTCCCTTAACACCGTTTCATTGGACATAGAGTGCTCTGAACTAGGCCATTTGTACTCTATCGGCCTTTATGCCGATTGGGGGCAGTGGGTTTATATGATCGGCGAGGAACAGGCCGATGACTTAGGTTATATCATCTGGTGTCGTAATGAGGCTGAGTTACTGCAGCACTTTATGCAGTGGTTAACGCGTTACGACCCTGACATTATTATCGGCTGGGCGGTGATCGGTTTTGATATGCGACTGCTAGTGCAACGCGCGCAGGCACTTGGCATAGAGCCCAGATATGGCAGGGCGAACACCTTGGCCAAGTGGCGCGATAGTCAGCAGGGCGGGGGATTTTTAGATTTATTTGGCCGAGTTGTGATTGATGGTATTGAAGCCCTCAAGGCGGCCACTTATCAGTTTGATAGTTTCTCCCTTGAGTTTGTTGCGCAAAGTTTACTCGGCGAAGGTAAGAGTATTAACCAAAGCGTAGACAAAATGGCCGAGATAAATTATCAGTTTAATTATGACAAGTTGGCCCTAGCAAAATACAACTTGCAAGACTGTCGTCTCGTGTGGCAAATATTCCAACACACCCAGCTACTGTCTTTTTTACAGCAACGTAGCCGCTTAACCGGTCTTGAGCTTGGTCGCAGTGGTGGCTCGGTCGCGGCGTTTACTCATTTATATTTACCTCGGGTCCACCGCGCTGGCTATGTTGCGCCCAACCTTCCGCCCGATGGTGGCCTTGCTAGCCCTGGAGGCTATGTGATGGAAAGCCAGCCGGGTTTGTATAAGCACGTTTTGGTGCTGGATTATAAAAGCCTTTATCCGTCGATTATCCGAACCTTTAAAATCGATCCTGTCGGAATGATAGAAGGGTTAAAACAGCCAGAGCAAGCCATTGAAGGGTTTTTAGGCGCTTACTTTTCCCGTCACACTCATTTTCTACCGGATATTATTAACGAGCTTTGGCAAGCGCGAGATGAAGCGAAACAGCAAAAAAATGCGGCAGCCTCACAAGCCATTAAGATCATTATGAATTCTTTTTATGGTGTGTTGGGATCTGGGGGATGCCGTTTTTATGATACGCGCTTAGCAAGCTCAATCACCTTGCGTGGCCATCAAATCATGAAGCAAACGCGCAGCTGGATTGAAGCCAAAGGGTATCAAGTGATTTATGGCGATACCGACTCAACGTTTGTATTATTGAACGAGCCTCTTGAAAGTAGCCAAGATCCTGATGCCATTGGGCGTGACTTAGCCGAGCATATTAATCAGTGTTGGCAAGAAAAGTTACAGCAAGAAATGAATTTGTCTTGTCACTTAGAAATGGAATTTGAGACCCACTATCAGCAATTTTTTATGCCCACTATTCGAGGAACAGAAAAAGGCAGCAAAAAGCGTTACGCGGGATTAACAGGCACCGGCGCCGAGCAAAAATTGGTATTTAAAGGGCTCGAAACCGTGCGCTCCGATTGGACCGAGCTGGCGCGCATTTTTCAGACGCGGTTATACCAAATGATTTTTTCAGAGCAAGATCCCAGCGCATTTATTCGTGATTTTGTGGTGCAAACTCGCAGCGGCCAAAAGGATGATTTATTGGTATATAAAAAACGCTTAGGCCAGCCATTAAACAGCTACGTTAAAAACATACCGCCCCATGCTCGGGCGGCGATGTTAGCGGATGCTGAAAACCAGCGACGAGGTTTGCCTTTACGCTATCAAAATAAAGGCGTTATCCGTTACCTGAATACTTTAGCGGGGCCACAGCCCCTTGAATACATTAGCAGTGCGATTGACTATGACCACTATGTTGAAAAACAACTGCAGCCGATTGCCGACGCCATTTTACCGGCCATAGGGCTCAATTTTTCAGCCATTGCAGAGGATCAGCTCGGCCTGTTTTAACGCCAATTTTAAGCCCAAATCAGAGTTGAAATACCCATGATGGCAAACAGCGCACAGGTAATGCCACGGATCCAATTCAGTGGTAATTTATCCGCGCTGAATTGGCCGGCAAATACCACAGGTACGTTTGCAATTAACATACCCAGCGTGGTGCCTATGATGACCATAAACAGTTGATCATATTTAGCCGCGAGTAGCACCGTTGCCACCTGCGTTTTATCGCCTATCTCGGCAATAAAAAACAGCACTAAGCTCGCCACAAAAGGGCCATATTGATAAAGCTTGTTATCTTCATCATCGGCTTTGTCGGGCACTAATATCCAGATAGCCACGGCAATAAATGACAAGCCGACCACCCAAGTAAGCACTTGTGGTGAGATTAAACTGGCAACCCAATCGCCCATCCAAGCCGCTGCCGCATGATTGGCGATGGTGGCGATAAAAATGCCCAAAATAATAGGCAACGGTTTTTTAAATCGGGTGGCTAATAGAAAAGCTAATAATTGGGTTTTGTCGCCGATTTCAGCGATGGCTACCGCGAGAGTTGAAGTGAGTAAAGCTTCCACAAAAAATACCTATACAGCTAATCGGCTCACCTTAATATGGGGGCAAACCGAATTAGGAAATGAATAATATTGTAATTAGCCGCCGGCCAATTTTACGGTAAACCCTTTTTGTTCTAAAAATGCCTTGGCCAACTCACGTTGCTCGCCTTGCATTTCTATCACATGGTCTTTTACGGTACCGCCGCTGCCACTGCGTTTTTTTAAGGCTTTAGCTAGCTCTTTGAGCTCTTTTTCTGCTAACCCTAAGCCGCTAATGCAAGTTGCGCCTTTGCCTTTGCGGCCTTTGGTTTCTCGGCGAATTCTCACTATACCATCGGTTTCAGGAATGGTTTCGGCTTTTTTAGTTTCATCAATTCGGCCTGTTTCGGTTGAATAGACCAAACGGCTATTATCACTCATATTGCTTCCCATTATTTTTTTCGCGCTATTTTACCTGATTTTGAGCGCAAAGGTGAATGCCTACTGGATTGTTGTCTGCACTTAATTTTATTGGCTTAGGCCTTTGCTGAACAAGCAACTTGTCGTGGTCTCGATAAAAATTGATCTACCGCAAACATTTTTATTCCAGTATTTCTAAAATACACCCAAATAAAAACAATTCGCATTACTAAAGGTGTTTAGATGAAGTTATCAGAATTAGTAGTTGGCCAACAAGCTAAAATTATTGGCTATGAGGGTATCAGCGTCGGGCACCGTAAAAAACTATTAGCGATGGGATTATTACCGCAAACGAGGATCCATTTTGTACGTGTGGCGCCTTTTGGCGATCCTCTGCAAATTAAAACCTCAAATATCAGCTTGGCACTGCGCAAAACCTTAGCAGAAAAAATCACGGTAGAGGTCATTTAATGAATGCAGTCAAACACCTTATCACCGTAGGCAATCCTAACTGCGGTAAAACGACCCTGTTTAATGGTCTAACGGGCGCACGCCAACAAGTGGGTAACTGGAGCGGCGTAACCGTTGATAAGAAAACAGGGCAGTTTGAAGTAGGCCAGCAGTCTTTTAGCGTGACTGATTTACCCGGCATTTATAGTTTTGATAACGCGGGAGATAGTTACTCACTTGATGAACAAATTGCATTTGATTTTATTCTTAGTCAGCAACCCGATTTGATCATTAATGTACTGGATGCTACCGCGATAGAGCGCAGTTTGTATTTAACACTGCAGCTCAAAGAGCTTGGTTTTCCGATGCTGGTGCTACTGAATAAAATGGACAGCGCCGAGCAGAAAAGCCTGCGTTTTGATTTAGACTTATTTGCGCAAGTTCTAGGCTGCCCTGTGCTAGCGCTTTCTTCGCATCAAGTTGATCAAGTCAGTACCTTTAAGCAGCAGTTACCTAATTTACTTGAGCAACTTAACAATCAGCCGCTCGCTTTAAGTTATGGCGATGATTTTGAAGCCACGCTATCCCGTTTATTGCCTATCGCGGATACCTTAGGGCTTAATTGTCATAGCCGTGGCTTGGCGATGAAACTCATTGAATCGGATCCACAGTTACAAGGGCAATTATCCACTCAGGATCAACTCGACGTTACGCAATCGAGGCGCACTTTAGAACAAAGTCATGATTTGGATTTACACATTGCTGATGCGCGCTATTCGTTTATCTATCAGCTAGTGCAGCAAGGCATTAGCACGGCAGGTAAGTTGTCCATTAGCGTATCAGAGAAAATCGATGCGGTGGTGTTACATCGTTGGTTTGGTGTGCCTATTTTCTTGTTAGTGATGTATCTGCTCTTTATGTTCAGCATTAATATAGGTAGCAGTTTTATCGACTTCTTTGATATTAGTTTTGGCGCTGTTTTTGTTGAGGGAGCGGGGTTATTGCTCACTCAGTGGGGGGCTCCGCTTTGGTTAAATGCGATCTTGGCGGATGGTATAGGCTCAGGCATACAAACCGTGGCGACGTTTATTCCGGTGATTGCTTGCCTTTATTTGTTTTTATCTTTGCTTGAAAGCTCGGGTTACTTGGCGCGTGCCGCCTTTGTGGTTGATAAGCTAATGCAAAAACTTGGGTTGCCCGGTAAATCGTTTGTGCCGATGATTGTTGGGTTTGGTTGTACGGTGCCAGCAGTCATGGCGGCGCGCACCTTAGACAAAGAGCGTGAGCGATTACTTACCAGTATTATGTCGCCTTTTATGTCATGTGGCGCGAGACTGCCGGTATACGCCTTATTTGCGGCGGCTTTTTTTCCTGAAAATGGTCAGAACTTGGTGTTTGTTTTGTACCTTACGGGAATATTAGTGGCAGTATTTACCGGCTTTGTGCTGAGCCGAACGTTATTACCGGGCAACAGTGAAAACATGTTACTTGAGCTGCCTGATTATGAAGTGCCGCGCGCACGCAATATCGCGATTAAAACCTGGCATAAGTTGAAAAGTTTTATACTCGGCGCCGGCAAAACCATCATTATAGTGGTGGCCGCGCTGAGCTTTTTTAACTCACTCGGGACCGACGGCAGCTTTGGTAACCAAGATAGCGATAAGTCAATTTTGAGTGTGGTGGCGCAGCAAGTGACCCCCATATTTGCCCCAATGGGGCTGACGCAAGATAACTGGCCTGCGACGGTAGGTGTTATCACAGGCGTTTTTGCCAAAGAGGCGCTGGTGGGCACGTTGAATAGTTTGTATGCCAGTCAACGTGAGGCCGAGGAAGAAGCATTTGATTTAGGCAATAAATTGCTGGAAGCGTTGAACACAATTCCTGATAACTTGGCCGGGCTGAGTTTTAGTGACCCGATGGGCGTCAATGTGGGCGACCTTTCTGACTCGGCGTCGGTGGCGGCAGAGCAAGAAGTTGATATCAGTGTTTTTGCTGACATGCAACAAAGGTTTGACGGTCAAGCGGGGGCATTTGCTTACTTACTGTTTATCCTGCTTTACATTCCATGTGCCGCAGCAATGGGCGCGTTGGTACGTGAAATTGGTCAAAAATGGGCGATATTTACCGCTTGTTGGACCACAGGTATTGCCTATTTAGTGGCGGTATTTGTTTATCAAGCCGCGCGTATCTCAGTGCATCCTGCAAGCTCATTGGCTTGGCTGGTGGGCATTGTGGTTAGCTTAGCGAGCGTGATCACTGTGATGAAAGTTAAAGGCGACCTATTAAAGCCTAAGGTGGTGATGGGTGATATTGCAAAGGCTTAAGCAAGAGATACAACAAGCAGGGCGGATCAGTCAGCAGCAGTTATGCCGCCGTTATCGCGTTTCGCCTCAAGGTTTAGACGCCATGCTGGCGCTGCTCATCAAGCGGGGCAATGTGCATAAATCCATGTCGGAAAAAGCAGCCAGTGCCTGTGGCTGCGGCAAAGAAAATGAAATTTGGTACAGCTGGCATGATGTAGCGCAAATCCCCATGATTGAAATTAGCTAACATTAACACGCCTCTATTGCAGGGGCGTGATTAGCTTATTTTACTGGGATATTATGAAACTCTTTATTATTGCAGACATTCACGGCTCGCTCTCGTCTTTAAATCTCGCGCTAAAAGCCTTTACTCGCCAGCAGGCTGACTATCTAGTCATTTTAGGTGATGTGCTAAATCACGGTCCACGCAACGCTTTGCCCAATGGTTATGAGCCAGCGATGGTTGCCTCTAAGCTCAATGAATTTGCTAAGCGCATTATTGCTGTACGCGGTAATTGCGACAGTGAAGTAGACCAAGGCTTGTTGAACTTTCCCATTGATGCCACTTATAACCAATTACTAGCTAATGACAGACGTTTCTTTTTAACTCACGGCCATGTGTATCACACAGATGCTTTACCGCCACTGAGCAAAGGTGATATTTTTTGCTTTGCCCATAGCCACCAACCAGTAGCGGAAAAGCGGGGACATTTGTTTTATTTCAACCCCGGCTCCATCGCATTGCCAAGGGGAGAAGCGCCCGCTAGTTATGGGCTGATTGATCAACAGGGCTTATCAGTAAAGCGGTTGTTTGATGACGAGCTAATGTTGTATCAAGATCTCGCTTAGGCATGATCGTGAACCTTGCTAAGGCAGCGGCAAAAAATTAGCAAATCGCCAATGATGTCAATAAGTAGCGGATATGGTGAGCTAGACTGTTGCCTGATAGCGTTGCGCCAATTTATCTAAGAATTCGTGTAGTTTTAGATTCATTTCATGGTAGTCATGATTCAGTAATATGTCTGCCTCATCAACAAAGCGATACTCTGCCGCTCTACTTAAATCGTCATTTTGAATTAACAGCGAAACCACCTCTTTTGTTAGTTCCATATGGCACTGGAAACCGAATACCTTGTCACTGTAGGCAACAATCTGTCTTGGGCAGCCTTCACTGTAAGCGATAACTTTAGAATCCAAGGTCAATCCGGGCATGTCGTTGTGCCAATGACCGACGTCTAGTGTGCTACCAAAATGAGAAAAAAGTGGGTGTGTTAATCCTTCCTTGGTTAAGTTAATGGGAAATTTGCCAATCTCACGCTCAGGGCTATGTTCATATTGAGCACCTAGCGCTTCACCAATTAGTTGTGAGCCAAGGCAAACCCCAATCACTGCCTTTCCGGCATCAATGGCTGTCAAGATGACATCTTGTTCACCTTTTGTATCAAAGTGAGGACATTGCTCTTTACTCGTTGACGGATCTTGAGGTCCGCCCATTACGATTAAAAAATCGAAATCATCAACATTTTTTGGCAAGGGATCCCCCTGATAAACTTTGGAATAACTAATCGTGAAATCACGGTTTTTTGCCCAGCTTTCATAAGCACCTGGTGCTTCAAAATGTTCATGAATAATAAAATGGATGTGCATTTTTTGGCCTTTAAACTGACGATTAAATGACAATTCTATATTAAATTAATATGGCAAATATTATACTAACTGACATAAAACATAGATAAGTCGCCAAGTATGCAAGCAAATGAACTCATCCTGACATCCTCCAATAGCCAACTAATTACCAAAGCAATCCATATGCCTGCTGGCTATATTGACGAGTTTCATTCACATCCGTGGCACCAAATAGTGTTTCCCTTAACTGGCTTATTGCAGTCAACAATTGACCAAAAATCTGCCATTGTTCCTCATAATGCAATGTTATTCATACCGGAAAGTACAGTGCATAAATCCGTTGCTGTTACGGATACCCAATTTTTGGCAATTTATCTTAATCCAAGTGCATGCGTGCAATATGGTGATTGCCCAAAATCCTGTTTAGTAACCCCATTCATTAAAGAATTAATACTGCTTTTATTCGGTGAAGGTATTAGTAAATTATCGGATGTTAATCTTACAAATTTGCTTGTGGTGTTAAGAGATCAAATTAAAATTGCAGGTAGTTATGATATTCCATTGTTAATCCCAGCGGATAAGCGATTGAAGTCGATCTTTACTCAACTGAGACAGCAACCAAACTTGAAACTCACACTTAAAGAGTGGTCAGTCAAGGTGGGGGCATCAGAGCGAACCCTATCAAGGCTGTGCGCTAAAGAATTTAGTCAGTCTTTCTCTTTGTGGCGACAAAGTGTCAGGTTGGTTTTATCTTTACAGTTATTAAGCTCAACGCGAACGATTCAAGACATTGCTTTGGAGTTGGGTTATGCCTCGGATTCAGCCTATATTTATGCGTTCAAAAAAATGTTTAACCAGACTCCAAGCAAATATCGCAGTGATAGTTTGGCTCACGGATTAACCATTAGTGCACTTCTAGGCTAATACTTCGGATTTACCAACCAACTTAAGATGCATGTTTCAGAGCACCCGAGTTTTCAATACTAGGCACGTTCATGTAGGAATGTAGGCTCCTTTTAAATTAGCGCAACAGTGCTCTTGACTTTAAATCCTGAAAATAAGGCCCGCAATATTTTCAGGTTTAGACAAAATTATTAGGAGCAGTTGACATCTTTTGCCGATGATGTCATTTTTACCTCATGAATACGCAAACGCTTAGCCAACGAATTATTAGCATCATTTCTTTTGAAGTGGTGGGATAGTTTGCGTAACTAACAAATAAAAAACCCGCCTAGAAGGCGGGTTTTTTATAACTTCACCTCTAGGCAAATTTACAGAGGTAAGTATGTTTACAGAGCAAAAACAACATTCGTCATCGACAAACTTTTCTTTCGTTAACGCTGAACATGACGTGTTGACTTTTTGGCAGCAAAATCAGGTTTTTCAGCAATCTCTCGAACAATCGCAACATAAACCCACCTTTGTTTTCTATGATGGGCCTCCTTTTGCAACGGGGCTACCCCATCATGGCCATCTTGTCGCATCGACCATAAAAGACATAGTGCCGCGTTATCAAACGATGCTTGGCTATCATGTTGAACGTCGCTTTGGTTGGGATTGCCACGGTTTGCCCATCGAGCACGAGATAGACAAAGCTCTTGGTATGTCGGCTAAAGAGGCGGTCGAAAAATACGGCATCGCTGCCTACAACGATGAGTGTCGTGCCATTGTTCAGCGCTATAGCCAAGAATGGGAAAAAACCATCACTCGACTAGGTCGTTGGGTCGACTTTGAAAATGACTATCGCACTATGGACCCTAATTTCATGGAGTCGGTCTGGTGGGTATTTAAGCAGTTATGGGATAAAGGCATGGTTTATGAGGGCGAAAAAGTGGTTGCCTATTCTACTGAGCTGGAAACCGTATTGTCTAACTTTGAAGCGTCGTCTAACTATAAAGATGTGCAAGATCCTGCAGTGACGGTGCTATTTAAACTGGAGAATGACGAAGCCTATTTTGCCGCTTGGACCACAACACCTTGGACCTTACCTTCAAACTTAGCCTTATGTGTTAATCCGGAGTTCGATTATGTCAAAGTCTGGGATAAAACGGTTAATAAGGTAATCTGGCTTGCTCAAGGCCTTATGGAGACAGTAGTAAAAAATCATCAAGTAGAAGTCCTTGCAACGGTCAAGGGCACTGAATTGGTTGGTAAGGCATATCAGCCTTTGTTCTCATATTTTGCTAGTCAGCGGCAAGAGGGGGCTTTCCAAGTCTTATCGGATGATTATGTCTCCCTTGAAAGCGGGACGGGTATCGTTCATATGGCGCCGGCATTTGGCGAAGATGATCAACGTGTTTGCCGAGCGCATAACGTGAGCGCCAGTGTTTGTCCATTAGATGGTCGAGGCCGTTTTACGCAAGAGGTCGATGATTTTTCCGGAATGTACGTTAAAGATGCGGACAAGCAAATCATCCAAACATTAAAAGACAAGGGACACTTGTATCACCATGAAACCTTGATGCACAGTTACCCCTTTTGTCCTCGCTCTGATACGCCAATCATTTACCGTACTGTGCCTTCTTGGTATGTCAAAGTGACCGCTATCCGCGATAAGTTGGTTGAGAATAATAAACAAATCAGATGGGTACCTGAGCACATACAGCAAGGTCGAATGGGAAAATGGTTAGAAAATGCCATCGATTGGGCTGTGTCCAGGAACCGTTATTGGGGCACTCCGCTACCCATCTGGGTCAATGACATCACTGGTAATCATGTTTGTGTTGGTTCAATTGCCGAGCTGACTAGGCTTACGGGTAAAGCAATATCGGATTTACATCGCGACCACGTTGATGGGCTCACATTTACTGTCGCCAATGAAGAGGGTGTGTATCGTCGTATACCTGAAGTATTTGATTGTTGGTTTGAGTCTGGCTCTATGCCTTATGCGCAGGTTCATTATCCGTTTGAAAATAAACAACAGTTTGAGGCTAACTTCCCTGCCTCTTTTATTGCTGAAGGGGTCGATCAAACGCGCGGATGGTTCTATACCCTACAGGTATTGAGTGAGAGTTTGTTTGGCAAACCGCCATTTACCAATGTCATTGTAAATGGCACTGTGATGGCTGAAGACGGTAAAAAGATGTCAAAGCGGTTAAAGAACTATACCGCGCCTGACTCGTTGATGGAACAATATGGTGCTGACGCGCTGCGCTTATACCTGATCAACTCGGGTTTAGTAAAAGCAGAAGAGCAAAAATTTGTCGACAGTGGTGTTCAAGAAATGGTGCGTAAGGTGTTGTTACCTTGGTATAACGCATTTAAATTTTTTAGTACGTATGCCGATATCGATAAATGGCAGGCATCCGGCGAGTTAGCTAAAGAAAACGTTTTAGATCAATGGATTGTATCACGGTTGGAAAGCTTGATAGAGAAAGTAAACAGCGAAATGCAGGCCTATCGTTTGTACGAGGTTGTCCCACCACTGTTTGCGTTTTTAGAAGACTTAACCAATTGGTATATTCGCCTTAATCGTGCCCGTTTTTGGCAAGCTGAAATGAATGCAGACAAAGCAAGTGCTTATGCCTCCCTTTACTATTGCTTAAATACCTTTTCGACTTTGATGGCGCCATTCGCACCATTTTTATCTGAATATCTTTATCAACAACTTAACGGTTATGCTAACGATAAAGAACGGCCTATTTCTGTTCATTTGTGCGACTATCCACAAGCAAAAGCCGAACTTAAATCGCCAGCGTTGGAGCTGAGTGTACAACGTTTGCAGCATTTAGTAGTGATGGGGCGTCAGCAACGCAATGATCTAAAAATAAAGCTAAAAACGCCACTAAGCAGTGCCACTGTTTTGCATCGAGATGCCGCTGAATTACAAGATATAAAGTGCCTGTCGAGTTACATTAAATCTGAGTTGAATATCAAAACACTTAGTTTCAGCACAGATGAGAGCCAATTTATTGATTTGTACGCTAAAGCAAATTTCCCTATGTTGGGTAAACGCCTTGGCAAGCAGATGAAGCATTACGCGAGTTTAATCGCTAATTTGACGGTACAAGATATTGATCAGCTGCAGCAACAAGGCCAGTTGGAAGTCGATGGCCAACGCTTTAATGAAGATGAGATAGTTATCTTTCGCAAGGCCAAAGCTGGTGTAAATGCCGTGTCAAATCGGTTTATTTCGATGGAGTTTGATCCTGAGTTAACTGAAGAGCTGATTGCAGAGGGCATGGTGAGAGAAGTAATCAGTGGGATCCAAAAAAAGCGAAAATCAATGGGGCTCAATGTTACCGATAGAATATGGATTGCAATAAATACTTCAGACAAAGTACGGCTGTGGCTAGAAAAGTATGAAGACTACTTAAAGACGGAAACCTTGGCCATTGAGCTGGATTTCGAGCTAGCGCAAGGATTAGGTGAGCCTTATGAGTTAGAGCTGGGTACTATCTATATTGATGTTCGAAAATAACTTAGTCAATGCGCTACTCAGCTAAATGCGGTAGCGCATTGTTAGTGAACAGCGCTGGGCTAAGAGTTTATTGCCGATTAGTGTTAATACTTTTATACCCAATCAACTGAAGATGCATGTTTCAGAGCGCCACCGTGTTTATGCTGTGTTATTGATAAGGAGAAGCCATTACCTGCAATCAATGCCTTGCCTAAACGTGTGTAAAATCTTGCTGAAATCAAGCCTCTCCAAGTTGATTGGGTATAATTGGGAGCGGGTAGTCACACAAAGAGCCATTACTGGTGACGATTGCCTTCCATAATGGTTTGTAATAACGAGCCATCAAGTAACACGCGCTTGACTAGGGCAAAACCGCCCATGGTTGGCTGCTTTTGAAATTTTGCTGGCACAATCGGCAAGTTGTCATGAAAGCTAGGCAAAGATTGATGGTGAACACATTGTTTAATGGCTGGCAGCAATACTTGGTCTGCCGCCATTATCTCTCCGGCAATTAACACTTTTTCAGGGTTAAATAAGTTCACCATGATCGCGATAGCTTGGCCGAGATATTTACCGACATTAGTAAGCACTGAAATCGCAAGCGCGTCGCCTTTGTTGGCCGCTTGGCAAATACTGGAAATGTCGATTTGCTTGCCGCCGAGGCTGCTTTGACGGCCTTCTTCAATATACTGCTTAACCTGTTCAACTATGGCTTCATTAGACGCCACGGTTTCGAGGCAGCCATAGTTGCCACAATGGCAGCGTTTACCTAATGGATCAATTTGGATATGGCCTATTTCACCCACATTTCGGTTACTTCCAAGAAATACTTGGCCACGAGACATAATCCCTGAGCCGGTACCGTGATGGATAGTGATAAGAATAGAATCGTCACAATCGTTTGATGCGCCAAAGTAGTGCTCGGCCAGTGCCATGGCGCGGGTGTCGTTACCGACAAAGGCTGGCATTGAAAAGCGTCGTGAAATGATGTCTGCCAGTGGGCAGTTGCGCATATTGTATCGGGGCGTATAAATTACAATACCAGATTGCGGGTTAACCAAACCCGATAAGGTTACCGCAATGGCGATTAACTTTTTGGTTTTACGTGCATACTCGTCAATAAAGTCGGCTAATGTTTGGCAGAGAAACTCGACTAAATCATCTTGCTCTGTTACTTGAATCGGTAGCTGGATACCTACAATTTCTTTGCCGGATAAATCGTATAAAGAAAGGGTAAGAAGTCGCCGGCCAATTTTGGCGGCGACAAAATGAAATTTGGATGTCTCGGTGGTGAGTGAGATCGCGCGTCGGCCGCCGGTTGAAGCTTGTTGTGCAACTTCTTTAATTAACCCGTGTTCAATTAACTGGCGGGTAATTTTGGTGACACTTGCCGGAGCCAGTTGACTGACTTCGGCAATTTTAACGCGAGAGATTGGCCCTTGAGAATCAACTAAGCGATAAACAGCTGCGCTATTTACTTGTTTAATTAAATCTACATTGGCTATCAATCCGTTTTTCATTATTTATTGCTTCTTATAAAGACCGTTAACCACGGTACCGGTTACTTTGAAGTCACTGTTGAAAATAGCCAAGTTGGCTACTTTACCCGGCGCGATGACGCCCAGTTTATCTTCGACAGAGACGGCTTTCGCAGGATAAAGAGTGGCCATGCGAATAGCTTCATCTAATTCAATACCAACGAACTTAACCGATTGTTCGATTGACTCGATCATGGTTACTGCGCTGCCACCTAAGGTGCCGTCTGCGCCGAAACATTTACCATCTTTGTAGTATACCGTGGTACCGACAAAGTCGAATTGGTCAATATTTGCACCTGCAGGTGCCGTCGCATCAGTAACTAAAATCAGTTTGTCACCTTTGATTTTTTTAGAAATGCGCACGTTCGGATAAGCAACATGGAAACCATCTACAATGATGCCAGTGTAAACATCTTCACTGTCATAAACTGCGCCAAGTACTCCAGGCTCACGGCCTGTCATTGGGCTCATCGCATTGAATAGATGGGTAGCAAAAGTCGCGCCAGCATCGATAGCTGCTTTGGCTTGCTCATAAGTTGCATTGGTATGGCCTAGTGATACCACAACACCGGCTTGAGATAATTGTTTAATTACTTCAATAGGGGTGTTTTCTGGTGCCAGTGTGACCTTGCTCACTACATCTGCATTTTCACAAATCAAATCAATCATTTCTTGAGCTGGTTTGCGAATAAATTCAGGGCGGTGAATGCCTTTTTTCTCTAGGCTTAAATAAGGGCCTTCTAGATGTAACCCTAATACTTCATTAGGGGTTGCATCCATGTACTGACGACCTACCTGCAGTGCCGTTTTCATGTCTTCGTCCGAAGACGTGATAAGGGTAGGTAAGTAGCTAGTACAACCCGATTTTAGGTTGGCATCTTGCATGATTTGCAGTGTTTTAATCGACACATCATCATTAAACATCACGCCACCACAGCCATTAAGCTGTAGATCGATAAAACCGGGTGCAAGGTTGGCACCATTTAAATCAACCTGCTCGATATCGGCTGCTAAATCAGCAGCCGCTACGATAGAGTGGATTTGATCCCCTTCAACTAATACGGCATGTTCCGTAAGCACCGCTTCAGTTGTGTAAATTGTACAGTTAGTTAACGCGTACATCTGACTACTCCTTGGGCTTAAAGATTACCTACGTTACCCGCTTCAAGCTCTTTGAAGTATTTAAGGGTTTTCACTTTTAGTTCCAATGTTGCAGGCTCATCACAAGCGATAATTGATTTAGGGTGAAGTTGCAGTGCAGAAACAGTCCATAAATGGTTTACGCTACCTTCAACTGCGGCTTCAAGTGCTTGTGCCTTGTTATGACCTGTTACTAAGATCAATACTTCTTTTGCATCAAGTAGCGTACCTACACCAATGGTCAGGGCAATTTTTGGCACTTGGTTGATGTCGTTGTCAAAGAAGCGTGAGTTAGCGATGCGGGTATCTGGCGTTAATGTTTTGATACGTGTACGAGACGCTAACGATGACGCTGGCTCGTTAAATGCGATGTGACCGTCTGTGCCTACGCCACCCATGAATAGGTTGATTTTGCCGTAGCTTTTGATTTTGTCTTCGTAACGTTGACATTCCGCTTCTAAATCTTCGGCATTACCATCAAGTAGGTTGATGTTCTTTTCTTGAATGTTGATGTGGTTGAAGAAGTTGTTGTACATGAAGCTGCGGTAGCTTTCTGGATGTTCTGGGGCGATGCCTACATATTCATCCATATTGAATGTGACTACGTGCTCAAAGCTAACTTCACCGGCTTTGTTTAGCTCGATTAAACGCTTGTAAGTGTTTAGAGGCGTACCACCAGTAGGACAACCTAGTACAAAAGGGCGCTCAGCGGTAGGGGCAAACTTGTTAATACGGTCAGCGATGTAGCGTGCAGACCAAAGGCCAACGTCTTTTGCTGTGTCAAGTGGGATAAGTCTCATGAGGTATCTCTCCAGTACAATTAAAAAGTTTAAAAATGAAATTTTTACATGGCGGGTGTTTATTTCAACCCTTAATTAAGATCATTGTGGCGATTGTAGGATAAATTTGCAATAGTTAATTCGCAGCGAAAAGAAACTTTCATTCACTTTTACGATGTTCTTTATTAAGTCGTTATATTTCGAGTTAAGGCTTATATCGAGGCAGAATCTGTCAGACCGAGGTATTAAGTAAGTGCATGATTTTTTTTAAAAGTATCAGGTGTGCTAACCATCTAAAACATAACCTAGCTGGCAATTTATCGTATGTAGCATGCTTTATTCTATTACTATTGACCTCTTTAATATTGCTCGTGCGATGTCGGCCGTCTTGAGCAAAAATGCGATGCAGATAACTCATCATCGGTCGATTTGGTCTAATTATGTGCTATTAAGCACAGTTATGAGACTAAAGGCTTAGTGCTGTTGACCGTGATCACAAAAGTTTTGAATATTAATTTGCGCAGCGAAATAAATCCCTTATGCTGCAGCCTATGCTTGCTTTAGGTAGATAAAAGCTAGTTTAAAAATAAAAAATCTACACACTCAAATACACACATAATGACCTATTGGAAAGGAGAGGTAATTGTGAATATTCTTGGTTATTTACAAAAGATTGGTAGAGCGCTAATGGTCCCTGTGGCCGTTTTGCCAGCGGCTGCCGTATTAATGGGTATTGGTTACTACATTGACCCAACGGGTTGGGGTGGTGGTAATCCTGTTGCTGCATTTCTGATTAAATCAGGTGGAGCGATCATTGAAAACATGTCGGTACTGTTTGCCATTGGTGTGGCTTACGGTATGTCAAAAGATAAAGACGGTGCAGCGGCTTTAGCAGGTTTTGTTACCTTTATGGTAATCACGACGCTTCTTGGTCCAGGTGCAGTGGAGCAAATTGGCTTAGTTGCAATGGACAGCCCTGAAACGAAACTTGCGTTTGCTAAAATTAGCAACCAGTTTGTGGGTATTCTATCGGGTGTAGTAGCGGCTGAAATTTACAACCGTTTCTATCAAGTAGAGCTACACAAAGCGCTATCTTTCTTCAGTGGTAAACGCCTTGTACCTATCCTATGTTCATGGGTCGCTATTTTATTAGCATTTGTGCTTATGTACGTTTGGCCTGTTATCTTTGGTGGTCTAATTCACTTTGGTGAAGCGATTACGGGTATGGGTGATGTTGGCGCGGGTCTATACGGTTTCTTCAACCGTCTACTTATCCCAGTTGGTCTACACCACGCACTAAACACAGTATTCTGGTTTGATTTCGCAGGCATTAACGATCTAGGTAACTGGTGGGCAGCAGGTGAAGTGGTTAATGGCGTGAAACTAGATGCTGATGGCAACACAATTGCAGTTGTAGGCGAAACAGGTCGCTACATGGCTGGTTTCTTCCCAGTAATGATGTTTGGTCTACCGGGTGCTGCTTTAGCTATCTACCACACAGCTAAACCAGAAAACAAAGAGCGCGTGCTATCTATCATGATTGCAGCTGGCTTCGCATCTTTCTTCACAGGTGTAACTGAGCCGCTAGAATTCTCATTCATGTTCGTAGCGCCTGTACTGTACTTCTTACACGCTGTACTAACAGGTATCTCGCTATTCATCGCAGCCTCTATGCAATGGACGGCTGGCTTTGGTTTCTCAGCTGGTCTTGTGGATTTATTCTTATCTGCAAACAACCCGCTAGCGAACAAATGGTACATGCTAGTAGCGCAAGGTTTAGTGTTCTTCGCTATCTACTACAGCGTATTCCGCTTTGTGATTGTTAAGTTCAACTTAGCTACACCAGGCCGTGAAGCTGTTGAAGCGAACACTTCTTCTAAAGCAAGTGGCAATGAAAGCAAGCGTGAACTAGCTGAGAAATACTTAGCTGCGTTAGGTGGTGCAGATAACCTAACGGTAATCGACGCTTGTATCACTCGCTTACGTCTTACTCTTAAAGACCGCAGCGTGATTGACGAAGGCACCCTTAAAGGCTTAGGTGCTATGGGTGTGGTGAAACTAGGTGATAACAACTTACAAGTTATCCTAGGTCCACAAGCAGAGCTTGTTGCTGGCGAAATGAAAGCCATCGCAGGCAAATAATTAACTGGGTCTTAACCTAGTATGAATTAAGGGAGCTTCGGCTCCCTTTTTTGTTGCTAAAATATATCATTGCAATGCGATCAGCTATTGTGCTTAAGCCGCGAATGGGTGATCATTAGCGGCTATTTTATTGGTATTATTTTAATTACTCGAGGTATGCGATGAGTCAGGCGGACATTCGTCCTAGCAATTTCATTCGTCAAATCATTGATGAAGATATTAAAAACGGTAAGCACGGTGGACGCGTACATACCCGTTTTCCACCTGAGCCAAACGGCTACTTACATATAGGTCACGCGAAATCGATTTGTTTAAACTTCGGTATTGCTCGTGATTACGATAATGCGCTATGTAACTTGCGCTTTGACGATACCAACCCAGAAAAAGAAGACATTGACTACGTTGAAGCGATTAAGCGTGATGTGCAATGGTTAGGATTTAACTGGCACGGTGATATTAATTACGCGTCCAACTACTTTGACCAATTGTACCAATTTGCGGTTGAGCTAATTGAAGCAGGCAAAGCCTATGTATGTCAGTTAAATGCTGAAGAAACACGCCAATACCGCGGCACTCTGGTTGAGCCTGGTAAAAATAGTCCTTACCGCGATCGCCCAATTGAAGAAAACTTAGATTTATTCCAGCGCATGCGTGCGGGTGAGTTTAAAGAAGGCGAAATGATGTTGCGTGCCAAGATTGACATGGCATCGCCTAACATGAAAATGCGCGATCCTGTGATCTATCGTATTCGTTTCGCTCATCACCATCAAACCGGTGACAAGTGGTGCATTTATCCCATGTACGACTTTACTCATTGTATCTCGGATGCGCTCGAAGGTATTACACATAGCCTGTGTACTCTTGAGTTTGAAGACCACCGTCCGCTATATGACTGGGTATTGGATAATATCACCATCCCATGTCATCCACAGCAAATTGAGTTTTCACGCTTAAACCTAGAAAGCACGTTAACGTCGAAGCGTAAGCTAAATGCTTTAGTGACAGAAAAGATTGTCAGTGGTTGGAATGACCCGCGTATGCCTACTATTGCTGGTATTCGCCGTCGTGGCTATACACCTGCTTCTATTGTTGATTTTTGTCAGCGCATTGGTGTTACCAAGCAAGAAAACACTGTTGAAATGGCGATGTTGGAAGCGTGTATTCGTGAAGATCTTGAAGTGAACGCCCCGCGTGCAATGACCGTTATCGACCCATTGAAAATCGTGATTGAAAATTACCCAGAAGATCAGGTTGAAATGATCAATGCGGCTAATCATCCTAAAGATGAAACCATGGGAACTCGAGAGTTACCTTTTAGCCGTGAAATTTATATTGATCGTGATGACTTCCGTGAAGAAGCCAATAAAAAATACAAGCGCTTGGTATTAGGCAAAGAAGTGCGTTTACGCAATGCTTATGTGATCAAAGCTGAGCAAGTAATTAAAGACGAACAAGGCGAAATTGTTGAGCTACGTTGTAGCTATGACACTGAAACCTTGGGTAAGAACCCTGCTGATGGTCGCAAGGTAAAAGGTGTGATCCATTGGGTGAGCGCGGCGCAAAACGTGCCTGCTGAAATTCGTTTATATGACCGTTTGTTTACTGTTGCCAACCCGGGGAGTGCTGAAGATATTCACGAAGTGTTAAACCCAGACTCTTTAGTGGTTAAACAAGGCTTTGCAGAATTGTCATTAGCTAATGCTGAGCCTCTAAAAGCGTATCAGTTTGAACGAGAGGGTTATTTCTGTTTAGACGATGTGGATACCAGTGAAGGTAAGCTTGTGTTTAACCGCACTGTTACCTTGCGTGATACTTGGGGTAAGGTTGAAGGTTAACTTTGCCTTATTTAATCACCAAAAAAAGCCGCATTAGCGGCTTTTTTATTAGCTTAAAGCGACACCATTAAGTGCCGTTTGGCGCGACGTCGATCAGTGATTACATTTTCCATCAACTGACCGGCCATAAAGGTATAAGCTATGGTTGGTGAGTGTAATACCATTCTCCGCTGCGATTCTTTCTTGGCGGTCTTCAATCATTTGATCGGTAAACTCAATCACTTCACCACAATCTAAACACACTAGGTGATCGTGATGCTCAATGGTGGAGAGTTCAAATACCGATTTACCGCCTTCAAAGTGGTGACGGGTCACGATACCTGCATCATCAAACTGGTTAAGTACACGATAAACGGTCGCTAAACCTATCTCTTCACCAAGTTCGATAAGTTTTTTATAGAGATCTTCTGCGCTGATGTGCTGACTATCAGGCTGTCTTAACAGCTCAAGAATCTTGAGCCGAGGCAGAGTGACTTTTAATCCTGCCTGTTTCAGTGCTTTATTGTTATCGGCCATGGTAGGGGTCTTGTCCTGATATGTTGCGTGAAATCGGAATTATTCCGATACGAATATATTTAGCTTACAATGCTTTTGTTAAGGTGGGCAAGGACCACCTTAACAAAAATAGCATTCAATTGTATTTATAATATGACACTTTCAGCATGGCTAAGGTTCATATCTACTCTGGCAGTTAATCTTCTAACTCAGCTAAGCACATTTCGTCGTAGATTTGTTTCACCCAAGTTTCAACACGCTCAGTAGTTAACTCTGGCTGACGGTCTTCATCAATACCTAAACCAACAAAATGTTGGTCATCTACCAGTGCTTTAGAAGCTTCAAACTCGTAACCTTCGGTAGACCAATGACCAATGATAGTCGCCCCTTTTGCTTCGATAATATCGCGTAGGGTACCCATGGCGTCTAAAAAGTATTCAGCGTAGTCTTCTTGGTCACCACAACCAAAGATAGCGACCAATTTTTCGCTAAAGTCGATTTCTTCTAATTCTGGAAAGAAATCATCCCAATCACATTGAGCTTCGCCGTAATACCAAGTTGGAATACCAAACAAAAGTAAGCTAAATTCATCTATCTCAGCTTGGCTACTCTTAGCGATGTCTTTCACTTCAACTAGCTTTTTACCAAGTTGCTTTTGGATCATTTTTGCGACGGCTTCAGTATTTCCTGTGTCGCTACCAAAAAATATCCCTACACTTGCCATATCGAAATTACCTGTTGTTTAAGATTACTATTGTGGTATGAGCTGTTGTTCCAAAATATAAACGATCAACTCACTGCGGCTAATGTTTTGCTGCAATGCTAAATCGTTTAGCTGTTCAAACAACTGTTGCTCCACCTTTAATTCTACTCGTCTCAAACCTTTCGCTTTGTCGCGTTTGATTTGATTACGCTTATTAATTTTAAGTTGTTGTTCGCGCGATAGCGGATTCGTTTTCGGCCGACCCGGCCGTTTTTCCTCAGAGAAAAGGTCTATCGTCGTTCTATCAGTTAGCTCTTTTGCCATGTTTCTTACTGCTTAACCTAGCCCGTTAGACTCCCAAAAAACTTCAATAATGCCTTTGGATACAAATCCTGCACAGCCTAAAAACAATACCATCCATACAATTGTACGGCCGAATTTAGGCACATTACTGCGCTTTAATACATCATTAATTGAAAGCCCAATAAGCAGGAAAATCATGATGTAAAAGCCATAAAGGCCTAAAGTTTCAATTTCTTCAACATATTCACTTAACATAAGACACTTAATTTAAGATCCGTTAGGCTCATTTAGACCCCAGCAACGTCAAGGCGTTGTGCAGCGAGGATTGCTCGGGTATATAAACCGCGGGAATATACCATAACTGATGTCCATGCGCTAACTTGTTGCGTGTAAAAAGTCGTTTACTAATTTATTAAAAATGACCGGTTTTTCAGCGTGCAACCAGTGACCCGTGCCCATGATCATCTTGATTTTGGCATTGGGGAAATAGCGGCGGCCGTGTGGCCAATAGTCGTCAATGATGTAGTCTGATAATTGCCCCTTTATAAACAGGGTTGGTCCATTGAATTTCTGGTCGGTATCAGGCCAAGCAATAATGTCTGCGTAGCCGTTTACTAAAGCGGGCAGATTATAGCGCCAAATCATTTTATCTTTAAAACGATACAAAGACTTGAGCAAAAACTGTTGTACACCGACCTCTTCAACGTGATTGGCTAAATATTGTTGCGCTTCGCTACGGGTTTTTATGTCACTTTCCGCAACGGCTTGTAAGCCGGCAAACACGCCTTGATGGCGAGGTTCGTAATTAACGGGTGACATGTCAGCAACCACTAACTTATCTACTTTTTCCGGCGCTTTTAGGGTAACCATCATGGCAATTTTTCCGCCCATTGAATGGCCAACCAGCGAGAAATTTTTAACCCCGAGAAGTTTCGCCAGCGCGAGTACGTCATCAGCCATATCTTCGTAGGCCATACTAGGGTGATGAGGAGATTCGCCATGGTTGCGAACGTCTATCGAAATAACTCGATAATGATGACTTAATACCTGATGTAATAGGCCAAAATTCGACAAGCTACCAAATAAGCCATGGATGAGGAAGACTGTCTCACCTTGGCCATTTATTTTGTAATTAAGTTGCATTGTTTACTCTTTAATTAACTTTTTCGTCATTTTAACGCAATAAACTATGAATTATCTTCGCCACTGGCTCTGACACCTTGGATGCTTAGCATAAAGAGAATGAGTAGCGATAACCAGATTGTTGTGCAATGCGTGTTAAGTAATTTGGGTAGACTTCTCAGCATAAGACATCATTACGCGACGCCGAAAATCATTTATGTATTAGTCATGTATTAGTAAAGCATTAATAACGTATTTCAAACTGGTCTTGAGTATTCTGGAGCCGTATCTTGATACAGCTTGAGTATATACTGAGCAAGTGTACCGATAGATCAGCGCAAAGTCTTGGAGTGTGAGCCTGAGTCTGGGTATAATCCCCCCATGTTTTGTCGGAAATACCTGTAAAAAATGAAGAAAATAGAGCTTGATGATGAGTTGTATCAATATATTGCAGCTCAAACAAAAGATATAGGTGAAAGCGCTTCACAAATTTTACGTCGTTTATTATCGTTACCTCCGCTAACGGAGCCTGGGTCGAAAATAAAAGTAGAAATCAGTGAGCCCATTGATACAAAACAAATAGTTAAAAAGGCTGTGGATATTTCCGAACCCTCGGAAGAAAAACAGCTGGCACCTGACTCAGCTGGTTTACAGTCCTTTTTAGACAGTGCCACGTTGGCGAATGTTGAACATTCGGTTGAACGTTTTTTACTGATGTTGTCGGAAATGTATAAACATAACCAAGCTTTATTTGCTAGTGCCAGCGAAACCACTCGTGGTCGCAAGCGCTTGTATTTAGCTACCTCGCAAGAGGCCCTAGAAGAAGGGGGGAAAACCTGTAAGCCAAGAGCGATCCCTGATACACCATTTTGGGTGATCACCAATGCTAATACAGGTAGAAAACGTATTATTATCGCGCAGTTGATGGCAAGTATGGGGTATGCCCATCATGTGATAGAAAAAGCATGTGAAAAAATCTGATATCAAACTTTAAGGATAATTATGTCACTTCACCCACGTGCAGGTTTGCCTGCCGAGCAACAAGATTTAACGGATATTCCTACGCTGGTATCTGCTTATTATACTAATAAGCCAGATGTTGCCGTACGTGAGCAGCAAGTTGCCTTTGGTACTTCGGGTCACCGTGGCTGTTCGTTCGACAGTGCGTTCAACGAAGACCATATTTTGGCAATCAGCCAAGCGATTGCAGAATATCGTCAGCAGCAAGGCTATCAAGGTCCGTTATTTTTAGGTAAGGACACCCATGCTTTATCAGAGCCAGCTTTTGCTAGTGCGATTGAGGTGTTGGTTGCTAATGGGATTCATGTTGTGGTGCAAGCGGGTTTAGGCTATACACCAACGCCGGTCATTTCCCACGCTATTCTGGGCTTTAACCGTAGTGGTGATAATCCCTTTGCTGATGGTATCGTGATTACGCCATCACATAATCCACCGCGTGATGGCGGGTTTAAATATAATCCGCCAAATGGTGGCCCTGCCGATGGCGATGTCACGAAAATTATTCAAGACCGAGCTAATGAAATTTTAGCGCAAGGTTTAACCGCCGTTAAACGTATGGATTATCAAACCGCACTGGCCAAAGCTGAGCACTATGATTATGTCGCGCCTTATGTGGCGGATCTTGAAAATGTGCTGGATATGAAGGCCATTGCTGCAGCGGGCGTAAAAATTGGCGTCGATACGTTAGGCGGCTCTGGCGTGGCATTTTGGCCCGCTATCGCGAAACATTATGGTTTAGATATTACCGTGGTTAACGATAAAGTTGATCCTACTTTCTCGTTTATGACCTTAGACAAAGATGGCAAGATCCGCATGGATTGTTCATCACCTTACGCCATGGCGAGTCTGATCAAACTAAAAGACCAGTTTGATATTGCGGTTGCCAATGACCCAGATTATGACCGTCACGGTATTGTTGCCCCTTCTGTTGGCCTGATGAACCCAAATCATTATCTTGCTGTTGCGATCCAATACTTATTTGGCCATCGTCCTCAATGGCCTGCCAGTGCGAAAATCGGTAAAACGCTAGTGTCTAGCTCGATGATAGATCGCGTAGCAGAAAAACTGGATAAACCATTGTGTGAAGTGCCAGTGGGCTTTAAATGGTTTGTTGAAGGTTTATTTAATAGCGAATTTGGTTTTGGTGGTGAAGAAAGTGCTGGTGCGTCGTTTTTACGCAAAGACGGCGGTGTTTGGAGCACTGACAAAGACGGCATTATTTTAGCGCTATTAGCGGCAGAGATTATTGCGGTCACCAAAAAAGACCCTGGCGTGCATTATCAAGCGCTTGCCGCTGAATTTGGTGCGCCTTTGTATCAACGCTTAGATGCGCCAGCCTCACCGGAACAAAAAGCGGTTCTTAGTAAACTTAGCCCTGAGATGGTTGAAGCCAGCACACTAGCAGGTGAGCCTATTCTCGCTAAACTGACCAATGCGCCAGGCAATAATGCAGCGATTGGCGGCTTAAAGGTGGTTACTGAAAATGGTTGGTTTGCCGCGCGGCCATCCGGCACCGAAAATATTTATAAGATTTACGCGGAATCTTTCTTAGATGAAAAACACCTAGCTAATATTCAGCATGAGGCTCAGCAAATTGTCTCGGCTGCTTTTACTAAAGCTGGCTTATAAGTTTTATAAAAGTAATTTTATACAAGGGAGCTTTGGCTCCCTTTTTTGATTCTTAATAGCGTCTAGATCATTGAACTGAAACAAAAGTTTGTCATTCTGCTTCCTTATTTACTGGTAAATCAACAATGAATGGTTTACTTTTAATTACAAACATATCCGTGTTTAACCGTCTTTAAGCTGTGATGTTTAAACCCTCTCCATTTGTAAAGGAACCCACAATGGCGGCGACAAAGAAGCAGACCAAACCTTTTGATCTTAGTGCAGACAACCTACAACAACGTATCGTTCACCATCTCCGTTCCACTTTAGGTACCCATGAAAACAAAGCCAACGATAAGGCTTGGTGGAATGCGACCTGTTCTGCAATCAATGAACTCGTTTTTGAAAAGTTAACCGATACCCAAGCTTCTCATTCAAAACAAGACACCCGCGCAGTTAACTATTTATCTCTTGAATTCTTAATGGGCCGTCTGCTGTCAAATAACTTACATAATCTGGAATTATTTGGCGAAGCTGAGCAGGCTTTAAAAGCGTTAGGCAAAGACATCTATCAAGTTTGTGAAGAAGAGCCGGATATGGCACTAGGTAACGGTGGCTTAGGCCGCCTTGCAGCCTGTTATATCGATTCGTTAGCCACGTTGGGTTACCCTGCTATTGGTTACGGTATTCACTATGAACATGGCTTGTTCCGTCAAGAATTTAAAGATGGTCACCAAATTGAGCGCCCTGATAGCTGGCGTGAATACGGTAACCCTTGGGAAATTTGCCGCCCTGAATCAGTGCAAGAAGTGCCTTTATACGGTTATGTAGAAAGTGTATTTGAAGACGATGGTAGCATGCGTAAAGTGTGGCACGCAGGTCGAAAATTAAAAGGGGTGCCTTGGGATATCCCCATTGTTGGCTACGGTGCTAAGTTAGTTAACGTGTTACGTTTATGGGAAAGTAAACCCGGTGAAGCCTTTGATTGGGATGTCTTCAACGCAGGTGGTTATGTCGATGCGCAATCGGAAAAAGCGCAAGCCGAAACCGTGTCTAAAGTACTTTACCCAAATGACTCAACCGAGCAGGGTAAAGAGCTGCGCTTAATTCAGCAGTATTTCTTCTGCGCTTGTTCAGTCAAAGATATTCTTCGCCGCTTTAAGCGTGCGAATGGCAATAATTGGGATGTGTTTGCTGATAAAGTGGCGATCCAGTTAAATGACACCCATCCTGCTATTTCAGTGCCTGAGTTGATGCGCATTTTAATCGATGAAGAAGGCTTAACGTGGGCTAAAGCGTGGGATGTATGCCGTCATACGTTTGCCTATACTAATCACACCTTATTACCAGAAGCCTTAGAGAATTGGTCAGTAAGCTTGTTTGAGCGAGTATTACCGCGCCATCTTGAGATTATTTATGAAATTAACCGCCGTTTCTTAGAAACAGAAGTGGAAGCGAAATGGCCGGGTGATGATGAGATGAAGCGCAAGCTATCTATCATTAAAGAAGATGGCGGCCGTATGGTGCGCATGGCTTATTTAAGCGTAGTTTCATCTTATAAAGTGAATGGTGTAGCGGCCATTCATACCCGTTTAGTTAAAAAAGATTTATTCCCTGAGTTTAATGAACTTTATCTTGAAAAAATCGTTAACGTGACCAATGGTGTGACGCCGCGTCGTTGGTTAAAAGCCGCCAACCCTGAGTTATCGGCATTGTACGACAAAACAGTGGGCACAGGCTGGCCAACGCAGTTAAACCTATTAAAAGATGCACTGCCAAAAGCCAAGGATAAAAAATTCCAAAAAGAGTTCATGGCCATAAAGCATGACAATAAGCTTAGGTTGGTTAAAGAAATTAAAGCCTTAACCGGTGTTGATGTTAGTGCCGATGCTATTTTTGATATCCAAATTAAACGTTTACACGAATACAAAAGACAGCAACTTAATCTGCTGCATATTTTAACTTTGTACCGCCGCTTACTGGCCAACCCAGAGCTAGACATGGTGCCTCGCGTGTTTATCTTCGGTGCTAAGGCTGCACCGGGTTACCACATGGCTAAGCAAATCATTTATGCCATTAATAAAGTAGCTGATAAGGTTAATAATGATCCGCGCATTCAAGACAAGCTAAAAGTAGTGTTTATGCCAAACTACCGCGTGTCATTGGCCGAGAAGCTTATCCCTGCGGCAGATGTATCTGAGCAAATTTCAACCGCTGGCTTAGAAGCATCAGGTACAGGTAATATGAAGCTTGCCCTTAACGGCGCCTTAACAATTGGTACCCTTGATGGTGCCAATATTGAAATAGCCGAAGAAGTAGGTGACGACAATATCTTTATTTTTGGTTTGAATGTTGATCAAGTTGAATCGATAAAAAGACAAGGTTATAACCCGTACGATTACTACTATGGTAATGCAGAGCTAAAAGCCGTGCTGGACTGGTTAGACAGCGATTTCTTTACGCCGGGTCACCCTGGTGAGCTATCAGACATTAAACGCAGCTTGTTAGAGTGGGGTGACCAGTATCTCTGTTTGGCCGATTATCAAGGTTATTGTGATGCCCATGCGCGTATTGATGTAGCTTATCGTGATACAGCTAAATGGGCGGAAATGGCGATCATTAACTCTGCCTGTATGGGTAAGTTTAACTCTGACCGCTCTATTCAAGATTATGTTGATACCATTTGGCACTTGAAAGCTTGCCCATTAGGCTAGCCTTTCTCGTTATTTGATGTTACCCAAGGGAAGCCAGTTGGCTTCCCTTTTTTGTCTATACTTCAGTTAAGTAAGCTTGGCTGGAGAGTGATGATGGATTTCATTGATTACACCTTAGGTCGGTGCGAGGCAGCAGAATTTTTAGTTTCTAATTCGAGTGACACTCGGGTCGAATGCTGGGCGCCGGGAGTATTGTATCTGGCTGGTAATGGCCCTCGTAGCCTGATTATTTCTGCCGGCATTCATGGTGACGAAACTGCGCCTATCATCATCATAAATCAATTGATTAAGCAGATATTCTCGGGCGAATTAGAGGTGGTTAATCCGTGCCTGTTCATTTTGGGTAATCCGGATGCGATTGAGCTGGGCGTGCGCTATCTGGATACCAATCTAAATCGTTTGTTTTGCGGCGCACACCGCAGTATTGCACCTTGCAAAGAGTCGGCAAGGGCCCATTTATTAGAGCGGTGTGTGGAGCGGTTTTATACCATTTATCAAGATACCGATAAGCTGCATTGGGATTGTCATTGTGCTATTCGTGGGGCGGTTTATAAAACTTTTGCTATTGTGCCTATCGTCACGCACGAGTTGAGTTTATTGAATCACATGGATGAGCTACAACATGCAGGGATCCAGGCTGCGGTGCTGAGTCAGTTAGCAACCAATACCTTCAGTTATGCTTCGTTTCAACAATTTAAAGCCCAAGCTGCCACCTTGGAGTTAGGTAAAGCGTTACCATGGCATGAAAATGAGATGAGCGATCACCAAAAGATAATCTGTTATTTAATCCGGCTGTTAGCTGATGTTGAAGACGAGGATGAAACGATCGCCACAGACGCGTTGATTGTTTATCAAATAGCGCAACAAATCATCAAAACTCAACCTGATTTTCATTTTAATTTTTCGGCAGAAATAGATAATTTTACGCCGTATCAGCAAGGCACCTTGTTAGCGCAAGAAGCGGGGGCGGAGTATCATGTGCAAGCAGAGCGAGAAGTGATTTTGTTTCCTAACGCTAAGGTTGAACTAGGAGCAAGGGCGTTATTAACGTTAACACCTTGCTCCTTGTAAACCAATACAACTTATTTAAGTTGCATTGGTTAACCGGTGGTGATTATTTGCGGCTATCGCGGCTCGCTTGAGCCAGTTCGCGTAGCATTTTTTCAGTATCTTGCCAGTTAATACAAGCGTCAGTGATGCTTTTACCAAATACGAGCTCTTTGCCATCTTCGACGGCTTGGTTGCCTTCTTCTAAAAAGCTCTCAATCATGACCCCAGCTATGGCTTTGCTGCCATTGCGCATTTGCGCCATGATATCGCTTGCTACATCCCATTGCTTTTTATATTGCTTCAAGCTGTTGCCATGGCTAAAGTCAACGATGATTCGAGGAGTAAGGCCAACATCACTCAGTTGCTCGGCCGAGGCTGTAACATGCTCTTGACTGTAATTGGGCGTTTTTCCGCCGCGTAATATGATGTGGCCGTAAGGGTTACCTGCTGTTTTATAAATAGTCATGCGACCATTTTTGTCTGGCGAGTAGAAAATGTGACGTGCTTTAGCTGCGCGAACAGCATCCATGGCTATTTGTAAGTTGCCATCTGTGCCATTTTTAAAGCCAACAGGGCAAGAAAGTGCCGATGCCATTTCACGGTGAATTTGGCTTTCCGTGGTACGCGCACCTATCGCGCCCCATGTGATGAGATCGGCAAGGTATTGACCCGTAACCATGTCTAAAAATTCAGTGGCGGTGGCAAGACCCAGTTCGTTGATATCCAGTAATAGATTGCGAGCAAGGGCGATACCCTTATTCACGTCGTAGCTGCCGTCAAGATTGGGATCATTAATCAAACCCTTCCAGCCCACAATGGTACGAGGTTTTTCAAAGTAGGTACGCATCACAATGCATAAATCGTCACCGAGCTCGTCCTTAAGCTTAACTAAGCGTTTAGCATATTCAATGCCAGCTTCAGGATCATGAATTGAACAAGGACCGACAACGACGAGTAAGCGTTTGTCTTCACCAGATAATATTGCTTCTACTTCTCGTCTTGCTCTGGTGACTACTCCGGCCGCAGCATCACTCACGGGTCTGGCAGCGGTTAGCTCGGCAGGGGTAATTAAAAAGTCTTGTTTCTCTGTACGTAACTCGTCAGTTTTCAGTGGCATCGGGCCTATTTCCTAATCGTTTAAACTGCTTTTTGAGCAAATTTTTAATGATGAATAGTAACTGTCATCACCTTAGCTAAAAACGTCAAGTGTTTAAAGAAAAAGGCTAATACTGCGCTAAAAAAGCTTATCTAGTGGCTAAAATTCACAGATGTTTGTTCCTTGGTGGGGGAATAGGTAGAATGCGCGCTTTAATCATTCAGATATCTTTTCGAGGTTTGGTTGCATCATTATCAAGATTTAGTTGCCGTATTTGAACGGTGCTTTCTCAATTGTGAGAATACTCAGCTGGTGGCAGGGGATGGTGAGCCAATATATTTACCCGCAGATGAAAAGCATGCACATCATCGCATTATTTTTGCGCATGGATTTTTTGCGAGTGCGTTGCACGAGATTTCTCATTGGTGCATCGCGGGTGAAAAACGACGTTTGTTGGTCGATTTTGGTTATTGGTATGAGCCTGATGGCCGAAATGAACAGCAGCAAGCTGCTTTTGAAGCGGTAGAAATTAAACCTCAGGCGATTGAGTGGGCATTGGCAGCCAGTTGTGGGTTTGATTTTTCGGTCAGTTGTGACAACCTGTCTGGCATTGAAATTGACCGTTTAGGTTTTCAGCACCGAGTGTACGATCAGGTATTAATCTATCTCGAACAAGGCTTTCCGGCAAGAGCCCAACTTTTAATTAACGCTTTAGGTGAGTTTTATGGCGTTGATCCATTAGCGCGAGCTTCATTTGCTTATCGCGGCATGTATTCAAGGTAAATTTTATGTATTCCCTATATGAAAAAATAGAACAAAAAGTAGCAGCAATTTTAGATGGCGGCTGCAACGATGAGTTATTTGCATCGGGCTATCTATCGGGGCATTTGAGCTTGGCGTTAGCGCAGTGTGAACAGCAACACACATTAACAGAGCAAGACTTCAAACAACAAGTAGAGCTAGGATTAGCGCAAGCCTTTAAGGCAAAAGAGCTTACGCCACCTGATCAAATTTTGGTGCAAGATATGTGGGCGTTTTTATCTCAATCATAAGTCGCTGCACTGCGTATATTAAATCTGTAGTTATTTCGGCTTTTTGGGTAGGGCTGCAGTGCATGTTTTATTGCGGCCTGACTCTTTCGCCTTGTAAAGTGCAGTGTCAGACTCTTTTAGCCAAATACTTTCATCCGTCATTTCATCGTGAGTTTGCGCCACACCTAAACTGATGGTGAAGCAGATATCATGCTCTTCGTGATATACGTGTAGGGCTTCAATCCCCTTACGCAAACGTTCAGCAAAAAACAGGGCTTTTTCAGCATCTGTGTTTACTAACAGCACGGCAAACTCTTCGCCGCCATACCGACCAGCAATGTCTGTTTCTCTTAAATTTTGCTTGAGTGTGGCACTGACCGCTTGGATCACTTTGTCACCAGCTTGATGACCATAGGTGTCGTTAACGCGTTTGAAATGGTCTATGTCAAACATAATTAAGCAAGCATTGGCTTGCGTACGCTTATAGCGTAGATATTCATGCTTAAATTGCTCTTCCCAATAACCGCGATTAAATAGCTGGGTGAGGGCATCAATACGACTTAAATCTTTCAGTTGATTATTGAGGTCTTTAAGTTGCAGTTTGTTAACAGCGCTGTCGGTAACATCATAAATAATTAAGCTAACATGGGTGACTTCACCGGTTAAACTCATCAATGGAATAATGGTCATATTTTGATACATGAATTCAGCGGTACCCGTAATAGGGCGATAGTTCTTAAATCGAAAAATATACGGGCGTTGTTCCCAAGTGGTGAACGCACGGTTTTTTAACAAAAACACCGATTCAATTTTTTGACTGAGCCATTCTTTGGGGATTTCATCAAATAAGTCAAACATCACTTGGTTTTGGACTTGGCTGCCACCTTTACCACTGTGGTTTTCCATGAAACCATTCCAAGCTTGCACTCTATGCTCACGATCAAGGACAACTAGGCCAACATCGATGGTTTGTACCATCTCGACCATCCAATGAAATTCTTTTAAATCAAAAGCGCTATTTTGCATAATTTAATTCAACAAGTAAGTGAGTTTATTATTTAGGGTTGTGATGGAATCTTCGGTAAATAGCATCAATAAATCACAGTGAATATTATGATTTTCAATCACATAGTTTATCTCAATGGCTAAGGTTTGTTTCCAGCGGGCTTGGTTTTCATTCACTAATTCTGAAATCTGGCAATGCTGACCGAGCACCACAGGGTGGCCTTGACTAAATGACATATCTAATTGTTCTGCAAACCCTTTTAAGAAAGCGCCGATCAATATATTGGCGATATCCATCATTACTTCTACTTCGGCTTGCTCGTTAAGCTCGCCTTTAAAATTCATTAAGCCAGCCATGTCTTTAAAACTGGAGTCATGAAATAAAATCAGTGCTTCACCGGCAATGCCCGCACCAATATAACCTTGGCAAACGGCTGAAATCGTATCGGTCGACTCTGCCGCTTCAAGTGCCATGGTTAATTCACTGACTTCGAGTAGGTTTACCGTTGGGATTGGTAGCAGTACAAATACATTAAGTAGTCTAGCGAGTAAATCAGCCGCTTGGCCCATCGCGACATTTGCGACTTCTTGGTAGGCATCACGAGCGTCATTAGGAAGTTCAATTTTTGGCCCCGCATAGGCGGTCATTTCATCGTCGGCTAATTCGGCCTCCACTACGCTAGGCTCTGGAATCGCAGCCGGTGTTGGGTCAGGCAATAGGTCCGCTTCATTGATAACACCATATTTTTTTAAAATATCAGCGATTTTCTCTTTGCTAACCGGCTTTTTAATAAAATCTAATGCGCCAAAGCCCATTACTTTTTCACGGGCTTCAGGTTGAATATCACCTGAAACAACAATCACCATGGCATTTAAGTCTTGCTTGCAAACGGCCTCTAGTACTTCGTAGCCATCCATAACAGGCATGTTTAAGTCTAAAAACACAACACTGCCTTGGCCCTGTTTAATCGCTTCTAGGCCTTCACCGCCGTGGGTGGCAAAGGTGATTTCAACATTCCAATTATCAGGAAGGCTGCGTGCCATTTGCTTACGGGCCAGTGCCGAATCATCACAAATAAGAACGGGTAATGACATGTGAAATTCCTAAAATTGCTTTATTTCATCTTATGGCAATAAATGGGTTATTGCCACGTAAGCGGGCCATATATATTGTATTTTTGTGGCATTTTTAGCTGCCGTTTGTGAAATATATGGGGACTAATGATAATTTTCCTATCATCGACTAAGGTAAGAGAAGATGCAGCTAGATTGCACTATAATTAGAAGAAAAAAGCTAAACAGTCTACTTTTTGTGAGAAACATCAGTAAAAAAGCAAAACAATCATCTTCAAACTTGCTCATTTAGAATGCAAGTGATAGCTTGAAGCGGATTTTTTATTGGGCTGCTCAGTTTCATTTGTGACTCGATCACAGGGAATATTATAACTAAAAATGAAATACTTATCTTTACTCTCTCTGTTTTGCTGTGCAATTAGCCTTGGCTTAAACAGTGCTCATGCTGCCACACAATGGCAAGCTTCAGGTAAACTCGACAGGCTAACGCCAAATGTGAACGTCAACTTTAAGTTCTATGATCTTGAAGCTAAGAACATGTACGAACTGTTTCAAAAAATTCGTATTGTTGGACCAGCCGGTCAAACAGGTAACAAAGCGGCCGGTAAAGCTAGCTACAGCATGAACTGGCAGTTAAGCTTTGAGAAAAATGGCGCACAATGCCGTGTTGGCGATGCTGCTGTTGATATTGAAATTGATATCGTCGTGCCACGTTGGTTGAACGTTGATTCTCAGTCAGAACAATCACAAGCGCACTGGCAAACTTACCTCGGCGCATTGCTCGATCATGAAAGTGGACACAAAGACATCGTGTTGAAAGCCGCAGACAAACTGATTGATAATATCAAATCATCTCCCGTTAATAAGGGATGCGGACAGTTGCAGCGGCAAATAGATAAAACCGGTCACCAGTTCTTGGCTCAAGCTCAAGCAGAAAGTGCCAATTATGATAAAAGAATGAAGTTATCGTTCAAGTAATACTTCATTCCCTCAGATATTGATTAGACAGGCCGCTTATAGCGGCCTGCCTTTTTTCAGGCTTCTAAGCCAATACCGATTCGGATGTAATAACGCTAGAATAGCTTGGCTCACTGGCAATGGCTCACCACTTAGCTCACTGGCCAGTATTTCAGCCATTAACGGAGCGGTACACAAGCCTCTTGAGCCTAATGCGCCCAGCATATAAAGGTTAGGGTAGCAGGCACTGCTTGATGACTCGGGGTTAAACTGCGAAAACGCCTCAAAGATAGGTACGCCGCCAACAAAAGGTAAGTTATCGCGGGTGCCACAGCGCACTCCGACACGCGCATTTTGACCAGAAAAGTCTAATGACTCCGGCCAGTTTACGTTATCAAGAGACGAGATTATCTTAGTGTGATTTTCTTCGTGTTCCTCCAAGCTAAAGGCGCGAGAGTTATCATTTCGTCCGTAGCTAGCACCAATGCAATGCATACCTTCATCTGCTGGGGTCAGGTAACCTTGGTAGCATAAAACCGTGCTCAGATTGCTAGTTTGCTCTGTACTCGGTACATGACTCACTTGCCCGCGCACAGGATAAATAGGCAGTTGCTTTAGCGGTGCAAAGTTTAGCTGATTCGCACCACTGGCAATGATGAGCAGATCCGCCTGATGGGTTTGATCGTTACAGGAAAATTGCCAGCTTAATTGGTTTTGCTCAATCTCCTTAACCTCTGCGTTGAGGTGAAGGGTTAGTTGACCGCGATCTTGTGCTTCTTTGATCAACGCGTTGGTTAAGTCACTTGGACTAAGCCAAGCGCCATTGGGGTAAAACAGTCCTCTGGCACCAATGTCTAAGCCAACTGTCTTGCCCATTTCTTCTGCACTCAGCGCTTTCACTAAAGTTGTAGGGTATTGTGTATCGATAATTCGTTGAATTTTTTTCCCAGATTTTTCATTGTAATCCACCTCAACAACACCGCAAAAATCATGACGAATAGGGTGGTGAGCGAGTTGTCTAAGGGTTTGACAGCTAAATTCAAAGGCATGAGCAAAAAGCTCGCTGTTATTGACATTGTTAGGACTCAGCAGTGGGTAGAGGGCTCCTTGTCGGTTGCCCGAGGCATCCTGTGCGAGTGTTGCATCTTTACAAAATAGCTCAACTTGCCAGCCTTTATTGACCAACGCGAGAGCCGTCGCTGCTGATGCGATCCCCCCTCCGATTATTGTTGCTTTGTTGCTTGTGCATTGGGGGGCTTCTCTGCGCTGAAAAGGATCAGAAGGCTCTTCGGCGCGATGATATTCAATTTCCCCAGCTAGCATTTCTCGTTTTCTGCCAAACCCTTTTACTTTTGACATGGTAAAGCCTGCTTCTATTAAACCGCGGCGGACAAATCCTGCTGCCGTGAAAGTTGCAACAGTGGCACCGGGTTTTACTAGTTTGGCCATGGCGTTAAATAACTCTTGCGACCACATATCCGGGTTTTTACTGGGTGCAAAGCCATCTAAGAACCAACAATCTATTAAGCCGCCAATAGGACAATAAATTTTTGGTAAGGAATCGTGTATGTCGCCAAACCATAAATCCAATACTATCTCACCATGTTGTAAATTCAGTCGATGGCAGCCAGGGGTGGCGCTAGGGTAGTGCTCGAGCAACTGTTTCGCTAATTCGGCCAGTTCGGGCCATTGACTTAAAGCTTGAGCTAAGTCGGCATAAGTTAAAGGATATTTTTCAAAACTGGTAAAATAAAGTCTGCTGGGGCCTGAATCGGGGTTACAGGCTTTAAACTCGTTGAAGCACTGCCAAGCGGTTAAAAAGTTTAGGCCAGTACCGAAGCCTGTTTCCGCGATGACAAAGTGATCTTGAGCAAAATTATGCCATCTATTTGGCAGTTTGTTAGCACTGAGAAAAACATGTTTAGTTTCATCTAATCCATTGATATTTGAGAAGTAAATATCATCAAATTGTTCCGATGTCGGGGTGCCATTGTCGTTCCAGTTGAGGTTTGCGTGCTCGAGTTTTTGATTTAACAAGGAAAATTTCGCTATTTTATGGCATGATGTCGCCGATTTTACCTTAAATTGTCGAAAGCCGACCAGTTGTCATAAACAAAATGATATAATAGTCGGCAACGTGAGAACCACAGGGTCTATAAATGAGAAGAGCAGTCATCACAGGTATCGGTGTTATTTCCAGTATTGGTAACAATAAAGAGGAAGTACTAACGTCACTACAACAGGGCAAGTCCGGTATCCGTTTTTCTGAACAATTTGCAGAATACAAGTTACGTAGCCAAGTTTGGGGTGCATTGAATGTGCAACCAAAAGATCACATCGACCGCAAAGTTATGCGTTTTATGGGTGATGCAGCCGGTTTTGCTTACTTAGCAATGGAGCAAGCAATTGCTGATGCGCAGCTGTCCGATGAAGACGTATCAAATGAGCGTACGGGCTTAGTGGTTGGTTCAGGTGGCGGCTCGTCTGAAAACCAAGTGGCAGCAGCAGATATATTACGTGAAAAAGGCGTAAAACGCGTTGGTCCTTACATGGTACCAAGAACGATGGCTAGTACTACATCGGCTTGTTTGGCAACGCCTTTTAAAATTAAAGGCATTAACTATTCAATTAGTTCGGCCTGTGCAACCAGTGCACACTGTATTGGCAACGCGCTAGAGCAGATCCAACTAGGCAAACAAGACATTGTTTTTGCTGGTGGTGCTGAAGAGCTACACTGGACATTGGCGATGGAATTTGATGCGATGGGTGCATTGTCAACAAAGTACAATGAAACACCTGAAAAAGCGTCTCGTACTTATGACGCTAATCGTGACGGTTTTGTTATCTCTGGCGGCGGCGGTATGATTGTGGTCGAAGAATACGAGCACGCAGTTGCACGTGGCGCAAAAATTTACGCTGAAATTGTCGGTTATGGCGCAACATCTGATGGCTACGACATGGTGGCTCCTTCAGGTGAAGGTGCGGTACGTTGTATGAAGCAAGCCATGGCGACGGTTAAAGGTGACATTGATTACCTTAATACGCACGGCACCTCTACACCCGTTGGTGACGTTCGCGAACTTGAAGCCATTAAAGAAGTGTTTGGCGATAAGGCACCAAAAATCAGTGCAACCAAGTCAATGACGGGTCATGCTCTTGGTGCAGCAGGTGTACATGAAGCCATTTACAGCCTGCTAATGGTTGAAAACAACTTTATTGCGCCAAGCATTAACATCGACCAAGCAGATGAAAAAGCGGAAGGCTTGCCAATTGTTAAAAATGTTGCTGAATCAGCAGAGCTGAAAACAGTGATGTCAAATAGCTTTGGATTTGGTGGCACTAACGCAACGTTAGTATTTCAAAAAATCTAATTTAGTTGGATTGAATGGATAGAGCAGGGAGCATTCTCTGCTCTTTTTTGTTTCTGACGCTTATAAAACTTAGGCTAACGTTATTACTAAGATGAAAATTTTTCTCGATTCCAATATCCCATTTGCCCAAGAAATGTTCAGTGATTTAGGTGAACTGCATTTTTTCGAAGGGCGAAATGTGACCGCTGAGCAATTAAAGGATGCTGACGCCCTTTTGGTGCGTTCAATTACGCAAGTTAATGAAGCTTTATTATGTAAGAACGAACGGCTTCAGTTTGTGGGTACCGCCACCATTGGTATGGATCATATTGATAAAGCCTATCTATCTTCGCGTGACATTCCATTCCATAGTGCCCCAGGTTGCAATAAAGAATCAGTGGCACAATATGTCGTGAGTGCGATCTTAGTACATGCTGAAAAACACCTGATTAATTTACAAGGTAAAACCGTTGGTATTGTGGGCGCGGGGAATACAGGGAGTGCCGTCTGGCAAAAGCTAACGGCATTGGGCATGAAGTGCCACCTATGTGATCCGCTGCTTGAGCAGGCCGGAGACAGACGTCAGTTTGTTGACATGAAAACTATCATGGAATGTGATTTCATTAGTTTGCATGTACCGCTCACGGTGGATGGGGAGTATGCAACCAAGCATCTATTCGATCAGCAGCGCTTACGTCAGTTGAATCAGCATCAAGTGTTAATCAATACCTCACGTGGTGATGTAATTAATAATCAAGCTTTATTAGAGCGTGTTGAATCAGGATCGTTACCAACCTTGATTTTAGATGTATGGGAAAATGAACCAAATATCGAAATGGCTTTGTTACCTTATACTGACATCGCGACACCGCATATCGCGGGCTATAGCTTAGAAGGAAAAGCCAATGGTACAGAAATACTGTACCGGGCTTTATGCCAACAATTAGGTGAAACGCCAAGTAAAAAAGTAAGCCAGTTTTTACCACCTGCGGTCGTCGACAGTATTCAAATTAATGCAGAGTTGAACCAAAACTTAGTGAAGTCACTCGTTCATCTTGTTTACGACGTAAGGCGTGATGACAACATTTTTCGTGCCGAGATAGGTCTACCTAATGGTTTTGATTTAATGCGGAAAAATTATCGTGAACGGCGTGAGTTCTCGACACTGAATGTGTCTCTTGGCGCAAATCAAGAAGCTCACTTACTGGCTGCGTTAGGTTTTACCATCGCAAACTAATTTAATAACAATATTATTCTATGCATCTCAATATGATGCTTGGAGAGGGATTATGGAACGTTTAATCAATATCGCAGTACTTGGCGCTACAGGCACAGTAGGCAATGCTGTGGTCGAGCAGCTAGAAGAGCGTGAATACCCCGTTAATCAATTATTTCTACTGTCTAGTGATAATGGCGCGGGTGAAACCCTGATGTATAAAGGCAAGCGTCAACGGGTGCAAAATGTCGCTGATTTTGATTGGAGCCAAGTTGAAATTGCCATTTTTGTCGCCGGCGAGCAAGGTGCTAAAGAGTGGGCAACAGTGGCGACAGATGCTGGCTGTTTAGTGATAGACAGCTCGGCTGCGTTTACTGATGATCCAGATATCCCACAGGTTATTCCGGAAATTAATGCAGGCGCTTTGGCACAAATTCATCAATCGAAAATTGTCGTTAGTCCAAGTTGTGCTGTTATTGCTAGCGCTTTAGTGCTGAAGCCGATCCATGATGAAGTGGGTATTACTCAGGTCAATATTTCAACCTATCAGTCGGTGTCTAGCGCGGGTAAAAAGGGAATTAGCACCTTAGCCAATCAAACCGCGAAATTACTGAATGCTAAACCTATTGAGCCTGATTATTTTGCTGCGCAAATTGCTTTTAATTGTATTCCTCAATCAGGAAATCGGTTAGCTAACGGTTACAGCCAAGATGAGATGTTACTCGTGTCGCAAACACAGCGCATTCTCTCAGATCCTGAACTGAAGGTTAGTCCAACCTGTGTCGTGGTACCGGTGTTTCATGGTTTAGGTGCAGCCTTACACATTGAAACACGCTTTCCACTGGAAATAAATGAAATCACTGGCATGATCCGTGATGCGCAAGGGGTTGAGCTTGTCGAAGAAGCCGACGAAATCGCTACTCAAGTTAGCCATGCCGTTGGCCAAGATACTGTTTACGTTGATCGTGTCCGTAAAGACCTATGCAGTGATAATGGAATCCAACTCTGGTTAACCCTAGATAACTTGAAAAAAGGCAGTGCAACCAATTTAGTACAGATTGCTGAACATATAGGCCAGTACTATTTATAACTTTATGTTGCTAACGCACTCGTTTTAATAGAAATATATCATCAAGAGCTCCAAAATAGGGGGCTGGATCTCAATTCTAGCCCCTATCTCCTCCGCACTTTCTTTTGTAACTAGATTAGCCTTCCATGCTGGTTTATAGTGATCAGTTATTGAATAAGTATATGCGCTCTCTCAGCGTTATATTTGCTGGCTTTTTGAGCAAATCAAAATAAAGGATAAAACATGGGACGTTATTTTTCCCGCGCGGCTGTAGCTTTACCTCTATTACTTGCTGCGAGTAACATCATTGCCGAAGAAGATGTGTTTAAAGATGCCCCTGGTTTTTATGTTGAGCTAACCGGGCCAAAAGGTGAAACTGCCAAAGAAGTGCGAACGGTGGAAGCAACGCCTACAACCACAGCTGCAAGCACCCGAGCATCAGCGGGTACTTATGGGCCGTTGAAGTCTTCTGACACCATGTGGTCTATTGCCAGTAAGGTAAGGCCAAACCGAAATGTTTCCGTGCATCAAATGATGACGGCTATCTTCAATAAAAACCCACAAGCATTTCTTAACAATGATATTAACCGCCTCGTTAATGGTGCCGTCTTAACCATTCCCAGCTACGAAGAAATTAGTGGCATTGACAAACAAGCAGCCCGCGAGAGCTTTATAGCAAACACCCAAGGTGCAAAGCCGGCAGCTAAGCCAGCGGTTAAAGCAACAGAGCCGCCTAAAGCAGAAAAAGTAGCAGAGCAAGCTGCACCAGAAAAATCGAAAGCCACGCCAGCGCCTGTTGCCACGCCTGAGCCAAAGCAAGACGTAGTTGAAACAAAAACAGAACAAACCCTGCCTGACATGGCTGCCGCCAATAATGTGGCGGTGAGTGGGGAGCTAAACCAGTTAAAAACGCAACTTGATGACTCAAACGAGCAATTAATGCAAGTGGCTGAATCTAATCAGCGCATGAAAATCAAACTTGAAGCGTTGTCGGATGATTTAACTACGTTAAAGACTCAGCTACAAGAAGACTCTAAAGTTCAGCTAGAAATCAAAGAGCTATTATCTCAGCAATTAACCAAGCCAGCACCAGAAGCGGCAGCGCCAGAGCAAAGTGATGACCTACTAAAAATTATCACCTCAAGCTGGCTCTACTTAGGCGCGCTAATTGCGATGCCTATTTTAATTCTGTTGGTTATCTTAAGTTTTTGGTTACGCGCCAAAACAAAAAGAGAAGCAGAAGCGCAAGAGCAAGAAATCGCTACCTCAACCAGTACCTTGATGGAAGAGAAGAGCGAGTATGATGATTTACTTGCCGCTGATGAAGAGGAAAAAGAAGAGAGTGCTTCGGAGCAAGAATTTACGATTGAGGATGATTTAACCGCCGATGAGTTAACCAATGCGAATTTAGCATCTGATGACATTGACTTAATGAGTGAAATCGACCTTGATTCTGATGACAGCCTTAACGCAGATTTAGATTTTGGCAATGATGACGCCAACAACATAAATGATGAGTTTGATTCACTGAACGAAATTAGTGAACCAGAAGAAACCCAGCCCGAAGACGACTTTGGTTTCGATTTGTCCGACAATCTTGATCTGGCAGAAGAATTAACTGAGCCTGAAACAGAACAAAGCTTTTCATTTGAAGAACCCGCTGCAGAAGCACCAGCGGTCGAAGAAGATGCCCTTGTTGAAGAGCCAGTTGCAGAGCCGGTAACGGCTGATGCTGAAGTCGAATCAGCATTTAATCCTGATGAACTATTATCTGCTGATGATCTCGAAAATATCGAATTTGAAGAAGCGGATGACGACTTATTTGAACTAGCAGAGAGTAATGATCTGGTTCAAGAAGATGACATGATTGTTGAGCTGGCAGAAGATGACGACATTTTATTAGAAGAATTGTCACCAAGTGCCATGGACGACGATCTGGTTTCTGATTTAGCGCCTAAGCCTGAAACTGCAGCACCTGAAGTAGATGCGCCTAAATCAGCAACAGATTTAGACGAGTTTGACTTTAACATGGCTGAAGAAGCGCCTGTAGAGCCCGCTGTTGAGGCTGCCGTTGAGCCGTTAGAAGTTGAAGCTCCAGAAGAAAGCAGCGCTGATGATAACGAACTAGAGTGGGATTTTGCCGAGATAGATACGGTTGATGAGCCTGTTAACGAGCCTGAAATTACAGAAGTCGATGACATTGACGATACGGACCTATTAGCGAGCCAACTGGGTGAAATCGCATTTAACGAGCCATCTTCTCCAGCGGATGTGCCTAATGTAGCTGATGTATCAGACGATTACATTGATATCGAACGTTTACTCGAAGAAAGTGGTGACGAAAGTACTGATGAGCCATACCAAGGTGCTAGCTTTGATTTGGGCTTAGACGACTTCCCAGAAGTATTACCGGAAGCGGATGGTATTGATGTTGACATCGATGAAGGTGGAATCGGTCAAAAACTTGACTTAGCCCGCGCTTACTTAGAGATAGATGATAAAGACGGTGCAAAAAGTATTTTAGAAGAGATTCAAGGCCAAGGCAGTGAAGATCAAATCGCAGAAGTGACCAAACTATTGAATCGTTTGGGCTAACTAACGAGTAACAACCAGTAAAACTGCACGAAAAGGGATGCCAAGCGCATCCCTTTTTTATTGCACTCGTTCCATCTTGAAAAGGTTTGGGTATAATTGCCTCTTTTTCAATAGGCACATTTTCTCATGCAAATAGCACTCGGTATCGAATATGATGGTTCAGCGTATTATGGCTGGCAAAAACAAATTGAAGTCGATACGGTGCAAGACCGCTTAGAAGCAGCCCTAAGCCTAGTAGCCAACGAAAAGATAGATACATTTTGTGCAGGTCGCACCGATGCAGGGGTGCACGCGACTGGGCAAGTCGTGCATTTTACCACAAACGCTATCCGTAATGAGCGCGCTTGGACCCTTGGCGTTAATGCCAATTTACCCAACGACATTGCAGTAGCCTGGGTTAAAGAAGTACCGGATACCTTTCATGCGAGGTTTTCAGCCACGGCAAGGCGCTATCGTTATATTATCGATAATTCAAACCTACGTAGCGCGATTTTAAGTAAGGGTCTCAGTCATTATCATGAACACCTTGACGAAAAGCGGATGCATCAAGCTGCGCAATATTTAGTTGGCCGTCATGACTTTACTTCATTTAGAGCAAAGCATTGCCAAGCTAAGTCACCTTGTCGTGACATTGAACATATTAAAATCACCCGTCAAGGGCCGTATATTATCATTGATATAAAAGCCAATGCTTTCTTGCATCATATGGTGCGAAATATCACCGGCAGCTTGATTGAGGTGGGTAAAGCAAAACAGCCGATTGATTGGTTGGCGCGGCTTTTAGAAGCAAAAGATCGCAGTGTGGCAGCCGCTACCGCTAAAGCCGGAGGGCTATATTTAGTTGACGTGGACTATCCAGCTGAATTTGAATTACCAGCTCACCATATCGGTCCATTATTTATTGATAACCAATAAGAAGCATTCATGAAACCAACAAATTTATCCGACTGGCTAAGCCATCTTGAGCAGCTTCACCCAAGTGAGATTGAATTGGGTTTAACCCGCGTTAGACACGTCGCGGAGCAATTAGCACTGATCAACTTTGATGCAAAAGTGATCCTTGTTGGCGGCACTAACGGTAAAGGTACAACCTGTGCCTTACTGGAATCAATGCTGATGACAGCTGGTTACAAGATTGGCGTATATTGCTCTCCGCACTTAATTCGTTATACCGAGCGTGTGCGCATAAATGGGCAAGAATTATCAGAGCAAAGTCACTGCGACGCCTTTAGCGCGATTGAAGAGGGGCGGGGTGATACTGCATTAACCTATTTTGAATTTGGCACCCTAGGGGCACTATATTTACTTAAGCAGGCGCAATGTGATGTTATTTTACTTGAGGTCGGACTGGGTGGGCGCTTAGATGCAACCAATATCGTCGAACCTGATGTGTCTGTGGTGACCACCATTGATATTGATCATGTGGAATGGCTGGGTGATAACCGCGAAGATGTTAGTTTTGAAAAAGCGGGCATTTTTCGCAGTAGTAAGCCAGCCATTTGCGGCGACTTTGACACTCCTGCGCGTTTGATCGAGCACGCCAATTCTCTTGATGCCCACCTCATGCTTGCCAATCAAGCCTTTGCTATGGAAATAGGAGAGGGCGTTTGGCATTGGCAAGGTGGTGATAAAGCACTGCGTGATTTACCTATTATCCCGCTGCCATTGCAAAATGCGTCAACGGCATTAGCCACGTTATCGGTACTGGGTCTTGACATCACACCCGAGCAAATCAAACAAGGGTTATCCCAAGCGCGATTAGCGGGCAGAATGCAATGTATTCAAACTGAGCCAATGGTTATTTTGGATGTGGCCCATAATCCGCACTCTGCAGGGTATTTAGCACAGCAATTAAAGCTAATGCCGAAACAGCCCATTCGCGCAGTGGTTGGCATGCTAAAAGATAAAGACATTAAGGCGACATTGGCGCAATTTGATGGCTTAATCAGTCACTGGTATTTAGCTGACTTGCAAGGGCCAAGAGCGGCTAAAGCTGAATTATTAGCGCAATACACACCTGCTGATACTAGCCAACTATTTAAAAATGTTGAACTTGCTTATCAACAAGCAGTTGCTGACAGTGAGGCCGAGTCGGTGGTAATTGTGTTCGGCTCGTTTTACACTGTAGCTGAAATTATCGATAGACAACAAAAAGGTTAGCGCGTGGCAACTCAGTTTCAAAATCGGTTAGTCGGTACCATCATATTGGTTGCGTTGGCAGTTTTATTTTTGCCAAATTTATTAGATGGCCAGAAAGAATCATATCGGGAAGAATTTGTGGCTATTCCAATCCAACCTGACATGGCAGAGCCGAGCCAGCAGCAAGCTTATCAGCCGCCCGCTGATTTAAGTGCAGAAGATACTGAGTTTGAGATTGAAACGCTGCCCGATGCGGTTGTTATTAAAGCGCAAGATGATGTCGAGCCAGACAATAAGCCTGCTGACAATGTGCAAACCGCTCGGACTGATACGGCGGAAAAAGTACAAACAACTAACCCCACACCAGAGCCAATAAAAATAGTCACAGCTAAACCAGTAGAAAAAGCCGTTACTAAGGCTACGCCTGAACCAGTTAAAGTAGCAAAAGTGAAACCAACCCCTGCGCCGGTTAAGGTAGCAAAGGTCGAACCAAAGCCAACGCCAGAGCCGCTGAAAGCGGGCGTAGTTAAGCCCGTCGCTCCGGTAGCTAAAGCCGAATTTAAAGATGCGGCATGGGTCGTTCAACTTGGCGCTTTTCGAAATGCTGCTAACGTTAAAGCCTTAGTGAAAAAGTTACAGAAAGCGGGCTATACAGTACACACTATTCCGGCCGTGGTGACGGATCAAAGTATTAACAAGGTATTTGTTGGTCCTGATGTATCGGCACAAAAACTAGAACAAAAATTGCCAGCATTAAAGAAACTGACTGGGTTACAAGGGCGTGTCATTGCCTACAACCCTCTTGGCTAAGTGTGATCTAATGCCATTTTTTGCAAGCAATTTGTTAACAAGGGTGATAGAATCGCGGCGTTTTTTAGCTAGGTTGTCCAACAGGATTAACCACGTTCGGGTAAATAAATGGTCTGGATAGATTACGCCATCCTCGGGATTATCAGTTTGTCAGCGATAATCAGTTTAGTGAGGGGATTTGTCAAAGAAGCCTTTTCACTGGCCAGCTGGTTTGCTGCCTTTTTTGTTGCCAGTCAATTTTACTCCGATCTTGCTACCTTATTCACAAATATCAATGACCCCATGATCCGCAATGCCGCTGCAATCGCTGCTTTGTTTGTTATCACCTTATTGCTTGGGGCGCTCGTCAACTACATTATTAGCCAACTCGTCACTAAAACTGGCCTATCAGGCACAGACCGAGTACTAGGTATCTGTTTTGGCGCTATTCGCGGCGCGTTGGTCGTTAGTGCATTACTCTTTTTTATGGATTCGTTTACCGCCTTCCCAACAACGCTTTGGTGGCAAGCGTCAACCCTAATACCTGAATTTGGCATAGTCATCGAGTGGTTTTTTGAGTATGTAAAAACCTCCTCCAGTTTTTTAACCAGCCCCTAAAATACAAGGACAAGAGACATGTGTGGTATTGTCGGCATCGTTGGATCTACCCCTGTTAATCAAAGCATCTATGATGCACTAACTGTGCTTCAGCACAGAGGTCAAGATGCAGCAGGCATTGTGACTATTTCAGAAGGTAACTTTAAGCAGCGTAAAGCCAATGGTTTGGTCAAAGATGTGTTTGAGTCAAAACACATGCAGCGCTTAAAAGGAAATATCGGTATTGGCCATGTGCGCTACCCCACTGCGGGTAGTTCAAGTGCTGCCGAAGCGCAGCCATTTTATGTGAACTTTCCTTACGGCATGGCTTTAGCCCATAACGGTAATCTAACCAATGCTCCTGATTTGGCGAAAGTTGCTATTAAATCTCGTCGTCACATCAACACCACGTCAGATTCTGAAACACTGTTAAACGTGCTAGCACATGAATTAGCCCGTGTTGATAAAGACCAGCTTGATGCTGCTGATATTTTTGCTGCCATCACCAAAGTACACGAGCAAGCCCTTGGCGCTTACGCCGTGGCGACCATTTTAAATGGACATGGTTTGATAGCATTTCGTGACCCTAATGGCATTCGTCCTTTAGTATTGGGTAAACGTGTTGCAGAAGACGGCCAAACTGAGTACATGGTGGCTTCTGAAAGTGTTGCGATTGACGCCATTGGCTTTGAGTTTATTCGCGATGTGGTGCCTGGCGAAGCGGTATATATTACCGAAAAAGGTGAGCTCCATACGCAACAGTGTGCTGCTAATCCAGACTACTGTCCGTGTATCTTTGAATATGTATATTTTGCTCGCCCTGACTCCACTATCGATAATATTTCGGTATACGGCGCTCGCCTAGAAATGGGTAAAACTTTAGGTGATAAAATTAAGCGTGAGTGGGACGATCTTGATATTGATGTGGTTATTCCTATCCCGGAAACCTCTTGTGATGTGGCGCTGCAAATTGCACTCCAGCTTGAGCTACCATATCGTCAAGGTTTCGTGAAAAACCGCTACATTGGCCGCACCTTTATCATGCCGGGCCAAACTCAGCGTCGTAAATCAGTGCGCCGTAAGCTTAACGCCATTGATGCCGAGTTTGCTGGTAAAAATGTATTGTTAGTTGATGATTCGATTGTTCGTGGTACTACCAGTGAGCAAATCGTTGAAATGGCGCGTGACGCAGGTGCTAAAAAAGTGTACTTCGCTTCAGCGGCACCAGAAATTCGTTTCCCTAACGTATACGGGATTGATATGCCAACGGCAAACGAGCTGATTGCCCACGGCCGCGATGTTGACCAAATTTGTCAAAACATTGGTGCTGATGGCTTGATCTTCCAAGATCTAAAAGACCTCGTTAAAGCGGTTTCAGTCCAAAACCCAGAAATTACTAAGTTTGAAACCTCAGTATTTAATGGTGAGTACGTCACCAAAGATATAGACCAAGACTACCTTGATTACCTCAATAACTTACGTAGTGATGATGCCAAAGAGCTACGTGAGCAAAAAGAAGAAATTGCTAACCTTGAGATGCATAACGAAGGAGCATAACCTTTAATTGCTTCAGAGGTTAATAAAAAGGCTACCTAGAGTAGCCTTTTTTTATTGCTGAAATATATTAAATGAACGTAGGCCCAAACCCGACTGACCATAAAATGACTGTACTCGCTAAAATCGCCACTAATAATACTAGCCCGACCGTGACCACGGAGCTTGCGAAAATAAAGCCCTGATCTTCTGGAATATGCATCAAGATTGGTACACCTGTGTAGAGCAGGTAAATTGACCAAGCTAAACCGGCAAAGCCCACCAGCATGATAAACCAAGGGTGTGGATAGAGGGCAGCAAAGCCGACCATAAACAAGGGTGTTGCCGTATAAGCGGCAAGCTCTAGAGCATGAACAAAGTTAGGTTTTGCCCCAAAGGTTTGGCTCATCCAATTGGTAAGGTAGGCGAGGGCAAAGACGCCAATAACTAAGGCAAAATAGGTTGCAATCGACATCATCGCGGCGCTGTTGACTGATAAGAATATGGGATCACCAACACCGATACTCCAACCAATAAAAGCAGTGGAATAAAACATACAAACACTAGGCACTAAGGCAATTATCAAAATATGGCTTAAGCTGGCACTGATGCTTTCATGGTTACGATCTATAGTATGCCACTCAGTTTTTGGGTGGGCATATAATCCCCAAATATGGTTAAGTATCATAATCTGTCCCTCGTCCAATGGTTTAGATGTATACGTTACACATCCAATAAGTAGATCAAGTGTTAAATTTTACAACTAAGTAACATTTTTCCACTGCTCTAACTTTAGTCGAGGTTTGAAGCGACAGGCAAATTTGGCTAAAAATTAACCTTTATCGTTAAGAAAGGGTTGTGAGATAAGTTGCTTGCCAGCCGAGTTAACTAATAACATGCTACCTTGCTCATACCAGTCCCCTAACACAATACGAGTGGCGGGGCTCTGATTAATCTCAAACTCGTGTATTGCTGGCCGATGAGTGTGACCATGGATCATCAGGTTTACGCCAAACTTAAGGCAATCTTCTTGTACTGCGGGTGGGTACACATCCATGATCTCTTTGCGTTGTTGCTGTTTTTCTTTACTTTGGTTTTTACTGCTGGTGCGGATTTTCTCGCCAATTTTAGCGCGGACAAACTTTGGCAACGCTAAGAACAGCATCCGTAACCAAGGTTTATAAACCCATTTACGATAATTTTGGTATGCCTCATCTTCGGTACAAAGGGTATCTCCATGCAGCAATAATGCGGTTTCGCCATAGAGTTGTACTAAGGATTTTTCAGCCAAGATAGTCATATCACAAAGGCGTGCGTAGCGCTCTCCGAGCATAAAATCACGGTTGCCGTGAATATAGTAACAAGGTACCCCTGATTGGCTTAAATCAGACAGAGCCTTTGCTACTTGTTTAGTTAGGGGCGTTTGAATATCGTCCCCTAACCAAATCTCAAATAAGTCACCTAAGATATACAAGGCATCGGCTTGGCGCGCCTCAGTAGCCAAAAACTGCAGAAACAACGCCGTGATATCAGGGCGGGATTCAGTTAGATGCAAATCAGCAATAAAATAGGTGCTCATTATCGACTACTTATTCAGCAACAGTCGCACTAACAATAACCACTTCTTCTAGTGGTACGTCTTGGTGCATGCCGTAGTTACCTGTTGCAACTGCTTTAATTGCTTCAACCACTTCCATGCCAGCAACTACTTTACCAAATACACAGTAGCCCCAGCCTTGAGTTGTTTCAGATTTAAAATCAAGAAATGTATTGTCGTTCACATTGATAAAAAACTGAGCAGATGCTGAGTGTGGGTCCATCGTACGAGCCATCGCTAACGTGCCCGTTTTGTTAGATAGGCCATTGTTCGCTTCATTTTTAATTGGTTCGCGCGTTTGCTTTTCATCCATGCCTGAAGCAAAACCACCACCTTGAACCATAAAACCGTCAATTACACGGTGAAAAATGGTGCCATCGTAATGGCCTTCTTTAACGTATTGTGCAAAGTTTTCAGCGGTTACCGGCGCGTTCTCGTAATCGAGTTCAATTTGGATGTCGCCGTGGTTAGTTGTTAACGTGATCATTTTGTTACCTTACCTGTTAATAAGGCCCGTATTCTAACCTAAGCAAAGCAGCGGGAAAACCACCGCTTCGGATAAACCGCATCAAAACCCCAGTATTTAACTGAATTTAAATAGGCGGTGAGGCAGGTTGGACAATGCATACATATTTTTTGTTGGTGAGGTGCTTGGGTATATGAGCAGGCTGTTAACAAGCAATTGCCCGTAACAGGTGAATTTAAGCGTCGCTCACGGTAGAATGCGATTTTTGTCCCCACTATTTAGTATCGAGGAACAGATGCTCAAGATATACAACACATTGACACGTCAAAAAGAGGAATTTAAACCTTTAACCGCCGGCAAAGTTGGCATGTATGTGTGTGGGGTAACCATTTACGATTACTGTCATATCGGTCATGGCCGTACGTTTGTTGCGTTTGACTTGGTTGCACGTTACCTACGCTATGCTGGATACGATTTAACCTTTGTGCGCAATATTACCGACGTTGACGACAAAATTATTAAACGTGCTAACGAAAACGGCGAAAGCTGCGACGCGCTAACCGCTCGTTTCACCCAAGCCATGCACGATGACTTTGATGCTTTAAATATTAGCCGACCTGATTTCGAGCCACGCGTGACCAATCACATGGATGATGTGATTGAGATGATTGAAAAACTGATTGCTAAAAACAACGCTTATGTGTCAAGCACGGGCGATGTGCTGTTTTCGGTTAGCTCGTTTGCGGATTATGGCAAACTCAGTCAGCAAAATTTAGAAATGTTACAAGCGGGTGCGCGCGTTGAAGTAGAGCAAAGTAAAAACGATCCGTTGGATTTTGTGTTGTGGAAAATGTCTAAGCCGGGTGAGCCCAGTTGGGAGTCACCATGGGGCGCAGGTCGTCCAGGTTGGCACATTGAATGTAGCGCCATGAATAACAAAATTTTAGGTGAAGTGTTTGATATTCATGGTGGAGGCTCAGACTTGGCTTTCCCGCATCATGAAAATGAAATTGCGCAGTCATGTTGTGCCCATAATGGCAAGTACGTTAACACTTGGATGCACTCTGGCATGGTGCAGGTTGATAAAGTGAAAATGTCCAAGTCACTGAACAACTTTTTCACTATTCGTGATGTGTTAGCTGAATATGATGCTGAGTCGGTGCGTTATTTCTTACTGTCGGGCCATTACCGTAGCCAGCTAAACTACAGTGAAGATAATTTAAAACAAGCGCGATCGGCGTTAGAGCGTTTATACACTGCGCTGCGCGGTATTAAGCCAAGTACTGCGGCAACCGATTCGCCTTATGCTACTCAGTTTAAGCTGGCGATGGACGATGACTTTAATACACCTGAAGCGCTACCAGTATTGTTTGAGCTAGCAAAAGAAATTAACAAAGTTAAAGACAGCGATGGCGAAAAAGCACAAGCCTTGGCTGCTGAGTTATTAACTTACGCTGAGGTGTTAGGCTTACTGTACCAAGATCCTGAGCAATTTTTGCAAGGCGGCGAGTCAGATGATGAGGTGGCTGTGATTGAGGCGTTGATTAAACAACGTAACGATGCTCGCGCCGCTAAAGATTGGGCCAGTGCCGATGATGCCAGAGACAAACTAAACGCCATGAATATTATACTTGAAGACAGTGCAGGCAAGACCACATGGCGCAAAGCTTAAGCTAATTGGTTTTTTACTTAATGCATGAATAAAAACGGAGGCTAATGCCTCCGTTTTTGTTATTGGTTATTTATCACCGCTTAACTTAAGCCTTATCGAAAGACTCACAAGCTTGTAAGGTGTTTTCAATCAGCGTAGCGACCGTCATTGGGCCAACGCCGCCCGGTACTGGCGTAATAAAAGCGGCGTGCTGACGGGCCACTTCAAACTCAACATCACCAACAAGTTTACCGTTTTCAAGGCGGTTAATACCTACATCAATAACCGTAGCACCTTGTTTCACCCATTCACCAGGAATAAAGTTAGGCTTACCTACACCAACAACCAGTAAATCGGCTTGGCGCACGTGATGTTCAAGATCAACGGTGAAGCGATGACAGCAAGTGACAGTACAGCCCGCGAGTAGTAATTCCAACATCATCGGACGACCAACAATGTTAGAAGCCCCTACAATGACCGCATGTTTACCGTGTGGCGCTTGTTGGGTGCTATTAAACAGTGTAATGATACCTTTAGGTGTACAAGGACGAAGCTGTGGAATACGCTGCGCTAGGCGGCCTACATTGTAAGGATGAAAGCCATCAACATCTTTATCAGGACGAATGCGCTCGATTACCTGAGTAGAGTCAAGCCCTTCAGGTAGTGGCAGCTGTACTAGGATGCCATCGACAGTATCATCTTCGTTTAAGCTATCAATTAATGACAATAGCTCTTCTTCAGAGGTAGTAACAGGTAGATCATAAGACTTAGATACAAAGCCCACTTCTTCACAGGCACGGCGTTTACTACCAACATACACTTGCGAAGCGGGGTCAAGCCCTACTAATACTACCGCTAAACCAGGTACTCTTTTTCCTAAGGCTAAACGTTGTTGTACTTTCTCAGCTACATTTGTTCTTATTTGTTTAGCGATGGCTGTTCCGTCAATTATTTGCGCAGACATTGATTTTGCTACTCTTTTATTGTCATTAAAACTGCTTATATTGTGGCAGAACAACGAAAGCTTGTCAGCCAATTCGTACAACCCTTATGCAGGCTGATTAACAAATGAGCGAACAGCAAAATTTTTAAAGAAAGTGTTTGACCAACTGGGCTCAACTCAGTAATATCCCGCCCCGTTGTCAGGCACTAAACGGTTGTAAAGCCAAATAGCTCCTAACAATGAGCGCCCTTAGCTCAGCCGGATAGAGCAACGGCCTTCTAAGCCGTAGGTCGAAGGTTCGAATCCTTCAGGGTGCGCCATTTAACTTTGAATAATTATTCAGCTTAAATGGTTGAGATATAGCGGCGGATGTAGCTCAGTTGGTAGAGCCCCGGATTGTGATTCCGGTTGTCGCGGGTTCAATCCCCGTCATTCGCCCCATCTTCTTCAAGAAGATAAAATGCGGAAGTGGTGAAATTGGTAGACACGCTAGATTTAGGTTCTAGTGCCGTAAGGTGTGAGAGTTCAAGTCTCTCCTTCCGCACCATTTATAACGTCATATGAAGTTTGGTCAGGCGTTAACTTGCTCAAAAAGCAATAATCCAAGCAAGAATTCAGTTTAAGTTCGGTGATTAGCGCAGCCTGGTAGCGCATCGCCCTGAAGCTCATAAAGAGTGGGACCAGAGGGTATCGACCCTCTGCAATATACCAGCGCACAGTTTTAGTTCGGTGATTAGCGCAGCCTGGTAGCGCATCTGGTTTGGGACCAGAGGGTCGGGAGTTCGAATCTCTCATCACCGACCAGTTTTAGTGGCGGATGTAGCTCAGTTGGTAGAGCCCCGGATTGTGATTCCGGTTGTCGCGGGTTCAATCCCCGTCATTCGCCCCATTATTTAAATATATAGTGAACCATTAAGTAATTTGCTTCGTTATATAACACATTGGTGATTAGCGCAGCCTGGTAGCGCATCGCCCTGAAGCTCATAAAGAGTGGGGCCAGAGGGTATCGAGCATCTACAATGTACCAGCGCACAATTTAAGTTCGGTGATTAGCGCAGCCTGGTAGCGCATCTGGTTTGGGACCAGAGGGTCGGGAGTTCGAATCTCTCATCACCGACCAAATTAACAAAAAAGCCGCTCAATGAGCGGTTTTTTTGTGTCTGGATTTCGGCAGCTTAAATGGTGTCAGCTGATACTAATTGCTTGTTGGCCACTTCAGCGCGCCCTTGCTATCGAATATCTTTCTAAGCTCGCGGATAAGGGCATCAAAATAACATTTCTATTCGATTTTCAAGTGCGTAGTATCTAACTGTGTCGCTTTATGGCTTGATTATAAATCAGGTTAATTTTCTTTAAAAAATCATTTTTTTGCGACTGTTGTTCATAATCTAAGTGATAAGAATTATGAAAACCAAATCGCATTGTTACACCGCTACCTTGCAGATAGAGTGTGTAGCAGTCGAAGTCAGTAAACGCTAATATGCCTGAGCAGAGTTTACCTTGGCCGGTGTCTTCACCATGCTGCTGAATATATTCAAATACCGTTAGTATAGTTTTACTGCAAATCTCATTTTTCATCGCTCACTCCTTTGAGATTTGATACGTAATTGTTACCTATTTAGCTCAGCTCTAGCCAAGTTGAAACTGGCATTAGCCACATTATTTTCGCCGAAACCACGCTAATATTTCTGTGGTTACGGCGTAAGCTTTCCTGACCATTTAGCTATTCAAGACGAACAACTGTAGTGCGATATCCCGCCAGCGCGGAAATATTCTTGAGGTCTCAGTCGATAATACTTTTCTTCAATCGCCTTGGTTTGCTCACCATAGGGGGCGCTAAATACTTGTTTTAGCTCTTCAATTAATGAGTAATCGCCTCGCATTGCTTGCTGATAAGCGGGCGCAACCAACCACTCGCGCCAAGTGTATTTTGGATTGGTGCGTTTCATGTTGCTTGCAATGGTCTTTAAATCTTGCTTCTCATTGGCTAGCAGATTGAGCCATTGGTCTAACCAATGTTGCCATTGCTTATCTTGCTCAGCAGATGTAGGTAGGTAAAAACTCTTTTTCAAACTGCTGATATCATTAGGTATATGGGATAGCTCACGGAAGAAGATAGTGTAGTCAACCTTGGTTTGGATCATTAACTGCATCAGCTGACCAAATAGTTCAGGGTGGAATTCACTTGAGCCCAGTTTAGCGGCCCACATTGATTGACATTGCTGTTGTATTTCGTCTTTAAAGCCACGGCGAACGTCATCTAATTGGGCCAGTGCTTGTTCATCTTGCGCTAGCAGTGGCCTTAATGCTGTCCAAAGCATATGAAAGTTAGCTTCGGCCGCTGCGGGTTGATTGAAGAAAGAAAAGTGTTTGCCACCGCCGGTCCACGGCTGAAATTCGGGATCAAAGGCTTCACAAAAACCAAACGGGCCATAATCTAAGGTAAAGCCACCGGCGGCGCAGTTGTCACTGTTAAAGTTACCTTGGCAATAGCCAACACGTAGCCAGTTAGCGATGAGTTTGCTTAAACGCACTTGGAACAATTTTGCTAATTCTATAACCTGATTATTGAAGCCAAGCTTTACGTCTATCTCAGATTTATATTCACGCGCAATTAAATGCACCACTATTTGCTTTAGTTCAGCGAAGGCGTTGTCGTGTGCATTATCGCGCACGCGACGGGCAAACAGCTCTATTTGACCAACACGTAAAAATGAGGGCGCGACGCGGGTTGAGATAGCGACTGGGTTTTCAACCATCACATCGGGGTCGGCGGAATAGGAGTTGCTTGAATACCAAGGCCGAGAGACCGTTTCTGACTTGGATACATATAAGGTGAGAGAGCGAGAGCTTGGGACCCCTAAGTTGTGCATATATTCTTGCGCTAAAAATTCACGCACACTAGAGCGTAATACTGCCCGGCCATCTGCCCCGCGACAATAGGGGGTAGGGCCTCCACCTTTTAATTGCATTTCGTAGCGCTGGCCATTGAAGACGCCTTCAAATATAGACATGGCACGACCATCGCCGTAGCCATTACCGGTATGAAATGGGCATTGCTGAGTATATTCGGTGCCATAAATTGATAACGCATAGCCTGTTGCCCAGCCGAACCGCTTCATGGGGGCAGGGGCGTTACTTAAATCACCGGAAAAAAGCTGACGAAAACTTGCATCATGAGCCAGGGCGTCCGCTAATCCCAGCTGCGCAAAAAATGCTTGGCTATGACTGACATAGTTAGCATCTGCTATAGCGGTGGGTTTTACAGGGACGTAATGACCTGAAAATACTTGTCGCGCATAGTGATCATGGCCATCTGCTGTGGCGTCTGGATCGGGAGTGAGTTGCTCCATCAAGGAATAATCGACAGCCTTAGCAAAGGTCGCTAAATCTGAAATATTAGGCTGCGGGGCAGTGCTTGATGGATCTGTCATCGCTGAAATCCTTTTATTATATGGTGGTTAGTTATCACGCTGTTATACGAAGAGCGGTGAATTACAGTTTAGGCAATGCTTACTTTAATTTCTTTTTGCTTGGCTGGCTATTTACTTACTAGATCTTATCGCGAATCGTTGGCGTTATGATACGCTCAATCATCATTTTGCTGCTGACCGTTAAGGCAATTGTGGGTATAGATGGTTAATGGGCTGCGCTCACTGTAAAATATCGTTTTGTGTGAGTTATTTGTGAGACTGTTATGTGGATTCAAAAAGAAATTGTTTTATCGCCGAAAAAGCGCGGTTTTCACTTAATTACTGATGAAGTATTACAGTTGTTGCCGGAAATATCTGAGGTATCTATTGGGCTTGCGCATATTTTTATTCAACATACCTCAGCGGGCTTAACTATCAATGAAAATACTGACTCTACTGTGCGACAAGACTTTGAGCAGTTTTTTAACCGCACTGTGCCAGAAGACGAGCCGTATTATAAGCACATTTACGAAGGCAGTGATGATTTGCCTAGTCATATTAAGTCCAGTTTATTAGGGCACAGTGTGTCAGTCCCCGTTACCAATGGCCACTTTAATATGGGCATTTGGCAAGGGCTTTATCTTTGTGAGCACCGCAATTGTGGTGGTGCCAGAACCTTGCTGGTGACGCTCCAAGGTCAGTCTTAGTTAGATAGCAAAGTCTCAATATGAGGGTGATGGGGGCGAGTTATTTGCTAGTACCCAGCTAGCAAGGCAAATGTTAAACTGGCACCAAATTATGTTTACTAGTGAAAGGTATTTCGATGAACCCAATTATTGCACTGTTAAAAGAGAACAATGTCTCAGAAGAGAAGATCAACGAGTTATTTCAAACTCTGACGCAAAACCCGCTAGCGGCGATGACCACCTTAAGCCAGCTAGGGCTACCACAAGATAAGCTGCAACAATTAATGGCGCAAGTCATGCAAAATCCAGCTTTGCTAAAAGAAGCGGTTGACGAACTCGGGCTAGATTTTACCAAAGTTGAAGAAGCGAAAGAGCGTCTTCAGCAGTAAGGTTTCATTTGTTGCATGCTCTTAAAATAATGAGCATGCAGCGGTTAAAAGCGTAAGTATTCCCTTACTTCTTGCCAATTTTTGAATGGTGCTTGACCAAACTGAATTAGCTCACCAGTAAAGCCTTCTTGACCGCGACCTTTTGATTTGTCATCAATCAGATAATCTCCCATTAGCAGGCCTTTGTTTGAGCAAATGATCAGCTTTTCGGCAAAATCTAAGCCAAAATACAGCTCTACCCAGACGCGTTTTTCCGTGTAACAAAGTGGATTTCGAACCGATGGCGCAGTGAGTATATACGGAGTGTATGCACTGGACTCGATCATTGTTTTGACGGCTTCTATTGCGCCCTCGATGGGCTCGAGTGCCGTGTAGAATCCATACTGGGATTGAGGGAACTGGATTTGTGGGGTATGAGTTATAGCACGTTGAAACGCGCCACTAAAATCACACAGTACATCGTCCATATCTATGTAAACTATCATGCTACTTCTCGCCTTTGAGCTATAGAATTATTGAGATTAACCCTGATATTGATGAGCTTGTAAAATGGCAAGTGAAATCTGCTGCAGTGCTTTTTGATGAGTGGCCTCAAGGATGACGGGCGGGGCAACATTGGCTTGCGCTGCTTGCAGCCAACGCGAGGCGCACAAACACCATTTATCGCCCGCTTTTAGGCCGGGGAAGTTGTACATCGGGTTGGGGCTGATCAAATCATTGCCTTGGGCGAGGGTAAATTGCAAAAACGCATTGGTCATCACGGCGCAAACACTGTGGTTACCAACGTCAGAATTAGGCACTTCACAAAACCCTTTTCGGGCGTAGCCCGTATTGCAATCACATAACGCTAAATGCGTACCTAATACATTTAATTGATTGTCCATAAAACCACCTTGTGTTGTTGTTAGCCCATCAATATCAGATAAGCGAGAGAGTTAACATGTTAGATAAAAGTCAGCTAAAGAGTGTACCAAAGAGTAACACTGCGGGGAGGAATAGCGATAATTTTAGCCCAGTAGAAATTGCTAGATTTGATCAGCTGGCTGAAAGTTGGTGGGATCCAGGCGGCCAATATAAAACCGCATTGGAATTTAATCGCGCCCGAGTGGAATATTTTATTGCGCAAATTTGTACATTTTATGGCCGCGATCCCAATGATAGCCATCCACTGCAAGGTTTAAATATTTTAGACGTTGGTTGTGGCGGTGGCTTGGTTTGTGAGCCGCTAGCGAGAGCGGGCGCTAACGTGGTTGGCATTGATGTGAGTGAGGTCAGTATTGAAGTTGCCAAGCGACATGCATTGCAATCACAGTTGAAGATTGAGTATCGTCATGAGCACGCACAGCATACTAGCCAAGTTGATTTGCGTCGTTACGATGTGGTGATCAATGCTGAAGTGATAGAGCATGTACCCGATCAACAAGCATTGGTGGCGCAATGCAGTCAATTATGCAAAGTGGGTGGCTGCGTGATCATGGCGACGCTTAATCGCACAATTAAATCTTATTTAATTGGCATTATTGGCGCTGAATATATTATGCGCTATTTGCCCATTGGAACGCACAGTTGGCGCGCCTTTGTTAAGCCAGATGAATTACAGGCAATGGCATCAACAATGGGGCTAAAGCGGGTGGCAGAAATGGGCATGGTTTACAACCCATTGAGCCAAACATGGCGCACAACAGCCAATCTGGGGGTGAATTACATACAAGTTTATAAATCGTGACTTTTTAAAAATTTAATGGTCGGTACAGGGCAAGATACAGGCGCATCAGTTAACTATCTGCAATGGCGTAGTTATTTTTGCCTTTGCGTTTTATTTTATACATGGCTTGATCGGCTAATTTTATGAGCCCTTGCGCTGAAGTGGCGTGATCGGGATATAACGCAATGCCAACGCTGGCGCTGATTTGTACTTCATTGTCTTCAACTTGGTAAGGGGTCGCTAACGTATCAATGATTTTTTCGGCAATCTTTATTGCGGATGATTTGCTTTCAAAATCAGAGAGAATAATCCAAAACTCATCACCACCCACTCGGGCAACGGTGTCAACTTCTCGTACTGTATCCCTAAGGCGTGCCGCGGTTTCTTTTAATACATTATCACCGACATCATGGCCTAGGGTATCATTTACGTCTTTAAAGCCATCGATATCAACAAACATAACCGCTGCTTTTAGTTTATTGCGTTTTGCGGCTGCCAATGCACTTTGTAACCGATCTCTTGCTAATCTTCTGGAGGGTAAGCCCGTTAACGCATCATGGTTGGCCATGTGTAAAATGCGTGCTTCGGCTTTTTTCAGGGCAGTAATGTCTTCTTTTATTGCCACGTAATGACTGACTACCCCATTACGCTGTTTCACTGGCGCAATGGAGGCAATTTCCCAGAACAGTTCACCATTTTTTTTCCGATTATGAAATTCTCCGCGCCATGTTTCGCCTGCGGCAAGACAATGCCACAACGCTTTATAATGCTCTGGATCAGTTTCATCTGTGCGTAAAATACGCGGGTTTTCGCCCAGTACTTCTTCGATTTGGTAGCCTGTTTTTTCGGTAAAGGCTGGATTTACATATTGGATATTACCACTGGTATCCGTGATAACGACCGAAGAAGCCGACTGTTTAACTGCTTGTGACACAATCCGCAGCTCAGACTCTAAGGTAGAATACGTTAACAAGATAAGGGTAATTGCCATGCCACCTAAGGCAAAAATGCCAACTAAAAACACATAAGACGATGTCACAGTGGGATGCATAAAAGAGTGTTCAAACGAATGAAAAAGTGCGACTAATACACGTATTGCGTGCGCAATGCCAAATACTGCAAAAACAATAGCAACGGCGATACCCGCAGAGCGCCAAGGCGCCTGTTTATTATTTAGCATTGTCATCGTTGCCGTGGCACAAGTGATCGCAAACGCAGTAGAGATGATGATTACGCGGATGTTTAAATCAGGTTGATGGTAGTGAAAATAGCTAAAGCCTATGATTGATATAGTGGGCAAGCCAACGTCTAGATAAGTTAAGACGGGTTGATCTGTAAAGATGCGCAGCCCCCGAGATATGAGCAAGAAACCCAATACGAACAATGTATTAGCGATAACCAAAGAAAATAGGTCCGGGATAATTCCGCGATTAGAGATCAATATACCAGCAAGTGCAATAGTCGACATGCCCGCGGCCCAATAGCCTGCGCCATTGGGTTTTGTTTGTGCTCTCCATAAAGCAATTAATGCAATGGCAGAGCCAATGGATATAAGGGCCGTGACAAGAAGCAAGGTGCGGTTATCTAATTCAAACATGCTTAGTCCATTTTTATTATATACCCAATCAACCTTGAGATGCTTGATATGCATCTTCAAGTTGATTGGGTATATAGGCTCTTACATTGCTGACGTTCCTTGAAATTATCAGCTAGGAATATATTAACTATGTGTCTAAGTGTAGATGCTTATTGCGCGTAAATAACTAGCTAGAAAAAAGTACAAGGCTCTCACGTTATTTTGTGAATATTAATAGTAAGGCCTAACGTTGCTAGGCTAGCAAGGAGTAAAAAAACATTATGCTTTATTATGAAATGAACAAAGGGAAAACTTTCATCAAATATTATCAATGGTAGTCAAATGTGGCCAATAGCACCTCTCTTTGTGAATAGCACTGTCTTAGAGTAGATACGCAATCTCTTGCTCACTGAGTTGAAAGCGCTTTAAGCTAAGCTTCCCCTCTCGAACAAACGTTAACCACGAAAGATCAACGGCTCTTCATGACTGGCACTGGATAAAGACGATGATGGTTAATCCAGTGCGATGCAAAACCGTGTGGGCTACCTTAATTTTGTGACATATAGTTACGCTGGTGGCCGCGGTGTTTTTGGGTGGTTGGTGTCAATGATGATTAAAGTCGCTTTCATTTTGTTATCACCGTGAATTGTAACGGTGGCTTTGGCGGCATGGTAAAGCCGTTGATATCGGTTTCAGCAAAGTCCGGTAAACCGTCATAGATGCGCAAATTGTCGATGGCGTACCACTCTTCACGCAGTGATTCTTTGGGCCAGCTATGGAAAAAGTCATTTCCGCCAATAGCGACAATATTCCATTTTACCATGTCATTTCCGACGATAACGTCTTCACCTGGGTTTCGTTCACTGCGCTGATAGGGTATGTCGGTGACGGTCAGTAGCCGTCGTCCATTCATCCATTGGATCAAGATGCCATCTCGTGCATCCATGGCTGAGTTCATTTTGACGTAGAAGCCCATCTTGACCCAGTCATGTTCACTGCCAAAAATTTGCGCATGATGCACGGGAGCGCTGTCTATGATGCCACCATCACGTAAATTGAGCGGACGTTCAGTACTGCCGTTAGGGCCCATGCCTTCAAGCATATCGACGAAATTTAATGAGCCTTGGCGGATGCTTAATTCACCATTGCTAAAAGTGTAGCTATGGCCGTGTGGGCCGCCACGTACGGTGACAACATTACGGACGCCATAGTAATCGGTCATCCAATTCCAAATAAATGTGGGACCTTTATCGCCACCGGAAAAGCCTTGGTATTCACTGCCGCGCTCATCAAAACTTGCGACCCGAGCAATTTTACTCATATCGGCGCGCCTGCCAATATCCTGCCACGGCGGGTAAACGGTAGTGTTATCGGAAAAGGTGATCCAAAATTCAAAATAAACCTCATCAAGGCCTTGATGAGTATTGCTATCAAACACTGGTTTACCTGCCACTAGATCAGGCAGGTATAAGGTTAAAATACCATCAGTTGTCCACTCATGGCTGTTGTCTTGGGTCGGCTCACGCCAGAAAACGGCAGATTTACCTTGCTTAGCTAACGCTTTATCACTGTTAGCGGTAAGGATCTCGATAATTTCATGATGGTTTTGATAGCCGTTACGTGGACTGTAATGTTGACCTTGTTGCCGTGCGGATAAAAACTTACCCGGTAAGATATGGCCTGCCGTACGGCGCTGGGCAAAGTCGGCTTTTTTATCTTCACCAAAGGTGCGGCCATCATGAATGCCATAAAGGTTGAGGCCATTTTCAGGTAGACCTGAATGCCAGTCTGGCAAATTATCGAAGGTTTCTTCTATTAATAAATTAGCGCTGTGCGCGGTTAATGAAGTGAATAGTAATGTACTTAGTAGCAGCGATTTTGCACGAGAGAATAACAGCATGATGGACTCCTATTATTGTGCTGATACGAACTGACTTAATCGGCCTTGGTGATCTTTACTTGCTATTTCAAAACGATATTGTGCGGCCGGTAAATCGAGATCCCAGCGGTTAATATTGGCCTCTAGTTCAACTTGCTGGCTTTGCGCGGTGGTGGTGTTAGTCCATCGCAATACATAACCAGTGATTTCTTTGTTGAGTAAGGGGGTGCCATCAACACGCTGCTGCGGCGCGACCCAATCTAAGCGATAGCTTGTTGTAGGCTCTGCTGATGGCTTTGGCGTTGTTTCAGAGGCGGGAGACGGCGTTGGTGTGACATTAGGCGCGACTATTTCTGAGCCTGCATTGTTATTGTTGCTATTATCTTGGCTATTGTCACCTGAGCCACCACATGCAAAGAGGGCAAGGCATATCGGCATGCTGGCGATGAGGCTTAAAAAGGGTTTCATTGTGTTTCCATAGAGATGATTATTACTCTTAATTTATGCTATTTGTTGCATATTTGAATAAAGATAAACAAGAAACATGATCGCTATCTCTTTTCTTTACCTTATCGGGAATTATCTTCACTACGGATGGTAGTATTTAGGTTGGCTGGCGATTATTTGGGCTTTAGGCATCACTGTCTGTGTTAATCCGGTCAGCCTTAAATTTGCATTGTGCAATATGTTTGGTCGCTACGGGTTGTTGGCTTAAGGTATGTGCTTGTTGGGCTCCCCAACAGATTAAAAGCAATAATAATATAGGGCTAAAAAGGTGGAGCCAGCCAATCAATTTAGCTGTATTGCCAAAGATGATACGGGTCGGTTTAAACACCTTTTTTCCTTTAGCTGGAAATTGTCCATCAGTTAATATTCTTCGCGCCGTTGGTATTGCATACGCGGCAACAAGGATAAATAAGTGCAGTGGTAAGGCGACAAATAGGCCATACCATAGCCATGTAATGCCGTTTATCCCCCAAAACGTTTGGCAGTGGGCGGTTGCTGAAAAAGCCTGTAGTTCAGGTGTAAACCAGAGTTTATTTGCCACAATGAGTAATACTCCAAAGATAAGGCTTAAGCCGATAAATTTAGCCTTCTCTGCTTTGGTATATTCTGGTGCCCAAATAGGCTCTGACCTTGAGTTAATTTTCATGATGGTTTCTTAGTTGTAATTAGCGGAACCATGATAGCGTTAAACTTGAGTGTTAAGGCTTTATGTTTCTGTGATTATTGTATACACCTAACGATGAATGTATCAATTAACATTAGGTGCTTGACTGGTGACAATCGCTAAATAGTGACGCCAGACGCGTCAAGTATGGCTGAAAAAACTAGGTCGATGTGCATCGTAAAGGGTTAAGTTAGTGTTAAAAAATGTAAATTATTCAAATTATTACAACCACCAATATTAACATCGCATTAACATTTTTCGTTATTATTGAGAACCAGTTCTAAATTCTCACTGCAAGTTGCTCATATCAGTATTTTCTTCCCCTGATGTTTAAATTTCAAACTACTATTAATAAAATTGTCATGTAGTTGATTTAGATTTTATATTGTCAATCTAACTGGATGGCAAGAAATTCAAGAATAAAGTTGACTGTAATTCTGGTTTAAGCGGTTCCAGATGTGGCTTCAGACACTTTACATATGTGTACATTGTTTATATGGAGTCTTAATGAAGAAGCTAGCTTTGATCACGGGTTCAAAAGGTGGTATCGGTTCGGCCATTACTTGTAAATTAGTATCAGAAGGTTACCGCGTGATAGCCGCTTACTATACTGGCAATCGCGATTGTGCAGAGAAATGGTTTAAAGAGCAAAATTTCACAGATGAACAGGTCAAACTGTTTGAATTAGATGTGTCTGATTCGGCCCAATGTGCAGAACGTTTAGGTGCGTTACTGCAAGAAGAAGGCACCATCGATGTACTGGTCAATAATGCTGGGGTTACCCGCGATACAGTGTTTAAGAAAATGACCGCTGAGCAGTGGCACGATGTTATTAATACCAACCTAAACAGTCTATTCAATGTTACTCACCCTTTATTTGCCGCGATGTGTGAAAAAGGCAACTGTCGAGTGGTGAACATCTCTTCCGTCAATGGCTTACGTGGCCAGTTTGGTCAAACTAATTACTCAGCTGCCAAAGCTGGCATGATTGGCTTTTCTAAAGCCCTTGCCGCTGAAGGTGCGCGTAGTGGCGTGACGGTAAACGTGGTAGCGCCTGGCTACACTGGTACTCCGATGGTAACGGCGATGCGCCCTGAAGTACTTGAAAAAATTACCGGTGAAATTCCAATGAAACGCTTGGCCACGCCTGAAGAAATTGCAGCTGCAGTAAGCTATTTAGTGAGTGATGCGGCGGCTTATATAACAGGTGAAACCTTGTCCGTTAACGGCGGCTTATACATGCACTAATTGTAATTCTAAGAATAATTAAGGATCTGGTTGAGATGGAAAAAGTGTACATCGTTGCGGCTAAGCGCACCCCTATAGGCTCATTTTTGGGCAGTTTGAAAGATTTTGCTGCAGGTAAATTAGCGGCTGAGAGTATTAAAGGTGCAGTGGCGTCAATTGCATTGCCAGTGGACCAAATTGATGAAGTGATTGTGGGCAATGTGATTGCTGCAGGCCAGGGCATGAATGTGGGGCGCCAAGCATCAATCTTTGCTGATATCCCCGCAGATGTGCCTGCTTATACCGTGAATATGGTATGTGGTAGTGGCATGAAGGTGGTTATGGATGCCGTTTCTCACATTCGCGCAGGTGATGCGCAAGTAGTGGTTGCTGCGGGCGTGGAAGTGATGTCACAAATTCCATTTACGGCACCAGCAGTGATGCGCCAAGGTCAAAAAATGGGTAATTTAGCTTTGACAGATTTACTTATTAACGACGGCCTAACGGATGTGTTTAACCAATATCACATGGGTGTAACGGCAGAAAATGTGGCTAAAAAAGTGGGCGTTAGTCGTGAAGAGCAAGATGAGTTTGCCCTTGCCAGTCAGCAGAAAGCTGTCGCTGCAATTGAAGCAGGTCGTTTCGTTGATGAAATTGTACCAGTTGAGATAGTGACTCGTCGTGCTACCACAACCTTTTCGGTAGATGAATATCCAAAAGCTGATGCGACATTTGCAGGTTTAAGTGGTTTACGACCTGCCTTTGATAAAGCCGGAACGGTAACCGCAGGCAATGCATCTGGCATTAATGATGGCGCTAGCACGGTTATCGTGGCATCGGAAAGTGCGGTTAAGCGTCTTGCGTTAACGCCTTTAGTAGAAATTGTTAGCTGCGCGCAAGTGGGCTTAGATCCAAGCTTGATGGGCTTAGGTCCTGTTGGCGCAGTAACCGCGGCGCTGAAAAAATCAGATTTATCCATCAGCGATGTTGATGTGTTTGAGCTTAATGAAGCATTTGCTGCACAAGCATTAGGTGTGGCAAAGCAGTTAGCATCGGATCACAAAGTGCCAGTTCAGTCTATTTTAGACAAAGCGAATTTTAATGGCGGCGCTATTGCCCTTGGCCATCCTTTGGGCGCGTCAGGTAATCGAATTTTAGTTTCGTTGGTTCATGAGTTAGGGCGTCAGCAAGGAGACTACGGCGTAGCTTCTCTTTGTGTTGGCGGCGGCATGGGCACAGCGGTGTTAGTAAAACGTTGCTCTTAAAGCTTTATTTAAGCTTTGTTATTAACTAGTTAGTTGCGATACACGTCTTATCTAAGGCGTGAAATTTTAAAACCCAGGAGATAAACCATGTATACCGATATGTTTAAATTGTTTAACGAGCAGTCAGAAAAAGCATTAGCACCTTACTTAAAATTCAATAAGTTAGTGGCAAAAAATGCAGAAGTTTTAACGGAACTACAATTAAACGCAGTGCGCACTTACAGTGAAATTGGCTTATCGCAAATGAAAGCAGCTACTGAAGTAAAGGATGTTTCTTCTCTAGCGGTTTTCAATAGCAATCAAGTGGCTGTTTTGACACGCCTTTCTCAGCAAATGATGGAAGACAGCAGCAAACTACAATCGATTGCTAAAGAGTTTAAGCAAGACGTTGAAGAATTGACTAGCGAGAACATTAAAGCGGTAACACCTGCTTAATAATTGGCAAGCCAGCCACCTTTATAGGGTGGCTTTTTCCGTTCAAGAGGGTCAACTTATGTTTCAACACTTCTTCTCGGACTATCTTGTCAAATTGCAAGAAAGCAACCAGCAATGGTGGCAGGACTTTGAGCAAGGCAAGGGAGCCGTCAATTCTCCACTTAATCAGGCAATGAATGAGGTTGGCTTTAACGACTTCAATGAATTGCTAAAAGGTGCCGCCAATCAACCTGCTGCAATGCTTGATTTGCAAATGCACTGGTGGCAGCAGCAAATGGAAATTTGGCAAAATGTTGTTATGCAAGAAACGGATAAACCTTCCGTAATTGAAGCCGAGCGTGGTGATAAACGTTTTGCAGATAGTGCATGGCAAGAGCAAGCCATTTTTAATTTCATTAAGCAGTCTTACTTACTGTTTAGTAAAACTTACCTCGACACGATTAATGCGGTGGAAGGGGTGGATGAGAAGTCAAAAGAGCGCTTAGGCTTTTTTTCTCGTCAAATGATTAATGCCTTGTCGCCGAGTAATTTCATTGCGACAAACCCTGAACTATTAAAATTAACCCTAGAAAGAAATGGGGAAAACTTAGTTGAAGGTTTATCGCTATTTCAGCAAGACATGGCTAGTAGTGCGGATGTACTTAAAATCCGCATGACGAATAACGATGCCTTTAAATTGGGTGAAAATGTGGCTAACACGCCAGGTGAAGTGGTGTTTAGAAATCAATTATTTGAATTGATTCAATACCGTCCTACCACCGAAAACGTTCATGCCACGCCATTGTTAATTGTGCCGCCGTTTATTAATAAATACTACATTCTAGATTTGCGCGAAAAGAACTCGATGATGCGCTGGTTGGTCGATCAAGGCCATACCGTATTTATGATGTCGTGGTGTAACCCCAGTGCGGCTCACGCTAATGTTGAATTTGGCGATTATGTAACTGAAGGTGTGGTCAAGGCGGTTTCAGCCATTGAAGAAATTACTGGCCAAGAGCAGATCAATGCCGCTGGTTACTGTATTGGTGGCACTGTATTAGCGTCAACAATCGCTTACTATGCCGCTAAGCGTATGAAAAAACGCATTAAGTCAGCTTCATTTTTCACCACATTGTTAGACTTTTCCCAGCCCGGCGAAGTCGGTGCGTACATCAATGACACTGTGATAAGTGCAATTGAAATGCAAAATAACACCTTGGGCTATATGGACGGCCGTTCATTAAGTGTCACCTTTAGTTTGCTGCGTGAAAATAGCTTGTACTGGAATTACTATGTTGATAATTACTTAAAAGGTAATAGTCCAGTTGATTTTGATTTGCTCTATTGGAACAGCGATAGTACTAACGTTGCTGCCAGCTGCCATAATTTCTTGCTACGCGAGTTATACCTAGAGAATAAATTGGTACAAGACAAGGGCGTGAAGATTGGTGGAGTGTGGATTGACTTGGATAAGATTAAAGTGCCGAGTTACTTTATTTCAACCAAAGAAGATCACATTGCACTATGGCAAGGCACTTATCGCGGTGCGTTGCAAACGGGTGGCAATAAAACCTTCGTGCTAGGTGAGTCTGGTCATATCGCGGGTGTGGTTAATCACCCAGATAAAAACAAATATGGTTTTTGGACCAATGAGGCGATGCCAGATAATGCTGAAGAGTGGTTTGACAGCGCTGCGCACAATGATGGTTCTTGGTGGCCGCACTGGCATCAATGGCTATTGGGCTTTAACCCTGCCGAGCGAGTTGAGCCATATCAGATTGGCGCTGCTAATTACCCTGTGCTTTGTAGTGCGCCGGGTATATATGTAAAACAAACTTTGCCAATTGAAGCCTCGCAAGAGGTGGTGGAAACAAAAGAGTTTGCTGCAATGGTTTAGATTCAGCTTGAATGAGCTAAAAAGCGTGGCAGGTTGCCACGCTTTTTTATTTCCGTAAATTAGATACGATTATTAGCAGGGCAGCTCGCTAAAAAATCAATCATCTCATCATAAAAATGTTGCTGGTTTTCTTCTTTATCAAAACCATGCCCTTCATCTTGTTTCAGCATGTATTTTACTTCTACTCCACGCTTACGCAGTGCATTGACTATTTGATCTGACTCCTGCTGTTTGACGCGAGGATCTTGAGCGCCTTGCGCCACGAACAAAGGAGCTTTGATCTTATCAACATGGTAATACGGGGAAATTTCTTTCAATTTCTTAATATCGGTATAAGGGTTACCGACATTCTCAAGCCAGAATTCTCGGCCCATACCCCAAGATTCATCCATATTCATTAAGAATGTATGTAGGTTAGATATGCCAACATAATCTACTCCGCAGGCATATAAATCAGGGGTAAAGGTTAAGCCTGCTAAGGTGGCATAGCCACCATAAGATGCGCCGTAGATCATCACTCTTTTAGGATCAGCTATACCTTGTTTAATCAGCCACTCCACCCCGTCGGTAATATCATGTTGCATACTTCCGGTACCAAACTGGTGAAAACCGGCAGCAACAAAAGAGCGGCCATAGCCACCTGAGCCGCGATAATTGATTTGTAAAACGCCGTAACCTTGACTTGCTAGTAGCTGCGTCTCAGGATTATATTCCCATTTGTCGAGCACACCAAAAGGTCCGCCGTGAGGATGAATTACGACGGGTATAGGTTTTTTAGCGTTATTTGGCATTGTTAACAAGCCATTTAATCTGCGACCATCACGCGTCATAAATTGCACAGTTTTCACTTCAGCTAACGGGATATCGTTAAGCCAAGGATAGGCATTTGGCAATGTCGTAATTGATAAAGTGCTGGTATCTAATTTTGCGTAGCGACCAGGCCTTTGCGGCGATTTGTCACTTAATAATAGGATTTTGCCATCATCAGACAAGGAGGTGATGCGGTAGTGTCTAGAGAACTTTTCAGTTATTACTTGGTCAAGTTCTTTAGCCTGTTGAGACAGAGGGAGTAATACGCCTTTATCTCTCTGGTAGTAGACCCAAGATAGTTGTGTATCATTAGGTAACACACCAGCCGATAAAATATCGTACCCTGCCCTTGAAATAATAGGCGTCATCGCGAAAGTATCAGTATTGAATTTGACAACTCTAGTTGTGTTGGAACGATGGTTGGTTCGGACAATCATTTCGTTTTTATCATCATTGAATTTGATAACAGAAAAAACGGTACCATTATTTAAAGTAACAAAAGGGCGAAACGTTAAATCATTAGGACCTCGGTAGTGATATTCGAGCTTTTCAAATTTATTGTCATCATTTGGATGCCAGCGTACTTTTATTCGAGCGTTGCCATTATCATCGTATATGGGGGCCCATAATGTGTCGTTGAGTGAATATTCCGAGGTTAATTTTTTTGTTTTAATATTGATTGAATACTGTAAAAAGTGGCTTTTGTTTTGTTTATTCAATAATAAGTGAATCTGACCTGGTTGGTTTTTGACCCGTTGAATATTTGCGGCACGGGTATTTTCATAGGGAGTCAGGTTAGTTTTTAATCCGCTGTTAATATCTACGGCATATAAGTGGAAATTTTCATCACCATTTTTATCTTGCAAGTAACCAATGTGGTGATTATCTAACCATAAGTAATAATCTAAGTCTTGATCTACAAAGCGAGTTAACTGTTTATCTGTGCTAGGGTTGGGAATATTATCATGAGAAACAAATGCCTGCATTCTGCCTTGCTGGTCTCGAGCTAAATAACCTAACTTCTCTCCATCAGGAGACAATACATAATGCCCAACTTGAGCTTTTTTAAAGAATAGCTCAACAGCTTTATGTTTAACTTGATATTGGCCTGACAACTCGGGTAGTGAATGGGCTTGTTGCGTATCTAAAGAAGTTTCAGGTTGAGTATCGGTTGTATTAGCACAACCACTTAATAATCCCACTAATATAAGGCTGGCTAGTCGTATCATTTTTTACATTCCTCAAAAAAATTGAGGGAGAGGTTACATTTACCATAATTTGATGTAAAGGCATAATATGTCGTATTACATTATTTATAAAAAACCGCCAGCTATAGAGAAGGCGGTTTTTTTCCGTAAATTAGATACGATTATTAGCAGGGCAGCTCGCTAAAAAATCAATCATCTCATCATAAAAATGTTGCTGATTCTCCTCTTTATGAAAACCATGCCCTTCATCTTGTTTCAGCATGTATTTTACTTCTACTCCACGCTTACGTAGTGCATTGACTATTTGATCTGACTCCTGCTGTTTGACGCGAGGATCTTGAGCGCCTTGCGCCACAAACAAGGGAGCTTTGATCTTATCAACATGGTAATACGGGGATATTTCTTTCAATTTCTTAATATCGGTATAAGGGTTACCGACATTCTCAAGCCAGAATTCTCGGCCCATACCCCAAGATTCATCCATATTCATTAAGAATGTATGTAGGTTAGATATGCCAACATAATCTACTCCGCAGGCATATAAATCAGGGGTAAAGGTTAAGCCTGCTAAGGTGGCATAGCCACCATAAGATGCGCCGTAGATCATCACTCTTTTAGGATCGGCAATCCCCTGTTCAATAAGCCATTTCACTCCATCGGTAATATCATGTTGCATACTCCCTGTCCCAAACTGATTGAAACCCGCGGTAAGGAATTCTTTACCATAGCCACCTGAGCCGCGGTAATTGATTTGTAAAACGCCGTAATCTTGATGTGCTAGCATTTGCACTTCGGGGTTATAACCCCAAGTGTCGAGTACCCCAAATGGTCCACCATGGGGTAAGATGACAATAGGCAGGTTAGTTTTCTCTTTATTTCGAGGCAAGGTTAGCAGGCCATGAATAGTTAAATCATCTCGCGCTTGGAATTGAATTGGACGCATGTCGCTTAAGTGTTCGGACTTTAACCAAGGCGAGGCTTTGCCTAGCGCAGTAAAGCTTTGCGTTTCGGTATCAAATAACATGTACTCTACGGGAATGTTGGCATCGGTATTGGCTAATATCACTTTTTTGCCATCTTGGGTCATCGAATTAACCGTGAAGTGAGTCGAGAATTTTGATTCGATAACTTGATATAACTTTTTTGTCGTAGGCGATAGAGGCTTTAATTTACCTTTGCCTTCGGCAAAGTAGACCCACGAAAGTTCATTGTCTTGTGGGATAAAGCCTGCGCCCAATACATCATAATCAGCATGTTCAAACACGGTCGCCATCTGGTGCGTATCCATATCGAATTTAACGACCCTTACTTTGTCGGAGTTGTGGTTAGTTAAAGCAAAAATTTCGTTAGTCGCATCATTAAAGTGGATGATTGAGAAGTCATCGTCTTTATTTACTGTAATTAGTTTACTAAAGGTCATGTCGCCTGGATGACGATAATGGTATTCCATTTTTTCATACCTATCATCGTTAGGTGCCCAGCGCTGCTTAACTCTGGCGAAACCATCTTGGTCGTATATCGGGCCCCATAGACTATCAGACCGTGCAAACTCGGGGGTTATTCTTTTCGTGTTTATGTCTAGGGAATAGGGATAAAAGTAGCGCTTATCCTCTTTGTTCATATAGAAGGTGATTTTACCGGGTTTATTTTTGATTCTCTGTACGCCACCGACCCGCGTTGAGGGAAAGGGGGTCAGGTTAGTTATTGTTCCTGTGTCTACATTAATCATGTTGAGTTGATAGTTTTCATCACCATCATTGTCTTGGTAATAGCCCAAGTGATTATCATCTAACCATAAATAGCCATCCAGGTTTTGACTGGTCACTTGCGTTAATTGCTTGTCTTGTTGGCCATCAGTTTTCAAGAATAACTGCATTCTTCCTTGTTCATTTCTAGCTAAATAACTGATGTGCATACCATTGGGTGATAATTGGAAGTTACTGATAGCTGGTTTTTTAAAGAAAAGGTCAACGGCTTGATGCTTAACTTGATAAGGCCCTACTAGTGCAGGCATTGAATCAGCTTGTTGAGTATCAGAAGTTGCGCTAGGTGTGCTTGTAGTGTCGTTTGTTGTATTAGCACAGGCGCTTAATAGTCCAGCCAATAGTAAACAAGGTAGCAGCTTGGTTTCCATGAAATATCCTTAAATAGGTAGATTAAGAATATTGTATTTTTATTTTTTATTGATGTAAAGGCATAATATGTCACAGGCGGCATAAACAAAAACCCTGCAGTGCAGGGTTTTGTTTAAGGCTTCGTTTGCGTGTAAAACTTAGTCGTTAGCATAACCTTGTTCAGGTAGTTCAACGTCATCAAGCACAGCTTTACCACCTTGCATGCAAAGGCGATTATTAACAAACCACTTCACCGCAAGTGGGTAAATGCGATGCTCTTGATCTTGTACTCGCGCAGCTAAGTCTTCTGCTTGGTCATCAGAAAATACCGGTACCTTAGCTTGTAATATCACCGGGCCGCCGTCTAGCTCTTCGGTGACAAAGTGCACGCTGGCGCCATGCTCTTCATCATTGGCATCAATAGCGCGCTGGTGAGTATTTAAGCCTTGGTACTTAGGCAGCAATGATGGATGAATATTCAACATTTTACCTGAGTAATGCTGTACGAACTCAGGCGTAAGAATACGCATAAAGCCTGCCATTACAATTAAGTCAGGTTGATAGTTATCTATCTCGCTGATTAAGGCTTGATCGTACTGCGCCCGATCAGTGATGCCTTTACTGGCAACAACGGATGTTTCGATGCCCGCATTAGCTGCTCGCTCAAGGCCATAAGCATCGGCTTTGTTACTGATCACCGCAACAATATTACCCGGCTCATCACTCAAATGAACTTGGTCAATGATGGCTTGCAAGTTACTGCCGCTACCAGAGATTAATACCAGTATTTTCTTACTACTCATGACAAACCTTAGTTAATAACGACTTGTTGCTCGCCATCTGCAGCATTTTCAATGTGGCCGATTAACCAAGCGTTTTCACCTAGGCCAGTTAATAGCTCAAGTGCTTTTTCTTTATCTGCATCAGCAACCGCGATGACCATACCAACACCACAGTTAAAGGTGCGGTACATTTCTTCGGTTTCAACGTTACCATTTTGTTGTAACCAGTTGAAAATTTCAGGCCACTGCCAGCTGTTACCATCAATAACGGCTTTAGTGTTCGCAGGTAATACACGTGGGATATTTTCCCAGAAGCCACCACCCGTAATGTGTGATAGGGCATGTACGTCAGTTTGTTTGATCAGCTCAAGCACTTGCTTAACGTAGATACGTGTTGGCTCAAGTAGCGCTTCACCTAATGTGGTATCACCAAAAGCTTGGCTGGTATCAGCACCAGACACTTCTAGGATTTTACGCACTAATGAATAACCGTTTGAGTGTGGACCACTTGAGCCCAAAGCGATTAATGCATCGCCAGCGGCTACTTTAGTGCCATCAATCACTTCTGATTTTTCAACTACGCCAACACAAAAACCAGCGATGTCAAAATCGTCGCCTTCGTACATGCCTGGCATTTCAGCGGTTTCGCCACCGATTAATGAACAGTTGGATAGTTCACAACCTGCGCCAATACCCGTAACAACCTCAGCAGCAACATCCACATTTAGTTTGCCGGTTGCGTAGTAGTCAAGGAAAAAGAGTGGCTCAGCACCTTGAACAATTAAGTCATTCACACACATAGCCACTAAGTCTATACCGACTGTGTCGTGCTTTTTCAAGTCAATGGCGAGACGTAGTTTAGTACCTACACCATCTGTGCCAGCAACCAATAATGGCTCTTTGTAACCTGCAGGAATTTGGCAAAGCGCGCCAAAACCACCTAGACCACCCATAACTTCAGGTCGTTTAGTTCGTTTGCTTACACCTTTGATGCGTTCTACAAGAGCGTTACCCGCGTCGATATCTACGCCAGCATCTTTATAACTCAAGGAAGTGGTTTTGTTGCTCACAGAAGTCCCTCACCCATAACCAGACATTGTATTGTTAATGGCAGTGTGCCACTAACTGGTAAAAATTCGCGAGTATTTTAGCAGGGCTAGAGCACGAGTAGAAATTTTTCTGTGTATTAATGCGCAAATTTATAAATATAGCGAGGCTGTAGGGGCTGTTTTTGCTAATATTGGCGGAATTTTTGCAGTTTTATCGTGTATTGGAGTAGAAAATGAAAGTTACTGAAGTTAAACACCCGCTAATTCAACATAAACTAGGGTTGATGCGTGAGGCCAATATTAGCACTAAACGTTTCCGTGAATTGGCCCGTGAAGTGTCTGCTTTGCTTACTTATGAAGCAACTTCCGATTTAGCTCTTGAAGATGTCAATATTCAAGGTTGGTCTGAAGAAATTACCGTGCAACAAATTAAGGGTAAAAAAATTACCGTGGTGCCGATTTTGCGTGCTGGTTTAGGCATGATGGATGGTGTGCTTGAGCACATGCCGAGTGCCAAAATTAGCATGGTTGGCATTTACCGTGATGAAGAAACCCTGCAGCCTGTACCTTACTTTGAAAAATTAGTGAATCAAATCGATGATCGTTTGGCGCTGGTGGTTGATCCTATGCTGGCAACGGGCGGTTCTATGATAGCCACGCTTGATCTATTAAAGAAAAAAGGCTGCACTAATATTAAAGTGCTGGTCATCGTTGCAGCACCTGAAGGATTAGCCGCAGTGGAAGCGGTGCATCCGGATATTGAACTATACACAGCCTCTATTGATGATGGCTTAAACAAGCAGGGGTATATTATGCCGGGCCTTGGTGATGCTGGCGATAAGATTTTTGGTACCAAATAATCAACTCACGTTGCAATCTATTATTCAGGAGGAACTATGGCTCAGATAGACGAGTCGGCAACTGCAAGTGAGTCGAGCATAGAACAGGAAGTGGTGATGACGAGCCAGTGGCAAACCGCGTTAGCGGGTTCACAAATGCTCTTTGTTGCCTTTGGTGCGCTGGTGCTCATGCCACTGATCACTGGGTTAGACCCCAACGTGGCATTGTTCACCGCGGGTATAGGTACGTTATTGTTTCAATGGGTCACTAAGCGTCAAGTGCCGATATTTTTAGCATCGTCATTTGCTTTTATTGCGCCTATTTTATACGGCGTACAAACTTGGGGCATTCCCGCGACTATGTCGGGCTTAATGGCTGCGGGTGTGGTTTACATGCTAATGGCGGGCTTTGTTAAAGTACGTGGCAGTGAATTTATTCATCGCATTTTACCTCCTGTGGTAGTAGGCCCTGTGATCATGGTGATCGGCCTTGGTCTTGCGCCGGTTGCGGTGAATATGGCTATAGGTAAAACCGGTGATGGCTCGGCTGTGTTAATGGAACAAAGCACAGCGATGATCATTTCCTTATCGGCCTTAGTCGTTACCTTATTAATGTCGACCATGGCGAAAGGCATTTTCAAATTAGTGCCTATTTTCGCCGGAGTGGTGGTGGGGTATATTCTGGCCATTATGTTTGGCCAAGTGGATTTTTCTCCTATTACTAATGCTAAATGGTTTGGCATCCCTAACTTTGTGGCGCCAGAATTTAGCTGGCAAGCTATTTTATTTATGTTGCCGGTGGCTATCGCTCCTGCTGTGGAGCATGTCGGTGACATATTAGCAATCGGTAATGTGACGAAAAAGGACTATTTGAAAAAGCCCGGTTTACATCGCACTTTATTTGGTGATGGCGTCGCAACGGCGGCAGCAGCTTGTTTTGGCGGCCCCCCTAATACTACTTATTCAGAAGTGACTGGGGCGGTGATGCTAACGCGTAACTTTAATCCTGTTGTAATGACTTGGGCAGCGGTGTTTGCTATTGCTTTGGCCTTTGTTGGCAAATTTGGCGCGGTATTACAAACCATCCCTCCTGCTGTGATGGGCGGGATCATGATGCTGTTGTTTGGTACTATCGCTTCGGTTGGTTTAAACACGTTGATCCGCCACCAAGTAGATTTAAGCAAGGCGCGTAACCTTTGTATTGTGTCAGTGGTATTGATTTTTGGTATCGGTGGCATGGCATTTGGGGTGGGCTCATTTAGCTTACAAGGTGTGAGCTTGTGTGGTTTGGTGGCCATCGCCCTTAATTTATTGTTACCAAGAAATTAATTTGGTCAAAGGGCGCAGCTGTTAGTCGCTGCTTTATTTGCCAGAATTGATGTTAAGAAAAAGCCCGAGCTCTGTTAAGATCTCGGGCTGTGTATTTTATGAATAGGAAATCAGTGCTCGTGTTTAAGGTGAAAGGTGTTATTAGCTGTTTGATGTTGGTGGCGAGCTGGTTAAATGCTGCGTCTGCAGAAAATATGTATCAAGTAGAAGTGAATAGTGGGGCGAATGCTTCGAACAATGAGCTTATCAATACAGCATTTGAGCGGGTTTTGCTTAAAGTGACAGGTCACTACGATACATTGGACAACGACATGCTACTTAAGCAGTTACCCCCTTTACCTGATCTTGTCCATCAGCAAACCGTTAGTGGTGATGGACGAACCCTTATTGAGTTTAACCCTTTTAAAGTGAATCAATTACTGCGCCAAGCACAAATCCCAGTTTGGCCGACGCCTAGGCCCAATACCCTATTTTGGATAGCGCAAGAACAAGAAGGCCAGAAAAGCTTAGTCTCTGAGCATGATGGTGGCAGTTTGATCGCAGGGCTAAAGGAGGGGGAGCAAGGGCGCGCTATGCCCATTCTTTTTCCACTACTCGACTTTGACGATCTTAATCAACTCTCTCTAACCGATGTTTGGGGCCGCTTTTTAGCGCCAGTTGTCACGGCGAGTCAACGTTATAACGTTGATTATATTGTCCTCGTTAAAGTCACCTTAGCGGCAGAACAAAGTCTGCTCACTTGGCAGTTGGTGGATGCTCAAGGCTTGCCATTATTACAAGGTGAAGAAACGGGCTTAGTTGCAGACAGTGGCGTGCAAGTGAGTAATCAACTGGCGGATTATTTTGCCGGCCAATCTTCACGTGTACTGGAAGCCAGTGATGACGATTATATCGTGGTACAAATTGAAAATGTTAAAGCCATGGCCGATGTGGTGATGGTAAAACGCTATTTTCAACAATTGACTAATGTGAGTAAGGTAACACTCAAAACCATCTCACCGGGCAACATGCAATTGCAGTTACAACTTATTGGTAGCCAAAACGAGTTGAAACAAACCGTTGACATGCAAGCTAATATGACCGCTATTGAGCCAGGTATTGCCGGGGTTGATCTGAGCTGGCGCTGGCAAGTGATGGATAATGAATGATAATTTGAATTTTATTCAGGTGATGCCTTTTGCCCATTATTGTTGCTAATGTTACACTTAAGCTCACACGATGTGATTAAGAATGATTAGTGGAACAGCATAACCCTTCACAGCTTTCGCTGTCAGTGCAATTACCGGATGATGAAACCTTTGCCAGTTTTTATCCGGGCGATAATTCCCAACTGTTAACTGCACTGAAAAATGCAGCCATCGGACAGGGAGACGACGTCATTTACTTATGGGGAACGGAAGGCTCAGGTCGTTCTCATTTACTCCATGCTACTTGCGCAGAGGCCAATGACAGTGGTCAAGCCGCCGCTTATGTCCCTCTCGATTTACATCATATGATGAACCCAGCCATGCTAGATGGTATGGAGAACATGCCTCTTATTTGTATTGATTCTCTGGAAGCTATCGCGGGCAATGCGCAATGGGAACAAGCGTTATTTAATCTTTATAATCGCTGTTTAGAGAAAAAAGCCCACACCGAGCTAACGAATTGTCTGATTTTTACGGGTAATAATAGCCCGAAGAATTTAGGTATTTCATTGCAAGATTTAATATCGCGGCTGGAATGGGGTACTGGCTATAGAATCAACCATTTAGATGACGAAGCCAAGCTTGGTGCACTACAATTACGTGCGCAACTGCGCGGTTTTAAATTGCCTGTAGAAGTGGGGCGCTTTTTGCTTAATAGGTTGAGTCGCGAAATGGCAATGTTACTGAAAACCTTAGATCACCTTGATAGCGCATCAATTGCAGCGCAACGTAAACTGACCATTCCCTTCGTTAAAGAAACCCTTCATTTATAGTCTTTGCTAATTGGCGCTGATGTCTTTACCAGCGCCACGGCTTTACTTCTTTTTTGGCTCTTTTGGCTTGCGAATACTTAAACCTAATTCACGGCCACGGTATTTAGCGTAGTAGACACTACCAGTGAAAAAAGTGGTTGCTAGTATTAGCTCAATAACAGCCAACCAGCGTTCATTCGGATCGGCTATGATCAAGGTGATACTATGTAGAAAATACCACAAGCTAATAAAACTCGCCCAAGCGTAAGTATATGGATTACCCTTCAAAATGCCACGTAACGGGAATAATAAAGGCACCAGCCACATCGCGAGCATTAGAACAGGGCTTATGCCCACAGGTGGCGGCGAAAGCCAGAGATGCCAAAGGGGCACGTAAATCAGTAAGCTGAAATAGCCGACTCTGGCGATAGTTTGGTAATGTTGCGTTTGCATTAAAAAAGATCCAATACTTGCTCTGGGGGGCGACCTAAGACAGCTTTATCGCCGTTGATAACGATAGGGCGCTCAATCAGTTTCGGGTTTTCGATCATGGCGTTAAGCAATACTTTTTCGTCAACTTCATCTTTTAGCGCCAGTTCTTTGTATAAGGTTTCTTTAGTACGCATGAGTTGGCGAGCGGTATCAAATCCCAGTTTTTGGATAATTTCACTGAGCAGTTCGATGCTTAGTGGTGCAGTGAGATACAATACTATTTCAGGTTGCTGACCATGTGCTTCTAATAAGGCGAGAGTTTCTCTGCTCTTTGAGCAACGTGGATTGTGATAAATTTGCACTTGTGACATGCTGACGCTCCATTTTCAGTGATGTTGGCATTGTAACCAAAGGAACAAGAGTTTAGTAGTGATGAAAATACGCAACCTGATCTTGCTTGGTGTTTTGTTTTTGACTGCTTGTGGTCAAACAGAATTAACCTTATCAAATGGCCAACCGGCTAGTTTGGCGGATTATCGTGGCCAATGGCTGTTGGTGAATTATTATGCGGATTGGTGTAAGCCCTGTATTAAAGAACTGCCCGCACTTAATGAGTTTGATTTAGTTTCAGACCAACGCCAAGTTATTGCCATTACTTTCGATGATCTGGCCTTGCCAGAGCTACAAGCCAGCTGGCAGGCGCGAAATGTTTCTTTTTTGTTTGCGCGGGTTGAGGTGGATGACTTTATGCTGCCAAGGCCGAAAGTGCTTCCTACCACTTATGTCATCAACCCACAAGGTGAGTTAGTGCAAACACTCGTCGGCGAGCAGGACTTAACCAGTTTGAACCAACACTGGCTGAGCCTTACGGATTCGACAGCGCCCTAAGAGCGCAGTTCGTCCAGTGATGCTTGTGCTTGCTTAAATTGCTCAATGCGCGCATCTATTCTGGCGCGGTCTAGGTTGTTATTGGTTTCGGCTGCGGCGCTGGTTAATTCGTTTATGGCTTTTTTATAATCACCATGTAGAGCAAGGTATTCAGCCCGGGCTTGGTAAGCTTTACCTAAATTGCCAAGACCTTGATTTACTTTAATCGCCATCGACCAAGCTAAGGTGTTGTCGGGTTGCTGACGCAAGAACTTGTCGAGTACGGTTAATGCTGCTGCAAAATCCTTTTTCTCCATGTAGGTATTAATAAGGTTTATTACCACCACTGAGTTGTTTGGCATCTCTTTATAAAGCGCTGCTAAACGCTCAATCGCTTGCTGGTGACGGTTTTGCGCGTTGTCTAGATCTGTTTTTACATCGATATAAAACAGGTTTCGTGGTGATTGCGCTAACAATTCATCAATTATTTTATCTGCTTCAGGGTAATTATCCATTTGTATTAACGCTAAGCTTTTGCCGTACAATGCGGCAGCTTCAAGCGAGTAGTCTTTATTCTTAAGCTGATTATTAAAAAAGCTTAAGCTAGTGTTACCCGACATGGATGAATATCTGGCTTCAATTCGTGCCTTAGCTAATTGGTAAGGCAGGCTAGCTGGTAATTTTACACTCGGAAACTGAGCGGCGCGGTTACGTGATTCAGCGACCCGCGTTTCCGGTAAAGGGTGAGTTAACAGCATTTGTGGCGGCTTGCTGGCATAGCGATATTGCGCCGATAACTTACCAAAAAAACCGGCCATTTCCCTCGGGTCAAAGCCACTTTGGCTCAAGGTGTTAATACCGATACGATCTGCTTCAAACTCATGGGTGCGGGTGTAGTTGATGCTGGCCTGCATATTGGCTGCCACTGTGGTTTGCAGCATGGCGATGCCCGCTTCAGGTGATACTAGTGTTAATAGCAATGAGCCTGCCATAGCGGCGAGTGTTGCTGGGTTACTGCGTGATTGCGCTTCCATCATCCGCGCTAAATGGCGCTGCGTGACATGGGCTATTTCGTGTGCGATGACTGAGGCCAATTGGCTTTCGTTGTCTGCGTATAAAAATAAGCCAGTATGGATTTTGACGTAACCCCCAAAGAAAGCAGCGGCGTTAATTTCATTGTCTTGGATTAAGAAAAAATTAAATGGGAATTTAACCGAATCGGCGTGAGCCACCAAGGTATGGCCAAGGTCGTTAATATATTCCACTAATACTGGATCATCTACCACAGGAAGGCCGCCACGAGCCATTACACTAAATGCTTTACCGTATTGGATCTCTTTATTAATGGTTAACGCACTGGCGCCCGCAGTACCAATTTCAGGTAAATTGGCATAAGTCGCGCTACTTGAAGTTAACAAGAGGATGCCTGATAAGAGTGAGGTTAAGGCTGATTTTGCAAACACGAAGTCATCTCAATTACGGTGATAACTGCAGCATAAACGCTCTTGTAGGGCGGGTGCAAGGTTAGTGGAATTAAAAAAGGCAGCTAACAACTAAATAGGCTTAGCGTGAGGATATTATTTGTGTTGTTATTTGATTGCACTGATAATGACCATGTTGTTTTGTGATGGGGAACAATGAGTAAAATATGACCACTTTAGATTGCCGAGATCTTTCTTGTCCAATGCCTTTAATCAATATGCGCCAATGGTTGGCGAAAGCCCATCCTCCCGCACAGTTAACTTTGTTGGTCAGTGATCCCGGTTCAAAACAGGATGTTCCACGCTATTTAATTAAGCACGGTATTCAATTTGAGCGTGAAGAGCTGCCCAGCGCAGTATTGTCGCTGATTATTTTTTTAGCGTGATAAATGAGTTTTTATAGGAGTCGGTTCGGCTTATGTTAGATGTTTTTTCTCGATGGTATAAAGATAGGTTTTCTGACCCTCACGCGGTGACATTAACCATTTTGTTGGTTTTTGGCTTTAGTGTGGTGTTCTTTTTTGGCTCGTTATTAGCGCCATTGCTTGCGGCGATTGTTATCGCCTATTTGCTCGATTGGCCCGTCAGCTCACTGCAACGTTGGGGGGTGAATCGTACCGGTGCCGCCATTATCGTGTTATTGGCTTTTGTTGGGTTTACGGTTCTGGCATTGCTTGGTTTGGTGCCGACCGTGGTTAAACAAGGAGCCAACTTTATACGTGAGCTACCTTATATGTTAAATCAAACTCAAGGGTATTTACTGACTTTGCCAGAAAAGTATCCAGAAATGGTGGATGCTGAAATGGTGTCTACGTTAGTCGATAATGTGCGAGATAAGTTAATTAGCAGTGGTGAAGCGATTGTGTCGTTTTCCTTGGGCTCTTTGATCAACATCGCGGCCCTGTTGGTTTATTGTATTTTAGTGCCATTACTGGTGTTTTTTATGCTCAAAGATAAAACGGAGCTAACCCAAAGTGTTACGCGTTTTTTGCCGGAAAATCGCCAGTTAGCGACCCAAGTTTGGGTTGAAATGAACAGTCAAATTATCAATTATATTCGTGGTAAAGTGGTTGAAATTTTGATTGTTGGTAGTGTTAGTTACGTGGCATTTGCTGTACTTGACTTACGTTACTCTGCTTTATTGGCGGTGCTGGTGGGACTGTCGGTTTTAATTCCCTTTATTGGCGCAGCAGCAGTGACAGTGCCAGTGGCGTTAGTGGGCGTATTTCAGTGGGGCTTTACTTCTGAGTTTCTCTACTTAATGATAGCTTATGGTGTCATTCAAGCTCTTGATGGCAACGTACTCGTGCCGGTTTTATTCTCTGAAGCGGTGAACTTACATCCTGTTGCTATTATTGTTGCGGTACTTGTATTTGGTGGGGTATGGGGTTTTTGGGGAATATTTTTTGCAATTCCTTTAGCAACCTTAGTGAAAGCAGTTGTTAATGCTTGGCCATCGGATAAAGCCAAAGCGGCTGAGTCGTTAGCTTCTGCCGAGTAAATAAATGTTGCTCCCGCCTGATTGAGCGGGAGCAATGGTTTTATTTGCTTGCTAAGTAATCCATTACGACTTGATGGTGCTCTTTGGTTTTAAATTTATTAAACACATGCTCAATGTTGCCTTGTTCATCAATCAGAAAACTGATGCGATGAATTCCGTCATATTCCTTACCCATGAATTTCTTCAAGCCCCATACGCCAAAAGCATCTGCAACTTGATGATCTTCATCTGAAAGCAAGTCAAAGTTTAATTCGTCTCGTTCAACAAACTTAGTTAAACGTTTAACCGCATCAGGGCTAATACCCAATACAACTAAGTTTTTTTCATCCCACTGCGCTTTACTGTCACGTAAGCCACAAGCTTGGGTGGTACAGCCGGGAGTCATGGCTTTAGGGTAGAAGTAAACCAGTACTTTCTTACCTTTTAAATCAGCCAAGGACACGGTTTGGTCGGCTTGGTTTTGTAAACTAAACAGAGGGGCTTTATCACCAGCAACAAGTGTTTGCATGTTCTACTCCATATTATTAGGTAAGTTTTTCCTTCTATACCTATTTCACCAAGTTATTGGATCAATAAATAGTAATATTTTACTTTGACAGACTTTTCTCGCAAGGGTTCGTGTTAGAAAACGTATCTGTCATTTGTTGTACTGTGGTATCTTTTGTCGCAGTTTTCCAATTTATTGCAAGAGTGTGACGAGCTAGCTCTATTGACAGAGCGAGTTTAGTGATATTTTGACAGAAAATACCGACTAAGCCGCACTGTTTTATCGCTTATTGTTAAGGGCTTAGTTTAATTAGTACGCTAAAATCCAGCTTGTTTGGCTTTTCATTTGGCTATTCATATCTGATGCTTGTTTTTAGTCAGTTGGAAAAGTACCATATTTCGCTCGATTATAAGGAGATGTCTAAATGCTAACGGGTAGTATTGTTGCTTTAATCACGCCGATGGATGATGCCGGTGAAATCGATTTTCAAGCGCTGAAAAGTTTAGTGGATTACCACGTTGAAGCAGGCACTGCTGCAATTGTTTCTGTGGGGACGACAGGTGAGTCAGCGACACTTAATGTGGATGACCACGTTAAAGTGGTCATGAAGACGTTAGAATTTGCAGATGGACGTATCCCTGTCATTGCCGGTAATGGTGCAAACTCAACTTCCGAGGCTATCGCCCTAAGTAAACTATTTCAAAGTAGTGGTGTTGCGGCTGGCTTAAGTGTCACTCCTTATTACAATAAACCGACCCAAGAAGGTTTATTTCTGCATTATAAAACCATTGCTGAATCTTCTACATTACCGCAAATTTTATATAATGTACCTGGTCGTACAGCTGTAGACATGAAACCTGAAACCGTTGCGCGTTTAGCTAAGCTAGACAATATTATTGGCATTAAAGAAGCGACCGGTGACCTACAACGTTTAGCGGATATTAAAGCGTTAGTAAGTGACGACTTTGCCCTGTACAGCGGTGATGATGCCACAGGTCTTGATTTTATGTTGCAAGGTGGCCATGGCGTTATTTCTGTTACGACTAACGTGGCAGCAGCGCAAATGGCGAAGATGTGCCAACATGCGCAAGCGGGCGAAACCGAAGCAGCCAAAGCGATAGATCAACGTTTAATGCCGGTACATGACAAATTATTTGTTGAAGCCAACCCAATCCCAGTAAAATGGGCTTGTTGTCGTTTAGGATTGATCCCAAATGACACATTGCGGTTACCTTTAACCACTCTTTCTTCACCGTTGCAGCCGGAAGTGGAAGCAGCGTTAAAACAAGCAAGTCTCATCGATTAAGGCGGTTATTGCGTGCTAAAAAAACAAGGTATTCTCATTGGCGGTCTGTTGTTAACAGTACTGGCAGGTTGTAGTAGTCATGAGTCACGAAAGAAAGCCGTAGAGGATTTTGACTATTTGGAAGCTTCTTTAGCTCAGCCAATTTCAACTGTTGGTATCGGTGATGTTGCTTTTGATCCTACTTATAACGTGCCCCCATTAGGTAAAGGTGCATTGCCGAGCTATTTAGGTGGAAAAGTGGATGTTCGCTCACCTGCTCAAGTGCTGACCGTTTTTGAAGGTACCCGAACTGATGACACCGCAGAGAATGTGACGGTGATTTTTACGGCTCGTGATCGTGGTGTAGTGGCAAAAGATGACGCGTGGGCTTTGTTACTCAATTTCATGGCTCAGTTCAATGTATCCGCTGAGAGCATTGACAAATTTAAGGGTGAATTGGTCTCAGGGACGTTTGTTTTTGAACAAGAATTCGGTTCATTTTGGAATAAAACACGTTATCGTTCTGAAGAGCAATACAAATTCACATTACAAGAAGCTGCGTCATCGCGCGCCGCAAGCTTAAGTGTGGAGCTACTAAGCTCTAAAGAATCGGTTAATGGTGAAGTAAAGACTAAACCATTACTTGATGCTGAAAAACAACGTTATGAAACAGGCATGGTTAACCGTTTGTTGGTATTTGCACTAGCAGAAAATCAACGTAAAAACGCATCATTGCAATCACACGATAATCGAGTTCCACTAGATTTAGGCTTTGATGACAATGGTTTACCCGCTTGGGTAACGAAGAAAAACTTCGATATTGTATGGGCAAAATTACCTTTGGCTTTAGCTGCACTCAATTTTGAATATGAATCGAGCAATAAAAACTTGGGTGCGTATGTCATGAGCTTTAAACAGCCGTCTGACAGCTATTGGCGTGAGAAAGGTGTACGAGGCTTTGAGTTAAGAAAAGGCTCTTATACTTTCCAGCTGGGTCAATCTAAGCAAGGCGATACGGTGATCACTATTTTTGGTCGTGACAAAGAGCCGTTGTCTGTACAACAAGTGAGTAAAATGTATTTAAGCATTGTCGATTTAATGCAAAAGCACATGCGAGTCGAAACAAAATAACCAACAGGGCGCGATAATATCGCGCCTTTTTTAATTAACAATACTAGCTGTATTTCAGTTATTGCTATTTAAGAAGGCATACGAACATGAGTCTTGCTGACAAGGTATTGGCAGTCAATAATGATCTTCCAATCCGTACCGATAAATCCGTTCACAGTGGTAAAGTTCGTTCGGTTTACTGGTTAACCGAAGCTGACAGTCGCCGTTTAATTGCGGAAAAAAATTACGACGTGGCGCCCGATACACCATTGGCTATCATGGTTATTAGTGATCGAATTTCAGCTTTTGACTGCATCTGGCACGGAGAAGGTGGCATGAATGGCGTGCCGGGTAAAGGCGCTGCGTTGAATGCGATTTCAAATAATTGGTTTCGTTTATTCAAAGAGCAAGGCTTAGCAGACAGCCATATTCTAGATATACCTCACCCGTTTGTATGGATAGTACAAAAAGCACGTCCTGTGATGATAGAGGCGATTTGTCGCCAGTATATTACCGGTTCGATGTGGCGTGCTTATGAAAAGGGTGAGCGTGAGTTTTGTGGTATTCAGCTACCGGATGGTTTGAAAAAAGACCAAAAGCTACCTGAACTACTGATCACGCCATCGACTAAAGGTATTTTACGTGGTATTCCGGGCGTTCCAGAAGCTGATGATGTAAACGTGACGCGCAAGAACATAGAAGACAACTTCGCAGCGTTTAATTTTACCAAGGCTGAAGACATTAACCTTTATGAGAAGCTGCTTAAAGAAGGCTTTAATGTGATCAGTGAAGCGCTAGAAAATATCGGTCAGATGTTTGTCGATACCAAGTTTGAATTTGGTTACGTCACCGATAAAAACGGTCAAGAAAAATTGATTTACATGGATGAAGTAGGTACGCCGGATTCATCACGTATTTGGGATGCCGCTGAGTTTGCCAATGGCAACGTGGTCGAAAACTCAAAAGAGCAATTCCGTCAATTACTGCTCAATCATTTCCCCGATCCGGACATCTTGCTGAATAAAGATCGCATGCCAGAGCGCGAAGCACTAGCGCGTGATAATGCACTTCCAGAAGCAGTGCTCATGAAAGTATCGGAAATCTACTTAGGTGTGGCAGAAAAAATCACCGGTGAAAAGATTATCTTATCGGATAATCCAAAAGCCGAGATTATTGAGATCCTACGTGAGCAGTATCAGCTAATCGCTGATTAAATAGCGCGCCGAGAAATATCTTTATAAAAAGCCAAACTGATGTTTGGCTTTTTTGTTCCGGTAAAAGTGTTAGTGACTTTTTGCTTTTTCAACAATGTAATCGGTGAGGGCGAACAATACGCCCGAGATCACAAAGGTTAAGTGCACCATAATTTTCCAGAATATCTGGGCTTCGGTTAAGGCTTCTGCGTGAATAAAGAGCTTTAGCAGTTCGACAGCAGAAATCGCTACGATAGCGCCAATCAATTTCTGTTTTAAGCCCGAAAATCCTACTTTTCCCATCCAAGATGGTCTGTCTTCATGATCATCAATATCAAGCTTAGACACAAAATTTTCATAACCGCTAAAGATGATTATCAGTAGCAATCCTGCTAATAGAGCGGTATCTACAAGGGTTAAAATATTAATAATGGTTTCTTCAGAGCTGGCAGTAAAAGCCGTTAGCACCATTAAGTATAAGGATTTAGTAAACTTAATTAACAGTATAATAATGGCCACAAACAGCCCGATAAAAAAGGGCGCTAACAGCCAGCGGCCTTGAAATATGACGGCTTCAATCTTTTTTTCCAACACAAGTCTTCCTAACAATTTGTTAAAAGGTAAAAAATAGAGGGATCTGGTATCTAAAGTTCATTCTATCCCGAGTTGTTTAGTTGTCATCTGTTTTATCGTTGTTTTTGTCTTTAGCTTTAAAATCCATCTTTGCAGTGTGTTTAAGTAACATAATATTACTGGCAATGATGCCAAGTACTAAAGCGATGATGATGACAATCCAAATTGTACTCATTATGGTGTGCTGATCTGAGTGATAAAACGCTGCCATATCGTGGGTAACATTATCCGCAGTGTTGATTTACCCAAAACACTCGACTGAGCTAATACGCTATCTAGCATATCAATGGTAAACATCTGTTGGTAGCGAGCAGCGACAGGGTGATAGCTTAAATGCCAGGGCTCAATAGCGACGCCGCCTAGCTGCTTTTGATAGGGTAAATAAAAGCCAAATTTGGCCATGTTTTTCTCAAGCCATAATGCAAGAGGATGCTGACATCCTCCCAGTTGATATTCACTGGGAACAAGTTGCAACTGATAGTTATCAGGCAGCAGTGCTGGGCTGTATACATCGATATCGGTGCCCCAATGGTGTCGGCTGGCACCGGGCAAGGCTGACCAATGTAAAATGGCGAGGATTTTATCTCGTGGGGTCAATAAAGCTGTGTCAAGGGGACGGGAGTGGCAATCCAGTACAGGTCTTTTCCCACTCATTTTCCCATCCCAAATAAGTTGTTGCCGAGAAAAACCACGAAAGCTACTGGCTATATCCAGTTCGAGTCCATCATTTTTTGCCGCTTGTTGCATTGACAGAAAAGCGGCAAGGGCGTTGGCCTCTAGCCAGTGATAAGGCCCATAAGGCGCCAAATGTTCACTCACTTGGCCAGTTAATTTAAGGGCTATATCACGCTTAGACAGTTTCACGGCTATACCGGATCACGGCTAAGTAATTTAGTGAGGGTAAGGCGGTACATATCAACCAGCTTTTCTAAATCGGCAATTTTAACGCATTCATTCACTTTATGAATGGTGGCATTAATTGGGCCTAGTTCTACCAGTTGTGCTCCGGTTGGAGCAATAAAACGCCCGTCGGAGGTACCGCCAGAGGTAGAAAGCTCAGCATCAAATTTAGTCACCTCTTTGATTGCTGTTTTAACGGCATCAATCAGCTCACCTTCACCAGTAATAAATGGTACGCCGTTGTAGGTCCAATTAAGCTCATAGTCTAGGCCTTGCGAGTCCAATACGTTATGTGTGCGCGCCACCAAGTCAGCAGCCGTACATTCCGTAGAGTAACGGAAATTAAACTGCGCCGTTAATGCGCCCGGTACGATGTTGGATGCGCCCGTACCTGATTGAATATTAGATATTTGGAAACTGGTTGGCGGGAAAAACTCATTACCGTTGTCCCACACTTTTTGTGATAATTCGGCAATCACTGGGCCTGCTTTATGGATTGGGTTATCCACTAAGTGCGGGTAGGCGATATGACCTTGAATCCCCTTAATGACTAAATCACCGGTTAGTGAGCCACGGCGGCCATTTTTTACAATATCACCCACTTCACGGGTACTTGATGGCTCACCCACAATACAATAATCAATTTTTTCATTGCGTGCTTCTAGCACCTCAACCACTTTGACTGTGCCATTAATAAATGGGCCTTCTTCGTCACTGGTGATTAAAAAAGCAATGGAGCCTTGGTGATCATCATGTTGCTCAACAAATTGTTTTACCGCCACCATAAAGGCAGCAATCGAGCCCTTCATGTCAGCCGCGCCACGGCCATGTAAGAAGCCGTCGATAACTGTTGGCTCAAATGGTGGTGTATGCCAGTCTGCAAGTGGCCCGGTGGGGACGACATCAGTATGGCCGGCAAAGCAAAAAAGTGGCTTAGCGGTGCCACGTCGAGCCCATAAGTTGGTGGTATCATCGAAGACCATGGTTTCACATTCAAAACCAAGGGCTTCAAGATACTCGATCATCATTTGTTGGCAACCCGCATCTTCTGGGGTAACAGATTCTCGGCTAATTAAATCTTTTGCTAAGCTAAGTACGGCACTGTCTGGCATGATAATTCCTTTATTCATTCAATTTTTGCGAGATTAAGCAAAGATTTCAGCGTATTGATCGGCTTTAAAGCCTAGGTAATATTGGCCATTGTGGATCAGTAGCGGACGCTTGATCATGGCCGGATGTTCGACTAAAAGGGCTAATGCGGTTTCGGCGGATAAATTCGCTTTGGCCTCATCGCTCAACTGTCGATAGGTTGTGCCGCGCTTATTAACCACCTCTTGCCATGGTAAATGAGCAAAAAAGTCCGCGATCATTTTCTCGTTAATCCCTTCAACACGATAGTCATGAAACTCAAATGCAATGTCATTTTTAGTAAGCCAAGCTTTGGCTTTTTTGATGGTGTCACAGTTTTTTATGCCATATACAACGGTCATTTTGGCCTCTTACTACAATTAATTGACAACATCATAACACGCTCTTTTATTATCATAAATTATCAAGTTTGGTTTCTAGTGAGCGGCACAACAAGCAGGCACAAAAAAGCCCAGCAATGCTGGGCTTGAGAAGTTAAGTGTGAACTTTAACTCGTTTTATTTAGTAATACGCAAAATCACTGAATCAGACAAGGTCACTGTGCCAGCAAGCTTGTGTAGATCTTTTATTTCATCCATGTTTGAAATAACAACAGGCGTTAATGTCGACTTTGCTTTTGCTTCTAGTAGCGCAAGATCGAACTCAATGATAGTGTCGCCTTTTTTCACTGATTGGCCTTCTTGCGCGATACGCGTAAAGCCTTCACCTTTTAGCTCAACAGTGTCGATACCAAAGTGAACAAACAGCTCTAGACCCGTGTCAGACTCGATAGAGAATGCATGATTGGTTTCAAAAATTTTACCAATAGTACCGTCACAAGGAGCAACCATCTTGTCACCCGTTGGTTTAATCGCGATACCGTCACCTACAATCTTTTCAGCAAAAACAACGTCAGGCACATCTTCAATTGGCACTATCTCACCAGATAGTGGGGCAAAAATTTCAATGCCACCCGCTTCGGGTGTTGGATCTGAAACCATTTTTTTTAGTTTATCGAAAAAACCCATTTTATTGCTCCTAAATTTAATCTATGCAGCGTTACTTAACACACAGCTTGCTGTTTAATAAAGTCATCAACTAACGCTTCAATTTCAGCAGCAGTGGCAACAGATAATGCTTTGTCAGCCAGCTCTTTTGCTGTTTTGTAGTTGGTATTACGGATTAGCTTTTTCACCGTTGGAATGGAAATTGAACTCATTGAAAATTCATCTAAGCCCATACCCAATAGTAGTAAAGTTGCACGGTCATCACCAGCTAACTCACCACACATACCAGTCCATTTACCCGCTTCATGAGATGCGTCAATAACACGTTTAATTAACGTTAATACAGATGGCGTTAATGGATTGTATAGCTTAGAAATTAGCTCATTACCACGGTCTACTGCAAGTGTATATTGTGTTAAATCGTTGGTGCCAATACTGAAGAAGTCAACTTCTTTAATTAAATGGTGTGCAATCGCTGCAGCAGCAGGTGTTTCAATCATCACACCAATTTCAACATTTTCATCAAACGCTAAGTTTTCTTCACGAAGTTCAGCTTTTAATGTTTCTAAAATGTCTTTTAGCGCACGAATTTCTTCAACCGCGATGATCATTGGGAACATAATGCGAACTTTACCAAATGCTGATGCACGTAATAAAGCACGTAATTGAGGGTTCATGATCTCTGGACGATCAAAACAAATACGGATTGCGCGCCAGCCTAAAAATGGATTCATTTCTTCAGGCAGGTCCATGTATGGCAAATCTTTATCACCGCCAATATCCATAGTACGGATAATCACAGGTTGATTTGGCATCGCTTCAACTACGGCTTTATAAGCAACAAATTGCTCTTCTTCCGTTGGTAGTTGGTCACGATCCATAAACAAGAACTCTGTTCGATATAGGCCGATGCCTTCAGCACCATTACGCTCCGCACCATCACAGTCCTTTACTGTACCTACATTGGCACATACTTCAACTTGGTGACCATCTAAGGTGATGGCGGGTAAGTCCTTTAATTTAGCTAACTCAGCTTTTTCTGCGAGGAATTTAGCTTGAATAGTCTTAAAGCGAGCTAAGTCTGCATCAGAAGGGTTAATGATGACTTGATTGTTTAACGCATCTAAAACAACCGTATCGCCGTTTTTAACGAGTTTAGTAATGTCATTGGTACCGACAATGGCAGGAAGTTCTAAAGAACGCGCCATGATTGACGTATGAGAAGTACGGCCACCAATGTCAGTGATGAAACCAAGCACTTTATCTAAGTTGATTTGTGCTGTTTCAGAAGGAGTTAAGTCATTAGCAATGAGAATGACTTCATCTTGAATCGTGCTCAAAGACACAATATCAATGCCTAAGGCATTTTTAAGTAAACGATTTCCAATATCGCGAAAATCAGTTGCGCGTTCACGTAAATAGGGATCATCTAGCTCTTGCAACATCTTCGCATTTTGTTCAATTACGAATTGGATTGCCGCGCCAGCAGAACTCTTATTTTCCTTTAAGTAGGTTATGATATCCTGTTCTAACTCTTCATCTTCAAGCAGCATTATATGCCCTTCGAAGATCGCTTCTTTTTCTTCACCAAATGTTTCAAGTGCTTTTTGCTTGATGAGTTCAAGCTGAGCAGATGCTTTGTCTCGTGCTTCTAAGAAGCATTTAATTTCTTTTTCACTATCCTCAACACGATTGGTGTTGATGATAATTTCGTCTTCTTGGAGCAATAGCGCTTTACCAAACGCTATGCCAGGTGATGCTTGAATACCTGATATCATAACCTATCCTTTAACTGCAAAAAATGTCGGGTGATGGAGCGTGCTTATTCAAGTTCCGCCATTAACGCAACTAAAGTATCAACCGCTTTTTGCTCATCAGCACCTTCAGCTTTGATTACAACGCTGGTGCCTTTGGTTAGGCCAAGAGTTTGTAGTTTGAACAGGCTTTTTGCACTTGCAGATTTACCGCCTACTTCGACAGTGATGTCAGATGAAAATGATTTTGCTTCTTTAACAAATTGAGCTGCTGGACGAGTGTGTAGGCCGTTTTCAGCAGTAATAGTTACAGTCTTGTTATACATGGTTTTCCCCATTTTTAGTTTGAATGTCGCAGATATTTGAAAGAACATTGCACCTTTCTGACAAATTCTGCTTTTTTGATTTTGAAATAAAGTAACGAAAAACGACGTTGAGAAGTTTAATCCACGTCAAGTTTTTTGCGACCTGCTATGAAAATCCTGTTTTTAGCCTATCAGACTGATGATGACTCAGATATTGCCGATTGTCATCATGGATTAACATATTATAAGAATACTTCATTTTATTAAGTAAAAAATCATCCTAAATTAGTGCTAGAAGATCAATGTTTTTATAAGTATGTCACAGATTTTTCTGCCGAATAAGCCGTAAAAAAGTCTTACGTTTATATAGCATAGTCTATCTTTGTTATTCTTTTTAAAAGAAAAAGGCGCACAAGTGCGCCTTGAAAGCAGGTTTAATGCCTGATTAGGCTTCTAGCTCTTGATCGGTGAAAATTCCAGCAAATAATGCAGATGATAAGTAGCGTTCACCAGAACTTGGTAAAATTACTACAATATTTTTATCAGCAAATTCTGGTAAAGCGGCAATTTGATTCGCAGCAACAACGGCAGCGCCAGATGAAATTCCGGCTAAAATACCTTCTTCTTCCATCAAACGACGCGCCATGTCGATTGCTTCATCGTTAGTAACCAGAGCGGTACGGTCAACCATCGAGAGATCTAAGTTCTTTGGTACAAAACCCGCGCCAATGCCCTGGATCTTGTGTGGACCTGGTTTAACTTCTTCACCGGCTAACGTCTGCGTGATAACTGGCGAGTCAGTTGGTTCAACGGCTACTGTGGTGATTTGTTTACCTTGCTTCAGTTTAATGTAGCGGCTTACACCCGATAAGGTGCCGCCCGTACCGACACCTGCTACGAATACATCTACCTCACCATCGGTATCTTCCCAAATTTCAGGTCCAGTGGTTTGTTCATGAATTTCTGGGTTAGCTGGGTTATCGAACTGTTGAAGCAGTACAAACTTTTCTGGGTTCTCAGCCACCACTTCTTCGGCTTTATTGATTGCGCCTTTCATGCCTTTCGCGCCATCGGTTAGGATCAGGTTAGCGCCTAATGCTTTCAGTAGTTTGCGACGCTCTAAACTCATGGTATTGGGCATAGTCAGGGTGATTTTGTAGCCACGAGCCGCAGCCACAAACGCAAGAGCAATACCGGTATTACCACTGGTTGGTTCGATCAGCTCTTTTTCTTTGGTGAGGGTGCCTTTTTTCTCTGCATCCCAGATCATGTTGGCGCCAATGCGACATTTGACACTGAAGCTTGGGTTGCGACTTTCTATTTTTGCAAATACATTACCTTTAGCTACACGGTTAAGGCGAACTAACGGTGTTTTACCTATAGTTTGAGTATTGTCATCATAAATTTTGCTCATGGATATTCCTTATATGCAGTAAATGGCAATAAAACTTAGTTAGCATACCCTGATGCTAAAAGATTTGAAGTGACAATTTGTTATAACGTTATGTTATTAAAAACTAAATTTTTATCACTTTATTTTAGAGGCTAGCCTAATCGGTTTTACTGTTTATTTCATCTTGTGAATTGAGCTGCTGCTGGCTTTGTCACACTTTTTAAAGGGGTTTTTCATGGTGCCATCTTTTCTCACCGCAACAGGTATCTTCATCCCGCCATTTTGTGTAAAAAACCAAGACTTAGTGGTGGCTTATAACCAATACGCGCAATTTTTTAATCTCGAGAATGCGGCATCCATTGATGTCGGGCAGGTAGCAGCCAAACTCCGATCCGATGATGATTTTATTTTACGCCATTCAGGTATTTTACAGCGTTATTACGTCACTGCTGAAGGCGTACTTGATCCTGATGTGATGTGTCCATTATTGCCAGAAATTGATGAAGAACATACTTCATTAATGGCTGAAATGGGTAAAAATGCAGCCCTTGATGCGTTACATCAAGCGTCGGTTCAAGGCCATGAAGTTGATTTGATTATTGTTGCGGCTAGCAACGTGCAACGCGCTTATCCGGCTTTAGCCATTGAAATTCAAGATTTATTAGGCGCATCTGGGTTAGCCTTTGATTTGTGCGGCGCAGAGTGTTCTGCGGTGATGGCAATGCAGTTAGCGAGTCAAGCTATCGCCTGTGGCACTGCAACCAAGGCGCTGATTATTAGCCCTGAAATTGGCTCGGCGCAAACGGATTTTAGAGATCGTGAAACCCACTTTTTACTGGGGGATGCCTGCAGTGCATTACTAGTTGAAAATATTGCTAAAACTGATGCGTTGGAAATCGTTAACTTCAATATTGCCAGTCAGTTTTCAAACCAAATACGCAATAATTTTGGTTTTCTGAATCGTTTAGCACCCGACTCTCTGTACAGCAAAGACAAGCTCTTTCACCAAACGCCGCCGAGCTTCCCTGCCATTGCTGATGCAATTTGTACTCATCTGCAGCAACATCTAACCGAATTGAAGCTACCTTTAGCAGACGTGACGCAATATTTTCTGCAACCAACCAATCGAGTATTGAATCAACTGATTGCCGAACAGCTTTTGACAGACGTGACAGAAAAGCGAGTGCCAGATTGTGTTGCGCAATACGGTGGCACAGGGGCCGCTGGACTCGGTTTAAGTTTTCACTTGCACCAACAGTTGTCGGCCAGTGACTATTGTGTGTGGGTCGCATTTGGAGCGGGGTTTAGTGTTGCTTCAATGGTATTGAAAAAATGCTGATGCTTCTCAAGTAATGCTGTGCGCTCAAGGTCGAGCGCATCGTAACCCTTCGTACCTTAAACTATGGACAGAGTTTACATGGCAACGAAGGGCTTCAGTTGACGAGGTTTAACCTCGGCCAGTCATATCTTTGCGATAATGCGCTACCCACATCGCCGTACCGCCACACACGCCAACGGGCATCACAATCAGGTTAACAATGGGGATTGCACTTAAAAGCGTCGCGATACAACCAAAACTTAAGTTACTCATGCGCTTGGTTTTTAGCGTGTCACGCATAGTAGGGAAGCTAATTTTGTGGTTATCAAAGCCATAGTCGACATATTGAATGGCCATCATCCAACAAGACAGTAAAAACCACAGTACTGGGGCTACCGTTTGGCCAACCACGGGAATAAGAAACAAAATTAAACAACCGATGGCTTTGGGTATGAAGTAAAGCATTTTGTCTACTTCACGTCTGAGCGCGCGAGGAATATCTTTCATTACCTGCACTAGCCCATCATCGTTGATCGGCTGCCCTGTGAGATGTAATTCAACTTTTTCAGCCAATAAACCATTAAAGGGGGCGGAGATAAGATTGGCAACAGTAGAAAACAGATAAGAAAAGATAAATAAGATGCAAAGCAGTAAAATGGGCCAAATAACGTAGCTTAACCAACTCAGCATATCGGGCACGTAACTCATTAAACTGTCCATCCAAGGGCCAAGTTGTAGATACAGTGCATAGAAGGCGCCAGAAAACAGCAACAGGTTAATGCAGAGGGGAACAAGGACAAAAGTACGAAGACCAGGCTGGCGGATCAAATTAAAGCCAGTGAGGAAAAATTCTAAGCCGCTCAGAGGGGCCGTGATTTTGTTGTTATTGCGCATAATAGATTAAGTTTTCCAATGTATTAATTGTTTTAGCTTCGGTTTTGATTGCCATAGTAAATCAATTTAAATCATCACTAAAGTGAGAGCTACCGCGAACTATTTAAAATAAATAATGCTTAATTTAAAGTTCATTCAGTCCTAAGATATCAAGGTTATGCTTACTTTATGAAATGTTAACATTTATTCTGTAATTTTTCTGTTCGTTCACGGTTCACGACTGGACGAATAAAGGCTTTCAAGGTACTGTGCTCTTGTCAAAGGCGTGTTCGCTTGGGTAGAGTAACGATAAATACATCAAATCAAGTTTCAGGAACACCATTTAGACGGTTAATTTGTTTTACAAATAGGCTAAAAAGGCTACCATTATTAGCCTAGTCAATTGGCTTTTGACAGATTAAACGTTACTTATAACCGAGACTTAACATACATTAAGAGATTGTTGAATGCAGGATTTTCGTCTTGTTCTAATCATTGTGGGCGCGATTGCGATTGCCGCATTATTGATCCATGGCTTGTGGTCAAATCATAAAAACAAACCTAAATCGCTCAAAGATAAGCCGGTACGTAAAGTCGAGCCCAAAGAAGCCAGTGCTGAAACTGAATTTGATTCCGATGGTATCGGTGAAGTGCGGGTTGTTTCTTCTAGTTTTGGTTCATCTACAGAGCAACAAGATGATTATCTTAATCACACTAAAAAAGCAAATCCAGATCTGTCAGACGACCTTTATCCTAGTTTTTCAGCTGTAGAGCCTGAGCAACCTGGTAACATAACACCCGTTATGGACCCAGTTACAAATGTTAGCGAGCCTATCGCGCCGCAACCTGCGGTGGAAACGGAGCCAAACCCCGCACCTAGTGCATCGCAACAAGATGTATTGCAGCAGAGTGTACCCGAAGCCGATGAAGTGGAGTACGTGACACGCGCTCCTGCATTTAGAGAGCCTTACTTTGATGAACACGGCCAAAAGCACTACCATGAAGCGAAACCGGTTCAAGTAAAAGTAAAACCTGTTGCCCGTCCTGTTGCGCCAGAGCCCTTGGCAGAACCCGTTGTAGCGGCAAAAGTTGAGACAACAATTGAGCAGGAAGGATCGGAAGCACCTGCGCCTCAAGAAACTGCTGAAAAGCCGGCTAAAGCAGCGTCTGCTTACGATGGCCCACAAGATGTGTTTGTGCTTAATGTCATGTCGCAAGAAGGCTCCTTATTTGCGGGAGCAGAATTATTGCCAATACTGCTTAATTTGGGCTTTAAGTTTGGTGAAATGGATATTTTCCATCGTCATTTAAGTCCGACGGGTAATGGTCCCGTGTTATTTAGCATGGCCAACATGGTTAAACCTGGCACATTTGATGTCGATCATATGGAGCAGTTTGAAACCCATGGTTTATCATTGTTTATGGCGCTGCCTTGTGCGGGTGATGCATCAAATAACTTCCAACTGATGCTACATGCATCAGAGATGCTTGCCTCTGAATTAAATGGTTTATTGCTTGACGGTACGAGACAGCCGTTAACGCGCCAAAAAGTGAATGAATACAAGCAACGTATTACCGACTTTGAGCGACAAGCATTAGTTGATTAGTTCACTTACCACCGTTGATAGCCTCTTCAACTGAAGGGGCTTTTTTATTTTGAGCTTGACCGCAATGAGCCATTGAGTATGACAACTTCCGAACAATTCCAATTTAATAATGAGCAATTAGCGATTATCAACCTGCTTGCCCTTGATGTTGACCTTATCCCTATTCAGGAGGCCATAGGGCGGCTTGAATTTGAACATCTTTCAGAGCCAGCCCTCGTTGCTATCCTAAAGATCACCAATGCCCTTTATCGCGCGGGTGCGCCACTGATTACCGATCACCAATATGATGCACTCATTTTCAAACTTAAGGATATCGATCCCAATCATCCTTACCTTGCCGCAGTTGAGCCGGAAGTATTGGCCGAAAGCAAGACGGTGCCATTGCCGCAAAAAATGTTGTCAACGGATAAGGCCTATACCTTTAATGAAATTGAGAAATGGGTCGACCGAGTTTTAAAAGCGGCGCAAGAAGTGAAAGTTGATGCTAGCGAGATAAAAGTGCGGGTAACGCCAAAACTGGACGGCTACGCGGCTTTTGATGATGGCACCACCCTTTATACTCGCGGTGATGGCGTAAGAGGACAAGATATTACCCGCGCATTTACTCGCGGTTTACAAGTGGTGAATAATGGCGACAGAGGCTTAGGGCCTGGCGAAATCGTTATTAGTAAAAGCTACTTTGATGAAGTATTAAGTCAGCACTTTGAAAATTCGAGAAATATTCAAGCAGCAATCATTGCTGAAAAGAAAGTGGATGAGAATGTGCAAAAAGCCATTGAAGATGGCGCCTGTGTATTTTATCCGTTTCAACTAATCGATAACTGGACCGGTGATTATAAAACGCTGTTAGCTGACTTTGAATCCATTGTTGAACAGATTTGGAATGCCGTTGATTACGATATTGACGGCGTCATTCTTGAAGTGACCGATGAGCAAGTAAAGGCCCATATGGGCGCGACTAGAAAGCACCATAGATGGCAAATCGCCTTTAAGGTTAACGAGGCATCAGCAGACGTTGAAGTGTTAAGTGTGGTGCCACAAACCTCAAGAACAGGCCGGGTTTCTCCTGTCGCTTTACTAAAGCCGACCAAACTTAGCGGTGCCACTATCAGCCGAGCGACAGTGCACCATTATAAAATGGTCAAAAATAATGGCGTTGGGCCGGGGGCGGTGGTTCGCTTAGTGCGCAGTGGCTTAGTTATTCCTAAAATTGAGTTAGTGGTTAAAAAAGCAGAGCCTGAACTACCTGAGCATTGCCCTAGCTGCAACTCTGTACTTGATTGGGTAGGCGACCACCTTATGTGCGGTAACGTTAATTGCCCAGCAAGGCGCGAGAATACTCTGATTCACTTTTTCAAAACCTTAGGCAATAATGATGGTTTTGGGCCAAAAGTGATTGAAAAGCTTCACCTTTACGGCGTGGATGAAATACATCAGGTATATCAACTGACCGAACGTGATTTTGTGCGCTTTGGCTTTGGTGAAAAGACCTCGCGTAACTTAATCGACCAGCTTAGAGCCAGCCGAGAGCTTGAAATTGAAGATTGGCGCTTTCTTGCGGCATTTGGTGTTAACCGACTTGGCGCGGGAAACTGTGAAAGATTATTGCAACACCATAAACTATTGGCGCTGTTTGACTTAACAGTAGAGCAAATTGTCGACCTAGATGGCTTTGCCAAATTGAGTGCCGAGGCGATAGTGGCAGGTTTAAGCAGCATTAAGGATGCGTTCTTTGAGGTGTATAATTTAGGCTTTAATTTATCTGAAACGCCACAAATTTCTGAGCTTGAAGTGGCGCAATCGCCTATTTCTGGCAAGATCATCGTCTTCACCGGCACCATGGTGCAAGGGGCGCGTGCCGACATGGAAAAACAAGCCAAAGAGCTGGGTGCGAAAACCGCCAAATCGGTCACCGGCAAAACAGACTATTTAGTTGCTGGCCTCAAGGTGGGGGAGAGTAAAATTACTGCCGCGCGCGAGAAAGGCGTGCAGGTATTGAGTGAACAAGAATACTTGGATTTATTATCCACTGATTGAGTCACCCTTTCATACTCAAGTGCCTAGTAAGCCCCATTTTAGATGGGGCTTTTTTCTGTAATGAGTAACAATAGTTAACTTGCTAATAGATTGTTATTTAATGATAATTTAATCTTCCTGTTTCACCTGAAATAACTTTAGCAGTGAATACAGTGTCAGAGGCATTGAGATTTATGAGCATTAAACAACAATGGCAAAAGAAGTGGCGAGAGGCGCTTGGTGAAACGACGAACGCTATGCCCGATATTCGAGAAGACTATGCGCTTCATTTTGACATTTGGCATGTCGGGGATGAAAAACTAAAAGATTGCTTTTCAATATTTCCTAATGGTGATCTTTTACTTAAACGGGTTAACGAGGTAAGGACAAGCTTGCCCCAATCTATTGCGATAGATGATCTGGCCCTGCTGAGTAAACTTGAACAACTAAATACAAATATTGAAGCGGCTCTCAATCAATATGGTGATTCAGAGTTAATCAAGTTGAATAGCAAAAAATCAAATGTTGCTAGAAGGTCAGTTTATCGAGGTAATGAAAGCCTAAGGCGTGACGTGCTTAACAATGCAGATTCGCCGACCATACATCTCGATGATGACTTATGCGAGATCATTGCTAAGTACTGCGGAGAAGAAGGATACGAAGCATTTTTCTTCTTAAGTGAGCCCCTATACCAACTTTCTGGCTGTTATTACCCCGTATCTCATTGGATAGCTTGGGCAATGGTGCAAAGTGAATTCGAAGTTGACCCTTATCAAGCGGCATTTGACTTGTATAAAATGAAAGCGCAAGCAGGATGGAGTAATGACGAACAGTTTGTTTTCATCGAAAGTTAGCTTGCAACAAGCGACCTTAGCAAGTCGTCAAATTTGTCATTAAATTGTAGCCCCAGTAACATTACGGAGTACATATCAACTTATCGCCTCAGTGTTAAGCGGAAAATTTCCTCAACGCAAATAGCGATAAAGAACACGTAAGGTCCATCAATGAATAAAGAATTTGAACAAATATCAAAATATTTAAGTTACTTACTGCGTCACGCGCCGGAATCAATTGGTCTCAGGCTTGACCCTAATGGCTGGGCATATATCGCGGACATAATCGAAAAATCAACCAGCCCTAAGATGACCAAAGAGCTACTTCAAATTGTTGTTGAAACCAATGATAAGCAGCGTTTTAGCATCAGTCGATGTGGCAACAAAATTCGCGCTAATCAAGGTCATTCTGTTGAGATTGATTTAACGCTTGAGCCTACAATACCGCCCAGTGTGTTATTACATGGTACTGCTAAGCGTTTTATGACCAGTATAATGGCTGAGGGCATATCCAAACAGAAAAGGCATCATGTACATTTGTCAGAGGCTGACTCTGTCGCAAACGCAGTGGGGGCTCGCTATGGTAAGCCCGTCATTCTGAAGGTAGATGCTGAGCAAATGGCTAAAGATGGTTTCCTTTTCTTTAAAACCGCAAACAATGTATGGCTTGTTGAACACGTTCCAGCCAAATATCTTAAGTGCGCATAGCGGTATCTACCTAACTGGTGAAATCATCCTTTCTGATGGTGGGCTTAATCTTACTTAGCTAAAAATAAGACCAAACCGCTACGCCATCGTCACGAATGTCGGATATTTAGTCTGAAAAAGACGGCCTGAGCAAAGTCATTTGCTCAGCAAGTCTTGTAGGGCTTCTTTTATATCTGGGTGCTTAAATTGATAGCCGGATTGGCTTAATTTTTCCGGTAACACGTTTTGTCCGTAGAGCAATAAGTCACTCATTTCCCCTAATAAAACTTTGAGTACGGTGGCGGGCACAGGGCAAAAAGCGGGTCTGTTAAGGGTTGCTGCTAATTCCAGTGAGAATGTTTTATTGGTCACAGGTTTAGGCGCAGTAAAGTTAAACGCGCCAGACAGGGCGTCATGCTCCAGTAACCATATAATGCCATTGACCATGTCATCGATATGGATCCAAGACATGAACTGTTGGCCAGAGCCGATCCTGCCACCCACGCCCATTTTGAAAGGGGGAAGCATTTTCTTTAGTGCACCACCTTGTTGGCTAAGTACGATACCCGTGCGAAGGTTACAAACGCGGGTATGGGGCTGAGCTTGATTGGCTATGTCTTCCCATTGTTGGCAAATGGTATGGCTGAATTCCTGATTGTATTGGTCAAAGTCTTCGGTAATAGGCTGAGCATTTTGACGGCCATAAATGCCAATGGCAGAGCCGCTGATAAATGTCTTCGGCGCATGGTCCGACGCTTTGAACAGTTCGACCAGTTGCTGCGTGATCGTCCACCTACTTTGACAAATTGCGTGTTTTTGTTTTTCGGTCCAGCGTTTTTCAGCAATGGGTTCTCCGGCAAGGTTAATCACCGCATCAAATTGATTAAGATTTGTTAAAGACGCTAAATCCTCAATGATGGTTATGTCAGAGCCTAGCAGTGAATGTGCTTTATGTTTGCTGCGGCTTAATACCGTTAATTGATGGGCGGAGTTAAGGACTTTACAGAGCCTCTGACCAATAAGCCCAGTGCCTCCGGTGATCAATATATTCATGGCGGTCTCATTATTGATTATTTATTCATAGTATTACGTTAAATTAACAAAAAAGGATGTTATTTTGAGATGAATTTTTTTTATTGTGTTCGTTTATCAACATTTGGGAAGTAGCATGGCCGATCAGTCTGTAATTAGCCGCGGTATTTTAGTATTTGCTGGCATCATCATTTGTCTCGCGGGGATCAAGCTTGCTAGTGCGATTATCGTGCCTTTTCTGTTGTCCTTATTTATCGCCATTATTTGTCATCCTGCTATTAATTACTTGGTGCAATTAAGGGTACCAAGGGGCGTTGCAATCGGCTTGATTATCAGTGTGATAGTGTTGGCTTTTTTCATTATGGGCAGTGTAGTCGGGGCTTCGGTAACGGAATTTCGATCCCAGCTACCTGCATATGAAGCGCAGCTAACAGAGCGTTTTGTTGGCTTAACGGCTTGGCTACAAGCACATGATATTCAGATATCAATGGATGTGTTTAAAGACTATTTTAACCCAAGTACCGCCATGAATATGGTGACGAATATGCTATCGAGTTTCGGCAGTGTGTTAGCCAATGTTTTTTTGTTGTTACTGACGGTGGTATTTATGTTGGGTGAGGCCACTGGCATGCCAGCAAAGCTACATCTGGCTTTTCGCGATCCAGAGATGAAATTACAAGGACTGGATAAGTTTTTAAGCTCGGTCAATCAATATATGGTGATTAAAACATTTGTTAGTATCGCAACCGGGATGTTGGTGTCGGTTATCCTGTGGCTTATTGGTGTCGACTTTTTTATTTTATGGGGCGTACTCGCTTTTTTACTTAACTACATTCCTAACATCGGCTCGATTATTGCTGCGGTTCCGGCTGTTATCTTGGCATTTTTGCAGCTGAGTTTAGGCCATGCTGCTATCGTTGCATTAAGTTATGTGATGGTGAATATGGTGATGGGCAATATGGTTGAGCCACGGTTTCTTGGTCGAGGGCTCGGGCTCTCGACCTTAGTGGTGTTTTTATCGTTAATATTTTGGGGCTGGCTGTTGGGGACCGTCGGTATGCTGTTATCGGTTCCTTTAACCATGATATTTAAAATAGCTTTAGAGACCAGTGAACAAGGGCGCTGGTTTGCGGTGCTGTTGAGCTCTGAAAGTGATGTGATTGATTCGATCAAGCAAGCAAAGTAATCAACCAGATTGCGAAAAAAGCGTTATAGGGTGGTTCTATCGCCAAGCATCTTGAGGTTGCTTGGGTATAGTGTAGAATCGCCGTTTTACTTGTTGAGCCTGCCTTATGTCCTCTTTTAGTCAAATTCAACCTCATTTTAATTGGCCCAAGTCGACGCAAGCTTGTCGGATCTTTCATGGCCGTGGCGGCCGCTATCCGGGCTTTCGTTTTATTAATATCGATTGGTTTAGTCCCGTTGTATTAATTATTTTATACAGCGAGGTTGAGCGTGAACGGCTTGATTCGTTGGTTGAGGTAATTAAAGCGCAGTTGGGCGAGCGTTGCTTGAGCATTCAAGTTCAGTATCGTTTTCAGCATATGGCCCCCTATGAGTTGCTTTGGGGTGAAAACATTCCTGAGCCAGTTGCCGATGAAGCTGGGCTTAAATACCAGTTGCGTTTAGGCAAAAATCAAAACTATGGTTTATTTTTCGATATGGAGCAGGGGAGGCGTTGGGTACAAACGCACAGTGAACAAGCTAATGTGCTGAACTTGTTTGCTTACACTTGTGGTTTTTCCGTGGCGGCCATAGCTGGGAGTGCCCGTCAAGTGGTCAATTTAGACATGAGTAAACCATCCCTTTCTGTTGGCCGAGACAATCATCGTTTAAATCAGCATGACTTGAGCAAAGTGAAATTTATGGCTCATGACTTATTTAAAAGTTGGGGCAAACTTAAAAAGTCGGGACCGTATGATTTAGTGATTGCTGATCCACCATCACTGCAAAAGGGTAGCGTTAATGTTATTCGAGATTACCCTAAAATCATTAGGCGTTTGCCGGAGCTTTTAGCGCCGGGAGGGCGCGCGATGTTATGCCTAAACTCGCCCGACCTTGACTTTGCCTTTCTGAAATCAGCAGTGGCGGAACATTGTCCCGAATTAGTTTTAGAAGATAAGATTGAGCCTTCTTCTGTATTTATTAATGAACAACCAGATAAAGGCTTAAAAATCTTAATTTATAGGTTAGAGGGTTAGATTAAGTTTTGATCTAATAATCCCGCTAGTTGGCTTTGTGTCGGGCTGTTCATCGCTTTGAGCTGCTTGATAATTGCCCGTTGCTGATTGTGGCTGAACTGTTTCTTTTCTAGGTATAACATTAAAGAGATATCGTTCTCATCATGGAGTAGGTCGTATAGCTGTGAAGCTTGACCTTCTATCATCCCATTCATATTGCCCTCCTTAAAATACGTTGTACATATTTAAGGTTAACCTACCGCTAGGCGCGTATTAGACTTTATTCGTCTAGGGTTTGTTACTTGTCCTGTTAAATGGAAATAATACAGAAAATAGGGCAGTTTTATTCTTTACATGTGAATAAATATAAGTTAAGTGCCGTGTTTTATTTTATTTGTGTTAGTAACAGTAGGGGATTAAGTAAAGATATCCACAAAATCTGTGCATAACTCTGTGGGTTAGCTGGTAACGCTAAAGAGGGTGGTGGGATTACTCGCTTCCATTGAAAAAAAGCCCTGTTAAACAGGGCTTTAGTCATTTAGCCTTTAAGCTGTGAAGCTTGTATTGCCGTTAAAGCAATGGTGTACACAATATCATCAACTAAGGCGCCGCGTGATAAGTCGTTCACTGGCTTACGCATGCCTTGTAGCATCGGACCAATACTGATCAAGTCGGCACTTCGTTGCACTGCTTTATAAGTAGTGTTACCGGTATTTAAATCTGGGAAGATAAATACTGTTGCCTTACCTGCCACAGGGCTGTTCGGCGCTTTACTTTTAGCCACATTTTCCATGATAGCGGCATCGTATTGCAATGGACCATCAATGATTAAGTCTGGACGACGCTCTTTCGCTATCTTGGTTGCTTCACGTACTTTATCAACATCTGAGCCAGTACCTGAAGAGCCAGTAGAGTAGCTGATCATGGCTACTTTTGGCTCAATACCAAACGCTGCTGCAGAGTCGGCTGATTGAATAGCTATATCGGCTAGTTGCTCTGCATTCGGGTCAGGGTTGATGGCACAGTCGCCATAAACTAAGACTTGATCAGGCAATAGCATGAAGAAGATAGAAGACACTAAGTTCGCGCCCGGTGCCGTTTTAATTAACTGCAATGGTGGGCGGATAGTGTTCGCCGTGGTGTGAATGGCACCAGAGACGAGCCCGTCTACTTCATCTTGGGCTAACATCATAGTACCAAGCACTACGTTGTCTTCTAGTTGCTCACGAGCAACCACTTCGGTTAGGCCTTTACCTTTACGTAACTCAACCATAGGTGCTACGTATTTTTCACGCACCGTTTCAGGATCGATGATTTCCACACCTTCACCTAACACCACACCTTGTTGCGCTGCCGCTAGGTGGATGCGCTCAGGGTTACCCAGTAACACGGGAGTCGCAATGCCACGTTGATCACACAACGCTGCGGCTTTGATCGTTCTTGGCTCTTCACCTTCTGGTAATACTACGCGGCGATTTACTGCGCGCGCTAGCTCAGTTAGGTGGTAACGGAACGCTGGTGGCGATAGTTTACGCGGCAATGTAGAGCCTTGCGTTAACGTTGCAATCCAATGTTTGTCCACATGACCCGCAACATAATCTTGCACTAGCTCAATGCGCTCAGCATCATCTGTTGGAATTTCAACGTTAAAGCTTTGTAATCTAACCGAAGTTTGCCAAGTGTTCGTGCCGATCAACATAATCGGTAAGCCAGTGGTTTCCATGGCTGTTTCACACAATTTCATTACTTGTGGCTCTGGCTGGTAACCGCCAGTCAATAATAAGCAGCCAATTTTTACGCCGTTCATCGACGCTAAACAAGCTGAAACAATCACATCACTGCGATCGCCAGAAGTAACGAGCATTGAGCCCGGTTTAAAATGTTCAACCATGTTGGGAATTGAACGGGCACAAAACGTCACGCTTTGTAGGCGTCGTGTTGCCATCTCACCTTTATTGAGGATGGTGGCATTCATGTGCTCAGCCAAGTCTTTAGCGCGTGGCGCGACTAAATTAGGATTCCAAGGAATGCAGCCCAAAATACGCAGTGGGCTTTTGCCAAACATTTGTAATACTTCGAGATTGGCACCTGATTTATGGTGGTTCTCAAACATTTCTGTTAAATCAGGACGTGTTTTTTCGTGATCATCAAGGGGCGCGCCTACCTTGTTGATGATACAACCGATTATGCGTTTATTAGCGTGGCCACCAAAGGCTGATACGGCAATTTCAATGCGCTCTTTCAGCTGCTGGCTTGAGTCGTTACTTGGTTGAGTAACAAACACCATTTCGGCGCCAATTGCCTTCGCAATTTGGTAGTTTAGTTCATTCGCAAACTGAAGTTTTCCGGTCGGTACTAACCCTTCAACTACCACAACATCCGCGCCAGCGGTGCCCGTTTGAAAGCGTGCAACGATGTTTTCTAATAACTCTGAGGTCTGATTCGTAGAAATCATGTTCTCAGCGTATTGCATGCTAAAAGGTTCAGGCGGGACAAAATTAGTCGCGTTGCGAATAATGGTGGTTGAGCGTTCTGGCCCGGTATCACCGGATTTAGGCTGGGCAATGGGTTTAAAGAAGTTGACAATTACACCGTGACGTTCCATGGCGCGAACCATGCCTAGGCTAACGGAGGTCACTCCAACACCAGAGCCAATGGGAATAAGCATTATTGTACGAGACACAAGCGTTCCTCAAATTAGGTTGTCGAGCAATCGCGCTTCGCATAACGATTATATCGCGCAATTGCTTCAAAAACGTGGGAGCGAAGCCCCCAATCGATTATTAAGCACTGACAAGAGCAGCTGAATCTTTTGCGATAACCCACTCTTCATTGGTGGGGATAACTAAGGCTATCGGGCTGTTTTCTGCAGTGATAATGCCTTCGTTGCCAAATCTAGCAGCTTCATTTTTCTCATCATCAACGGCAAAGCCAAAGATAGCTAAGTTTTGCAAAACAATTTGACGAATTAAATTAGAGTTTTCCCCTATACCACCGGTAAATACAATCGCATCTAGGCGTTGTAGTGGCACGGTATAAGAAGCGATGTATTTTGCGAGGCGGTAGCAGAAAATTTCTAGCGCTAAGGTACAACCTTTGTGGCCTTCTGCGTAACCTTCTTCAATGGCGCGACAATCACTCGATACTTCAGAAATGCCCATTAAACCGCTTTGCTTGTTTAATACATTATTCACTTCATCTAAGGTGTAACCTAATTTGTTAACCATATGTTGAATAATGCTTGGGTCAATATCACCACTACGCGTGCCCATTACCAAGCCTTCTAATGGCGTAAGGCCCATGCTGGTGTCAACACTCTTACCGTTTTTAACTGCGCATATAGACGCGCCGTTACCAAGATGCGCGGTAATCACATTGGTTTCGCTTAGATCTTTACCAAGCATTTTGGCCGCCATTTGGCTGACAAACAAATGGCTAGTGCCGTGCATGCCATAGCGACGAATGCCGTGCTCGCGGTATAGTTTGTAAGGTAAGGCGTATAAGTATGCAGACTCAGGCATACTCTGATGGAAGGCTGTGTCAAAAACCGCAACTTGAGGTAAGTTAGCAAAAGCGGCTTGCGCCGCGCGAATACCTATTAGATGAGCAGGGTTATGTAGTGGCGCAAGGGCTGCACAGGCTTGAATACCTTCGATCACATGCTCATCAATGAGCACTGACTTAGTGAATTTTTCACCGCCGTGTACCACACGATGACCAATCGCAATTAAGTTTTCTAGTAGCTCAGGCTTAGTGCTGAGGATTTTTGATACGATATATTCAACTGCTTCACGGTGAGCAGAAAATGCACCTAATGACGCTTCTTGTTTAGTGCCGTCTAACTTCCATTTTATCCGGGCCTCTTCCAAATTAAAACATTCTGCCAAACCAGAGATGTACTCATCGCCATTTTCGGCGTTGAGTACTGCAAATTTGAGAGAAGAGCTACCACAGTTAAGAACGAGAACAAGTTTGTTCATTGGCAAATCCTAAAAATTACATTTCGATTACGAGTGGAAAACAATTGCGATTATGTCAATTGCTTGACTTAATGTATCCTTAATACAAGTCGGACAAAAAGCCGATAGTCGGTATCATTTAGTGATCCGCACTGTTTATAATCAACGTTTAACCAAGAGAACAGTAGGGTAAACGTCTGTGGATACGCTTAGTTGTAACAAGGATACAGCTAATGTAAGAAAATAACAAAGCGAAGCGTCTTTAGAGTTAATTGAAATCAATTTTTAACAAATTAGGCTCATTTTCTCGCCACTTTTAGCGGTAAGGCAGGTAAATATGAAATTTTTTGGTGGAAAATTACAAACTGGTAAAGCCTACATGAAAGTGTGGCCACAGAGAAAAGAGCTAAACGGCCTATTTCCTGAGAATTTGGTGATAAAGGCCACCGAGTTTGCAGAAAAGTTTATGCCGATGTTAGCGGTATTAACAATATTACTGCAATATCAAGTTGGCCATGAGATGTTTTGGCCAACCACGGTGGGTATGGTTTTATTTATGGTGAGCCTACCCTTGCAGGGGCTTTATTGGCTGGGTAAGCGTGCGCAAAGCCCGCTGCCGCCGAGTTTAGTGCGCTGGTATCACCAGATCCATCAAAAATTAGTGCAGCAAAGCAATCAGCAGAATGAGCCACCAAAACAAGCGGTTAGCAAACCTACCTATGGCGACTTAGCTTTTGTATTAAACCAAGGTTTTAAAAGCTTAGATAAAGCATTTTTATTTGATTAAAAATGCAGCTAGTCAAACTCAACCTTACCAGAGTAAGGTTGAGTGTACTGCAGGTTCTAAAAATCTGGCTGTTTTGGCTCTGCGTTATGGCTTAAATTCAATATTTTTACCTGCCTTATTCCTGAAAAAACCACTCAAGCTCAATTAATCTTCCTCATCTCCCTCGTCGCTCGTGATAACTAATCAACAATCTGCACCAGATTGATCTTGATCAATATTTAAATAGTATTTAAACTTTCAGAAATTTCTGAAACATCTATAGGTTGATATGGACATCTCTCCCAGTGTGCAATCTTTTGTATTCCACTTTGGCGAAATGGGCAGCCGTTGGGGCTTTAATCGCACCGTTGGACAAATGTATGCCCTACTGGTCGTGACCGAACGGCCTTTAAGTGCCAATGAGCTGGCTGAAACGCTGAATATTTCACGTGGTAACGTCAGCATGGGCATGAAAGAGCTGCAATCTTGGCGCTTAGTGCAAGTTAGTCATATTCCGGGCGATCGCAAAGAATATTACCGAGTGACCGGCTCTATTTGGGACATGGCCAATACAATTTTTGAAGAGCGTAAAAAGCGGGAAGTAGACCCAACCCTGTCCTTATTACGTGACAACTTGCTGGAAGAGCCAAAAGACCAAGAAGAAGCTTTTGCCCTTGAAAAAATGCAAGAAATTCATGATCTACTCGAAATGTTGACGCAGTGGTCAGGCGAGCTACAACGCTTATCACCGGAAAAATTAAGCACCCTAATGAAGTTGGGCGCGGGCGTAAGCAAGATGTTAAGCATGAAAGATCAACTTTTTGCTAAAAACAACCAGCCGAATTCCGACTCATAAGATTTATATATTTGACGCAATGTAGGAGCGTTTTATGATCAACGAAACCTTAGTGGAACTGTCACGGTGGCAATTTGCAATTACCGCCATGTTCCATTTTTTGTTTGTACCATTGACTTTGGGAATGACATGGATCCTGTTTATTATGGAGTCTGTGTATGTCATGACTGGGCGAGAAATATACCGCGACATGACCAAGTTTTGGGGCAAGCTGTTTGGTATTAATTTCGCGATTGGGGTTGCCACTGGCTTAACCATGGAATTTGAGTTTGGTACTAACTGGTCGTATTACTCACATTATGTGGGTGATATTTTTGGTGCGCCATTAGCGATTGAAGGGCTAATGGCGTTCTTTTTAGAATCGACCTTTGTTGGTATGTTCTTTTTGGGCTGGGACCGGCTCACTAAACGTCAACATTTAGCTGCCACCTTCTTGATGGCCTTAGGCACCAATTTATCTGCATTATGGATATTAATTGCCAATGGCTGGATGCAAAACCCAGTCGGCAGTGAATTTAACTACCTAACCATGCGCATGGAAATGGTCAGTTTTGCAGAGTTAGTGTTTAACCCGGTTGCTCAGGTTAAATTTATCCATACCGTGGCTGCAGGCTATGTCGCTGGCTCGATGTTTGTGATGAGTATCAGTAGTTACTACATCTTGAAAGGCCGAGACTTGCCATTTGCGAAACGTTCATTCTCGGTTGCTGCGGGTTTTGGTTTGGCATCTATCCTATCGGTAATTTTATTGGGCGATGAATCGGGTTACGAAGTTGGCGAAGTACAGCGGGTTAAGTTAGCGGCTATTGAAGCCGAATATGAGACCCAGCCCGCGCCGGCATCATTTACCGTAATAGGGTTTCCTAATGATGAAACCATGGAAACTGAGCATGCCCTTAAAATACCTTATTTGATGGGGATCATTGCCACACGTTCATTGGACGAAGAAGTAATCGGATTACGTGATTTGCAAGCTGAGCATGAAGTGCGAATTCGTAATGGCATGATTGCTTATGAGTATTTGCAAAAGCTGCGTAGCGGTGAAGATACACCGGAAAACATTGCTCGCTTCGATGAGCTAAAAGTAGACCTTGGTTATGGCTTACTGCTTAAAGCTTACACGCCGAATGTGGTCGACGCCACTGAAGCACAAATTCAAGCTGCGGTAAAAGATTCAACGCCCCCAGCTGCGCCATTATTCTGGAGTTTCCGTATTATGGTGGGCTGTGGTGTCGCGATGCTCGGTTTATTTGTGTTGGCGTTTTACTACAACGCGAAGCGACAAATAGAGCAAAAGAGATGGCTACTTAAGGCTATTTTATTTGCGCTACCATTGCCTTGGATAGCCATTGAAACCGGCTGGTTTGTGGCGGAATTTGGCCGTCAACCTTGGGCCATCAGTGAAGTGTTACCGACCTTCTTAGGCGTGTCAAACTTGACTGTTAGCCAAGTGATTACCACCATGGTTGCCTTTGTCAGTGTTTATATCATCTTGTTTATCATTGAAATGTTCCTAATGGTGAAGTTTGCCAAAATGGGGCCAAGCTCGCTCCATACGGGTCGATATCATTTTGAACAAGAAGCAGATGCCACGGCATCACTGCGTCAAAGCCATTATTAGGAGTCACGGATGTTTGATTACGAAAGCTTAAAGCTAATTTGGTGGGTGCTGATTGGGGTGTTAATGATCGGCTTCGCTATCACTGATGGTATGGACATGGGCGTGGGGACGTTGCTTCCCTTCGTCGGTAAGTCTGACGATGAGCGCCGCGTCGTGATAAACACCGTTGGTGCTCATTGGGATGGTAACCAAGTGTGGTTTATTACCTTAGGCGGTGCGTTATTTGCTGCCTGGCCGCTGGTTTACGCCACCGCCTTTAGCGGGTTTTACTTCGCTATGATGCTGACCTTATTTGCCTTGTTTTTACGTCCACTGGGGTTTGACTATCGCAGTAAGATTGATAGTAAAAAGTGGCGAAATAACTGGGATTGGGCGCTATTTGTTGGCAGTTCGGTACCGCCGTTAGTGTTTGGTGTGGCCTTTGGTAACTTGCTACAGGGGGTTCCTTTTCACTTTGATGACTTAATGCGCGTGACTTACACGGGTTCATTTTTTGCTTTGTTTAACCCGTTTGCATTATTGTGCGGCGTGGTGAGTGTGGCGATGGTCACCATGCATGGCGGTGCTTGGCTAGTCATGCGTACAGAAAAAGTGGTGGCAGAACGCGCTGCGCGTATTGGTCAATGGGCTGCGCTGACGTTGGTTGTGGCTTTTGTACTGGGTGGCATCTTGATTTGGCAGACAGTGCCGGGGTATCAAATTACCAGTGCTCTTGATACGGCAGGCGTTGCTAATCCTACCTTGAAGCAGGTTGAAATCGTTTCTCAAGCTTGGTTACATAATTATTCGGTGCAGCCGTTAATGTGGTTATTACCTGCACTGGGGATAATTATGGCGTTATTGGCCAGCGTATTAATGAAAATGGCACGAGGTGTCGCGGCATTTATCGCCAGTAGCTTAGCAAATGTGGGGGTTATTTTAACCGCAGGGGCGTCTATGTTCCCATTTGTAATGCCATCTAGCTCGGTGCCTAACCACAGTTTAACCCTGTGGGACGCGGTCTCAAGTGAGATGACGCTGATGATCATGCTGTCAGTGGTGGTGCTATTGTTGCCCATTGTATTAGGTTATTCATTTTGGTGTTATTACAAAATGTGGCGTCGTGTCACGGTGGCTGAAATTACCGGAAACAGTCATTCATCTTACTAATCATTTTTAACTCAGGTGATTGTAATAGGTTTCTATGCAATCACCGGATAAGGACAGTTTATGTGGTATTTTAGTTGGATTTTAGGTGTGTTACTGGCGTGCGCTTTTGGCATTATTAATGTGATGTGGTACGAAATGCAGCAACACGTTGATAACGTGGCAAAAGACCAAGACGTCGATAATTAAGTACCTTGCTATAGAGGCTCCTTGATAGCGAGTTAAGGAGCCTTGACTAATTCATGTTACTCCCCCCATTTTTTATGATGTATCTGGCTGTGTTTCAGTTTGTTGTTAATGTTTTTCAACTCATTGTCTCTAAGGGAATACTCACATGTCGCAACAACTTAATGCTGATGACACAAAGTTAGCTAATCGCTGGCTAAAGCAGCAAAAATCTAAATCTCAAGGCCTATTGGTTAAAGCCATCGCGCTTGGCTCCCTTAACGGTTTGGTTATGATAGGGCAGATGGCGTTGTTAGCGTGGATCATCGATGGCGCTATTTTTAAGCAACAATCGCTACATCAGTTAACGCCATGGCTAGCAACCTTGGGCCTTGTGGTGCTGTTAAGAGCAGGCTTAGGTTATGCCAGCGAACGTTTTAGCCAGCGCGGCGCCGCCAAAATAAAGCATGAAATAAGACAAGAGCTTTTGCAAAAACTCGTCACTTTAGGGCCTGCTTATACGCGACAACATGGGCAAACAGCACTCGCACAGCTGCTGCATCAGGGGGTTGAGTCGTTACAAGATTATTTTGCTGGTTACCTACCCGTGGTTGCCTACTGCGCAGTGATCCCCTTGGCGGTATTAGCTCTTGTGTTTCCTATGGACTGGTTAGCCGGCCTTATTTTCCTCTTTACCGCGCCATTTATTCCTTTTTTTATGATTCTAATTGGCAAACGCGCCGAAGCCATGAATCAGCAACATTGGGCTAAGTTGTTGCGAATGAGTAGTCACTTCCTTGATATTATTCAAGGGTTAACTCAGTTGAAAGTATTTAACAGCGCCAAACAAGAGCTCGCGGCGGTGAAAGAAATTAGTGACGACTATCGCCGTCAAACCATGAAAATCCTTCGCGTGGCGTTCTTGTCTTCGTTCTTCTTAGAGTTTCTCGCATCAGTCTCCATTGCTTTAGTGGCGGTGATTTTTGGCTTTCGTTTGTATTATGGTGAAGCCAGCTACCTTATTGCGCTGTGGGTACTATTATTGGCACCGGAGTTCTACTTACCTTTTAGAAACTTAGGCACCCAGTATCATGCAAAAATGGCGGGTGCAGCGGCGGCGGCGGATATGATTAAATTGCTTGCTGAGCCTGAAGGCTGTGAAACGGATGCCGCTAAAACGAGTGCCCCTCAATTTAAGGCGCCATTTACCTTATCTTGCGAGTCGTTAAATTATGCATATCCGGGGCGCAGCCTTACTTTATCTGACATCAACCTTACTTTTGAGCAGACCGGTATTTACGCCATTGTTGGTGAAAGTGGCGCGGGTAAGTCGACGCTAATCGACATTCTGCTGGGTTTTAATCAAGCGGACTCGGGGCAAGTGTTAATCAATGGTGAGCGCCTTACTCCAGCATTAAGAGACCAATGGTTAATTCATTGCGGTTGGATTGCGCAGCAAGGGCATATTTTCTTTGGCAGTATCGGTTATAACGTCGCTTTAACTAACGATTATGACGTGACAAAAGTCAATAAAGCATTAGTGCAGGCGGGGTTGTTTGACTTTGTAAATAAGCAGCCAGAACAACTCGAAACAGCGGTCGGTGAGGGCGGTCTGGGTTTATCTGGTGGTCAAAGCCAGCGACTAGCATTATCCCGGGCTTTTTATCATCAACCGGATGTGTTAGTGCTCGATGAGCCGAGCAGTCATTTAGATAAAGACAGTGAAGAAAAAGTGTTACAGGCTATCACAGCTTATGCCAAAGACCATTTAGTGATAGTAATTGCTCACCGTTTACACACCGTTAAGCAAGCAAAGCAGATCTTAGTGATGTCACAAGGGCAGATTATTGAGCAAGGCTCACACCAACAACTATTGGCTTTGCAAGGAAACTACCATGCCATGGTCAATGTGAGTCAGCCACGTGGAGGGCAGCAGAATGCGTAACTTTTTTCGTTTACTTGAGCTTATGCGCCCGCAGCTCGGTTTTATGTTACTGGGTGCGCTGCTGTCACTCTTGGCGCTACTTGCTAACATCAGTTTACTGGCCGTGTCGGGTTGGTTTTTAACCATCATGGCAATGGCGGGGCTTACTGGCGCTTCTATTAACTATTTTACCCCTGGCGCGGTGGTGCGATTTTTAGCCATTGTGCGCACCGTTGGGCGTTATGCCGAGCGGGTGATCACCCATGAGGCCACTTTTCGAATTTTAGCGCAGCTGCGTTACTATTTTTACCAAAAGCTTGAGCCTTTATTACCTTACTACCAAGTTCAGTTTCAATCCGCCGATTTACTTACGCGAATGCAACAAGACATCGATAATTTGGATAATTTTTATCTGCGTATCTTATTGCCTGCTGTGGTTGCACTGGTTAGTGTGCCTTTGGTGTGTGCGGCAGTGGCTTATTTCTCGGTGTCACTAGCGTTAGTGCTGGCGCTGGTGTTGATAATACTTGGCCTAGGTTTGCCTTATGTCAGTTACCTTTGGGCTCGCAGCCAGCAACAAGAGAAGCTCAATCTTAACAACCAAATGCAATTGGGTTTAGTGGATGGAATTTTTGCGCTACGAGAATTGGTGATGTATCAAGTGGCGGAGCGTTATCAAGTCAGTATGCTGCAACTGTCTAGCCGTTTTTTGCAATTAGAATTAGCGCTGCAGCAAAAAAACAGTGTCAGTAATTTAGTGAACTTTCTGTTGGTTAACGCTTTGGTTTTATGCAGTTTTATTATACTGGTCCCGTTAGCGGCAGCAGGTAAGTTAGCCCCAGAGTATATTGCTAGCTTATCGTTATTGATGCTAGTTAGTATTGAAACGGTGATGGCACTGCCATTAGCTTGTCAGTTATTGCCGCAAACTCTAGCCAGTGCGCAGCGACTATTCGATATAGTCGATATGCCTGTCCCTCACTTTAATCAAGGGCCTGATGGGCTGAATAATACGGTTGCCATTCAAGCTGGTGCCATTGCGTTTAATCACCTTAGCTTCAGTTATCCCGGCCAACAAACTTATTCTTTAACGGATATTCATGTCACGATCCAACCCGGGCAAAAAGTAGCGATTATTGGGCCAAGTGGGGCGGGTAAGTCTACCCTAGTTAACCTGTTAATGGGCTTTTGGCCGACCGCAGCCGGGCAAGTGACTATTGCAGAGCAGGATATTAATGGTTTTAGCAAAGCTTCGTTACGCCAACACATCGCCTTAATGAGTCAAACAGGGCATATATTTAATGCCACTATTGCGGATAACCTGCGCTTAGCCAACCCTGATGCGACGACTGCTGATATGGTTCAAGTTTGTCAGCAAGTGGGATTGGGTGACTTTATTGCGTCACTGGAGTTTGGCATTGACACTTGGCTGGGAGAAACAGGAGCGGGATTATCGGGTGGTCAAAAGCAGCGTTTACAACTTGCTCAGGTATTGTTACGTGATAGCCGAGTATTGGTATTAGACGAGCCGAGCAAGGGATTAGACGGATTAACTGAACAGAAAATGATGGACGAGATATTCAGCCATGTTAACGCCAAGCAGCAAACCCTGATGATGATCACCCATAAACCCATTATGCTCCAGCAAATGGACTTAATTTTAGTGATGGCTCAAGGGCAGATCATCGCCCAAGGTGACCATACCAGTTTAATGCGCACGAATGAGTATTATCGTGATTTACTGGATTACTTTTAATCAAGGCTCTTTCGTCACTGAGCGTGCTCAACCAAACTTATGTAATAAAATAAACACCTAGGTTTTGCTTGTTTGTTACCTTAAATGCTAATGATTAAAGCAAACGCTTACACTTTAAATTGACTCAGTAGGGTATCTTGTTCAGATACTTGTTGGGTCATTGCTTGGCAGTGATTAACCTGCTCAAGCGCCCCGTTAGAAACCTCTTGGCTAATATCACGAATATTAGTGGTGTTACGGTTTATCTCTTCAGAGGTTGCCGATTGTTGCTCGGCAGCAGCGGCTATCTGTAAATTCATATCATTAATTTGCAAGATCGCGGTGCGAATTACATCAAGTGCTTGATTCGCTTTGCCTGCTTCTTCTGAGGTGTCATTTGCCATTTCACGGCTTTGCTTAATCTTGGTTTCAGCTTCTCTTACACCAGACTGCAGCTGTTCTATCATGGTTTTGATTTCGCTGGTAGATTTTTGCGTGCGTGAGGCAAGTGAGCGAACCTCATCCGCTACTACGGCAAAGCCTCGACCTGTTTCACCTGCACGGGCTGCTTCAATTGCAGCGTTAAGGGCAAGTAGGTTGGTTTGTTCGGCAATACCAGTAATAACCAGTAAAATGGACTCGATGTTGTCACTGTATTTAGCCAGCTCAACCACCGTTGCCACGGCTTGATCCATTTCACTGGCCAAGTTTTTAATTGAAAGACTGGCATTAGAGACTATTTTAACGCCATTGGCGGTTTCAGTATCCGCTGTTTGAGCAGACTGGGCCGCCACTTGAGCACTGTTAGCAACCTCTACGGCACTCGATGCCATCTGGTTCATCGCGGTTGCTAGTTGGTCTAGCTCTGCTAACTGAGTTGCTAATTCTGACTCTGCTTTTTGTGATTCCTGACTGGTTAAATCAGTACTCTGCCTGATGTCATAGGAAATCGATTTGACGTTAGTGATCATCTGTTGCAGTTGACCAATAAACAGGTTGAATTGATTCGCAACTTCGCCAAATTCATCTTTGGATATTACTGGTAAACGTTTAGTCAAATCACCATTACCACTGTTGATCTCCAGTAGCGAGCTGCTTAATAAGCCGATAGGTTTAAGAATAGATTGCATAACACTGCCAATAATCACAATGCCGATGATCACACTGATAATACCACCTAGCAATGATTGCCACGCTATCACATCGGCTGACGCCATCACGATATCTTCATCGACGACCACGGCTAAGTACCAATCTAATCCTTTCAAATCTTTGAGCGGAATAAAGCTGACCCAATACGCGTTATCATTTATTTCAACTTCATTGATTCCCTGATTTAGGGCTATTTTTTTACCGCCGAATACTTGGCTATAGTCCTTACCATTAAAATCACCATTAGGGTGAGAGATAACCTTTCCTGCTCCACTGAGTAAAAATGCATAGCCAGAGCCGTTAAAGTTAACGGTATTAAGGGCTTCAGACACCGTTTTCAGGCTTAAATCACCACCAAATGCCCCCTTAAAATCGCCTTTATCGGAGAATTTGGCGACCACAGAAATCAGTATATCCTTGGTTACTGCGTCAGCGTAGGGCTCGGTAATTGCAGCTTCGCGACTGTTTCTTGCTACGTTATACCAAGGGCGTTTACGAGCATCCCAGTCTTTTGGTTGCCAAGTAGGATCGTTAGTCATGGCTATACCATCAGTATCTAAGCCACCAAAAATCAGTAAGAATTCTTGTTTCAGTAACGGACTATCGAATGTCTTTTGAATATTGTCTTTGTTGAAATCGGCATCAATCACTTGGGCCATAATGTTGATGATATCAATTTTACCGTTGAGCCAATGGGTTATTTGCTGGCTTAGTGCTGAGCTAGACTCTTGCACCGCGCTGTGGGATTGGGCTTTAAGGTTTTGAGTCATTTCACTGTATTGATACCAAGACAATAAAGTAATGGTAATAGCTAAAACCAGTGAAGACGCTCCTACGACTTTCCATGCTACTTTCATATCTCGATCCTGCTGAGTAAATACGCTAGTTTTAACTAGCACTATAATATTTAGCTTAAGTAGGAATGGAATATTTGCTTGATTTTAACGTAAATTAGATATCATTTTTAAATCACATCGAAAATATAGGTTTTAGTTAGCTAGCCTCATTTTTGCTTAAGCTTATAACGAGCGGATAAAGTTTGTTTTTACTGCAAAATTTCGTTTTCAGGGATGAAAACGCAAAGCGTATAGGGATATATACCAAAACAATATCAAGGCGCAAAGTTCAACGTCCTTTTTAGGTCTATTTACCGCATTTTTGCAGGCAAAATATACTATTTTGCTTATCCAGAACTCGGGTTAGCTAAGGTCTTTATCTCTGAAGGAAGTAAGCCATTGTGGACGGTAGGTCGCCATTAATGTTACGGCCATGCCGTTGAGTAGGGCTTCTGGAAAAAGCAATAAAGGCCATAAATAGAGATAATCCTCTGTTACTGCAGATGCTCGGTATTGGCCATCAATTAAGTAAAATAGTCCCAGCGCAAGATGGCGGCCGAGCATGGCTAAGGCGGCAGCAAAAAAGCCACAAACAAAGATATAAATAAAAAAATGCTGTGGCAGATAACGGCGGTAGCCAGTTAATACACTAACAGTGATGCCTATGGGCAACGCGACGCCAAGTAGGGCTTCAATGGTTATCTGCGCAGGTGAGCTACCCTGCCAAATACCGAGTAATAGTAAATTAGCGACACCGATGAGCAAACTTAAATGCCAGCCAATCATCAAGGTGGCCACCGTTAAGCCAAGGAAATGCATTTCTAAGCCAGGATGTAAACCCGCTTTTAATAACCACAAAGGCAATAAAGCGACAGCAATGCCTAAACACCGCTGCTGCAGGTCACTTGGGATATGATGAAAGGGAAAGGTTCGGTACAAACAGCAAGCGACTAAAAAAATCACGCACAGCAGCGCAAGGCCACTCAAAAAGGTAAATTCTATTGCGAGATTATCCATTGTAATTGATTAGAAAATCACGTTGTCGTGATATTCGCTTAAAATTGCCTTGATGTTATTCATCACCTCTCGAGATGGCGGCGAGACACCTTCTAGTGGGTATTCTTCACCCATGGCAATCCACTTATGACGACCTAATTCGTGATACGGCAGTAACTCAATTTTTTCGATGTTTTTCATTGGCTTAATAAACTCACCTAAATCACGAGCCGATTGTTCATCATCGGTGTGGCCGGGTACAATTACATATCGTAACCATGTCCTTTGATTGCGCTGTGCTAAGTGCTGGGCAAAGGCAAGGGTGTATTTGTTACTGACATGAGTTAAGGCTATATGGGCGTCATTGTGGATCTGCTTGATGTCAAGCATCACTAGATCGGAAACGTCTAATACCTCATCGACCAGCGGCGTCATTTTACGAACAAAACCATTGGTATCAAGGCAAGTGTGGATACCTTCCTTCTGCGCTTGGCTAAATAAGGCGTGAACAAACTCTTGTTGTAACATTACCTCGCCACCAGAAGCAGTAATGCCGCCGCCTGACGCATTCATAAAGTGGCGGTATTGAACTAAGTCGTCCATTAATTCTTGCACTGTGGTTTCTTTACCTGCTTCCGTATCCCAAGTGTCACGGTTATGGCAATACTGGCAGCGCATTAAGCAGCCTTGAGTAAAAATAATGAAACGGATACCCGGTCCATCAACTGTGCCACAGGTTTCCACAGAATGAATTCTTCCGGTTACTTTGCCAAAGTCGGGCGAGACATCGGTTTGAATATTAATGGTTTCTGGGTTCGTAGTAGCAGTCATAAATACCTAATAGGAATAGCATTCGCGTGAGCGAACAATAGCGTAATTGTAACCAAAGAACCCGCTGCGTAAAAGAGTCGAGTAGAACTAACCTGAAAAATAGTGTATTTCGGATGACTTGTATTAAGTAAGTGAAGAAAGAGTTGGAACGTGTTAAAGCAAGCCACAAGGGTTAATTTATTGCTACATGCGTATCAGTCTACAGTGGTTGTGCGAGTTCAAAATAACAGGCAAAAAAAAGCCTTGCTGAGCAAGGCTTTTGGTTCTCAAGTTAATCTAAGATGTATGTTATCGAAGATTAAAGCGAGCTATTAAAGCGAGCTAGTAAAAGTACGAGTAATAACGTCGTTTTGTTGCTCTTTAGTCAGCGAGTTAAAACGTACCGCGTAACCTGATACACGAATGGTTAGCTGAGGGTATTTCTCAGGGTTTTCCATTGCGTCTAGTAGCATTTCACGGTTCATTACGTTTACGTTCAAGTGCTGACCACCTTCGGTGTTTGGCGTGTGCTTGAAGTAACCATCCATCAAACCTGCTAAGTTAGCGCGTTGTGAATTGTCGTCTTTACCTAGTGCATTTGGCACGATAGAGAAGGTATAAGAAATACCATCTTGTGCGTAAGCAAACGGCAGTTTAGATACCGATGTTAATGATGCAACCGCACCTTTCTCATCACGACCGTGCATTGGGTTAGCACCCGGAGCAAACGGTGTACCTGCGCGGCGGCCGTCAGGTGTGTTACCTGTTTTCTTACCGTATACCACGTTTGATGTGATAGTCAGGATAGATTGAGTCGCACGAGCGTTACGGTACATTGGACGCGCTTTGATTTTCTTCATGAAGCTTTCAACAAGCTCACAAGCAATGTCATCAACGCGAGGGTCGTTGTTACCGAATTTTGGATAGTCGCCTTCGATATCAAAATCAACCGCGATACCGTCTTCGTCACGAATTGGTTTAACTTTTGCGTACTTAATTGCAGCTAATGAGTCAGCAGCAATAGACAGACCGGCAATACCACATGCCATGGTGCGAGATACGTCGCGATCATGCAGTGCCATTAGCGCAGCTTCGTAGCTGTACTTGTCGTGCATGTAGTGAATACAGTTAAGTGCTGTGACGTATTGCTCAGCTAGCCAGTCCATGAAGTGGTCTAAGTTAGCGTAAACTTCGTCGTAGTTAAGCACTTCGCTAGTGATTGCAGGGATCGTCTTAGGACCCACTTGCATTTTCATCTTCTCATCTACACCACCGTTGATGGCGTAAAGTAGCGTTTTAGCAAGGTTGGCACGGGCACCGAAGAACTGCATTTGTTTACCAACGATCATTGGCGAAACACAACATGCGATAGCGTAGTCATCGTTGTCAAAATCGTTACGCATCAAGTCATCGTTTTCGTACTGGATAGAAGACGTATCGATAGATACTTTGGCGCAGTACTGTTTGAAGTTTGATGGCAAGCTTTCAGACCACAATACTGTAATGTTTGGCTCAGGTGATGGGCCCATAGTGTATTGTGTGTTTAGGAAACGGAAAGCGTTCTTAGTTACCAAAGTTCGGCCATCTGTACCCATACCACCGATAGACTCAGTTGCCCAGATTGGGTCACCAGAGAACAGCGTATCGTATTCAGGCGTACGTAGGAAACGAACCATACGCAGCTTCATTACCAAGTGGTCAATCAGCTCTTGCGCTTGCTCTTCAGTAATTTTACCCGCTTTTAGGTCACGCTCGATGTACACGTCTAGGAACGTAGCAGTACGTCCGAAAGACATCGCTGCACCGTTTTGTGATTTAACCGCAGCTAGGTAGCCAAAGTAAGTCCACTGAATCGCTTCTTGTGCCGTTGTTGCTGGGTTAGAAATATCGAAACCGTATTTGGCCGCCATTTCTTTCATTTGGCCTAGAGCACGGTATTGATCGAAGATTTCTTCACGTAGTTTAATCGTGTCTTCTAATTGAGTACCTGCCACAAGCTCCGCTTCTAGCGACTTGTGTTGCTGAGCTTTATCAGCCATTAGGAAGTCGATACCGTATAGCGCTACGCGACGGTAATCACCAATGATACGACCACGGCCGTAAGCATCAGGTAAACCTGTTAGTACACCAGACTTACGACACTTCATGATCGCGCCAGTGTAAACGTCAAACACACCTTGGTTGTGTGTTTTACGGTAATCGGTGTAGATTTTCTTAACTTCTGGGTCAAGTTCGCGATCGTATGCAGCAATACCGCCTTCAACCATACGAATACCACCGTTAGGGATAATCGCACGTTTAAGTGGCGCTTCAGTTTGTAAACCAACGATGGTTTCTAAGTCTTTGTTTACGTAACCTGCATCGTGAGAAACAATTGTTGAGATAACAGAAGTATCGAAATCTACCGGTGCGTGAGTGCTGTTTTCTTGCTTGATACCTTCCATCACTTTTTCCCAAAGTGTGTCGGTCGCCGCAGTTGGGCCAGCTAAGAAAGAATCATCACCTTCATATGGGGTGTAGTTCTTTTGGATGAAGTCACGAACGTTTACCTCTGTTTGCCAGTCACCTTCGGTGAAGCCAGCCCAAGCTTGGGTAAGTTGTTCTTTAAGTTCTGCCATAACGGTATTCCTACAGTATGTATTACTAATTTTCATTAATGGACTAAGCCATTAACAGCTATATGTTTAACATGCCATGTTGTTTTAATGCTTCAAGATGATGGACTGGAAATCTTAACCATGGCCATAAGCAGTATTCATCTTGTTGTTATTTATTAACCACTTTATTTTTACTTCTAGCCTAATCGACCCCAAGTATTATTACCAGCAATCGTTTTCTTTATTAAATCAATCATTAAATAAAAGCTTAGCAATGATTGGATAATGAAAAGTCGGCTGTTTTTATGGCTGTTATGCCATGTATTACTTGGTGTTGAAGCGCTAAGGTAGTCAGTTGGGTGGTGTGATAAACGCGAGGTGAAACGATGAAGGCTAGTACTGTATTTGCCATTTGGGCAAAATCAAGAATGCGCAGTAATTGAATCAATAATGTCATCATTCTCTCCTCACCTCTACGTTTCTATTCTCTGAAACAAAATATAGCAGAGGGATTGGGGCTGGAAATTGATCGTGATCATTTATCATGATTTTGTTTTGTAATTTTACTACATTTCTAGTCAATGCTGATATTTCAGTTCATGCACTAAGAAAATATTACGAGTAAGGGTTAAAAACCTTTTGAATAAAGGTCTTTAACCTTATTTAAGATAGGGTTTATTGAGCCAAAAAGATCACAAATCAGCACAACATAGGCAGCATAATCGACTGCCTATGTTGTAATTGACCGAAAATTAATTACAGCTTGTGCGTCTTCGCTGCGTGCGCCGCTTTGGCTTTTTGCAGTTTATCGTAGGCTTGCAGCAGTTTTTGATGCAACGCTTGGCCTTCTAGCTTGTAATTGATCGGACTTAAACCATTATTTGGTTGTTTTAAATCGATCAGATCAAACACTTGCTGTACTAATTCGGCGCTGTACATGCGCTCAAACACGTTGAGGTATTGTTTACGCTTGCGGTTCTCGTCAAGCTCAAGCTGCAACGCTTGGCTTAAACAGTCGTAAAAACGCATGCGCGCAGGGCTAAGGGTTGACTGACCGTAATCTAAGGTCCACTGCGCCCATTCTTGCGCTTCTTCTAGCTCGCCTAGCGTGATTGAAAGTAAGCAGCGAAGCTCACCCACACGCAAGGTTTTCCATGGATTACCGGCTTCAAACGCCAACCCTATCAGCTCAAATACCCGCTCTTGTTCGCTGTAGTCTTGTGCATCTAAGTAATCGAGCACTTTGCTTGCCTGTTTTTGGTCAAACCAGTTTTTCGATAGTTTAAACATCAACTTGCGCAGCTTGTTACCGCCGGTATTATTGCGCCATACTAAATCTTCAACCGGGTAAATTTCAGATAAGCCCGGCGCCAGAATACGACATGAGTACACATTTAAGTGCTCGTAATCGGCAATATACACAGGCTGGTCAATGTCATCAAATGCGGCCATTAGCGCATCAAATTCATCAGGTGAGCTGCCTTCGCTGTTCCAATGAACAAACTCATAGTCGGCTTTTTTCTTGAATAAATCCCACGAGATCAAACCGGCACTGTCAATAAAGTGGGTTTCAAGGTTGTGGTGATCGGCCACGTCATCATTATCAAATGTCGGTGGGTAAAACACGTCTAAGTCTTTTAAACTACGACCTTGAAGTAATTCAGTCACAGTGCGCTCAAAAGCCACTTCAAATTTAGGGTGTGCGCCAAAAGAAGCAAAGCAAGTGCCATTAGTAGGGTTAAGTAATACCACACATATCACTGGGTATTTACCGCCTAAGGAAGCGTCGTAGCTATAAATAGGAAAGCCTTCTGCTTCTAGCTTATCAATTGACGCTTTAATGCTTGGGTAGCTGGCGATCACTTTGGCTGGAATTTCAGGCAAACTGATACCATCAGCAATAATTTTATTTTTTACACTGCGCTCAAATAATTCAGATAAGGCTTGTACCCGCGCTTCGGTGCGCGTGTTACCTGCCGACATGCCATTACTGACATACAAGTTCGCCACGATATTCATTGGAATATAAACGGTTTCTTGATTGTCTTGGCGAGTAAAGGGCAGGGCGCAAATACCGCGCTTTTCATTACCAGAGTTAAAATCCACTAAGTGACGCGCGGTGAGCTCATTTTGTGGGTTGTAATGTTGGCGTAAATAATCATCTAGCATGCCCGCTGGCAGGCTGTTGTCATCGGTTAAGTTAAACCATTTCTCGTTTGGATAATGCACGAAATCACTTTGTGCATTTTTTTTACCTAAGTAGAAATCAGCCCAAAAATAGTTACAGCTTAAACGTTCAAAAAACTCACCTAAGGCGCTGGCTAAAGCGGCTTTTTTACTGGCGCCTTTACCATTGGTAAAACACAGTGGACAGTCCTTGTCACGAATATGCACAGACCACACATTAGGTACAGGATTTAGCCATGACGCCTCTTCAATATCAAAACCAACGCTTTTTAGCTTGGTTTGCATGGTTTCAATGGAGTCCTCTAGAGCGGCGTCTTTACCTGTAATAAAGGTGAGGGCAGAGTTGGTTTCAATTCGTGACATATGGTTTCCGTTAAATTGGCGCTAAACACAGGGCGCTAGAATATCACAATGAAAAGCAGGGTGAAGGGATATCCGCATTCTGGCCAAGTAATTCAACAAGCCGCAGCCAAGCTGCTCCCTTGAGTCGTTAATAAACCGTGTAATAAGCGCTGTTTTAAGCCCCTTTTTTTTAAACAAGGGGCCAGATCTGATCGCAATAGCACCTTTTTGGTATTTTGCCAGTTTCACTTAACGGTCATGTCTTAGTCAATTAAGCGTCATACAATTCTCGTACATTCATATGAACATTATTGTTTTCATATGAACCTAAGGCGCTTGAGGTTTCATCAACATCTAAGGCAGGTAAGGCGGATTGTGTTAAACCAACGTCAACAAGACATTTTGCAGCGGTTAAAGCGTGATGGCTATATCAGCACGGAATCACTCGCGGATGAATATGCGGTCACCACGCAAACGATTCGACGCACTATTAATGATCTGTGTGAGCGCGGATTAGCCCGGCGTCAGCATGGCGGCGTTGCCTTATTGGCTGCCAATACCAATAAGGCTTATGCCCAGCGCAAAGTTCACAATATTGACGCCAAACGAGCGATAGCCCGTCAGGTGGTTAACTATTTATTACCTGAGAGCACGGTGTTCCTTGGTTACGGTAGCACCGTCGCGCAAGTGTTAGAGGTTTTACCCAAAGATATCGCCCTTACTGTTATCACTAACAACCTGCATGCGGTGATGAAATTAACCGCTTTCGAGAATATTGAAACTTGGGTTGCGGGTGGCAAATTACGCACTCAAGATCAAGATACCAGTGGTTTTCATACCACGCAGTTCATCCATCAGTTTCGTGCTGACATTGCATTATGTGGCGTTGCGGCTATTGATGAGCAAGGTGCGTTATTTGAATTTCAGCCTGAAGAGGCCGAATTAACCAGAGCGTTGCTGGCTAATAGCCAACGTAAATTTTTGCTCGCCGATAGCACGAAATATCAACGCGCTGCGAATGCCCGAGTGGCGCACTTATCTGCCATTGATGATCTATTTATTGAAAAAAATATTCCTGCCCTACAACACCTTTGCCAACAGCATCAGGTAGATATTCACCTAGGAGACTCTATTAATGAGTGAGCTTGAACTGCGTAACATCAGTAAGCAATGGCATGAATATAAAGCGCTCAATGACATTAGTTTACGTGTCGAGCAAGGACAGTTCGTTGCACTACTGGGTCCATCAGGTTGTGGTAAAACTACCTTATTAAGAATACTAGCGGGTTTAGAATCGCCTTCTAGTGGTCAGTTTTTCTTAAAAGGTCAAGACATTACCGATTTAGAGCCGTCACAACGCGGGATCAGTATGGTGTTTCAATCCTATGCTTTGTTTCCGCATTTAAGTGTTAATGACAATATTCTGTTTGGCCTTAAAGCCAGAAAGTTGCCTAAAGCTGAGCAACAAGAGCGCTTAAAACATGCCTTAGCATTGGTTTCTTTAGAGGCACACCAGCACAAGCAGCCCGCAGAATTGTCAGGGGGGCAATGTCAACGCGTTGCTTTAGCGCGGGCGATTGTGTCACAACACCCAGTGTGTCTAATGGACGAGCCCTTGAGTAACCTTGACGCGAAATTAAGAGCGCAAATGCGCCATGAATTGAGGGCGTTGCAACAACAGCTAGGGCTGACAGTGGTGTATGTGACCCATGATCAAGTTGAAGCCATGTCGATGGCCGATCAGGTGGTGTTGCTAAACCAAGGCAATGTGGAGCAGTGTGGTTCGCCGCATTCACTTTATCAATCCCCTAAAACAATTTTTGCGGCGCAGTTTATTGGCTCGCCTGCGATGAATATATTTCGTTGCCACGATCACCAATACCTGCTCGGCATCCGCCCCGAAGATTTATCACTGGCAGAGCACGGCTTACCTTGTACGCTCGTCAAAATGGATTATCAGGGTGACTGCACGTTACTTACCGCCACGTATCAAGAGCAATCTATCTGTATCAAAGTGGCTGGCGCACCTCAGTTTCGGCTAGGTACTCAGCTTTATCTGCAGTGGTCGCAACAAGACTGCCACTATTTTTGTCCACAAACGAAACAACGAATATCGCTAACAGAAAAGGAAATTGACTATGTTGACTTTGCGTAAATGGCTGTGCGGCACCGTGCTGAGTGTTTCGGCATGCTCGGTAAATGCTGCCACTGAATTAACCATGTATTACCCGGTTGCCGTCGGGGGGCCGCTGACTGAAGTGGTTGACGGCATGATCGAAAAATTTGAAGGGCAACACCCTGACATCTCCGTTAATGCAATTTATGCGGGTAATTATAATGATGCTCGTATAAAAGCCCTTGCTGCACTAAAAGGCGGCGAGCCAGTGCAAACATCGGTACTGTTTTCCATTGATATGCTTGAACTAAAAGACATGGGCGTGATCAGACCCTTTGATGACTTTGTGAAAACGCCTGAAGATAAAGCGTGGCTTAACAGCTTTTATCCAGCGCTAATGGAAAATGGACAATCTGAGCAAAAAACGTGGGGGGTCCCTTTTCAGCGCTCCACTATCGTCATGTATTACAACAAAGACGCTTTTCGTGCGGCTGGCCTTGATCCTGAAAAACCACCAACAACATGGCAAGCGCTTCGTAAAACCGCTGCCAAACTAGTGAAGAAAAACAGTGCCGCGGAAGTAGAGCGTTGGGGTTTAATGATCCCTTCAACGGGTTATCCTTATTGGATGTTTGGCGCATTAACCAAGCAAAATGGTGAACGCTTAATGAGCGCCGACGGTACTCAGGTAAACTTTAACAGTCCCGGTACCGTGGAAGCATTGCAGTTTTGGCTCGACTTGAGTAACAAAGATCAAGTAATGCCAAAGGGCACCATCGAATGGGGAACATTACGTCAAAATTTCCTCGAGCAAAAAACAGCCATGATGTGGCACAGTACCGGCAACCTGACCGCGGTGTTGAAAAATGCAACCTTTGATGTGGGTGTAGCGCAGCTACCTGGCAATATTGAGCAAGGCTCTCCCACCGGTGGCGGCAATTTTTATCTATTTCGCAACGGCAGCGAGCAAGAGCAACAAGCCGCCTTTGAGTTGATCAAATTTATGACATCGCCAGAGCAATCTGCGCAATGGAGTAAGACCACTGGCTATGTGGGCGTTAGCAGCGCCGCTTATGACACTGAAAGCCTAATCGACTACACGAAAAAAGTGCCGCAAGCGCTGGTGGCCCGTGATCAGCTTGAGCATGCCACTGCTGAATTGGCGACGTATCAAGCAGGACGCGTACGCAAAATGCTTGATGATGCGATCCAATCGGCTTTAATTGGCCAGCAACCACCTAAAGCGGCCTTAGACTCGGCGCAAGCACAAGCTGAGCGGGTGCTGCGTAAACATCGCTCTTAGTCAATCGACTCACTGAAACGATCAACACAGCGAGAGCCTCGCTCTCGCTATTTGAGAACATTATGCGCAATTTTTTGTTTACGTCCCCTTGGCGTCGTCAGCCATGGGTTTTTGCTTGGTTATGTTTGCTACCTGCGTTAACACTATTGGGGGCGTTTACCTACCTTCCGGTGATTAATAGTATTTTTAGCAGCTTTTTTAGCTCAACCGGTTCAGGCTCAACGCTCTACACTGGCTTTGATAACGTTCATTATCTCGCCGACGATCCGGTGTTCATCAAAGCGCTGACCAATAACGCTTGGTATGCACTATTCACGGTGCCAACCTCCGTTATTCTCGCCTTAACCATGGCGCTTTGGGTTAACCAAAAGCTCAAAGGGCGCAGTTTTTTACGGTTAGGTTTTTTTCTACCCACCTTGTTACCTATGGTGGCCGCTGCCAACGTATGGCTGTTTTTTTATGAACCCAATATTGGCTTGCTGAACCGTTTTTTAAGCGTATTTGGTATTAATGGCTATAACTGGCTGGGGGATCCCGACACCTCATTAGGCGCACTAATGATGTTAACTATCTGGAAGGAAGCGGGGTTCTTTATGATTTTTTATCTTGCGGCGCTGCAATCGTTGCCCAGTGATCTTATCGAAGCCGCTCGGCTTGAGTCGCCGAGTCGATGGTATCGATTTCGTAAGGTGGTCATGCCGTTACTGGCTCCGACAACTTTATTTGTCCTGATTAATGCATTGATTAACGCGTTTAAGTTGGTTGACCACTTATTTATTCTTACTAAAGGTGGGCCAAATAACGCCAGCACTTTGTTGCTTTACTATATTTATGAAACTGCGTTTTCTTATTTAGATCAACCTTATGCTGCTACTCAAACCTTGTTTTTGTTGGCGGTGCTAGCGCTTGTTTCGGCGCTGCAATTTGCTTTATCTCGCAATAAGGTACATTACCAATGAGTATCAATTCCGCTAAGGGCTCAGCGGCATCCATTAAATGGTTTAGTGCGAGTAATACCCTTGCCGCGTGGGTATTGGCGTTGCTCTGGATCTCGCCCTTGCTTTATATGCTGTGGGCGTCGCTTCATACCGGCTCCGCGGCAATTACTTTCGATTTAAGCGAGCCAATCAGCTTAGATAATTTTCAACAAGCTTGGCAAATGGCGCCTTTTACCCGCTATTTAATCAATACTTTTGCCAGTGTTTCGATCTTGCTCATTGCCCAATTACTGGTATGCACACTGGCAGGTTACGCCTTAGCAAGAGTCAAATTTACCGGTCGCAATGTTGTCTTTGTATTGATATTACTGCAATTGATGGTGATGCCAGAAATACTCATCAGTGAAAATTATCAGTTTATTGCTCAACTAGGGGCGGTTGATAGTTACTTGGGCATTGCCTTGCCCTACATTGCCAGCGCGTTTGGTATCTTCTTACTGCGCCAAACATTTAAACAAATGCCCCAAGAGCTGCACGACGCCGCCCGAATTGAAGGTTTAGGGCCACTTGCGATATTAGTTAAAGTGTATGTGCCGCTGGCTAAGCCGACTTATCTTGCTTATGCACTGGTTTCAGTGAGTTACCATTGGAATAATTTTTTATGGCCATTGGTGATCACAAACACCGAAGCAAGTCGGCCTGTTACAGTGGGCTTAGCACTTTTTGGCTCACCTGAAACTGGGGTCGATTGGGGCGTATTAAGTGCCGGAACCTTAATCGCTATTGCGCCATTACTGGCTATCTTTTTAATTTTTCAGCGCCAATTTATGCAGTCATTTATGACCGCGGGAATCAAATAACCTCAACTTAGTTTAATCCGGCAGTGTAATCCGTTAGTTTAAGCTTACAGTTGAGAACAATAGCAGCCGATGAGCGAGCCATCGCTCTGAGCAAACTTAGCTGAGTAGAACGATTATTTTATGACGATAAAACCTGATTTAAACCCGATCAAGGTCTTGTTTACCGACGTAGACGATACCCTGACCCTAGCAGGCAAGTTACCCGCAGAAACATTAGTTGCGCTGTATCGTTTACAACAAGCGGGCATTCAAGTTGTGCCTGTAACGGGGGCTTGTGCGGGTTGGTGTGACCAAATTGCCAGATTATGGCCTGTTAGCGCCGTTATTGGTGAAAACGGCGCATTTACCATTGAATCTGAAGGAGAGCAGTTAAGCTACATTGACAGCTGCGATCGCCAAGCAAGAAAAGCAAACCGACAGCGGTTATCTAAACTGGCGACCGAAATTGTATGTACTTACCCTAAACTACAGCTGGCTCAGGATAATGATTATCGCCGTTACGATGTTGCGATTGACTTTAATCAAGCGGTTTCTGGTGTTAGCGCAGAGCAAGTTGCCAGCGTGTTAGCCTTTATCAGACAGCGCGGTGTCAATGCCACGGCGAGCTCCATTCACATTAATATGTGGCTGGGGGATAACGACAAACTAAAAGGCGCGCGCGACTGGCTGGCGCGTCATCATCAGTTTGATTCAGACCAAATCCAGCAACACTGTGCATTTATCGGCGATTCGGCAAATGACGATGTGATGTTTGGCTTTTTTAAGCAAAGTATTGGTGTGGCTAATATTAAGCAACATTGGCACCTGTTAACAAACAAGCCAAGCACGGTCATGAATAAACCCGGGGGGCTTGGTTTTGCAGCATGGGTGAGTGATTACCTAGATACTCACCCATAGTAGACAAGCGGCTAGTTTACACTGTGAAGTAGGGCAGGGTGATAGGCCATCAAAATTAAATGTGTTGGGTAAATAGCACAGACTGATTTCGGCCATTTTGTTTCGCTTGGTATAGTGCGCTATCAGCTTGCTCAACGAGCATCTCAAACGTCATTTCACCTTGAGTGACAGCAATACCGACACTAATGGTGATGTTTAAGTTTTGCGCACTTAGCGTGTTGTTTTCAACTTGTTGCCGTATTCTTTCGGCCACTAACATCGCGCCGTTAGGGGTTGCGGCCTGTAAAAACACCATAAACTCTTCACCGCCCCAGCGGGCACAAATAGCGCTTTTACGATTGGTTCTATTTAATATTTTTGCGGTCGATTTCAGCACCTCATCACCAATACCATGGCCATAGGTGTCGTTAACTTGTTTAAACTTATCAATATCAATTAATAAAATGGCCGCGTATTGCTGCGTTCGAGCTAAATGCGCATAAATAGGTGTAACTAAAATTTCTAAACCGCGTCGGTTGTAGAGCTTAGTCAGCGGGTCGATCAGCATTAGTTGCCTGTGTTTTACCGATGCACAATATTGGCTATAAGCTAAGTAACTCAGCACGCAGCCGAGCAACAACAACAGCCAAACGGTTAAAGACTTGCGGATTGCTGCTAACATCAGCTCAGTCTTTGCTAACGAATGAACAAAATACAGCTCGCCAGGCTTGATTTCCTCGGCATAAACCCAACTGCTATCAAGCTCGAGCCATTGCTGCGCGGTAGGTAAATAAACAATATTGGATTTTTTGCCCTCGCTGGGCTCACCAGCTGTGGCAACGAGTAGGCCATTTTCATCTATCAATACCGACTCGCCAACCGCCTCGCCAATTCTTAATACCGATTGTAAGTAATCGATGCCGACATCAACACAGATAACACCGAGAAAGTCGCCGCGATAGTAAACAGGGCTGGCAATGGTGACCATTAAGCCTTGTCCTGCAGAATCTTCGTATAAGTCGGTAATCATTTGCCTGCCTTCAGGGTTAGATTGCGGCTCAAGTTGTTGCCAAAACGGTTTCAAGTACAAACTTTCAGAAAACTGATATTGATTGAGGGGCAACTTGGGCAATATATACACAAATTTTTGCTTGGAAATATAATAAGTCCAAAGGGCCAATTTGGCTTCACCTACATAGACCGCTAACTGTTCATTAAGGGAAATTGCCGCGGTGAGTTCGTGACGCAAGTTAGGAGAGTTGATATCTACCTCACCAGCGATAGTGAGGGTGCCATTTAGGTAGTTAGGATCAGCAGGGTTATAAACCTCAGGCAATGAATAAACTTGGTATTGTTCAAAGAAAGCTAGGCTATCAAGAATATGGTTGGTTAGATCACCTTGTCGGGCAAGCTGATAATGGCTACGCATTGCGTTTCGCATGGCTATATTACTGGCAGACATTAAGTGCAGGTATTGCTCAAAGCTATCAATACGAAAAAGCAGGGTTTCTTTAGTGATTTGCTTTATTCTTTCTTTTTCATAGTGATAGCTGGCTGCGCCAGCAAATAAGACAATACCGATGGCGATAAGGGTTCCTATCATCTTTTTGTTCATTAATTGTTTAGTTGTCCTGTTTGCGCTCTTTTACCAAAGGTAGCTGAAAATTATCAGTTAGGTGGACTATCGTTATAGATTATGTTTTGTGCGTGATGCCAGCACTCGTATCAAGGTTTATTTCATACCTTCTCAGTTAAAAAAGGCTTAAAATTCATTCTTTATCCAATCACTAAATTGTTTTACCGCGCCTATCTCTTTACGCGCCGGATTAACCCGTAACCAATAGCGATAACCTGTAAACGCGGTAAAGCCCGCTACAGGTACTATCCAGCCTTGTTCAACAGCCGTCTTGGCGAGGATATCACTTAGTAGCCCAACCCCCTGCCCAGACATAATGGCTTGTAGCACAAAATATTCCTGCTCAACAGCGGTAACACGATAACCAGGTTCGTCCACATGACTTTGCCATGTGATGTTCTTAAGCACGCTTTCATTCGCCCATTGGGTAACAAATAGGGCCGATGGTAAATGATTGGGATTGTTATCAATTAATTGTGCCGACTGGTATAGGCCTATTTGTTCTATAGCAAGCAATTGTTCTGATGGGTTGTGTTGGTCTGGACCATAGCGCAGGGCAATATCGATATGCTGATCCCGTGAAAAATCGATCAGGCTATCACTGGCACATATTTTTAATGGATTGCGAGGGAAAGCGGCGCTGATTTGTGCGCTTCTTGGCGTTAGCCAAAGCGCGGCAAATGAGTTGCAACAGGATATGTTGAGATCGCGTTTGTCGTGTTGTAATTCATTGAGCGTTGCATCTAACTGACTAAATGCGCCTAAACAGGCGATCAACAGTTTATTACCGGCATCCGTTAAAGACACGGCACGGGTGTGGCGTACGAATAATGCCACGCGAAGTTGTGACTCAAGCCCCTTGATCTGATGCGATACAGCCGTTGGTGAAATATTTAATGTGTTAGCGGCCGCTTTAAAGCTTAAGTGCTGCGCCGCAATAACAAAGGTTTTGAGGTAATTAAGGGAAGATATTTGCGTCAGCATAGTGTCTCTATAGTTAATCTTAAGTTATCTATTTAAGGCTTTTTCTAATTTGTCACGAGTACGGCGCGATTTGTACACTCCACCTATCAGAAAAATAAGGAGAGTGTCATGGAAAATGTTCTATATGTTAGCGCAAGTGTCAGGAAGTTTCATCCAACTCAGCAGCATCATATGTCAATAAGCCGGATGTTAGGCGAGACATTTATTGATGAGTTTAAGCAGCAATATAATCAAGCTGAAGTTATTCATCGTGACTTGTCTTTAACCCCGCCTATGTTTATAGATGAAGCGTTTATTGCTGCAGCTTTTGCCAGGGGAGAGTTGAGTGAGCAGCAGCGCACCGTACTGGCCCAGTCTGATAGGTTAATTGATGAGGTGATCAAAGCCGACATTATTGTTCTCAGTAGTCCTATGTATAATTACGGCATGCCAGCGGTGCTCAAAGCTTGGTTCGATTTAGTGATAAGAGTAGACAAAACCTTTTCATTTGATTTAGCCCGTGGCGACCAACCTCTTGAGCCAATACTCAGTGGTAAAAAGGTGGTATTACTGGCGTCTTGGGGCGAGTTTGATTTTAAAAAAGGCGAGGCTAAGTATGAGTTTAATCATCTTTCGCGCCATATTGAGCAACTTTCTCCGTACCTTGGCGCAGATGCTTTTTATGAAATAGCATCTGAATATCAGGAGTTTGGTGATGAGCGCCACCGTGCTTCGAAGCAGCAAGCCTTGGCTGACATTAAACGACTGGCACAAAAATTGGCAGCAGCAAAATAATACCGAAAAGAGCCCACTAAAACCTTTCGGTGGCTTATCAGCCGCATCCGTGCGGCTGATTTTCGCTTTTTAGGTTTTAGCCCGTTTTGCTCAACCTGATCGCATTCTTGGTATTAGTTAATCCCAGGCCAATGTTGTCTATCCTATAATGATTTAACGCGATACGACTGTGCTGCTGGCTAAAGCGATAAGTTCAGTTAGCGCCATCTCTGCAGATGTGGCGCCATAGGTAACAGCAGAGTGCAGCTGCTGCCGCATGGCTTTACTGCAAACAAGAATGAGACAGAGGGATTGTCATAGCTACCCATTGTCTTTAATGACAGTTGCACTTCGGGATTAGCAAGGGTTCCAGTTGTTTACTGCGTTGGCCAATAATCAACTGGAGCTTGGGCATATACTAGCTGGCTTTGTAGTGAGTATGTCTTCAAATTTAGGTTGGTGTGTCTACATCATCCCAATTTGAGCCCTCAAAGCCAATTAGCCAGTTTAGTGCGTAGTGACGCTCTACAATAACGCCACTATCAACTTCAAAGGGAAGTGGTTTTTCATCAAGCGCAGCCTGCCGGCATAGCCAATGAAGTCGGTAGTGCAAATCCAAACAATCCAATACTTCATTGATTGGCTTCAATTTAATATCCTTTTTAAGGGCATCGCAGTTAAAGGCTATTTTAGCTACGTTAGGCACATCGCAAATTGAGTTTGGGAAGTCAAGCTCAGGTAGCAACCCTAGTACCCAAAGTAATAAAGCAACCCCTTCATAGCGCCAAGCAAATTGTATGACCTCTTCTTCACTTGGTTCACCGTTTAGAAAAACGATTTCAGCAGGGCTAAGATCTCTAAATCCGTCAGGAATTTTTTCCTTGAGGGTCTCAATTTGAATAGGCTCCCCTGTTGCAAGGTATTCAGCCCTAAGTGCGACGACAAAAAGAGCCATGGCACGATGATAAATTGCATCTTCAGACCGCAATAGTAACTCTTGCTCACATGGAATAGGCGGTAGCTTGGGCACCGGAATATTATTTTGCTTGAGAAAGTGTTCTGTCTGCTCCCTACGATTGTAACTTTCGGGTAAAAAGGGGACGTTAACAGCTGGATCAGGTAGATCACCACTTGGAGTAAATAAGACGCTTCCCACTGGACTACGAATAGAGCCATCTTTGAGAAAAAGGATGGCGTTAGAATCCAATGACCATTGTGCTAAAGCATCTAAATCAGTCTCTTCAATAGTAAAGCTAAAATGATGATTGACTCTTTGAATGTGCCTAAGGAGATGATATTTAATCTTGGTCATTTCCTTGTTGCCTTTTTCCATTACATAGCCTTGAAACCCTTTTAAATGCTGCGTGAGTTCAGGATTGGTTAAATCACGGCGTCCATGAAGCGTATGGGGAAAAGCTAATGAAGGAGGCATAAGGTGTGTACAATATGCGTTAAGTAAAATACTCATTTATAACATTCCAAATTGATTTTAATGCGGCTGAACGAAGTAAAACTAGCGGTATACTCACTTGAATTTGAATATTTTCGTACCGCGAAAAACGGCTCACCGAAAAACTAAAATACCGAGCATCAAATAAGTTACAACGAAAAGCGGTTACTTTATTGTCCAACTCATTGTAAAAATAATATCACCTAAAAGTAACTTGGTCAGCACCAGCTTGTTCAAAGTATTTGATATAAATCGTTTGCTTGATAATCGCGGCTGTTGGTACGGATTGCTTCTTATTGCGGGCTTGACTTTAGTCCAGTTAGCTGATTAACATAACTCCACTATTTCTTGAGGAGTTTACGCCAACATGAAGATCTAAACCTGTTATCCATTTCTTACTTTATTTTTGGATCTACAGGGTTAGTAGGCGTAGCTCACTTTCCGATATTTCGTTGCCATTACATTTTCATTCATTGATTTGAATCGCTTTTATAAGTGCGTGTATTAGCATCGCTCTCATCACTAAATTGTATTTAGCTACGGCTTATGTCCCTGTCACACAGGAGGCAAATTATGCCAGTGTTACAAGCTCACCATATTCACCATCAATTTGAAAACGGTGACGTGTTATTTCAACAATTGTCATGCTCAATGACCAAGCGCCGTGTTGGCTTAGTCGGTCGCAATGGAGTGGGAAAATCGGTATTTGCATCAATATTAAGCGGCGAGCTAATCCCATCGAGTGGCACTGTTACTTTGCCAACATCGTTTGGTGTGTATCGCCAGCAACCGTCGCAGTTACTTGCTGGCGAACTTACTATCGCGCAGTTTTTGGCGAAAGACGATGTACTTCAAGGGCTCAAGCAGATTGAGCTGGGCGATTGCTCAGCACATTGGTTTGACCTGATTGGCGATGAATGGGACCTTCCAGCCCGGCTTAGTGCGCAGCTTAGCGCCATGGGGTTACCACCAACGCCTGACTTTCCCTGCGCTCAACTGAGCGGGGGGCAGCTAGCGAAATTACAGCTGTGGCAATTGTTGGATAGCGATGTTGAGCTGTTGATCCTTGATGAACCGTCAAATCATCTTGATCGCTATGGTAAGCATTGGTTAATTGAATCGATGCAGGCGTTTAAAGGAGCCATTTTGCTCATTAGCCACGATCGTGAATTACTGCGAGAAATGCAAGAAGTGTGGGAATTGTCTAAATTGGGCTTGCAAGTGTTTGGTGGCAACTATGACATTTACGCTGAACAAAAAGACATTGAGTTACAATCGGTTGGGCGTCAATTAGCCAGTATTGAGAAACAGAAAAAACAGCTTGTAGAGCAAGCGCAGCGCAATCGAGAAAAAGCAGAGCAACGAGCCGCGCAAGGCAACAAGTTACGCAAAGAGGGCAGTCAGCCATCCATTTTACTTGATGCCAAAAAAGACAAAGCCAGTGCTCGCGCCTCGAACCGCAATAAAAATGAGCAACTGCGCCAAGCTCACCTGCTTGAAACACAGCAGGCGCTAAGCGCAAGAAAAGAGCAAATAAAAAGTCAGAAACTGTATTTGGCAGACAATCAAAGCCGCGCTCGCAAAGTGGTTTCTATTGTGCAGGGGAGATTGGCATTCGGCAGTGCGCAACCCATTACACAGCAGATCTTTTCAGCTGATAAGGTGCATCTAATAGGGCAAAACGGCGCTGGCAAATCGACCTTTTTGAAAACACTCTTAGGTGAGGAGCGACTGCAAACAGGCGCGCTGCAGCTGAATACACCACTTTATTACCTTGACCAACATTTTGGCGCTGTTCGGCCTGAATTATCGATGTTGGATAACTTGACGCAACATTGTGATGGCATAGCTGAGAGTGATGCGCGAACTCTACTAGCGGGTGTTGGTTTTCGTCGTGACAATGTTTTTCGCCTTGGCGGCATGCTCAGTGGCGGCGAAAAGATGAAACTTGCGATGTTGATTGTTAGCCATCAATCAATGCAACCACTGTTGTTACTTGATGAGCCAGATAACCATCTGGATCTTGATTCAAAAATAATGCTGGCGCAGGCGCTAAAAGATTATCGTAGTGGCTTTATTTTGGTCAGTCATGATGAAGAATTTGCCCAGCAATCAGGTGTGACACGTTGCATTAACTTGTGAAAAACCGTCAGCCAGAGCAAAGAGCGCTGGCTGACTCGTGACCTTTCAATGATAGTGTGAGCGCTCAAGGTATACGCTTTTGCCTTGTCGCCCGTTTCATATCAATGTGCTGGGTAGCATGCAACTTTTTTACTTGGGAGAGTGCAGGCCAAGTCGGTTTCCTTCTGTGTCTAGAAATAATGCGAAGAAACCGCTTTCGTCTGCATGTGGTGTTTTGGCTGCGAGAATTTTTCCGCCATTTGCTTCTACTTTTGATAGCACCAGTTGAAGGTCTTCGCCTGCATTTAAATATAAGGTGATGCCTGAGCTAGACGGCAAGTAGCCTTCCCCCTGGACAATCACCCCAACCGTAGCTTGATCCTCGTAAGGGAATATTCCCATTCTCATCCCTGGAATATCCATGATTTCAATCGTTAAAGCAAAAATGCTGCCGTAAAATTTTACCGCACGATCTAAGTCTGTTGCTGGGATCTCAAAAATTGATGCGATACTGTGCATTATTTCATCCTTGTAGTTTTGCCTGTACTGCTAGCATTCTGTGTGATTAATGTGCCGCTGTTGATGGTCGTGTATTACTTTGAGCGAGCAGTTTTCAAGATAGAGCAGGGTAGCAACAAGAAATTGTAAAAAAGCGACAGATCTGCTTATTTGTTGAAAAGCAAAGAAAGCGCCATGCTTTTGTCGTCGAGAAAATCGCGAGGGTTGACTCCTGTGAATTCCTTAAAGTCTTTAATAAAGTGAGATTGGTCATAATAGTTGCTTTTGTACGCAATGCTCGTAAGGCTGTCTTCTTGGCTTATTATTAGTTTTAAAGCCGCTTGCAAGCGCACAAGTTTACTTAAATTTTTCGGGCTTACGCCAACCATGTTCAAAAATTTTCTTTCTAACTGGCGTTTTTTATTGGGGTTTGACTCGGTGATTGCATCAATGGATACATTGCCATTTTTTGAAAATATAACGTCCACTGTTGTTTTTACAATGTTCTCAATGGTATGAGGGGCACTCAGTTTGGCAAGAAGAAAATTCTCAAGGATCTTAATTCTTTGCTTGGTATCCAGTGCTCGAATGATGTCACCTTCCAGCTCTGCGGCTTCATCATGCCCAAATAATTCATAAATTGATGTTTCTTTATTTCTTAGACTTATTATTGGCTTAGATACAAAATGGGAGAAAGCATAAGGAAAGAAACTGGCGGCGAAGGTATGAACATATCCTGTTGGTTGAATATAGAAAGGGGAAACCGTTTGTCCAAGTACCATGGCGCGTGGCTGCAGTATGTAATCATTTGCTGAGGTATAGCGCTTAATGTCATCGCCTAATATGAAGGTTAATTCAATGCAGCCATCGGGAACAATACGTTGTTTTGCTGGCTTTTCTTCCGAAGCGACTTCAAGCGTCCAAAAGCAATTAATAAATGAAGATAGACTTTTACTAGGTAAAAATGTGTTGTAATCCATTACTTCTCCCGAATGCAGAAATTCTGCTAGTCGACGATTAGGTGTTTCTATACAAATATTGGTTTATTTTTGTAAGCTCTAGCGTTAGCTGCTTTTTTGACAGCGCTCCCTGATAAGTAATCGAGTGAAATTTATCCTCTTTCGTTACTTTAATAAACCAAAAACCACCTGTACTTCCAAGTCCTTGGACCACTTCAAGTTTAGCAGGGAGGTGCATTTCGCTTTGGAAACTGGGTGCCGCAATTTCGACCATTTTTCGCGTCGCTGGATGTTAACGTCGTTTGACTAAGGCGTATCAAGTTAGCCTTATTTGAAGAGTGATCGTTAGAGACGAAAAAGGCTACCAACAACTGGAAGCCTTTCGTACATTTGTCATTTAAATAATCGGTAACTTAGAAAATCAAGTGTGCGACACCAGCAATCACTGGTAGCGTGATCACTGTGCGCAGAATGAAGATAACAAACAGCTCAAAAATGTTTACGGGAATACGGCTACCAAGTAGCAGTGCACCTACTTCCGACATGTAAATTAGCTGAGTGACTGACATTGCCGCAATAACAAAACGTGTCATCTCACTTTCAATCGACGCAGCAAGAATCGACGGGATGAACATATCAGCAAAACCAACCACAATCGTTTTTGATGCTTCAGTCGCTTCCGGTACACCTAATAACTCTAAGTATGGAATGAAGGGTTGGCCTAGGAATGTAAATACTGAAGTGTATTCTGCGATGACCAATGCCACTGTACCAAGCCCCATCACGACAGGCAGCACACCAAAAACCATATCGACTGCATTTTGAACGCCTTCAGTCACAATCGTTTTAATTGATTTCACTCTTCCTGCTTTTTCTAGCGCAAGCTCCAAACCCCAACTAAAGCTAGAGTGGCCCATAGGAATGGCATCAGCATCGTGTGCAGGAGCCGTACCATCAATAAAGGTATTTTTCTTGTAGCTTAGTGGAGGTAAGCGAGGAATGATCATTGCAGCAACGAAACCTGCTAAACAGATCGCCGCATAAAATGGCAGGAACATATGTTCAAGCTCAACTTGCGCTATCACCACCAAGCTAAACGTAATTGATACCGCCGAGAACGTGGTACCAACAACGGCAGCTTCACGCTCGGTATAAAACTTGTTTTCGTATTGCTTACTGGTCAGCAAGATACCAACACTACCGTCACCCAACCAAGAAGCCATACAGTCAATCGCACTACGACCAGGAAGATTGAATATTGGACGCATCACTTTTGACAGCAATGTACCAAACAGTTCTAACAAGCCGAAGTTAAGCAGTAGTGGGAGTAATAGACCAGCGAAAATAAAGACAGAAAATAGTGTTGGTAGCAAACCTTCAAGCACTAAACCACCAGTGTTACCTTCCCAAATGGCTTTTGGTCCAAGTTGAAAGTAAGTCATTACTACCGCAATACCACCTATGATGCGTACTGCTAACCAAAGAGGTGATGGATTGAATAACCCATTTAAAAATGTGCTGTTAGCAATAAAAGTCGGGTTCTTAATACGAAAAAGCATAGATGCTGCTGCCATAAATGCCACGATTGCAGTCACGATGCCAACAAGATAATCCCCCAGCAATGCTTGGATAGATTTCGCCAGTATCGCAATAGGAATGGTAATGTCACCGTTATAGGTAACAGGTGCCATAAACAAGAATAAACCGATCAAAGAAGGAATTAAAAAGATCCAGAAGTTTGATTTTGATTTGTGCTGTTTGATTGTTTGAGTGTTATTCATCATTGCGAATCTCGTGTTGCAGCTAGTCAATAATAGCCGAACTCTTTGGCATACTTATTCACTATACATACGTATCTAGTCAATTTAGCGCAGACTACTGTTTTTTTACGGTTTATGCAATGCTATTCAATGAATATCGATACTTATTCGTTATATTGTTTCGCAACTGATATAAAGTGCAGGTATATATGTCTGTATTGTTAGATTATTTGTTAAACTTACGTTTAGTATTGAGCGCTTACGATCATAGGGTCGGGCGCAGATTGAGAATGTGCTACTGGCGAAAACCGCGCACCCAAGTGAGACGTTTAATCAAGCTGGGTGTCAGTGAACGTCTCGCCGTTGCCTATGTGGTATCACCAGAAAAGGGCTTGTAGGAGCTCGAAAACCAAAGGGATAAATATCGCCATTAGCAATGAATTCCTCGCTGCTCAAGGTCTGGTATCACTGAAGGACATTTGGATTACTATTCATTACGGAAGATGAATCGACCATTGCACATCTTCTCAATCAAGAGTGCATGATGGGTGGTGTGGGGGGGCTGGAGGTTAGAAACCTCCGGCTAGCCAATTATGCTGCTGTTGAGGTTGTAGAATTTCTCTTTTTTAAGAAAAAAAGCCTGTTTTATGGGTTCCAAATGCATTACCTAATGACTTAAAAGCGCTTAGGATTGATTGCAGGGACTCGTTTTTTAGTCAAATCTGGCTGTTGGAGTTATTCTACAGTCTCGTTACAAGAACCTCGATGCTAACTTTTTGTACACTGCATCTTTATCCCGTTTTCCAATAGCCAACACATACACCACGATTTCATCGTCGATGACTTCATAGGCTAAGCGATACCCTGCTGTACGTAGTTTGATCTTGTAAACTGAGTCATAACCACGAAGTTTAGACGAAGGTACATGCGGGTTTTCTAGACGCTCTTTAAGCTTCTTTTTGAACTGACTTTGAATTGGTGGAGCTAACTTGCTCCATTCTTTCTTGGCAGCAGGTAAAAATTTAAGCTTATAAGTCATCGATATCTACTTCCACCGCTTCAGATAACTCACCGCGGCGATTTTCAACAAGTTTAGCAAGCTCGTAGTCATCGAGCATATCCATTAGAAACTCATAAGTCTCTGCTGGTACAAGATAAGCTGCTGGCTTATTGTGGTTTAGGATAGCAATAGCAGAACCATCGGCTTCGTTTAACAAAGCTGTTGGATTTTTCTTTAACTCAGAAATACTTGCTGAACAATCAGCTAAAACCTGTCTCATAACAACACCAATTAAATATTTAAATAAGTGCTAATTTTAGACCTTATTTTCAGTCATAGCCAGAAGTTTTTGATTGCGTTTAATTTCTTGTGCACGTCCAGCGTGGGTATGCGCTGATTAGGTGAAAGTCCTCTATAGGAAAATCACCGTCTATATAACCTTTTGATTATTAGACGTTAACTATTAGCGAATGGCAAGGGTTTTTCCGTGAGGAAAGGTCTGGAGGAAGCCGCTAGCAAAACTGCGAGCTGAGAACGGGACGGCCATCCGGAGAACATCATATCAGGCGTAGGCTGGAGATGAGCTAGCACAAGACAAGGGGTACCCGGCAACGACAACATGAGTATTGATGTGTTTTATGACTTTGCTGAACAACATTGGCAAGGAATTAAGAGCAAACTGCTGGAAGGGCCTGTATCTGGCTCCAAGTTTCTCGGGTTTACCCTCCGTTACGGCAAAATTCAGATCCACGACAGTGCATTAAAGCGATTTAAGGCCAAAGTCAGGGAGCTAAGCAACCGTAATTGGGGGATCTCAATGACCCTACAAATTCATAAATTGACGCAATATTTACGCGGCTGGGGATATTACTATCTGGTTGCAAACGCTTATCAGCTTACCGTGGATTTAGATCATTGGATCCGGCGCAGACTGAGAATGTGCTACTGGCGACAATGGCGAAAACCGCGCACCAAAGTGAGGAGTATAATCAAGTTGGGTGTCAGTGAACGTCTCGCCATTGCTTGTGGTATCACCAGCAAAGGGCCCTGCAGAAGCTCGAAAACCAAAGGAATAAACATAGGTATAAGCAATGAGTTCCTTGCTGCTCAAGGTCTGGTATCACTGAAGGACATTTGGATTACTATTCATTACGGAAGATGAACCGCCCATTGCATATCTTCTCAATCAAGAGTGCATGATGGGTGGTGTGGGGGCTGGTGGTTAGAGACCTCCGGCTAACCGATTATGCGAATTTTTCAACTCTGCTGATTGAATAGTCGTGGCAATGAGCTCTTCAAAAAGTTCTAACTGTCCAGCTGGGATTAATTGATTCTGTATAGCTTTTCGCTTACTTGAGTCAAACAGCCGCTCTGCCAGCCAACCAATTAGATACATTAGTGAGAGACAACCTCCGGCAGTGGCTACGTTACCTTCTACCACGAGAGGTAAGTCTTGAACGTCTCCTCCCATACTTTGCAGAACACTCTTAGCGTCTGGATTCGTCGTTAACGGCTTACCTTTTAGTATACCTAGCTCATGAAGGATAAATGACCCCGCACAAATCGAACCAATTAGCTGCTTTTTTGGGTCAAGATTCAGCGCTGACATAAATTCAGTATCTCTCATGGCGGCTGGAATGCCACGTTTACCACTCGTTATAAGAACGACATCTTGATTCGTTACCTCAGAAATATGTCCGTCAGTTTTAACTTTCATACCAAGATGGGAATAATGTTCAGGTTTAGTTCCCAGTATGCTAACTGACCAACTATCAGTTGTTCGCCCAAGCAAGTCATACATAAGAAAGAAGTCTACATCTGTGAAATCATCAAATAAAACAACGCCAACTTTATACATTAAATTTTATCTCTTTCGTTGATCTCATAAGTCGCATGCGCGCGAACTTGTGAGCGTCGTAGGTGCCGCAGGCCCCGAAAGCCGCGATTTGTTATGCATCATTTCCGTTTTATACCATATACCCAATCCAAGCCTTGAATGGCCGTAGTCGGGAATGCTGTGGCGTGGCTGGCGCCTGAAACGACGGCAAAGTTTAGCTCCATCTCTGCGTTGCTTAATGCTGTAATTCTGTCTCTGAGCTGCATAGCACCAGCAACCATGTCTTGCCTTTCGCCAAAAGCTGGCGTTTCATACTCGCCTACGGATAAATATACTTTTATCTTCGCCTTTGCTTTGGTTAAGGGGATATTTAGTATTGCGTAATCATCAAACCAAACCGATGGGCTCCCCAATATGTAGCTGGAAAACAAATCCGGTTCAGTAAATAGAATATAAGCACCAAATAAACCGCCCAGTGAATTACCGACAAAGGTTCGATCCGTTTTGCTCGCCCTATATTGGCTTTCAATAAATGGCATTACGGTTTCACGCAAAAAAGTTGTGTGCGCTTTAGCATTTCCAGTCTGCAACTTCCAGGCTTTCGCCGATGTTGGCGTGTAGTCTCTGATCCTGCTGCTGGCACCCTTCGAACCTTTCTCATAAGACATTGCAACAATGATTGCATGCTGCATTAGGCCGCTATTCATCGGAAAACGCATAGCACCACTCACAATTGGAAAGCTGTAATGCGCGTCGGTGAGGTAAATTACCGGGTAAATCTGGTCAGTATTCGTCGTGTAGGAAGGTGGCAGTTGAATAAACAAGGGGTAGATACGCCCACTAGATTTTTCTTCAAGCTCGATTACTGAGCTTCGTGGTAATTCATAGGGGGTGTTAGCACTTGACGTAAAACAGACGAACAGAAATGCCAAACATATAAACAACTTCATTTGATAATCCATGATGTATAGCGAGCCTGTAGAATTTTTCTTTGAATAATATTTAGTGATTTTTTTGAGTCTCTGTATCGCATTCTAAGCCATTAAAACGACTTTGCTAATGCATTTACAAACCTTAAATCACACTTGTTTTTGTTAAAATCGAGTAATTCTACAGCCTCAACGCCCGCTTAAGCGGACAAAAATTGTTGGTTATAATGTGCAGCGAAGCGGAACCTAACCAACTGTTTTTGTTCCGTTTAAAGCGCTTGTTAAATTTTTATGCACCGCTTGAAGGTGAGACCTAAAGCTTTGATAGCTAGAAGAAATAGTACATTGCTTTTTCTTTGCATATTCATCCATGAATATTTTTCCCAGTCTTTGTATTCTCATAATGTCACCAATATCAACTGGTGTATCCATTAGACTTGCATTGAACGCAGACTTTACGTGCCAATGATTTAATTTTATAAATGAAAATACTTTAAGCGCATGTTCTTCTGTATATATTTCTTTTGGCTCTAATTTAATAATGCTTTCTAATTGTGAGATATATTCATCTGAGTTCTTCATTAAATTATCATAAGCATTTGTATGGAATGAATTAATCCAATGAAATTGATTGGCTTCATTTATTGTAGCTAATATACCAAAGTTTAATGGTTCTACTTCAATTTCCCACCACTTACAAAACAGTGACGGATACAGGTCTATTTCGAGAATAGTATTTACAAAATTACATTCCGGTAGTTCAGCGTGGAAATTTTGAGAGAATTTCAGATCTTTGAGCTTTGCATAATCATTACAAACCTGATCGAGTAATTTAGTTGAAAAGTTACATATAAGTTTATAGACATCTATTACTTCATCAAAGGTAGTATCTCTGTTTTTAAATTTGACATGGAAAAACCAACGGCGTGTTATCCCTAAGCATTCCCATAAAGCACTATGCTCAAGATCCATAAATGCAATACTTTGGAATACCAGAACATCATGAAATAAATCATTAGTATTTTTGAATGCTAAATCCCATGAATATTTTCCTGGCTTTTCATGATCACCTATTCCGATTTTTTGTTTGTATTCTATTTCTGATTGCACGCGATATAAGCCCATCGAAAGAGATTCATTTGGAAAGACCAAGGATTGATGTGCACTAGTATTTCTAAGGTTTTTTAATATTTCATATTCATCAATATTAGATTCCCTAAAATCCTTCACGGAGTTTCTTAACCAATCAGGGCTATTTTTCATCGCCGTTTCAACAAAAAAAATAGTACTTTTTAATAAGTTGTTTAACTCTAAAATGAATTTTTTAGGATTATGATAACTTATATCCATGTTGATTTTATTATCGTTCACAACCTCTATGTTCTGAACAAGTAAAGGTTCTTCACTATGCATAAGTTCAAAAAATGGAGAACTATTGGCGATTTCGAACATACATGCCTCAAAAATTTAACAGCGTATTATACGGAATTCCGTATAAATCCCGCACGCTAGCGCACGAAAACCGTCATTCCGTAAAAAATAAATTAATAATATTCAGCCAGTTAAATGCTCTTTTGCTTTCCGTAACAAGCAACACAGGGGAAAACAAAGCGAGAATTCATTTAGCGCGCCAAATTTGGCTCGCTAAATTTTATGGCTTACTTTTTTTGCCATTATATATCAGCTAGTTAGAAATTTGTTGTGAACAAAGCGAGAATTTTTTGAAAAGTTTATCGAGCCAAATAGCAAAAGTGCCATTGCAACTGTATGGATATACAGCTTTTATCGCAGTCCCAACGTAGCTGTCACTGGCAAGCTGTGCTCAATTGCTCCTCGATAATACAAGGCTTTTGTGGTAGTTTAGCCGCCTTAATTTTCGGAGTGTTTTATGATCCATAACCTTGTTTTACGTCGCCTGCGTTACGCGTTGAATTTAAAAGAAACTGACATGCAAGCGATCTTTGCTTTAGCTGGCCATAAGATCAAGCCATTTTCCATTAGCTTGTTATTGAAAAAAGAAGATGAACAAGGCTATTTAGAGTGTACCGACGCGGTGCTCGAAAAGTTTTTAGATGGATTAATTATTCAGCGCCGCGGTGTACGTGAAGGGCAAGCGCCTGCACCCGCACAACGTATGAATAACAACTTGATTTTGAAGAAAATCCGTATTGCGTTTGAATTAAAAGAAGACGACTTACTCGACATTATGGATAAGGCGGGTTTTGCTTTATCTCGCCCTGAGCTCAGCGCGCTGTTTCGTAAATATGATAGCCGCAACTACAAGGCGTGTGGTGATCAATTACTGCGTAACTTTTTACACGGCATTTGTGAGCATTACCGACCTAAAGCGGGTTAGCCAGTTGAACTGACACTATTAAACATAGGCTACTTTTATTTTGTGAATGATAGCTTGGTGAGTTAATCAATTTGTTCTAAATCCTGGTTTTTGTTATATTTCGCCCTATTTTTAATAAGTTAGGGCGATTATGAAAGTTAAACTCTATGTTTTGACTGCCTCCATGTTACTAGCGGGTTGTGCTAGCACTGCTCCACCTTCTACACCCCAGAAAAGTTATCAACTTGATCGACCTGTTCAACCTTTAGAGCAGTCTTTACCTCGTAACTTAAATACAGGTACTAACCGAACCGCTGAAATTGTTTCGGCGCAACGTATCACGGAAATTTTACAGCGTGCACATTTAAGGCCAATAGCTGTTGATGCTCAATTATCACAACATATGCTGAATGGATTAATTGCCGGTCTTGATCCACAGCGAATCTTCTTTACTGATCAAGATGTGAGTGAGTTCCGGTCTAAAAATGTCCATTTTGCGGAAGAGTTTGCAAGTGGTGGCATAACTAGGTTGATTCAAAATACACGCGAACTATTATCGATTAAACAAAATCGTTATGAGTATGCCAAGTCGCTGTTAAAGCAGCCCAGTAAAGTGAGCTTAAAGGCTCCTTCGCGAGATAGCTCTCAGAGTATTTCGCAAAATTACCTTATTGCATATTGGAAGTATAAAAGCCAACAAGATTTAGCTGTGATTGAAGATCTTCCCTATAAACATCCGCTAACTGTATTGCAACAAAGGTATCAATACCAAATAGACAAAATTGCAAATTTGTCAGATTTTGATGTATTCGAGATCCTCGCTCATCATTACGTGGTGGCTTATGATCCTGCGAGTAACTATTATCCAGCTCGTTTTCACACTTCATTAATAGGAATGGGTGAAGAGGCGTATGGTGTTGGTTTAAAAGTCGGCAGTGGAGCTAAAATAACCGATGTGTATTTGAGCTCTCCGGCAGCAAATGCAGGAATTGAAGCTGGGGACGAATTGTTGGCGATAGCACAGTCAGATTTTGACTATCAAGACATTATTGGTCGTGATCCTCTTGATATTCTTAGTTTATTAAATGGAGCGTTAGGTACAAAAGTTCGGCTCTTATTCGAAGAGAAAACTGGCGAAATAAAGCAAGTAGAGTTAACAAGGAAAAATATTAAACAGCAGGCAATCAGTGTGGAGTCGCTTAAATTTCCAGATATGACACAACGTGTAGCTGTACTTAAAATTAGTTCGTTTCCAGTCGACGTTGCACAACAAGTCGCAAGCGAATTAGCAGGTATCAATGCGAATGAGATTCGAGGTTTAATTATCGATTTGAGGGGCAATGAAGGTGGATCTTTAAGAGAAGCCACAAAATTAGCAGCTTTATTTCTGCCTGATGCCGAGGTTTTTCAGATTCGCAGTCAAACCAATAGGGTTAATGTCGAGCGGACCGAGTCCACTCACTCTTTATCCTTTGAAAAGGATATTATTATTCTCACCGATGCTAAAACGGCAGGCTCTGCCGAGCTCTTTGCTGCAGCGATGCAAGAGCATGGACGAGCAATCCTTGTTGGTCACACCAGTTATGGTATGGGGCTAGTGAAAATGGCGAGGAAACTTAAACGAATTTATGATGTAAAGGATTTCGAGTTTGGTACTTTACAATATAGTGTTGGGCAGTTGTATCGCTTAAATGGTGATAGTTTTCAGTTTAAAGGCGTGAAGCCAGACATTCTTATCGCTAATCAACCAACGAAACCTACCCCTTTGGCTAACGCTGTTGCGTGGGATAAAATACCATCAAGAGATATATCGAAAGTCAGGGATCTTAGTGAGAAGGTGCAAAAACTTAGACGAGATTTTCACAATGAAATTTCAACCGCTGAAATAAATGGTGATTCTCTATTAAAGTTATCTGCTGAAATGTTGAACAAGTAACCGTCATTTTCTTGTTGGTGACGACTTGGCACCAACAAGAAAGCCGTGTTTCAATTTAGTGATAAATTGGTTCAATTACTTTTTCTTGGCGTTAAACGCCGCCATTTGCTCATCGGTAGCGGGCAGCTGGTGCTGCTCTTTCCATTGTGAATAGGGCATTTTGTAAATCCACTCTCGCGCTTCATCATCTGTTAGCTCAACATCACGCGCTTTCGCTTCTGCAGCTATCCACTTACTTAAGCAGTTACGACAAAAGTCAGCCGTGATCATCAAATCAATGTTTTGCACTTCTTTATGCTGGTCTAAGTGAGCCAGTAGGCGGCGAAAGGCGGCGGCTTCAAGCTCGGTTTTGGTGCTGATATCCATGATAGAACCTTGTTTAGAATGGGTTAAAGATTGCTGCAGCAATGCCGATAACGAGATTAAGTATTCGTTATTTTATGGCACATTATGAACATAACGCCGCAACGCGATGGGTTTGATGTTAATCCATCCCTAGTTAGGCCACAAGGGCCGACTGAGGTAAAGGAAGACCGCCTCGAGGGCGTGGATCATCCGCCACCACCACCGCCGACTGGTGATACGGTCAGCATTTCGCCGCAAGCGCGTGAGCTGCTGGCAAAAGAGCAGGGCGGCCAAGGGCCAAATAAGCCAAAAGTCAGTGATGAATTAAAAGAGCAAATGCTTAGCCAGCGCCAGCAAGAGCTAAGTAAAGGCAGTAAAACCAATGAAGATGTGAAGCAAGAGCAGATTCAAGCGACCAAAGATGAAATAAAGAAGGTAAAAGAGGCGCTGCAAAAAATACAGCATGAAACCAGTGAAATGGCTGAAAAACAACGTGACCAGTTAAACTTGGCGTTGGTGCAGTTGAATACTCAGCTGCTGGAATTGATGCGCAGTTAAACCCTTATTAACCTCAATTCTGGATCAGCAAAATATACTTTATCCGATTGTAATAAGCTTAAGCAAAACTGCGGGTTATTATTAATAATTGCGGTGATTACCCCAAGCGCAACACTTAGCGATGGCTTGGGGGCAGAGGCGTTGTTTGCCTTATTATGGCTAACTTCTTAACGATAGGTTATTCAGTGATCCAACCTTTGGCACATTCAACCGCACGTTTCCAGCCATTATGGCGGCGTTCACGTTTGCCGTCGTCGGCACAAGGTTGGAACGAACGATCCAGCACTGATTTGTGTTTAAGCTCTTCAATGCTGCCCCAGAAACCCACCGCTAAACCTGCGAGATAAGCAGCGCCTAATGCCGTTACTTCTGTTACCACTGGGCGCTGAACTTCGGTGTTTAACACATCAGACTGGAACTGCATTAAGAAGTTGTTGGCCACCGCGCCGCCATCCACTTTTAGAAAATCGAGCTTGATACCTGAATCTGCCTGCATTGCGGAAATAACATCTAATGATTGATAGGCGATACTTTCCAATGTGGCACGGATTATGTGATTGCGGTTTACCCCACGGGTTAACCCAACAATGGCACCGCGGGCATACGGGTCCCAATGTGGCGCGCCAAGGCCAGTAAATGCTGGCACCACATAAGCGCCATTTGAGGTGTCTACTTTAGTGGCAAAATATTCGGTGTCGGCAACATCGCTAATTAGTTGTAGCTCATCACGCAGCCATTGTACGGATGCGCCGCCCATGAATACAGCCCCTTCTAGTGCATAGCTTACTTCGCCTTTTGGACCGCAGGCGAGGGTGGTTAATAGGCCGTTTTTGGAGGTAACTTTCTTATCACCCGTGTTCATTAATAAGAAACAACCTGTGCCGTAGGTGTTTTTGGCTTGTCCGGCTTCTACACACATTTGGCCAAATAAAGCCGCTTGCTGATCCCCTGCAATACCGGCGATTGGAATACGTGTGCCGCCTTTACCACCTATGTTGGTTTGTGCGTATACTTCCGATGATGATTTGACTTCTGGCATCATGGCGCGAGGAATGGCTAATGCATCAAGTAGTTTGTCATCCCACTCTAGGGTATTGATGTTAAATAGCATAGTACGGCTGGCATTGGTTGGGTCGGTGACGTGGGTACGACCTTGGGTCATGTTCCAAATCAGCCATGAGTCCACGGTGCCGAACGCTAATTCACCTTTTTCAGCTTGCTCACGCGCGCCTTCAACATGGTCTAAAATCCATTTTACTTTGGTGCCGGAGAAGTAAGGGTCAACCACTAGGCCGGTATTTTCGAGAATGTAATCTTCTAAGCCTGCTTGTTTGAGCTCTTCACAAATGCTGGCTGTACGGCGACATTGCCAAACTATGGCGTTATAAATGGGCTTGCCCGTTGCGCGGTTCCAAACAATGGTGGTTTCACGTTGGTTGGTAATACCAATGCCGGCGATCTCATCAGAATGCAAACCTCCCTTAGCTAACGCTTCAACCAATGTTGAGCTTTGTGACGCCCAAATTTCTAATGGATCATGCTCAACCCAACCTGCTTGCGGATAAATTTGGGTGAATTCACGTTGCGCGCTACAAACAATATTGGCATCACGATCGAGTACGACGGCGCGAGAGCTAGTTGTGCCTTGGTCTAGAGCAACGATATATTTCTTTTCCATGATAATGTCCTATTTTCTTTAATTGTAGATCGTGATGTTTATGCGTTTGTTGAAACTTGTGGTGCATTTTCAGCGGGTTCATTTGCTGTTTGCTCGTCATTGGTAAGGTAAATACCAATCACTTTAGGGTAAAGCCAGCCGCCGAGTGACGCGCCCATGATGGGAGCTAAAATGGGTACAATGAAATACGGAATGTCTTTACCGCCAGTCAGGGCGATGTCACCCCAGCCAGCTAGGTAGGCGAAAAATTTTGGGCCAAAGTCACGCGCAGGGTTCATGGCAAAGCCGGTTAGTGGACCCAACGAGCCACCAATTACCGCGATTAACAAACCAACCAGTAACGGCGTGGCGGCACCATTGGCTGCGCCGTTGCGATCATCCCCTAACGCTAAAATCACAAACATCAACACCGCAGTGATCACTAATTCTACTGCGAAGGCCCCGCCAAAGCTGAGTAATGGGTTGGGGTAAGTAGAGAAGATCCCCGCCAGCGCTAAGCTTTCTTGGCTGCCTCGTACCATGTTGTGAGTGAGTTCATAGTCAATAAATAAATTACTGTATAAGGCATAGACCAGTGCCGCGGCACTAAACGCGCCCAGCAATTGTGAACCGATATACGGCAGCACTTTACGTTTATCAAAACCGTGGCTTAACGTTAATGCAATGGTGACGGCTGGGTTAAGGTGAGCGCCAGAGACACCACCCGAGCAATAAATAGCCATCGCGACACCCACGCCCCAAATAATGCTTATTTCCCACTGGCCAAATGTTGCGCCTGTTAACACTAACGCAGCGACGCAACCAACACCGAAAAAAATCAGTAACCCAGTACCGATAAATTCTGAGAGGCATTCTCCGAGCAATTGTTTTTCATTATTTGTTCTCATAAAAATTAACCTGTTCGTTGTTTTTTGGAAGATTTCGAACGCAAAGTTACAATATGTTTACAAGTTGTAAACATAAAACAATCAAAAATGTGCGTACGCTCATAATTTTAATGTTTATGTTCATTATCGAGCCTTTTGTTGTCTATTTTATGCACTGTTTGGCCCTGTTTATACGATGGGGAGAAAAATGCAAATAGGCTTATATATGCTGTTTTTGATTAAAAACAGTGTCTTATATTGAAATGGTTGAATAATGTAAATTAATTAACAAAAAATACACTAGACTTAATTGTAATTTTCGGTAGATTAACCACAAATGCTCGAACGAACATTAAAAATTACCAATTCGAACAGAGGTTGAAAATGAACAAGCAAGAAAATGTGAATGATGTGTTAGATCTGATTATTGTTGGTGGTGGGATTAATGGCGCGGGCATTGCCGCCGATGCTGCTGGCCGACAGTTAAAGGTCGGTTTATATGAATCAAGCGATTTTGCCTCTGCAACCTCTTCTGCTAGCTCAAAGTTAATCCATGGCGGCTTGCGTTACCTTGAGCATTATGAGTTTCGCTTGGTGTCTGAATCCCTTGCGGAGCGTGAAGTCTTGCTTAAAAAGGCGCCGCATATTGCTAAACCCATGCGTTTTCGTTTGCCTCATCGTCCTTTTTTACGCCCGGCGTGGATGATCCGTGCGGGCTTATTTCTTTATGATCACTTAGGCAAACGTACCACCTTAAAAGGCAGTCATGGCGTTGATTTTCGCCAAACCAACGTACTTAAAGATGAGATGGTAAAAGGCTTTGAGTATTCTGATTGTTGGGTAGATGATGCGCGCTTAGTGCTGCTGAACATTCAACAAGCAGAGCAACATGGCGCGGAAATCAAGAATTACTGTCATGTTGAAAAAGCGGAGCGAGTAGGAGAGCTTTGGCAAGTTACGTTATTAGATAAGCGCACCAACACGCGTTTTCAGCGCCAAGCTCGCGCTCTGGTTAATGCAACTGGCCCTTGGGTGCGCAGTTTTATTACCGATAATATGGACGCGAAGTCACCCTACGGTATTCGTTTAATTAAAGGCTCACATATTATTGTGCCGAAGATCCACAATGAAGAACAAGCATACATCTTGCAAAACGATGACCAGCGCATTGTGTTTGTGATCCCGTATCTTGAAGATTACTCGTTGATTGGCACCACCGATGTCGAGTTTAAAGGCGATGCCAGAAAGGTTGAGATTGATCAGGAAGAAGTTGATTACTTGATTAAGATTGTTAATAAGCATTTCATTCACCAAATTAAGCGTGATGATGTGGTGTCGAGCTTTAGTGGTGTTCGACCATTATGTGACGACGAGTCTGATTCACCTCAAGCGATCACCCGTGATTACACTTTATCGCTAGAGCAAAAAGGGGCTGGTGCACCACTGTTGTCGATTTTTGGTGGCAAACTCACCACTTACCGTAAACTAGCAGAAGCGGCGATGAAGCAGCTGGCGCCTTTCTTTCCGCGTATGGGCGGCAGCTGGACAGCTGACTCGTTACTCCCTGGCGCGCAAGGCTACGATGAAGCTGCATTAAGCAATCAGTTACGCCAGCAGTGTGCTTGGTTAAGTGATAAAACCATTCGTCGTTACTGCCAGTTGTACGGCACACAGGTAAATACATGGTTACAAGGGATAACTACAGAGGCGCAAATGGGGCAGCACTTTGGTCAAGGCGTGTACCAATGTGAAATTGATTACCTAATCACAGGTGAGTATGCTTTTACTGCACAAGATATATTATGGCGCCGAACAAAACTTGGCATTATCTTAAATGCGGATGAGCAAAGCTCCGTGAGCAACTATGTTGCGCAGCAGTTAGGGCGAACCCCTAAAGCGCAATCTGCTGTGGTTCAACCCTTGTTCGAAACCAATCAAAAAGTGGGTTAGTTGTACTAACTCAGACTTGCTCTGACAGTTACCCGTTTTCAATCGGTGACTGTCAGTTGCAATTTAAGCTAAATTTTTTTCAGCCCAAATCGATTTACCATCCAGTAATACTCCTAGTGGCGTTCAGCCACCGCACATTTGGCCTTGATACATTCGCTAAGTTAGTGGCATATCCTGAAGTTGTTTGGATATAAGAAGTCGTTTGGGTATAAATTGCCTTTTATTGCGCTTATCACGTAAACTAATTGCCACTCAATAGGGCTGTTGGATATAAGGAAAGAGCGTGAAGGCGAGCGAAAGACATGGAAAAATCATTGAGATAGTGAAAGCTCAAGGTTATGTCAGTACGGATGATTTGGTTGCGATGTTCGAGGTGAGCCCGCAAACGATTCGCCGTGATTTAAATGAACTCGCTGATGCTAATAAAATTCGCCGTAATCACGGTGGTGCCACTTTAGCCAATAGCGCTGAGAACTCCCCTTATAGCGCACGAAAAATCATGAACCAACATGAGAAGAATCGCATCGCGCAAGCCTTAGTCAAACACATTCCCGATGGCGCCACCTTATTTATTGATATTGGTACCACGCCAGAGGCGGTGGCAAGAGCGTTGCTTGAACATCACCAGCAACTTCGCATTGTTACCAACAATATCAATGCGGCCATTATTTTAATGAATAAGCCTGACTTTAAAGTGATTTTAGCCGGGGGCGAAGTACGTAACCGAGATGGCGGCGTTACCGGTGAAGCTACGCTCGATTTCATTTCTCAGTTTCGTTTAGATTTTGGCATTTTAGGCATCAGTGGCATTGATTTTGATGGCTCGTTACTCGATTTTGATTATCACGAAGTACGGGTAAAACGCGCGATTATTGAAAACAGCCGCGCGGTATTTTTAGCGGTTGATCATTCAAAATTTGGCCGCAATGCCATGGTTAACTTAGGTACGATTAAAGATGTTGATTTAATCGTGACCGACCAAACACCACCAAAAGAGATAGATGACTTAATAAAGGCATCCGGCATCCAGTTGCAAATTCAGCAATAGCGGGTTGTTGTACATCACCCGAGTTCTGGCTAAGCAAAATAGTATATTTCCCCTGCAAAAACGCGGTGGATATGTCCCTATACGCTTTGCGTTTTCATCCCTGAAAACGAAATTTTGCAGTCAAAATATACTTTATCCACTCGTAATAGACTTAAGAAAAGCTGAGGTTACATCCTTTTTTAATGGTCAGGGCGGATATCTCTTTGGCCAAAATGTGTTCGAATAAAGTCAATAAAGCAGCGCACCTTAGGGGATAAAAATTGTCGGTGTGGGTAAACCGCATAAAGACCATAGGTTGACGCGTTATATTCAGGCAATACTCTTACTAGCCTGCCTTGATTAATGGCAGGCTCTGCTAGGAAGGTGGGCAACATAGCGATGCTTGCGCCAGCAATAGCAAGTGAAGCGATCGAGCTTGAACTATTAATCGTCATCCTGCCCTTTACATTGACACTCTCTGTTTTGCCATCTCTATCGGTTAACGTCCATCTGTGAGGTTGGCTATGGTTACTGTCTATCAGGCAGTCTAATGTTGCCAGATCGGCAACGGCTTTGGGGGGATTTATTTTCGCTAAATATTCCGGAGCGGCACAAAGCATGAGCGGCAGTTGATTGATTTTTTGCGCGACTAAGCTGGAGTCTGCCAAATGGCCGATCCGAATGGCCAAATCAATACCGCTAGCTAATAAATCCACCTTTTTGTTGGTTAGTAGAATATCTAACTCAACCTCAGGATACATTGCTAAAAATGTTGGCAGTAAAGGGGCGAGTAAAGTATCGCCAAAAATAACTGAAGTGGTGACGCGCAGTTTACCTTGAGGTTGATGTTGGGCATGTGTGGCACTGGCCTGCATTTTTTGGTAATGCTGCAGCAGAATAAGTGCTTGTTGGTAATAATCTTGACCGACAGGGGTTAAAACCACTTGTCGCGTGGTGCGATTGAATAACCGCGTACCAAGCTGAGCCTCTACTTGCCCCACATATTTACTGACTAACGCTTTAGATATATCCATACGCTGGGCTGCGGCGGTAAATGAGCCCGTTTCTACAACAGCAACGATGGTGTTTATGCCCACTATAGTATCCACTAGATCACCAATTAGAGTTATTGTTAACTATTTGTTGATAGAGATTCTACGTTAAAATGGTTTTTCTCGTCGCAATTTTTTCCCATACTGCATTTGCTTAGTTATTTGAATTAAAGGAAAAAAGATGACAAATTTAATACTCCATAGCCATCCTTTATCGGGCCATAGCCATCGTGTGGCGTTATTTTTATCAATATTAAAATTGGACTATACCTCTGTAACAGTGGATTTAGCTAAGGGCGAACAACAACAGCCGGCATTTTTGCAGCTTAACCCGTTAGGACAAGTGCCAGTACTACAAGATGATAACGAGATAATAGCTGACTCAAATGGGATATTGGTCTATCTAGCCCGTCAGTATGATGAGTCTGGTCAATGGATGCCACAACAGCCGATAGAGCAGGGGCGAGTTCAAGGTTTTTTATCCCTCGCTGCTGGTCAGCTAGCGAATGGTCCCGGTGCGTTAAGGCGACACAAGTTATTGGGGGTAGCAATTGATATCGATGCTGCAATGGCGACGAGTGAGCAGTTATTAGCTTATTTGGAACAGCATTTATCCGGACGCGATTGGTTGGTGGGTAAAACTCCGACCATTGCGGATCTTGCGATCTATACCTATACCAAGTTAGCACCGCAAGGAGGAATCAATTTAGCACCATTCCAGTCAATTAACCTTTGGCTTGCTCGGGTTGAAGCGCTTGATGGGTTTATTGCGCCAACTGAAATTAAGTAACCTGAATATTGGATAAATGAAATAGTATGCTTTCCTGCAAAAACGCTGTGAATATGTCCCTATAAGCTTTCCGTTTTCATCCCTGAAAACGAAATTTTGCCGTCAAACTACTTTATTTGGCTGCGTTACGCTGAAACAGGGTAGAGGTTAAGTAGCGAGCGTAGTAAGTACTAAAGCAGAGGTGTTGACTCGGCTGTTCCTTTAAATGAAGCCGATGAAAGATAACCGACACTATGATAAAAAATAGGAGACGCTAGCGCCTCCTATTTTTGCTACTTAGTTAAACTGAGGAAGAGGTATGTTTACTTCTTCCATACACCCCATGGGCCAGTTGTCGTTGGGTTTTCACCGCGTGTCCACCATTGAGCAGTGTAAGTTACGCCATTAACAACCACTGTATCGCCAGTGTTGTAAATAGTGCTTTCACTCCAAGTGGTATCACCTGTTGGTGGCGCAGTAGGTTCTACTGTAGGTGCTACCGTAGGCGCTACTGTTGGTGCAACGGTTGGTGCTACTGTTGGAGCTGAAGTTGGCTCAGCAGTAGGCGCAGCTGTTGGTTCAGTGGCAACTCCACAAGAAATTTCTTTCCAGAACCAGTTAGTAGCAACCGGTGATTCCCAAACGCCTGGGTTGTTTTGTGCTACAAAACATTTACCTAGGTGGGTTACTTTATCGCCGTTGTTTACTTTAGTTGAACCCGCTTTCCAAGTGATAAAGTCACCCGCTGGAGGCTGAGTTGGTTCAACCGTTGGTGCTACAGTAGGCGCTACCGTTGGCTGAGGTGTCGGCGCCACAGTCGGTGCAACTGTTGGTGTTGGAGTAGGCGCAACAGTTGGCGCTACCGTTGGTTTAGGCGTAGGAGCCACGGTTGGTGCAACAGTTGGCTCTGCAGTCGGTTCAGCTGTTGGCGTTGGGCCTTGGATTTGCTTCCATGGGCCACCTTTACTTGGCTCATCACCTTGAGTGTACCATTTCGCTTCGTAGGTACTGCCCGCATAGCTAACTTTGTCGCCACCAGTGTAAACTTTACTTGCGTCCCAAGGTGACACGCCGCCTACAGGAGGCTCAGTTGGCGTTGGTGTTGGATCAACAGGCCCGTCAATAACACGGACTTCTGGCCAGTTGGCATGAGACTCGTAAAAGTTAGTCACACACTTCTCGTAATCACCTGGTACCAGTGCAGAGTAAGCGGTTTGGAAACCAACCAATTCACATTCAAATGATTGGCCACCTGGGCGATCGTTGTAGTATTTCCAGTTACCGTCCCAGTTAGTGTAAAGCACGTCAGTGGCGCCGTTTAGGTTTAAGCTGCCGTATGGAAGTTGTTGGTAACAAGTGTTTTTCTCGTCATCTTCGATTGGGATTTGATAATGTGAAGACAGACCTTCCCAGTAACGAATACGGTTAACTGGCTGACCTTTATTTTTGTTTTGCTCGCCACATTCAATACCACCGTTGATCACGTTGATAGTGGTACCGAAACCGTAACCAATACCGGCATCTAATTCACGTTGTGATGGTGTCCAAGTACGGTCAATAACGTGCAACATGGCTGGTTTTGGCGCTTGTGGCGTTAGGAAGAACCAAATAGCAGAAGCTAAATTCAACCAAGAATCAGCGACTAGGCCTGGGTTATCAAGTAGTACGGTTGCATCGCCATCGTACATGACTTCAGAGAATGCGCCGTAGTTAAAGTGGTATGAAAGTTGTTTTGCACCGCGACCAAAGTAGCCTTGGCCTGCAGCACATGGCCAACGTTTGTTTTGCCAATCATTTTGGCCACAACCCGTGGTGTAGCCCGCTTGGCCTTCTGACCAACCCATTTCACGAACGTGTACAAGCGCTTGTTGCCACTCTTCAAGACCAAGTGGGTTGTCCCACGTATTGTCTTTGGCAATGTGACCACCTGTTTCTTGTGAGAAGTGAGCAAATGCGGTGATGATAGATTTCTTACAAATGGCATCTGAATCACGGCCATCGGTGTACTCGCCACAAAAGGCTGGGAATTTACCAATGGCACGTAGGAAGCGGGTGTAAGTGTATTCAGGAGCAGCCATGCCCGTTAAGAAGTCCCACTCAGCTTGCGGGAACACGCGCTCAACACGTTTAACGTTTTCAGGGTTACTGGCCGCACCTGGCTCAATTGCTTCAACGACCGAATTTGGACGAGTGCGTAGGGCTTGTGCCCAAACATCGTACATAGGGTTCATTGTTTTCGCGTCTTCAGCGGCTTGAATTTCTGCTTTAGTAACAGTGTAACCCGTTGGGTTGAGAGGGTCTGGCTGAGGGTTCATGGCGTAGCTATTTGCTGCAATACCGCAGCCAACCATTACGGTTAATAGTTTAAGCTTAAACATGTTATATCCTTATTAAATTACCCTTACGGGTAAGGTCCATGAGTGACCAAATACCGCATGTTAAACAGTACTTGGTTGATATTAAGCAAGGAAGTGAAAGACAAATATGGAAGGGATACAACATGAAAATTGCACAATTGGATAAACTATTCCTTGTACTATGAATCACCCCATCCTTGGTGTCTTGAAGGTTTAATAGTCAATCAATCCGATTGAAAGACACTCACCTCCACATCACAGCATCACTCGCGTAATAGGGTAACTATAGAGCGCAGGAGTTATCGGGCGCAATATTATTTTTTTATGAGTTTGAACTAGATCTTATTTGTAACCCAAATTCCCTGACTTTATTTTTAATTGACCAGTTACTTTGGTTATAAAATCTTCTATGGTCGGTCTTGTTAGCTTATTAAACTAATGGGTTTATTGGTATTAGTTTAATCTGGTTAATCAGATTAATTTCAAGGGATCATTTTTCTTTTTTTGCTGCGTTTGACTATGTTTGATATAGCAACATCCTTCTTACTTTAAATGGATATAAAGCTCATTTTGCAAGTGGGAATCATTAAATTGACTAAAACATCATTAAAATAGGCTGGTAATTTTACCTTTTACCGAGAGCAGGCTATTAAGTCTCCCTTTCTTTAAAGGTATCCTATACGCCCGCTTGTAAGATTCAATTAAGGTCCGTTATGCTAACAAAAATGAAGCAATCTCTGCTGGTACAAGTTCTTTTTGCTGTGTTCGTTTTGGTAGCATTACAAACCTACAGTTCTATTTCTTTTACTGAAAGTAGCGTGTCAAATCTTGTGATTGATTTACATCGTAAGTTGACTGATTCCTCTGAAGCACTTGAACAAGAGTTGGGTAAAGCAAAACTTGAGAGTCAGCACGCTTTAACAGCCATGGCGCAAGACACTCATCAAGCATTAAGCATGAGCTTGAAACAGCAGCTTAGTGAAAAACAGCAAAGTATATCCCAACTGCTTGACCATAATGCTAAAGCTAGCGCTGATGGAATGGCGACCATGCTGGCCTCTATTTCACCTTTAGCGATTGTTGACCGTGATATGCCTAAGCTAACTGAACTGGTGAAGGCCGCTCACCAAAACTCTAGTGTCGTTTTTGCTACTTTTTATGACGATAAAGGGCGCTACCTGACTCGTTACCTTAACAGTGCTAACCCTATGGTTAATCAATTGGTTAATGAGGGGCAAGGTAACCGTAGAATGGAAAAGCTGTTAAATGGTGCGCAAAATAACCCGAATATATATTTGGCACAAACAGACGTTTCTTACCAAGATCGTGTGGTCGGTAAGTTAATTATTGCGCTGGATAAAAGCTTACAAAACAAAGAAATCGAAAAAACAGAAGTAGAGTTTAAACAGCTCATTACCGATAGCGCGGCGCAAGTAGAGCAAATCATTACGCAACAAGCGGTGATTAACCAGAATAAGCTCGAGGTTAGTTTTACCGATGTTAATAAAAGTAACCGTGAATTAATCCGAGAAATTGATGATGAAATGAACCGTGCATCGAGTGGATTGGTCATTAATTTAACCTGGGTTATGGTGGTGCTAGGTGGCGTCATGTTAGCGGCGTTATCGTTTATTTTAGTCAACCGCATTATTTCAAAAGTGAAAGTATTAACTCGTGCGTTGGCTAGCCTTGCCAAGGGGGGCGGGGATTTAACTCAGCAAATAGACATTCATAGTGAAGATGAAATTGGCCTGATGGCGAATAGCGTGAATGAATTTTTAGCGAAAACGCGCTCCCTTATCATTGATGCTAATCAAGCAGCAGATAATACGACCAATCAAGTTAGTATTATTTTATCGAGCAGCCAAGATGTCGATCATGCAGTGCAGCGTCAAAAACAAGAAATTGCTCATGTCAGCACCGCCATGGCTGAGGTGACGCGCGCGATTGAACAAGAAAGTGTGAGTATTCAAGCGGCCTTAGAAAATATTGACAGCGTTAAGTCAGACTCACAAGACAGTGGTGTCATTGCGGCGCAAGTGACTAAGCAAATTAGCCAATTAGTGCAAAAAGTGGACGATGCTAATCAACGCGTCACTAATTTTGATTCACTTAGTATACAGATTGGCAGTGTTTTGGATGTGATTCAGGGGATTGCAGAGCAAACTAATTTATTGGCACTAAATGCCGCTATTGAGGCCGCACGAGCCGGTGAAAGTGGCCGAGGTTTTGCGGTAGTGGCTGATGAAGTAAGGGCGCTGGCCAGTAAAACCCGTGAATCAACAGAAGAAATTCAATTAAGCATTGAACGATTACAGTCGGAGTCAAAAGGGTTAGTGGGTGTGATTGAAGCTGCAGCTAACGATGCACAGCAGAGTATGAATGAAATAGGTCGCTCAGACGCCATTCAACACAGTTTACGCGATGCCATTCAAGGCTTGTACGACATGATCAATTCCATTGCCGCCATGGCCGAGGAGCAAACTGCCGTTGCCAGTGAAGTTAATGCCAGCACCGACAGAATGAACCAAGAATCTGAGCAGTCGTTACTCGCCGTGGCGCGCTCCAGTGAAGTGATTGCGCAACTGCAAGCTCTTTCAGCCGATTTGAAGCATACTATGTCGGCGTTTAAGGTTTAGTCGTTGATTAACAATGAACGTTCACAGCTTGTTAGCGCTTAAGGGGCTGCAAGCTGATGGTGTAAAATGTAAAGCGGCTTTTTCTTGGTTCAGTCGCTTTCCATTTAGGTTTTAATCCACAGTTCTGCTAAGTTAAACGATGCTTATCATCCGATACAGCAGTTCGCGATAACTCGGGTCGTAACCTGATATATTCGCAACTGATAGGGCATAACGTTTGTTTCACCCAATAATGTTACACGCTGCCTTCAGACTCCACGACTAAGATTCTGGCTTCCCCCCGAGGATGTGCAACATGCTCGGTTCCTATCGTGGCATAAAATATATCGCCCGCCTCAAGAACACTCGATTGTTCAATGCCGTTTTCTTTGAAAAACATTTCAACAATACCATGTAGCACAACAAACACTTCTTCGCCATCGTTGATGTGCCACTTGTAAGGTTGATCTGTCCAATGCAATCGCGTTGTAATTCCCTTCATATTTGCGATGTCTTTTGCCCCCCAAGGGCGTTCCGATTTAAAATCTTTACTTCTGATTATTTCCATAATTCTTCCAAATTATAAAGAGCGGCTAGCTTAATGAACTGATTTAACCATGTATAAACAATTTTCTAATGGCATTTCATCAGGATAATCAGTAAACGAAAATCCAAATTTTTCGTAGGCTTTTATGGCTTTGGCATTATGGGCTAAGACAAATAATGAGATGTCATTTACCTTTAGTTGCTTTAAACCTTGCTCACTTAAATGAGACATCAGTTTTGCTGCTATACCATAACCTCGAAATTTCGGATTCACGATCAACCTACCCAAATGGCACTTATTTAATCGTTGGTAGTATTGTCCAAAGGCTAAAAACTCAGATCTATCGGATAGTAGGGCATATGAACTGAGCTTGTTCAGGTTTAGATCATCTGTAAATGAAGCTAAATTGAACGGATACCTGAAATTTGGCCCTGACCATTCTGTGAGCGTTTGCTGATTGGAAAACCAACTCATCATTGCAACTAGATGCTGCTCTGTAGGTTGAACTAATTGCATATTAACTCCCCCGAAGTTGCTCTCTGTTAATGAAGTTTTTACAACAGGCATTTAATAACTGGTTGTTATTAAATGATAATAGCCAGCCAATGACAAGAGGGAATTGTCAGGTATGCTTTAAAGAAGCCGCTAGTTGCCGTGAGTGAAACCTGTTACACAATCGAACATAGCTGTGGGCTAAGTGGCTCCTGTTATATCCGTTAGGCGTCTATCTCTACTTTCCACCATTTAGGCCTTTTGGAAATATAGGAGTGATTTTTTGGTGCCAGTGTTTTAAGGTGGGACGGTCAAACACCCCTAACACAATAGCGATTGTTGGTGCGTCGTCAATTGCGCCAATAGTGCTACCACAGTTAGAACAAAAAGCCCGAGAAGAATAGTCAGAAGAGCGCCATGTCGAAGGCTCTCCAGCAACGCCATTCCAGGTGACATTTTCTTTTGGAAATTCAACCCATGCTTGGGTTAATGAGTCTGAGTGACGTTGGCATTGTCGACAAGAACATGTATGTGGTTTTAATGCTGGCCCAGTTGCCGAAAATCGAATATCGCCACAAAGGCAGCCTCCTTCAAAAATTTTATCTTTCAACTTTTAAGTTACTCCTAATAATGACAGTGATGGCACTAACTACTTTTATTAGCTGCAGACCAAACGTTTGCTGCGCTTTGATTGGTAAGCGTTGTTGCCATTACCTTGTTCTATCTTCAATTTCGTCGAATGCTTCAACCGAAATTCGTTCAGCAATTTCACGCATCTTCTGCATTTTTTCTGGATTACAGTTGCCCCAGAATAATTCCCAGTCTTGGCGCGTTCGCCACTTTGCAATAGTTAAGACTTTTTCAGGGGAGTCAGAAGAGCGCAGCATAAAGCTACCGAGCGCACCTGCGACCGAATGGTGAATGGAATCAGTGGCTGAACGCCAAACGTCTTGAAACTCGTTCATTTTCTCAGCTGGTACGCGCCATTCATAGATAACTCTAAACATATCAAATCCTTATTGTATACCCAGGCAACTTCAAGATGCGGGTTCAGCGGGAGGCTGTTTAGGTACATACCTAATTTTAAAGTATTAGAAAGAGAATCGCTGTCAGCGCAGCACTCTTTATGTGCTGCTAGTTAGCTTTTTCCTGGTTGTTCTTCTTGACGTAGGGTGAGTACCTCGTAACCCGTACTTGTCACTAGTATCGTGTGCTCAGACTGAGCTGAAAGCTTCTTGTCACGAGTGATGACTGTCCAGCCATCCTTTTTTGTTTTAGTTTTCGCGGTCCCTTGGTTGAGCATGGGCTCAATGGTGAACGTCATCCCTTCTTTAAGTACCAGCCCTTGATTGGGTAAGCCATAATGGAGTATTTGTGGCTCTTCGTGCATTTCTCGGCCGATACCATGTCCACAATATTCTCTTACCACACTGTAGCCATGGGTTTGGGCATATTGCTGAATTGTATGGCCAATGTCGCCAAGTGTGGCGCCGGGTTTTACTTGTTTGATCCCTTGCCACATAGCTTTGTAGGTAACGTCTACCAATTTCTTGGCCAGTGGCGATGCTTTGGGCATCACATACATTTTGCTGGAGTCGGCGATAAAGCCATTTTTTTCTAAGGTAATATCTAAGTTGACAATATCGCCATCTTTAAGAAAGTGAGTCGCTTTAGGTATGCCGTGGCAAACCACTTCATTAACGGATGCGTTCAATACAAATTGATAATCGTATTGTCCCTTACTCGCAGGGCGAGCATTAAGCTCATTAACAATAAAGTCCTCAACTCGGTCATTTATCGCCATAGTGGAAATGCCGGGCTTAACGTAGCCATCAAGCATCTCAAAAACCTTTGCCAGCAACTTGCCTGATTGGCGCATCAGGTCTCTTTCACGGTTAGATTTAATTATCACTTGGTTATTCATCGTTATGCCCTGCGATTAGCGTAATATTACTGGCCGAAACATTAACGGATTTCATCAGTTCGGCGATGATTTCATTAAATGATTTTTGTGGATGTAGCTCGGCCAACATGCCTATTTTGATCCAAAACTCAGCTTGTGAATTAATCGATCGCGACATGACAGAGCTGGCATTTCTTAGCTCTTTGTGTAGCTCATCCGATATTTTAACTATACCCAAAATATATGCTTCATATATAAAACGTATATTAATTGTAATTTTTATTATTGGTTCGTCAAGGAATAGTTAACCGGGGTTAGGCTCTTCGTTGTGTGAGTAACAGGCAATTAATCGCTTAATAATGATGTGAGCGCGCGTGCAAGATTTAGGAGAAACGATACATAGTTCTTTTGGCGTGGACTAGTACTCATAGTCACAAACTTCAGCTGCTAATGTTTTAGTTGCATTACCAAATTAGGTGCCTTTATTAATTGGCATAACCCTAATGGTGGCGATGACCGAAATGGCTACTGTATGGACAACCAAGGAGCTGGGGTAAATACGCAGTGGCAAGTATATTCATGCAGCGATTTTAACGCTAATACGCGCTTCTCCCTTTTGCCAGTCAATCGTTGGCAAGACACACATCAGTGAACCTAGTTGGCGAAGGTTGCTTCGCCACTTTTTTAATTTTTAAGCTTTTATGTTTCATGTTGTTGTCATTAATCTGACATTAACTTCACTTAGTTTTGTATGCAATAAATGAACGCGCGTGCAAAGCGCTTTAGATAATATAAAGGGAGAGCCACATGTTCCGAAAAGCAATTATTGCTTCTGTCATTCTCGCCACTACACCTATGGTTAATGCGAGTGAATTGGTTATCGCGGGTCGAGACAGTAGTTATGGCGAAGCCATGGAGTTTATTGTTAGTGAATACAACAAACTGCAGCCAGAAACTAAGGTTACCTTGGTTAAGCGTCCCAGTAAGGGCTTGTATGAAAGCCTGGTGCTGTCAATGCGTGAGCAAACAGGTAACTACGATGTGATTTTAATGGACGATACTTGGTCCACGGAGTTTTTAACCAACAAGTGGCTAGCACCATTGTCAAAGGCGGTAGAAGATAAAGACTTTGTGCAAGCAACGTTCGATATTGGTCGCTACCCTGATGTAAAGGGCTCAGCATATGCCATGCCGATGGTCGGGAATGTTGCCATGTTTGCATGGAATCGAGCCGAGTTTGCCAAATACGGTTTGTCTCAGCCAACGTCATGGACTGACGTATTAAATTCAGCCAAGAAGATCAGTGAGTCTAGCGATACCAACGGAGTGGTATTTCGTGGCGTGAAAGGTAATCCTATCGTTACAGGATTTTTGCCCATTCTGTGGGGGTATGGGGCGGATGTAGTGGATCAAGATGGACACTCAACCCTCAATTCTCCAGCGGCTAAAAAAGCGTTAGACACATTTTTAGCCATGAAACAGTATGCGCCCAAAGGAGTTGATGTTTACAACGCAGATGAGGTGCGTGAATCGCTGCAAAAAGGCACCACCGCGATGGCGATTGAAGTATGGCCAGCTTGGGTACCTAACTTAGATAACGCTGAAGTATCGAACGTGGTAGGCGATATCGAGCTAATGGCTCCACCAGCAGAAGTAGGAGCGCCCGCGCCCATGTTAGGTATTTGGCAGTTAGCGGTGCCAGCCGACTCTGACAACAAGCAAGCAGCAGAGAGTTTCATCAAGTTTGCTACCAGTAGCGCGATTCAAAAAGCGCTGGCATTAGATTATGGCATGCCACCAACCCGTAATAGCGTGTATTTTGACAAAGACGTAGTTAGCAAGTACCGCTGGTACCCACAACAGGCAAAAGCGTTAGCGTCCGGTAAAGCGCGTCCTCGGATCCATAACTGGGCCGAGGTAGAAAGTATCTTAGGGGATTATTTACAGCTAGCAATGATGGGGCAAATGAGTGCCGAGCAAGCTTTAGAGCAAGCTCACGCTCGCATTGATCGAATCGTTAAATCTTAATATATCTTATGCGAGCCATTATTTTATTTTCCAAGTGGAAGGTAAAATGATGGCCGTCTTTGGGCTTTTCTATGTTATTTGAAAATCGTAAGCAGCTTAGCACGCTGTTGCTACCGGCTATTGTGGTGCTCGGCTTACTCACGGCATACCCCATCATCTCTGTTGTTTATAACGCTTTTTTAAGTGTTGATATAGGGAGCGGGCAACATCACTTTGTCGGCATGGCTAATTTTGCCGAACTTTTTGATGATTTTTTCTTTGTGACTGCGATCCAAAATACCTTGCTGTTTACTGTGGTTGCCTCAACCGCTCAGGTGTTACTTGGTTTGGTATTAGCGCTACTTTTTCATCGCAATTTTCCTGGTCGGCGATTTGCGCTACCTGTCATTATTTACCCCATGATGATATCAACCCTAGTGTGTTCATCAATTTGGCGGTCCTGGTACCACTACGATTTTGGCTTTTTGAATGCTGCTTTTGTCTCTGTTGGGTTGCCCCCACAAGAGTGGTTGTTCAACCCTGATTTTGCTTTGTATGCTATTGCTATTGTTGATACTTGGCAGTGGACCCCAATGGCCTTTCTGATCATTCTGGCGGGGCTGCAATCGGTGCCAAAAGACATCAGTGATGCGGCGATGGTTGATGGTGCAACAGGATGGAAGTCGACGCTTTACATTACCTTACCACTTATTCAAAAGCAGATTTTACTCGCTTTTTTATTACGCTCTATCGACACCTTTAAGCTCTTCGACAAAGTATACGTTATGACAGGGGGCGGTCCGGGTAATGCGACTGAAACCTTGTCGATGTTTGTCTACAAATATGGATTTCGCTTCTTCGACTTAGGGATGGCCAGTGCGTCTTCTTTGGTTATGCTGGCTATCTCACTGGCAATGACATTAATTTACGCAAAACGTGTAATGAAAGGGGGCAAACAATGAATGCTCGTGTTCATGGCATAGTCGTTTGGTGTTGCACTGGATTATTTTTGCTGCCTATTGTTTGGATGTTTGGTACTGCGTTTAAGTCCCCTAATGAAATTTTAAATGCCGGGGCATCATTGCTGCCTACTACGCTCAGTTTCGACTCATGGTTAGCGGTTTGGCAAGGAAGCTTATTTACGCTTATTAGTAATACGGTGCTGGTCTCGCTATCGGCAACGGTTGTTTCTGTTGTGGTGGCTTTTTTTGCTGCTTATGGCCTCGTCAGGTATCGGTTTCCGGCGAAACTCGATTATCTATTTCTATTGTTGGTACTGATTATTAAGATGATGCCGCCAATAGTTGTTGCCATCCCTTTGTATTCGCTGATGAATCAGTTGAGCTTGTTGAATAGTAAAGCCGGGCTGATCCTTGCGTATCAAGTATATACATTGCCATTTTGTATTTGGATGCTGCTTGGCTTTATTCGTGATATTCCATTAGAGATAGAAGAAGCGGGGGCGATGGATGGGGCGCATTTATTTCGGCGTTTACTGCATATCGTCTTCCCTTTGTGCGCGCCGGGACTGGTTGCGACATCAATATTTGCCATGATTTTGGGTTGGAATGAATTTTTGTTCTCTCTGCTGTTTATACATTCGCCAGATAAATTAACGATTCCATTGTTTATTTCAAACTTTATGACTGAGGACGGCACCGCTTGGGGAGAGCTGATGGTGATTGGGATTATTTCTTCAATCCCGATGCTAGTGCTTGCAAGCTATATGCAACGTTATTTACTGCGCGGCTTTTCAATGGGATTGAAATAAGGAATTGACGATGATGAAATTACAATTAAAAAATATTCATAAAGCCTATGGCAATAATACCGTTATTCCAGAAGTGAATTTAGCCATAAATGATGGCGAGTTTGTGGTGTTTGTTGGCCCATCTGGCTGTGGTAAATCAACCTTACTGCGCATGATTGCAGGTTTAGAAAGTATCACTAGTGGCACGATGATGCTGAATAATAAAGTGTTAAACAAGGTTCATCCATCAAAGCGAGCGGTCGCGATGGTGTTTCAGTCTTATGCGCTTTACCCACATATGACGGTAGCGAAGAACATTGGTTTTCCGTTAAAGATGGCTGGATTATCAAAGGCGGCCATTGAACAGCAAGTGCAATCTACGGCGAAGAGTTTACAGCTCACTTCGTTACTAAAGCGATTGCCAAGTGAGCTGTCTGGTGGACAGCGCCAGCGCGTGGCAATTGGCCGTGCGATTGTGCGAGACCCAGAGCTATTTTTGTTTGATGAGCCGCTATCAAACCTAGATGCAAAATTGCGCAGTGAGATGCGTATTTATTTGAAGCAACTTCATCAACAGCTAAAGTCGACAATGGTTTATGTTACCCATGATCAAGTCGAGGCGATGACGCTTGCTGACAAAATCGTGGTGCTTAACAAAGGGGCCATTGAGCAAGTAGGTACGCCGGAAGAGCTTTACAACTCGCCGCAGAATACCTTTGTCGCCTCCTTTATTGGTTCGCCAGTGATGAACTTTTTACCCGCCAATATTTATGGTCAGGTTAGCCGTCAACAAGCGCTACCAAGCTGTGTTCACACGGTAGGCGTTCGACCAAATCAAGTGTGTGTTGATGCAACAAACCCGAGCTGCATGATGACCATTGAAGTGATGGAGCCGCTGGGTTACGCACGTCTTTATTATGGGCAGTTACAGGGCAACGCTTTTATTGTTGAGAGTGATGCGCAGTATGGGGTAGGTGACGAGTTGCCAATTAGTTTACCTCGATCAGTGCAACATTGGTTTGATGCTAATGAGCAGCGCATCAGTGCCAAAGAGGTATCGCATGCCGCGTGAGCTAGAGGTTTATATTTTGGGAGTGGGTGATGCTTACGATGGCGATCGCACCAATGCTAGCGTGTTAGTAAAGCAGCATGATTTTAGTCTACTCATTGATTGTGGCCCCACTGTGCCTGCGGCGTTGTTTCGACAGCCCATTAGCTGTCACGAGCTTGATGCTATTTATATTACTCATACTCACCCAGATCACTGCTTAGGGTTAACAACACTGCTTAACTGGATGGACTCCAACCAAAGGCGTCGTCCAATTAAGATCATTGTCCAACGTCTGCAAAGGTGTGTGATTGAGCCCCTCATTATGTTTGCGTATTGGCCTGAGCAGGGGTTGGGGTTTGCTTTGGAATGGTGTGAGAGTGAGTCTTTAAATGTGCTGGGACCATGGCAGGTTCAAACCGCGCCAACGCAACATGCGGTCAGTAATTTAAGCCTACAATTAACATCTCCCCTTGGCTGCAAATTTTTCTATTCCGGAGATGGACAGTTGCATGGTCAGAGTCTTAAGTTTGCCAGTAACAGTGATCTGGTGTTTGCTGAATGTGAGACCCTTGAGCATCATGACAGCCACGGTTCATGGTCGCAATTGTCGACTACTCACGTCAAGCGCGGCAGTCAATGGCAGCTCTATCATATCGACCCTTCGGTACGCTCTGCTTTATCTGTGGCGGTTGCCAGCCGAGCTGAGTTTGAGCTAGCAGTAGAAGGGAGCGTCATTGCGGTGCTTATTGATGATAAGAGAGGTTACGTTGCTTAATAAACAAGGGGCGGCCGTTGATTCATCAAGTGGCGAAAAAGTTTCTGGTCAACTAAAGCAGATGGTTGAAACCGTTAATATGATTGCTGGTAAGGCGGCGAATATTGCGATCAAGTGGTTTGAACAGCGGGATGATTTGTTGATTGAAACGAAAGGACACCATGATTGGGTGTCACAAGCAGATAGAGAAGTAGAGCGGTACATTCGAGGAGCCTTGCACAAGGCATTTCCGCAACATCATTTTTTGGGTGAAGAGTTAGGTGGAGAGCTTACTCCTCCGTGTTGGGTTATTGATCCTATTGATGGCACGACAAACTTTCTCTACGGACACGGTGACTTTGTCGTCAGCATCGCACTTATAGATGAACATGGCACGGCAATAGGTGTGATAGCTAATCCTATTCAAGGTCGTTTGATCTATGGTTTTAGAGGAAAAGGGGCTTATGAAGTTAAGAACGGCTTAACCAGACGCTTAGTGCCAAGAACAAACGCAACCGATGAGTTGGTGGTGGGATTGAATCTTAACTACCAACTGGGGGTGGCCGAGGAGTATTTAAAAAACACGCAATGGCTAATTAAACAAGGGCACCAAGTACGGGTGAGTGGCTCAGCAGCTTGGTCAATGACCCAAGTTGCGTGCGGCGAGCTTGATGGATGTTATTTAGGCCATGTTTATATTTGGGATGTGTGTGCCGCGCAACTGATTTGTGAAGAAGTTGGCTTAGCGGTGGCGCCAGCATTATCTGCCACTTATGCTGGGCCAATGTGGGCGTGGCCCCAAGGTTCAGTGTTAGATTATTTACGCCGCAAGATTTGATTGCTGGTAAAAAGTGATGTGATAAGGAGTTAGAAAATTAATAACAATAAAAGAGCGGTAACAGCATCTGATGTCGCAAATTATGTTGGTGTCTCTCGTTCAGCGGTATCGCGTGCGTTTACAGAAGGCGCAAGTATTCAAGCTGACAAACGCGAGCGCATTGTTGCAGCGGCAAAAGAGTTGGGTTATCAGCCTAATTTCTTTGCCCGCACGTTAAGTACGCCAGCGCAAAAACAACGCTCCAATTTGGTTGCGATCTTGGTTAGTGACTTTTCAAATCCATTTCAATCGTATTTATTTGAAGTATTATCCAATACCCTTCAGCAACATGCAAAGCAGCCGATGCTGGTGAATGTTAAGCACGAGCAGGATCTAGACCAAGCGATAATGCGTTTGTCGGGCTACCAAGTTGATGGCGTTGTTGCTGTTGCGGGTTCACTCGCTGTCGAAGGTTTTGAGCAGTGCTTAAGGTTGTCTCTTCCTCTTGTTACTTTAGGGCGAGCGGATGAGCGCGGGATCATTTCCTCGGTTCAGACCGACAATTATCAAGCTGGACGTTTGGCTGCTGAGCATTTACTTAGCCTTGGTCTCAGCAAGCTTGGTTTTGTCGCGGGTAGAAACGATGGCTCGGCCTCGAATGAAAGATTATTGGGCTTTCAGCATTTAATCACTGAGCGGCTTGGTGAACAAGCGCTGGTTTTGTATGCAAATAGTTACGGCTATTCTGCAGGTTTTGAATTAGCAGTCAGAGCGATAGAAGCCATACGTAACCTTGAAGGCCTGTTTTGCGCATCAGATGCACTCGCGATGGGCGTGATGGATAGTTGCCGAAATGTCTCTGGCATTAGAGTGCCCGAACAACTGCGAATAGTGGGTTGTGATGACGTACCTCAAGCCGCTTGGCAAGGGTACCAGCTAACAACCATTGCCCAGCCTGTTGGTGAAATAGCCGATACTGTAATGCTGAAGTTAAACCAAATTTGGCAAAACCAAGAACTGGCTCCAACGCTAACACGGCTCAGCCCGAAACTGAAAGTACGTAGAACTTAGCAGGGGGAGTTGGCAATTTAACGGCTCAGGTGTAGCGCGAGGTCGGCTTCGTATGTGAAGTAAATCTTAAGTTAGCCAAGATGTTGGTTTTTACCCCTGCAGTCGGGCAATAGTTCGTTTAATGAAACAGTGGTGATGCAGTTGCATTAATCGTTCCCGACAAGCACCACAAGGCATTAGTATTTTGTTATTGGCACTGACACAAACCAATTTTGTCATCTGGCTTTCCCCATGAGTAAGCATATTGGCAACTGCATTCCTCTCAGCGCACATGCCTAGCGAGCAAGGGGTATCCATGCAAACGCCGTGGTAGACTTTACCATGGTTACCTTATTGTGGGTTTAAAAGTTAAACATCAAAGGCAGTAAGGTTACAGTCGCAATGGTGATAAGTATGATGGCAATGATGTTGAGTACCAAGCCGGTTTTCATCATGTCCCTGACTTCAAGTTCACCAGAGCCAAATATAATGGCATTGGGCGGTGTTGCTACCGGCATCATAAAGGCGCAGCTGGCTGCGAGGGCGGCGGGGACCACCCAAATTAACGGCGTGCCGGTCAATGATTCAGCCACCGGCCCCAAGAGTGGTAAAAAGCCCGCCGCAGTGGCGGTGTTGCTGGTTATTTCAGTTAAGAAAGTGATTACCGCGGTCACAATTAACACCCCAACGATAAGCTCGACGGCGGCCATGCCTTGAATTTGCTCAGCGATAAATTCCGCTAAACCTGAGCTTTTTATGTGAGCGGCAAGAGCTAAGCCACCGCCAAAGAGAATTAATACTCCCCAAGGTACTTTTATTGCGCTTTCCCAATCGAGTATGCGTTCATTACTACCAATTTTAACTGGCAGGGTAAACAGTAACACCGCCGCTGCAATAGCAATACCGGTGTCAGAGAGTGCGACACCCGTTGTTTGGGTAATTAATGGCCTAAAAACCCAGCTAATGGCGGCAAAGATGAACACGGTTAATATCTTTTTCTCGGCTGGGCTCATGATGCCTAGATCGACCAGCTGTTGTTTAAAAATCTTCTTACTGCATATGGCACCCGTTTGATCTACCTTATAGCTGATTTTTGTTAGCCAAAACCAAGCAATGACTAATAGCACTGAAGCCAGTGGCAGGCCTAATATCATCCATTTGCCAAAACCGATTTCGATGCCATAACTATCAGACAAATAAGCGGCCATTAATGCATTGGGTGGCGTGCCTATCAGAGTGGCAATACCACCGATACTGGCAGAGTAAGCGATACCCAGCAGCATGGCTTTAGCAAATGTGCCATTTTCTTGGTCCCTTGATTTAACTATCATCACCACAGAAAGGGCAATCGGGAGCATCATCACTGCGGTTGCTGTATTTGACATCCACATGGATAAAAATGCTGTAACCACCATCATGCCAAAAATTTGAATACTGGGTTTTGAGCCCGCCAGTAGCATGGTTTTTAGGGCGATGCGCTTGTGCAAGTTCCATTTTTCCATCGCGATAGAAATTAAGAAGCCACCTAAAAATAAGAATATTAAGGGATGAGCATAGGAGGTTGACACGGTATTCATGTCTGCAATACCAACCAAAGGAGAGAGTAATAAAGGCAGTAGGGAAGTGGCAGGAATTGGCAGCGCTTCTGAAACCCACCAACTTGCCATCCAAAATGCAAGACCAGCCGTGCGCCATGCCGTTTCTGATAAGTCAGATGCGGGTGGCTCCGTAAGCAAGGTCATTAACATGACAAACGGGCCTATTAATAAGGCAAACCAAGGAATAGTGTTGTTTTTTTTCATTAATGGCCATCCTTAGTGCCACGAAAAACCATCAGCTGCTTCGAGGTACAAGAGCGTTACACTTAAGGTGTTACCTTTGCTAATTAACCCGGAGTTTGAATAAGCGAAATAGTATATTTCCCGGCAAAAACGCTGTGAATAGGCCCAAGCAATACCCAGTAAATAGCGTTGAGCGCCGTACCTTGAGATTGTTTGGGTATATGTCCCTATACGCTTTGCGTTTTCATCCCTGAAAACGAAACTTTGCCGTAAAACATGCTCTATCTAGCTGAGATAGGCTTAAACTGAACTGAGGTTAACTATGAGTATGGCTTAAATTTTTCGTTTTCGATGGGGTCTTTGCCGATTTCCGCTATACCCAATCAATTTGATGATGCATGTTTCAGAGCACCACCGTGTTTTCAAATTAAGTGGAAAGACGGCGGCGCCCCCAAATGGCAAGTTTTACGCGCGGTTATGCTGCATTCTATTAACAAAAGCTGATTGTGGTAATGAGGAAATCATTACCACAATCAATGTCTTACCTAAACGCGTGTAAAGCCTTGCTGAAATTAAGCATCTCCAGATTGATTGGGTATAGTATTTATTGCTGGACTACATCGACAAAGTAGTGGTTTTTACCGTCAATTTTTTCTCTGACTAAGCCATGCACATCGGTTTCAAAACCCGGAAATAACTCATTAAATTCACGGGTGAATTTTAAGTAGTTAATAATGGTTTCGTTAAACCGCTCACCCGGTACCATCAAGGGAATGCCCGGTGGGTAAGGGGTGACTAACATGGCGGTAATACGGTCATCAAGTTCATCAATGCTGACCCGCTCAACTTCACGGTGGGCCATTTTACTCCACGCATCGGCAGGTAGCATGGCTGGCTCGATGTTAGACAAGTACATTTCAGTGGTCACTTTTGAAATGTTGTAGCGCTTGTAAATTGCATGAATTTGTTGGCAAAGATCTTTTAAGCCTACTTTTTCATACTGTGGGCACTTTTCAATAAACTCAGGCATGATGCGCCATAATGGCAAGTTTTGATCATAGTCGTCTTTAAACTGTTGCAGCTCGGTAACCATGGAATTCCAGCGGCCTTTGGTAATACCGATGGTAAACATAATAAAGAACGAGTACAGGCCGGTTTTTTCAACGACTATGCCATGTTCAGCTAAGTATTTTGTGAGAATAGCTGCGGGGATCCCGGTCTCTTCAAACTCACCTTTGGCGTTTAAGCCTGGGTTAATAATGGTGGCTTTGATCGGGTCTAACATATTAAAACCCGCTTCTATTTCACCAAATCGATGCCAACTTTCTTTGCCGTCGAGCAACCAGTCTTCACGCTCGCCAATGCCTTCTTCAGGTAAGCTTTCCGGTCCCCAAACACTAAACCACCAGTCATCATCGCCAAATTCTTGATCGACCTTGCGCATTGCGCGTCTAAAGTCCACCGCTTCCGCTAACGACTCTTCTACAAGAGCGCGGCCACCTGGTTGTTCCATCATGGCAGCAGCAATATCACATGACGCAATAATCGAGTATTGCGGACTGGTGGATGAGTGCATTAAGTACGATTCGTTAAATCGATGGGTGTCTAAAGGGCGGTTTTTCGCGTTTTGCACCAAAATTTGGGATGCTTGTGAAATACCCGCCAGTAATTTATGGGTTGATTGGGTGGCAAATACCACCGCATCTTCTGAGCGGGGTCTGTCGTCACCGCCGATGGCGTGCATGTCTTGATAAAATTCATGGAAAGTAGCGTGGGGTAGCCAAGCTTCGTCAAAATGTAAGGTGTCGACGTATGAGCCTAGGGCTGCTTTAATTTGCTCCACGTTATAGACCACACCATCGTATGTGCTTTGGGTGATGGTTAAAATGCGTGGTTTTTTGTTTTTCGCTTTGCTGGCGAATGGGTGAGCGGCAATTTTTGCTTTAATCGACTCTGGCGAAAATTCGTGTTTTGGGATTGGCCCAATAATGCCGTAGTGGTTACGGGTTGGCATTAAAAATACTGGGATAGCGCCAGTCATGATGATGGAGTGTAAAATCGACTTATGGCAGTTGCGGTCGACCACTACGATATCACCGGGTGCAACGGTTGAGTGCCAAACAATTTTGTTGGATGTTGAAGTACCATTGGTGACAAAAAATAGATGGTCAGCGTTAAAAATACGCGCAGCATTTTGCTCGCTTTTCGCTACTGGCCCTGTGTGATCGAGCAATTGGCCTAATTCATCAACGGAATTACAAACATCGGCGCGTAGCATGTTCTCGCCAAAAAACTGGTGAAACATTTGGCCAACAGGACTTTTTAGAAATGCGACGCCCCCCGAGTGCCCCGGACAATGCCATGAATAAGAGCTGTCGCTGGCGTAATCCATCAAGGCTTTAAAAAAAGGCGGCGCCAGTGCATCAAGGTACTTTTTCGCTTCTCGGATAATATACTTGGCAACAAAATCAGGCGTGTCTTCAAACATATGAATAAAGCCATGTAGCTCGCGTAACACATCATTGGGAATATGCTGGCTGGTACGGGTTTCGCCGTATAAAAAAATGGGGATATCGTTATTACGTTTTCGTACTTCGGCGATAAAACTACGCAAAGCTACTAGTGCGTCGTCTACTTCCTTAGGTGTACCTGAGCCAAATTCTTCATCATCGATGGATAAAATAAAACAAGAGGCACGGCTTGCCTGTTGCGCAAAGGCACTTAAGTCGCCGTAGCTGGTAAAACCAACTATTTCATAGCCTTGTTCACCGATCGCTTGTGCTAAATCGCGGATACCAGATCCTGAAATATTCTCAGAGCGAAAATCTTCATCAATAATTACAACGGGAAAGCGAAACTTCATAACGGGCTCCGTGCCAAAGGTATAAAAGTGCGAGTATAGAGTAGGTGGGTATAAATAAAAGAGTTGTTTATTACAAAGACTAAGGATGCCCAATATGGTTGGGCATCCTCAATGATTGGTTTGGCTATTGCGTTGGGTTAATAGCGATGAGTTCAACATCAAAAATAAGGGTTGACCCTGCAGGAATACTGCCGACACTTCGCGTTTTGTAACCTAAAGTACTAGGGATAAAAAAACGTGTTTTTTCACCGACCTTCATTAACTGTAAGCCTTCAGTCCACCCTGGTATTACTTGGTTTAACGCGAAGGTGATAGGTTTGCCTCTATCAACAGAGCTATCAAAGACGGAGCCATTAATTAACGTGCCATGGTAGTGCACTTTTACTTTGTCTTTAGCACTAGGGTGCTCGCCGCCAACGCCTTCTTTGAGCCTTAAATATTGTAGGCCTGAGTCTGTGACAATGACTCCTTCTTCAAGACGGTTCTTTTGCAAGAATACCTCTCCTGCTGCGATGTTATCAGCGGCAGCGCGCTTGTCACTGGCATTTCGCGTGACATAAAACGCAATGAAACCAATGAGCGCAATAGCAATAATAAACTTAAACACATGGGGTCCTTATTGTGTTGATAGGTTATGTGAATTGTAAACATTAGCGGGCATTACGTGATAACTATTTTGTGGCAAACAGTTTAAAAAAGAGCATTTATCGTTGAAATGACTGTTTGAGTCAGCTCGTCTTAACATAAAGGCCAATCTTTTCATCGACGCGCTACACACACATATTTGCTATTTTTTCGGCTTTACATCATTCATCTACTAATATCAATAAAAGGGTTGGGAGTGATGTTTCTCAATGTATGCATTACAAAACTCACAATGTACCTTCAGGGCTGAAGATTAACCCATTAATGACTAGCCTTATAAGGTCTTGAATTAAACGGTAGTGGAATTATATGGTGACTATATTACGTCGATTCGGAGTCTGGTTGACGGCTCTTACCTTCACTTTACTTCTGTGTATGCAGGCAAATGCAGAAGTACAAAAAAAAAGCCATTTAAGCATATGTCGCAGTCTCTTGGTGACGGGAAATGCAGAGTATCCTCCGATATTGTGGCGTGATGTGGATAATCCTGGCAAGTTAACTGGGGTGGCTGTTGAATTATTAGATCTGGCGTTAATGGGGACGGGGATCACTGTTGATGCCAGAGACCGAGGCGGATGGGCGAGGGCCCAGCAAGATGCACGCCGTGGTGAAATTGACATGCTAGCAGGGGCGTTTATTACGCACCAGCGTGAGCAGTATATGGATTATATTAAGCCACAATTTACTGACGTGCCCAGTGTGGTTTGGGTGGCCAAAGGCAAAGAGTTTAAGTATCAAGAATGGCAAGACTTAAATGGTAAACGTGGTGGCACCTTAATTAATAACAGTTTTGGTCAAGCTTTTGATCAGTACGCTAAGCAACACCTAGAAATTCGCAATAGTGCTTCGGCTGAACGTTCATTTACCATGTTGATTGCTGGGCGCTTTGATTATGCTTTGTATGAGCTTTACCAAGGCTTGACCATACTTGAGACTAGCGGCCTTAAAAATCATGTGGTTCACCTCAAAACACCTATTTCAGTTGAAGGTCTGTATTTTACCTTGTCAAAAAAATCAGGTTGTAACACGCCACAATTGAGATCTTACCTAAGCAAGCGGGTTACCCAATTGACCGAGTTTAAAACTTTCGATCCCTTGTTTGAAAAATATTTAGCTGAGTGGATCAGACAACAAAAGACGCAACTTGCTGAGAACTAGGCTAATCACTGGTGATCACTTTTATTTGCTCATTCGTTACGATCTATACCCAAACAACGTAAACGTGTTTGTGCTGAATTCTGCACTGTTAACTCGCTTGGGTACAAATCATTGCTAGCTCATGGTCGGTCGACCGCAAAAAAGGATAGTTGATATGAAATTTGCTCTACTTTTGACCGCGTTACTGTTCAGTCACACGAGTAATGCGCAAACCATTGAATATAAAGTGGCCGATAAGACTTATGAAGGCGTTTTTGAGGCTGCTCAAGGGACCAATAAAGGGTTAGTGATTTTGATTCACGATTGGGATGGCCTAACGGATTATGAAGTAAAGCGCAGTCAAATGTTGTCGAAATTAGGCTACGATACTTTTGCTGTTGACCTGTACGGCAAAGGTAATCGCCCAGTTGAAATGCAAATGAAAAAATCAGAGACGGCGAAACTGTATCAAGATCGAGAGAAAATGCGCCAGCTGATTTTAGCGGGTGTGTCTCAAGCGCAGCAACTGAGTAATAACAAATCCATGGTGGTCATGGGCTACTGTTTTGGTGGGGCGGCAGTGCTTGAGTTAGCGCGCTCAGGCAAAGGTACTGGAGTGAAGGGTTACGCTAGTTTTCATGGTGGTTTAGCGACACCAGAAGGGCAAAATTATAGCGCAGCAAACGCGCCAATACTCATTGCTCATGGCGGCGCTGATGCAGGTATTCCGATGACCGATGTTGCACAATTGTCGGTAGAGCTTGAGCAGGCTAAAGTGGATTATGAAATTCAAGTATACTCTGGCGCGCCTCATGCTTTTACCGTATTCGGCAGTGATCGTTATCAGCAGCAAGCCGATGAAAAATCATGGGCGGCTATGCTGCAATTTTTAGACAAACAGTTATAACGTCGCTTTAATATGAAAAATTTGCCATCCTTGGCAAACCTTGCAATGCAAAGTCATCTCGCGTTAAGCCTCACTTAAGTGGGGCTTATTTTTAGAAATAAGTGTTGAGTAACTGGGTGACGTGGTACTCATCATTTATAACTGCGATATGTTTCCATTTATCAAACGTTAAACAGGGGTGTGAGCTTGAAAATGCAATCATGTCACCGACGGCAATATCACTGTTAGTGGGGCAAGATAAGAACGCGTGTTGGTCCATTACCGCGGTGACTTGCCATTCTTTAGGTGCTGCAGTAGGCAGGTTTTGCTGACGTGATTCAGTTGTTGGTTGTGCTGGGCGATAATGTAATGCTGGGGTAGGCAGGCCAGCATCAAAAGCGACATCACGTTTACCCATTCCTATGATGACATGACCCGGCTCAGGGATAGATTGGACATACGCCCACACTTCCAATGCCGATTGTAAATCCCCGCCTAAATCACATGCCACTGAGTTTCGAGCCATCACGTCATTTTGCGCGTCTAGATAGATGCCCGTGTCGTGAATGAGATAACAGCCAGGGCGGATCACTGGGATAATACTTGGATGTAATGTTGCTTCGGCAAACGTAGATGCAACCACATCATACCAAGCGCTGCCTGCACCCGTGAGTATTACTTGCTCAGTGTCAAAGGCGTTTTGAGTGATTAAATCATGGCAAATTGTTATTACGGCAGTTAAAAAGTCGTGTATTTGAGCCTGTGCATTTTCACCGTGGATCACACCTTCGTATACCTCAATGCCTGCCAAGGCGATACAGGGGTGAAGGGCTATTTCGTTGACCACGGCTTTGACTTGTTCAGGGGTACGACAACCACAACGTCCGCCGTTGACGCCCACTTCAATTAATACCTTAAGTGTTAACTCTGTTTCAGCAAAGAATGCCGCTAACTGCTGCACTTGGGCGATAGAGTCGACCAAGCAGTAAAACTCTGCTTCAGGATCATTCAGTACAGACGCAATCAAACGCATGTTTTGTTTGCCCACTAATTGATTGGCCATAATGATGCGCTTGCAACCATGTGCGGCAGCTGCAACGACCTGTGGTGCGGTAGCTAAAGTAATGCCCCATGCGCCAGCGGCTTGTTGCTGACGAAATAACGCAGGTGTCATGGTTGTTTTACCGTGGGGAGCAAGCTTAACTCCATAAGCATTGGCAAATTTTTGCATCCAATTCAAATTGTTATCAATACGGCTTTGATAAAGAACGGCAACAGGTAAGCTTACTTCTTCTTCTAATAAGCGCCATTTTGGCAAGCTTATCTCACCTAGGCCTTTGGTAAGGGATGATTCTTGATACTTAGTAACAAACATGACAGCCTCTAACTGAGTGGTGAAAACAAAGAGATATAAGGTTTACCGCATGATGCATCAGTGAGACTATTATTTCTAGAGGGTTGACTATAAAATTACACCGGTAGTAAATATCAATAAAGTTTGATAGTTTCAAACAAAAATGTATATTGTGAAGTTTGTTCTGTCTCCGTTAGATGGTTGTCTAAAAAGGCTTAATCGCTAGCTTAAAATAATCTAAATAGAACAGAGGTTTAATCTCATAACGCAGTGACTTAGGTGAAGTGTGTGAATTACGAAATCGATATAGTGACTATCATCGGCGAACATTTTGGCCAGCTGCGCGATGCGGAAAAAAAAGTGGCTCAATTTATCTTGGCTGATTTAACGTTTGCAGCCAACGCCAGTATTAGTGAATTAGCCAAAGGTGCGCAAGTGAGTGAAGCCAGCATTACTCGCTTTGCGAAGGCGGTGCATTGTCGAAATGTACGCGATTTGAAACTAAAAATTGCTCAGTCCTTGGCGTTGGGTCAGCGCTTTATTTCTGATCTGAATGTTGAACCTACTGGCATTTCTGGCATTTATGATGGCATTAAAGCCGCGCTCGATCTTAACAGCCAGCTAATCACCCAAGAGCTCATTGATAGCGCCACCTCACTACTCAGTCGGGCGCGACAAATTTTTATTTTTGGTGTAGGCGGAGGATCAACCATGCTTGCGCAAGAGCTGCAATATCGTTTGTTTCGTTTGGGTTATGCGGCCACGGCTTATAGCGATCCTATGTTAATGCGCATGGCCAGTGCGACCATGGACAGCAGTGATGCGGTGGTGTGCTTATCGATAGGCGGATTTTCGCCGGATGTATTAGCCGCGGCAAATATTGCTAAACAATTACAAGTAAAAGTGATTGGTATTACTAAAGCAGACACGCCCTTAGCAGAGGCGATTGACGTCTTGTTACCCATTCAAAGCCATGAAACGGACTTTATTTTTAAGCCAACGGCTTCTCGTTTTGTCATGATGGCCGCAATGGATGTGTTAGTGACTGAGCTAGCGCTCAAACATAAGCGCAAGTCGAGAGATAAGCTAAGAAAAATGAAGCAGGTATTAGAGCAACATCGTGGTGGCGTAGATCGTCAACCGTTAGGTGATTGATAGGGATGAAAGAAAAGGCGCAACGATGACAAAAGAGTATTGTGATACCTTGATTCAACAAGCACATGTAATAGATGGCACTGGCAGTCCCGGTGTGCAGGCCGATGTGGCAATCAAAGGTGATAAAATTATCGCCATTGGGCCGCAGCTATCATTTACTAGTACAGTAACCGTAGATGCAAATGGTTTAGTGCTCGCGCCGGGCTTTATTGATGTGCATACCCACGACGATACCAATGTGATCCGCACGCCGGATATGTTGTTTAAAATTAGCCAAGGGGTAAGCACTGTGATTGTTGGTAATTGCGGTATCAGTGCTAGCCCGGTAACGCTAAAGGGCGATCCGCCCGATCCGATGAACTTATTAGGTCAGCGCGCTGATTTTCAATACCCTACTTTTTCGGCATATGCAGAAGCTGTGACTGCTGCTTGCCCTCGCGTGAATGTGGCGGCGTTAATTGGCCATACGGCACTGCGTAGTAATCATATGGATGATTTATTGCAAGCCGCGAATACATCGCAAATACAACAAATGTGTCAGCAATTAAATCAAGGCATGGCTGAGGGGGCATTAGGTTTAAGCTCTGGCCTTGCTTATGCTAGTGCTAAGCAAGCGCCAATGAATGAAGTGAAAGCCTTAGTGTCAGAGCTTGCGCAATTTAACGGCATTTATACGACCCATATGCGAACCGAGTTTGATGGCATTATTGATGCGATGTCAGAAGCGTTTGAGACCGCAGAGCATGGTAAGGTGCCATTGATTATTTCTCACTTAAAATGTGCTGGCGCTGCAAATTGGGGGCGAACCACAGAAACGTTGGCCTATTTAGAGCAGCAAGCTCAGCAGCAAAAAGTAGCGTGCGATTGTTACCCCTATAGTGCCAGCTCTTCAACTTTAGATTTAGCGCAAGTGACCGATGACTTCGATATATTCATTACTTGGTCTGAAGGCGCGCCGGAGCAAGCCGGAAAATTATTGGCGGATATTGCCCTTGAATGGCAGCTGCCACTACGAGATACAGCGATTAAATTACAACCTGCTGGGGCGGTTTACCATGGGTTACATCCTGAAGATGTGGAACGTGTATTGGCCTATCCACGCACTATGATAGGCTCTGATGGCTTACCTAACGATCCGCACCCGCATCCGCGTTTATGGGGGGCATTTCCTCGGGTGTTAGGACGGTATTGCCGTGAGCAAGCGTTGTTTGAGCTTCCTGAAGCCATCTACAAAATGACGGGACTGAGTGCTCAAGAATTTGGTTTAGCTAAGCGTGGCGTTATTAAAGTGGGCAATTATGCCGATCTGGTTTTATTTAACGCTAACACTGTTATTGATACCGCCACCTTCAGCGACCCGATCCAAAGTGCCAAGGGGATAGAGCAAGTGTGGGTGAATGGAGAATTAAGTTTTAAACAAGGGCGGCTACCCGCCGCGCGGGCAGGGCGTTTTTTACGTCGTGGAATTAATAATTAAATAATCAGGAGAAACACATGAGCATTACACGTTATGGCGCAGAAGGTGGAACCGGAACCGGTGGGCAGCACTTGCCGTTTTCAAGTGCAGTTGAAGCGGGCGGTTTTTTATATGTGTCAGGTCAAACGCCAATGAAAGACGGTGAAGTCGTTGAAGGTGGTATTGTTGAACAATCACGTTTAGCGATTCAAAACTGCTTGGATATAATGGCTAATGCGGGCTATGAAACTAAAGATGTGGTGCACGTAAAAGTAGTATTAACGGACTCGCGCTATTTTCAATCGTTTAATAAAGTGTTTAAAGAAGTCTTTGGTGAGCACCCTCCGGCGCGTATTTGTATGGTATGTGACTTGGTGGTAGATGTGAAAGTTGAGGTTGATGTGACCTGCTTTAAAGCACAAGCTTAACAATAATTTAACCTTTATATGAGCTGCCAGTTAGGTGGCTCTGCTTATAAATTATCCGCAATACCTTCTCCTTACTGTGTATCTTTACATCGTTTTTGTCGTTTAACTAAAGAATATAGCAAAAAAACTTGAAACAGCTCATGTTGTATAAACAAATACATCACTGTAGGTAACGAGTTGCTCTAATATATAACCGCAATCAATGGATGGTTGTTTATCTCAAGGATGAAAATATGAAGACAAAGATATCTGTCTTAGCGCTTGCGCTAAGTGCGGCTATTGGCGGCCAAGCGTATGCTGCTGATGCCATCGAATGGGTTCCTGGTAAAACTAAAGTCACTAATGGTGATGTCGTTTCTTACTTAGGTACTTGTTACGAAGCTAAAAACAACCCGGGCACATGGGAAACTCCATCGGCTTCTTCAAGCTGGTTCTGGACACCTCAAGCATGTTCTGGTGTTGAGCCAACGCCTGCTCCAACTCCGTTACCTACAGTTGAACCAACACCGACACCAGTACCTACAGCTGAACCAACTGTTGCACCTACGCCAGTACCGGGCAATGAAATCCCTTGGGTACCAGGTCAAACTAAAGTTAAAAATGGCGACGTGGTTATTCATAAAGGCGTTTGTTACGAAGCAAAAAATAACCCTGGTACTTGGGAAACGCCATCGACTTCAAACTGGTTCTGGACGGAAGTGCCTTGTTCAGGCGTGCAACCAACAGCAGAGCCAACAGCTGAACCAACAGCAGAGCCAACAGCAGAGCCAACAGCTGAACCAACGGCAGAGCCAACAGCTGAACCAACGGTAGAGCCAACAGCTGAACCAACAGTTGAGCCGACAGCTGAGCCGACAGCTGAACCAACGGCAGAGCCAACAGCTGAACCAACGGCAGAGCCAACAGCTGAACCAACGGTAGAGCCAACAGCTGAACCAACAGTTGAGCCGACAGTTGAACCAACAGCAGAGCCAACCATTGAACCAACTCCTGGTCCAGGCAATCACGAAGCTTGTCGTCCTGAAGGTTTATACAAAACACCTGGCGTAGACGTACCTTATTGTACTGTTTACCAAGAAGGTGGTATTGAGAAAGAGATCAATGGTACCTCACGCCGAGTTATCGGTTACTTCACTAACTGGCGTAATGGTGCTAACGGTCAAGCGACTTACTTAGCGACTGATGTGCCATGGGATAAAGTAACGCACATCAACTATGCGTTTGCTCATATCGATAACAACTACCGTGTTTCTATTGGTGATAATGTTTACCCAACAGAAGCGGGTTACAAACTTGATCCAACTAACCCTAACACGGGTATGGTTTGGAATGATGTACCAGGTGCAACGGATGCCGATATGGATCCAAGCATGAAATACAAAGGCCACTTAAACTTACTGAACAAGTACAAGAAAGAAAACGGTGTTAAAACGCTGGTTTCTGTCGGTGGTTGGGCTGAAACAGGTGGTTTCTGGGGCGCGAACACTGGCTCTACTTGTCCAATGACAGATGCTCCAACAGCTGAAGACAAATGGACGATGCCGGGTCAAACAGATAAGAATGGTGTAGTAAACACAGGTCCTTGTCCAATTGACGATCTTGGCCGTGTTGTTAACGGCGGCTTCTACTCAATGACCACTAACTCTGACGGTAGTGTCAATCAAGCAGGTATTGATGCCTTTGTTAAGTCTTCGGTAGACTTCATTCGTGCTTATGGTTTTGACGGTATCGACTTAGATTACGAATACCCAACGGCACTAATGGATGGCGGTAATCCATATGACCGTGCGGCACAAAACCCTCGTCGTAGTGGTTTAATGGCTTCTTACAATGTGTTAATGAAAGATCTTCGTGAAGCAATCGATAAAGCGTCTGCTGAAGATGGTGTTCACTATTACCTAACTGTAGCGGTACCATCTTCTGGTTACCTATTACGTGGTATGGAAGTGTATTCTGCAGGCCAATACCTTGATTTCATCAACATGATGACTTATGACTTCTCTGGCTCTTGGGGTGAAGTAGTTGGTTTCAATGGTCCACTTTACGATAACGGTAAAGATCCTGAAATGAACCTATTTGGTGTTTACGGTGCTTATGGCAACATTGGTTACTTAAACATTGATTGGGCTTACCATTACTTCCGCGGTGTAGTACCAGCAGGTCGTATTAACGTTGGTCTACCATTCTACACGCGTGGCTGGAAAGGCGTTGAAGGTGGCGTGAACGGTTACGGCGGTAAAGCACCAACTGACCAATGTGAACGCGGTACAGGTACAGGTACTGAGCAAGGTTGTGGTAACGGCGCAGTTGGTATCGACAACATGTGGCATGATTCTGACCCACATGGTGCAGAGTTAGGCGCAGGTTCAAACCCAATCTGGCATGTTAAAAACTTAGCTAATGCTCATATCGGTACATACGCTGAGCAACATGGTTTAGATCCAGTTAACAACGAAGCTGACAAGTTGGTAGGTACGTATACTCGTTTCTACGACAACGATGCTGAAGCGGCATGGTTATGGAACCCAACTAAGAAAGTAATGCTAAACATTGAAGACGAGCAAGCGGTTCGTGCTAAATCTCAATATGTAGCAGATAAAGGCTTAGGCGGTATCATGTTCTGGGAAATGGCGGGTGACTACAACTGTTACGCGTTAGTAGATGGTGTTCGTACCTCAATGATTGTTCCTGAATCAAACTGTGCTGCCGGTAACGGTGAGTACTTCATGGGTAGTACTTTAACTTCATTAGGTCATGAGATTCTAGCGGCGGCAGGTGCGGCTGATATGAACATGGTTGATCCTTTAGTTAATCTTCCTGCTCAGAAACTGGATGTTGCCGTTTCACTAGTTGGTTACGTAACTGACGAGAGTGTTGCATGGCCACAAACTTCAGAGTGGTTGTTTACTAATAACAGTACTCAAACTATCTCGAAGATTGCATTTAGTATCCCGTCTTCAACTGACGTTAGCAAAGACCTTAAGGCAGTCGGCACGCTACTAAACCACGCTAACAACGGTGGCAACAAAGGTGCGCCAGGTATGCAAGACGATTTCCATCGTTTCGCTACATCGGTAAATATTGCGCCAGGTGCAAGCCATACGATTAAAATTGATGCTCACTTACCAATTGGTGGTGGCCCATCTTCATTCGTATTTACTACTGGCTCAGGTGAGTTTGCGGCTAAAACTGAAGTGAAAATGATCACTGACGGTGGCTGTGAAGCCCGTGGCATCGATGTATCTACATTAGAGCCTTGGACAAGTGGTTGGTCTGCTAACTACGGTAAAGGCGATATGGTAACGCATAAAGGCCAAGTTTGGGCTCGTGCATGGGGTGGTAACGATGGTCAACCCGGCTCTGCAGAGAACTGGGTAACAGGCTGGAATCCAGTTTGTCCACTTTAATTAACTAGTTAAAGTTAATACTTAAAACCCGCTTCGGCGGGTTTTTTTGTGGCTGATTAGTTTGATTCTATCGCTAGTGCATTGTGTTAATTAGTCGCTACCTTGATAGGTGAAGCTGATAATTCAGTGTTTGTTCTGAGCATGCTCGCCGCGACGAGCTCCGCTTTCATGGGGCGCACTATTATTAAGGGGCCAATAAGTAATGCCGTTAGGGGCGAGAGCACACTGGCAGGCATCTTCAAGGGCGCGCGTATCAGGGCGCTGCACGAGGAGCAGGCACAGGGTAAGTAATTCATGGCCGATTAGGCCTTCGCGCCGAGTACCACTGTTTTCATTATCTACACTTAGTTGGGGATAAAAGAGGGTTAGTCTAGAGGATTGAAAGACGGTGTCAAAGCGCTGCGGTACCTGATAGTTTCATAGACGAAAAAAACCAGCCAAAGGCTGGTTTCTTAGAAGTTGGTCGGAATAGCAGGATTTGAACCTGCGACCCTCTGCCCCCCAGGCAGATGCGCTACCAAGCTGCGCTATATCCCGATTTGTAAGGCTATATTAAGCATTTATTAACGCATTGCAAGCAACAATTGCCATTTCAAAACTGACTGCTCAGCAAATCATCAATGGCATAGCCAATTGGTTAGTTTTTAGGTTAAGTGGCTATTTTGTAGGATAAAAGCGTCGTAAATCATTTAAGACCTGCATCAGCACTGATACATCAGGCTCCGCTTTTGGAATAGGTTGATAACTGCGATCGAGTACATAAGTATCGCCTTTCGCGTTAAGCTCGATAATGCTGTCTTTTTGATAAACCACATAGTCATTATCATCTCCCATTAAAATGTAATTACGTTTTAATGGCTCGCGTAGGTTTTGCCCTGTTGAGTAAAAACGGCTCGGGGTTTTAGTCGCTAATACTTGTTCCATTAACGTAGGCACCATGTCTAAATGACTGGTGTCTTGATCAATTTGTTCTGGCGTCTGGCCCGGCCAGTGGATGACTAAAGGAACTTGTGTTTGCGGCCAACCATAGTTGGAGTGACTGCCCCATTGATTGGTTCCTAAATCATTGAACTCTTGTCCATGAGCGCCGGTAATAATGACAATGGAATCGTCAAACTGGTTTGACTGAGTCAAACTATCAAATACTTGGGCAAGTAAAACATCTGTGTAAGAAATTGCATTTTTATAACGATTAAATAAAGCTTCTTGTTGCTGAGAGTCGGCTATTTGTTTATTTTTTAGGGTGATTGCTGTAGGGCTAAATAGCTCAGGATAATCAGGTGGTGTTTCCATTGCCGATGCTGCAGTTAAATAAATAAAACTAAAACTCGGCTTAGATTGATTTTCTTTTTGCCAATCTTTCCACTCGTTAATCGCTTTGATATCGCCCTTAACCGCGCCCTCATTAGTGGCAACATCTAGCTGACTATTGGCTGCGATAGACTGCAGTGACGGCGCTTGATTACTGCTAAATAGACCCAGTTCATACCCTGCCAGCTGCAAATTGCTCAATAGCACAGAAGGGGTCTTATTTTGCTCTATGTCGGGCCAATAACGGCCCGGTAAGCCATAAAAGAAACTATAAATACCTAAATCTTCGTGATTACCGCCACTAAAATGGCTGCGATAATTTGTGCTCATTTGAGCGAAACGTGCCAAGTTTGGCATGTTGGTACTATTTAGCATATCGGCGCGTAGCGCATCGACCATGATCACCACGATATTTGGATATTGTGTTTGTAAGTTATGCTCGATTTTACGAAGAGGGTACTTAATTGTACGTCCTTCGTGATGTGGGTTTTGATGCGCTCTGATCTCAGCCTCATCAACCCATCCTTGACGGATTAAAAAAGACTTTGCTGTCATCGGATAAGAAAGTGGGAAGTTAGCTTTTTGCATGGTAATGGGGCGATAAAACGTGGCGTCTGCCCAGATGTTTACCAAGTGAGTTAAGAGAAACGCTACGATTAATGTTGCTGCTATTTTAGGGCCTCGATTAGCCAGATATAAGGGCCGTAAATTGCGCCAGATGAGCTCTGATGCGGTTAATTGCAACAAAAAGATAAAGGGGATGGCGATAAACAATAAATTGGCGGTGCTTGGATTGTTATCATTGAAGAGGTACTGCCACATCAACGGATTAAGGTGAAAACGAAATAAGCTAAAGCTCTGGGTATCCAGCAACAGTATGGTTAAGCCTGCGGTGGAAGCAAAAACGGCAAGTAACCGTAACATGCGCTCGTAAGGCACTAAAAAACTGATTGGGAAGATAAAAACTAAATAAAAAGCAAAACTGATAAAACTAAAATGGCCCAGCCAGCTGATCAGTAGATAAGATTGACCCAGTAAGGTTGGTGGCCATTCAGCAGCAACCAGGTATCGAATCGCAATAATCAAGGCAAACAGTATGTTAAAGCTACTAAACCAATGGCCCCAGCTTATTAGCTTGGAAACATTGTCCATATATCGATTACCAGTTTCGACCATAGCGATTTAAAATATCCATTATTGTTCTCTATTATTGCGCAAGCAAGACCTGCGCAAACAATAGCTTAGTATTATTTTACTGAGGCTGTGAGCGCTTTAGCAAACTTGTCTGCCACCGCGGCTCGTTGTTCGGCTTTAACACTTCCGTTAATTAGCTCAGTGGTGGCATTTCCGAGGACCATTAAGGCTAAATCTAATGGCGCTTCATGACGTTGTAACACATTGACAACGTCGTCAATGATTTGTTCCACGCGCTCATTAGAATATTTTGAAACGATTGGCATAAATATCCTGTGCTGATTGTTTTGGCAAAGCGGCATATAATACCCCACAGGTATCCTTAACACACTTTTTTTCTATGAGTCTTGAATTAAACAATATTATTTTACATTCCCTAGTGATGGGAAACGAGGGGCAATTGGTTTGTCGTACGCGAGACCAAGAGCTACCAGTTAATAACAGCGTAAACCACTTAGTGGAAGAACTACAAAGTAGTTACCAAAGTAAGGCTGGCAAAGGCTTTGGTTTTTTTTCTAATGAAGAAGACCATAATGGGGAATTTTCTCGATTATTACAGCAAGTGGTCTCTGATGAGACCAGTTTTGTTGAATTTTCGCAGTCAGCCGCGCATTTACTGGCTAATGAGGTATCCAAATACGAGTTTGCTGAAGAGGGCGTGTTGCTTCTTGCTAAGTACACTTGGGTGGCCAGTGATTACCTATTACTAGTGATGTTGGCAAATAAAGACACTGTGATGGTGACCGACGAGCTAGATATTAGCTCAAGCCGACATCTTGATCTGAGTAAAGCACAGTTAGCGGCCCGTATTGACTTAACTCAATGGCAACGAGAGCCGGAAAGTAATCGCTATATCTCTTATGTTAAAGGGCGAGTAGGGCGCAAAGTGGCTGATTTCTTTTTAGATTTTATGGGCTGCCAGCCGGGCCTTGATGCTAAGCAGCAAAATGTCGGCTTGATGAAAGCCGTTGATGAGTTTTGTCAAACCCAAGCGCTTCCTGAGACCGAAACCAAAGAATACCGCGAAACGGTATTTAATTACTGTGCCGAGCAGCTTAGCCAAGGTGAGGAAGTAGAATTAAAAACCTTAGCAGAAGTGTTACCAGAACAACAAAATGAAGCCAGCTTTTATGACTTTGTATCGCAAGATTACGAATTAGAAGAGCGCTTTCCCGTTGATCGCAGCACTATCCGTAAATTGACTAAGTATGTTGGCTCAGGTGGCGGCTTAAGTATTAGTTTTGATCAAAAACATTTAGGTGAGCGCGTGGTTTACGATGAGCTAACTGACACCTTGACCATCACCGGATTGCCACCCAACCTTAGAGAGCAATTAAAACGAAAATAGTTGTCTATTATGTCATTATGAGGGGAAGTGTTGCCTCTCATAATGATCGTTGTGGCAAAATGTTAATTCTTATCTTGTTATTTATTAACACTGTGAGATAACTGTTATCGTTTGTTTATTGCTATTCAAGGATTGAATTTGCTTTGAAGTGCCTGTTTTGCCGAGTTTGCTGCAGCTTGTTTGGTTTATTATTTTTCGCTAATACAGCAATGGCACAACCCCCTTTGACTATCTGGATGTCGGCGCAACAGAGTGTGTCAGGGATAAAAGCGATCGCGAAACGTTTTGAGCGAGCCTCGGGCATCAAAGTGATAGTGCAAACGCCACTATTTGCGGACGCTAAGTTTCCGTTATTTGCGCCTAACGGCAATGGCCCCGACATCATTTTAACTTACCATCACCATGTTGGCTTATGGGCCCGCCAAGGCTTACTAGCTGACATTGATTACAGCGTTCCATCTTTTTCTAAATATGTGCCCCTAGCCATTAATAGCCTCAAATACCAAAACCAATACTATGGTTATCCTTTGGGTATTGAAGTTTTGAACTTAGCTTACAATAAGAACTTGATTAACAACCCTCCCAGCACTTGGTATGAAATGCAATATTGGCAAAAAATACTCAGTCGCCAAGGTAAAAAATCCTTAGTTTGGCCTTATCGTGACACGGAAATGAGTTTTCCATTTTTGTCTGCATACGGTGCTTATAGTTTTGCTCATTCTGGATTTGTTTTTGATAGTCATAACGTTGGCTTAAATGCAGGGAAGGCTAGTCGTGGCATTGATTTTATTCGCGCATTGTTGGCGCAACAATGGCTGTCTGATGAGGTTAGCCAAGGGCAGATCGAGCGAGACTTTCGTCAACAGCAGCAAGCCATGATGTTAGTGAAACCGCAGCAATGGCAAAGCTTAAAGCAGCTTGGTTTTCAAGTTGGGTTAAGCGTACTTCCCACCATAGAGGGTGTACCACCTAAACCATTTATTAATGTATACAGTGCGTTAGTTAATCAATACAGCGACCAGAAGGATATTGCCGGGTATTTTATTGAAAATTATTTAACCACCGAGCAAGGGTTAGCATCACTTGATAATCAGGTGTCATTGGGAGTGCCTGCCTACATTCCATACTTGAATCAAGTGGCTAGTAACCCATGGATCCAAGCCAGTTTTAGCAGCTTAAAGTATGGTCAGTTGACGCCTAACACCCCTGAAATTAGTCGTTTTTTTAGTGTAATTATGGGCGTTTGGTTGCAACTCCCGAGTGATCGCACTGGCGCAGACATACTATTGGATGCTCAGCGCAAAATGATGCCGGCTGAGGTCGCGTTGCCATGAGATTAAATGAGGTAACTGAATTCAACAAGCGGCGTAGTTGGTTGTCGATAATCGATTTACTGTTAGGCGCTATCATTATTGTGTTGTTAGTTGTATTGCTGGCTGCCCAAGAATATGTTTTTGCTTTGCTCTTTTTTTGTCTTGCTTTGGCGGGGATGTGGGTTTATAGAAGCCGCGCTGGTCGTCCTTACCGCCTGATGTTTCCTGCGTTAGCGGTTATTTTTAGTTTTAGTGTGCTGCCCTTATTGTTCACGCTTTTTATGAGTGTGACTAATTACGCCAGTAGTCACATGAACTCTTTAGAAAGTGTCACCGCACGCCTACTAGAAGAATATTATGTCACAGGACTAACATATAAATACCAAGTGCTCGCCGATGGAGAGCTCTATCGGTTAAAGTTAATGCGACAAGATGAATCATATTTAAGCAATCCCTTCTCATTACCGCCCGTTGCAACACAATCTCTAAGTTTACGAGCCGGAGGCGCCTCTTTATTTTTGCCTGAGGCTGACTTGACTAAGCAAGTAATATTCCGACAAGCATTTGCCTTTGAGCCTTTAGTCTTACCAACTGGCCAACAGCTCACTCGGTTGGATTTTTCAACTTATGCGCTGGTAGCGACTCGTTATCGGCAATTAAATGAAGGCTTAGTGTTGGCGAACGGGACCATGATCCGCGATGAAAATACGTTATTTGATAATCAGACAGAGCACTTTTTACGTGCCAATATGGCCACAGGTTATTTTCAAGCCATTGATGGTCAAGGCGAATTTGTTGGCCCATATGTTACGCCTGGGTTTGTATTGCTAACCGGTGTCGAGCAGTATGCTGCGATTTTTACGGATCCTGCTAGCTTGTTACCGCTGCTAAAGGTGCTGAGTTGGACCTTAGTATTCGCAGCTTTATCCCTGCTAGGTAGTTTTTTTATCGGTTTGATTTTAGCGCAGTTAACGCTTCGTCCATTAGGGTATTGTGGTTATCTTTATCGGTGTATTTTATTGTTGCCTTGGGCTATTCCACCGTTTGTAAGCATATTAAGTTTTAAAGTGTTGCTCGCCCCGCACCATGGCGAACTGGCGAATTTGTTCATGCTGCTGTTTTCAACTACTCCTGACTGGGCTCATGATGTTGATTCGGCTCGTTATACACTACTAGGACTAAGTATTTGGTTGGGTTACCCTTATGTGATGTTGTTGGTTTTAGCCAGTTTAAAGCGCATTCCTGCTGTGTATTATGAAGCTGCAGCTGTGGCTGGTTACGGACCGTTACAACGTTTTTTTCATGTGACCTTTCCTTTGGTGCTTAAGCCATTAAAGCCCGTGCTAGTTGCACTTTTTGCTTTTAATTTACACAATTTCGTGTTGGTTTACTTATTCAATCAAGGTCGTCCGATGATGTTGGATGCCTTTCCTGCGGCAGGTTATTCACAATTATTGCTCAATTATGTTTATGCCATTGCATTTAGTGCTCAGCAAAATTATGCACTGGCCAGTGCCATTACCTCCTTTGGTTTAGTGCTCATTGGTTTGGTTGCGCTGGCTGGTTGGCGTTGGCTAAACAGCAATTCTCTGCCTGCGGGGATAAGGCATGCGTAACCCGTCTTATGCGTCTTGGTGGCAGCATTTAGTTTTGTGTTGTATCTGTGGGTTGATTTTAACGCCAGTGATATTGGTTGTATGGGTGTCTTTGGGCTCACCTGGAAGTCAAACTGGGCAGTGGACCTTGGATTATTGGCGTTTAGTGCTGGGGTTTGCGATACAAAACGATCAAGGCAAGTGGGTGACTTCTCCCTTTCCCGCGTTACTTTGGCTACTTAATAGTTTAAAAGTAGCTTTCATTTACGCGGTTTTGAGCACCGTCCTCGCCGCAATGGCCGCTTATGGCTTAGTCCGTAAAAATATATATGCCTCCAAGCCCATCGCAAATGGTCTGTTGTTTATGCAGTTTTTCCCGTCGGTGTTGGCGTTGGTTGCGGTGTATATTTTAGTGCGCAAACTTGGTTTTTATATTCCTAGTTTAGGCGTGAACAGTCACGGTGGCTTGGTGGTGGTTTACTTAGGTGGCTTAGCTTTTTTTATTTGGTTTTTAAAAGAGCAAATCGCAGGGCTGCCTAGTGAGTATGAAGAAAGTGCTCGCGTGTCATCGGCTAGCTCATGGCAAACCATGACATATGTTATTTTACCACTCCTGTTACCCGGTCTATTGGTGACTTTTTTGATTTCTTTTACGATGGCGTTTGGCGAATTTCCACTGGCGTCGATTTTATTGCAGCAACAAGACCAGTACACGTTAGCAATTGGGTCGCAATTTTACCTCTCTGAGCAATATTACAACTGGGGGGAGTTTTGCGCCTTTGCATTACTCAGTGCTAGCCCAGCAGTTATTTTATTACTATTGATTCAGTACTGGCTGGTTCATTTTAGTCAAACACCTGTTAAAGAGTCCGATTATGTCGCAGTTGATCCTTAGTCATGTCAGTAAGTCATTTATTAGTCAGGGGCGTCCTGACCTGCTATTAGACATTAATTTATATGTCGATGAGGGTGAATGCCTTGGCATTGTAGGGTCTTCTGGCTCGGGTAAGTCGACTTTGCTGAGGATGATTGCGGGGTTAGAAACCTTGACTCAAGGTGAGATCTTTATCGATCAAAAGCTGATGAATACTGTGCCTGTGACCCGTCGAGGTTTGGAGATGGTATTTCAGCAACATGCTTTATTTCCCCATATGACGTTAGAGCAGAACATTTTGTTTGGTTTGAAGCATCGGTCGCTAACTAAGGCGGAGCAAAGGCAGCGAGTTAAATGGGTAAGTAAGTTATTCGACTTAGAACGGGTGATAAATCAGTTGCCGATGCATCTATCCAGTGAAAATATACAACGAGGCGCGCTAGCTAAAGCTATCGCCCCACAGGCTTTGCTGGTTTTGCTTGATGAGCCGTTTGCCGGCTTGTCAGGTGATACGAGAAGTCAGTTAAGGCTTGAGCTTAACCGTGTTCAGCGTCAACTTGGCACTACTTTTGTGATGACGACTCATCACTATCAAGATGCAATGGCGGTGGCAGATCGTATGGCGGTGATAAGTCATTTATCTGATCAAACCATGACTAACCTTGAGCAAGTAGGCCCGCCACTTGAGCTTTATCATAACCCTAGAAATACCCAAGTCGCGCAGTTAATTGGTGAGCCTAAAATGTGTTTTTTAAAAGGGGCGCTGGTCGAAACCAATAATAAGCTTAGTATGGTCAAGCTTACTTCAGGTGAGCGAATTGCGGTGCAAGTCGATACCCGTCAAGGGGAGGTCGGTTCAGCCATCACGCTAGGGATCAGAGCAGAGCATTTGCGGTTAGCGCAGAATCCGCAAGAAACACACCTCCTAGCGCAAGTGGTTGGCATTGATAAGTTTGGCGCGGATACGTTTGTGTACCTAAATCATCAAGGCAGGCAACTGGTATTGAGAATGATAACGGCCACTGCTTTGCCCTCCGTCAGTGAGATACCGCTGCACTTTCCAAGCGAGGCCTGCTATTTATTCAATGATCAGGGGATTGCTTTTCCAAGAACCTCTGAGCAGCTTTATTTATGATTAACCCAATTATTGACCTTACTTTTTCTCCCTTGTTGCTAAGTCAGATCCCGTTATAATAGCCTCTTGATTGTTAATTTGGTCCTATTATGAAATTGTTTGTGAAAGCCCTTACCGTGATTGATTCTTCTTACTTAGATACGACGAGAGGGATGGTAGGAGAAAGCTATCAAGTAGATGTCGAGCTTGATGGGCGTGTTAATGATCAAAATATGCTGCTGGACTTTTCGTTAGTCAAAAAGCAAATTAAATCGATCATTGATGATGTGGTTGATCATAAATTGATTGTTCCAACTCAGGTCGCGGGTATTTCAGTGGTAGGGACACAGCAACAACAAATTCGCTTTCCCCTAAATACTGGCGAAGCTATTGTGCTGAACGGACCAGCTGAAGCCTACTGTTTACTAGAGAGTGAATGCGTTTCAATCGCTGGATTGACCGCTTATTTGGAGCACGCTATTTTATCTCAGTTACCCAATAATATAACTGGCTTGAAGCTAAATTTAAGTCACGAAAAAATTGATACCCCTTTTTATCATTACAGTCACGGTTTAAAAAAGCATGATGGCAATTGCCAGCGCATTGCACATGGTCATCGCTCGCGTTTAGATATCTTCCTTGATGACAAGTGGGAGCATGGGCTTGTTGACCACTGGGCTAAGGCTTGGCAGGACATTTACCTAGGTAGTATGGAAGATAAAGTGGACTTAGCGGATCTGTCAATTCAGTGCGATCAACAGCAGCAGAGTTATGCCTTTCAATACACGGCTTCTCAAGGCTTGTTTGAGTTGATCATTCCTCAGCGTTTGTGTCAATTACTACCCCTTGATACTACCATTGAAAGTTTAACCGAGTACCTTTGTCATACGATTAAAGCTGATCATCCCACATGTAAAGTCAAGGTGATGGGCTATGAAGGCATAGGCAAGGGCGCAATAGTAGAGCTTGATTAAATGCACTATTAACGAAAAAATCATATATTTAAGCAGTGATGAGATAGCAAAAAGCCGAGTAAAACTCGGCTTTTTTGTTGCTTACTGACCAGCGTTAAAGTGCGTCATTTCGTCTATTTAAAGCTTAAATCGGGTAACGAGTTTATCTTGGTTTGCGGCAAGATCTTCTAACACATGACCAGTGCTGGCTAACTCTTCAATACCTTGGTAGTTTACATCGGAGATATCAGAGATGCGGTTTAAGTTATTCGCTATCTCGGCGCTGGTGGCTTGTTGTTGCTCAGCCGCTGCCGCAATCTGACTACTCATATCGGATATCAAAGTAATAATGCCTTGAATTTCTTCCATTGCACCGTTGGCATCTGAGCTTTGCGCGATACTCGCTTCCATTTCTGTTGAACACTCAGCCATTACGTCAACCGCTTTTTTGGCACTGGTTTGTAGGTTTTCAATCATGCTTTGAATTTCTGTGGTCGAGTTGGTTGTTTTTTGCGCTAAGTCTCTCACCTCATCAGCAACCACTGCAAAACCTCGGCCTTGCTCACCGGCACGTGCCGCCTCTATTGCCGCGTTTAATGCAAGTAGATTAGTTTGCGCTGCAATGCCTCTAATAACATCTAATATACCGCCGATGTTGTTGCTTAAATTGCCTACTTCGGCGATCACTGTACTTGAATTCTGGATTTTACTTGAAAGTTGGTGAGTCGTTGAGATGTTGTGGGCCATCACTTCTCGGCCCGTGTTTGAAGCTTGCTCTACGTGATTGACTTGCTCTAATGTTGAGTGTGCGGCATTGGCGACTTCACGCACCGACTGCTCCATTTCGGTCATGGCCGCGGCGACACTGGCGGTTTCATGGCGTTGGTTGTCTAGCTCATGCTTCGACTTATCCATCGTTGACTGGTTGAGTTTGGCAAGATCTGACAGCTTGTGCGAGGCCTCTGCAAGCTCAGATAAAATAGCGCGCATTTGCTTAACCAGGATGTTGACTTGTTCGGCTAATTGACCGAACTCATTGTTGCTTTTGTAGCCTACCTGTTGCGTCATGTCACCATCCGTTACGGCAGTTAATACATTTAAAATTGCCTGTAATGGTTTGCGGATACTGACAGCAACGCTGAATGCCACGACAAACGCCACTATTAATGAAATAACGGCCACAACAATCAGGTTACTACGGCTAGTGATGAGGGTGCTTTTTGTATTTTGTACTGCACTGGATACCACCGCTTCCGCGCTATTGTTAATTTCAATCAACATATTAATAGCTTGGTTAACCTGTTCGGCACTTTGCTGTACTTGCGTGATGATGCCTTCTTGAGTAATCATCAGTTTTTGGTAATCAGCTAACAGGCCTGATTTGGGATCGGTGGTGTCTTTTACAAGTTGTGCCACTAAGTCAGCCGCTTGGCCAGAAAACTCTGGGTTTATTTTTGCGAGTGTTTTTGCAGCATTCTCTATCGAACGGATCTGAAATTTATTGCGTCTCAAGGTGGATTTTACTTTTGCGGGGTCTTCTTGATTAAGCGCGTCATTGGTACTCAGTTCTAAAAGGGATATTTTTGAAACCATGGCATCGGCTGTCGCTGCGGCACTCGGATCGTCTTTCGCTAAACTGACTATTTTTTGTTTAAGGTTCGGTGTCATTACCGCGAATTGACTTTTTAGTGAAGTGAACTTTGCGCGTTGAGTAACAAAATCAATCCATAGCGGCATTACATCGTTAGCTGTAGCAAAATAAAGCACCTCTTGCTCGGTGATGCTGGCAACCTGTCCACTTAATCCACCTTGACCTTGTGCCATCTGCGCTAACTGGTTCAGTTCAGACTCAAAACTTTGTTGTTTTTCTTTGAAACGAGTAACTAGGTTACTTAATTCTTCTGGTTTATCACTGAGTAGAAAATATTTAAGATCATTATCGGCTTGCAGCAGTGCAACCGCTGTTTTACTGGTTTGTAAAACAAGGGGCGTAGCGCGTTCGGTAACGTCAGCCATAGCACTTTCAAGCTTGTTGCCTGTTTGTAAGGACATAAAGTTAGTGAACAACAACATGAGCACTAACAAAACAAAGCCCAAACTTACTTTGCGTATGATGGATAGATTGTTCCAAAAGTTTTTCATAAAATACTCGTGCTTTGCATTAGAAAGAGAGGCCAAGGCCCTTGTTTTTATTAAGCAAGCATAGATATAAAATGTGGCACTTATTCTGTGCCTCAAACATTTTTTACCTAAGGCATCCCTTATACCCGTAATTGTGACGCATCCTGCGTCTTACTTTTTTTGCTTTCCTATATTGTTATCGTTAAATGCTTATTTATCTTTAACTTAACTATCAAAAATGACATTTTTTCTTACAACTTTGGAGTGCATCACCCTTTTTAACTAATTGTAACATTCAAAATCTCATTCAATTTAATGAGGATCAAGTTATCACTAGTGTCAAATCTAGACACCTCAAGGTTTCGGCAGATAGATCAAAAGAGAGTCAAGTAAGGAAGGCTTTTATCGCAATTACATTGGCTTAGAAAAAACATGCTTAATGATAAGCCTTCTGTCATTATATGGTATATATCACAATTTTAACCACTACATAGGGGATAGGACATGGCTCAGGAAACCATCTTTAGTAAAATTATTCGTCAAGAGATTCCCGCTACCTTGTTATACCAAGACGAGTTGGTGACCGCTTTTCCAGACATTGCGCCAAAAGCTAAAGTGCATATTTTAATTGTACCAAATAAACAAATTGCCACCGCCAATGATATTGAAATTGAAGATGAAGTAGTCATTGGTCGGATGTACCGTGTTGCTAAACAATTGGCGAAAGAGCAGGGCATTGATGAATCAGGCTACCGTTTGATCATGAATTGTAATGAGCATGGCGGCCAAGAGGTTTACCATATTCATTTGCATTTGGTCGGAGGCGAGCCGTTAGGTCCAATGCTGACGGTTAATAAATGCTAACAAACGTTATTCGGTGCCAATGGTATTCTTGTTTTATACTGCTTGTGTTGCTGGTTAGCGGGTGTTCAACATCGAATGTCAAAAATATTTTTGTCACATACAGCGCACAGATGCAGCCGCAGCGAACCTTGGTCGCACAAGGTCAATTTGGCCTTGCTGCAGACAGTATTGAGCCGGGCTCTCCCACAGAACATAACCATACCTTGTTGTTATTGGAAAAAGGTAGAGCTCAGTTTCTCGCTCAGCAATGGCAACAAAGCTTAGAAACTTTTAAGCAGGCTGATGCAGTTTTAGTGGCACAAGATAAAGCGGCGCAGTACCGTTTATCACAAGGTATCAACCAACTAAGCACAGCAATAAGCAACGATAATGCCATCATCTATGCTGTGCCAAGTTATGAGCGTACTTTATTACACCATTATTTAGCCTTGAACTATCTTGCTTTACAGCAACCTGAGGCGGCATTAGTTGAAATTCGCAGGGCGAATCTGCAACAAGAAAAAGCCTTAGCGGAGCATCAAGTTTGGTTACAGAGTGCGGTAGATAAGGCCAAGCAGAATGGAATACTTGCCGATACGCAAAGTGCCTTAAATGCCTACCCGGATATGAGTGGGGTTATTGGTGAGCTGAAAAATGGCTATCAAAATGCTTATACTTTTTATTTTTCGGCGCTGTTATACGATGCTGCGCGGGAATACAATTCGGCGTACATCGATTACAAACGTGCGTTAGAAATTACCCCCGATAATATCTATGTTCAACGCCGCTTATTTGATTTAGCTAACCAGCTGAATATGGTTGATGATATTGCACAGTTTGAACGTGACTTTAGGCAACTTAAACCAAGGGTTGAACATAATACATCGACGGCTAGAGTGGTGTTCTTGATTGAGTCTGGACTTATTGCAGCTAAGCAGGAAGTGCGCTTACCGGTGCCAATCCGTTCTTCTGATGGCTATTATGGTGTTTTTAATGTGGCGATGCCTGTTTATCAGCCCGACGGCCAGGCACAGAGTTTTTCTATTATTGATGAAGGCCGTCGACTTGATGCCGCCCCCATTGCCAAGCTGACTGCAATGGCGGCAAAACAGTTACAAGAAGATTTAACCGGGCAGTTAATCCGTCAGGGGATCCGTTTGTTCGCCAAAGAAATGTTACGCCAGAAAGTGGCAAAAGAAGCGGGTGATTGGGGAAATTTGTTGATTAACCTTTACAATATGGCCTCGGAAACAGCCGATACACGAAGTTGGAGCCTATTACCTAATGAGGCTCTTGTTATTGATACTCATCTTGCTCTCGGTCAGCACGGCGTGATATTACGAGATGGCCGTCACCAACACCCTATCGATTTCAAGGTTCAGGCCGGTAAGCTAAATTTAGTCTTGATCTCGGTACAAAACAGCGGTATCACTAGTCAGGTCTTTCCTTTATGAATCACTCAATAGGTCTTCAATTATGAATCTATTTAGTAAATGGTCTATTTGTTTAACAGCTTTATTACTAGGGGCTTGTAGCCAAAACACCTCGGGAATAGACTTAAGTATCGATAGTATCAACGCTCAACCAGTAGTTAAAATAGACAATCATAATTTGGCAAACAAGTTAGTATTAAATGATATTAAGACCAAAGTGGTCAACGATTTATTAGTTGTTCACGCAAGTGCAATCAGTACCACAGATACAGATCAAACCTTGCAATATAAGTTTTATTGGTTTGATCAATTTGGTTTTGAAGTTGAGCGCGATGGCACGCCATGGCGACCGTTAAAGTTACACGGGCACCAGCACGTAACCGTTCAAGCAACAGCGCCCAGTGCCAGTGCGGCACAAGCACATATCTATATTCGAGAAGTAGTTAAACAGTAAGGTTTATTGAGATGAAGAAGACACTGATGGCAGTATCAATCGGTATTGCAGCGTTAACCATGGCGGGTTGTTCCAATCAAATTAGCTACGGTGATGCAACCGAAGTAGAGACCACCGACATTGGTTTTGGCTCAACTGACCTACAAAAAGTCGCCCAAGACATGACTGACGATATGTTGACCTTTCCTGCGGTTGTAGCGATCACCGCCAAAGCACGTCCTGTGGTGTATGTTGAGCGTATTAAGAATAAAACCAGTGAGCACATTGATACTGAGTCTATCTCAGATACTATTTCAACTAATTTACTACGCTCAGGTAAGTTTCGCTTTGTTGACATGGGACGCGTTGCAGCGGTGCGCCAACAGTTAGAGTTTCAAAATGACGGCGGTATGGTTGACCCAACCACGGCCATTTCGTTTGGCAAGCAAATCGGCGCGCAATATATGCTCTATGGCAATTTGTCTAGCATAGTGAAAGACAACGGCAAAAAGAAAGACGTATATTATAAATTCACAATGCGCTTGATGGACTTGCAAAGTGGCATCATTGAATGGGCGGATGAAACAGAAATTCGCAAGCTGGAAGAACGCAATAAGTTCGGATTATAAACGTAACAGCCCGCTTTATGCGGGCTTTTATCTCGAACAAAAGTGAAACCTCGAGAGACAAACCGACCCTAGAGAATTGAAACTTTCTTACTTCGCTTTCAAATGAGCATGATTGTGCATTGTGAATGAGCTGAGGGATAAAGATGCAAGTGACCAGCGTGTTTATCGGGGTAAATTGATATTTAATAAAATAGACTAGCCTAAACTCGCAAAAGACGGGTAACACAGGCAACGAAGGAGAGCTTATGATTATCTACTTGCACGGGTTTGATGCTACAAGTCCGGGTAATCATGAAAAAGTGATGCAACTGAAATTTATTGACGATGATGTACGCTTTGTTCATTACAGTACTATCCACCCCAGAATGGATATGAGCCATTTACTAAAAGAAGTACACAAGCATATCCAACACTGTGAAGATGAATCTCCGCTTATCTGTGGTGTCGGACTCGGTGGCTATTGGAGTGAGCGCATTGGTTTTTTATGTGGTATTCGCCAAGTATTACTCAATCCTAATCTTCATCCGGAAGACAACATGGTCGGGAAAATAGAGTGGCCAGAAGAATATACGGATATCGGGAGTAAGTGTGTGTCGGATTTTCGTAATAAAAATTCAGGAAATTGCCTATGTATCCTTTCAACTGGCGATGAAGTATTAGATAATAGTAAATCTGAAACGGAACTGAAAGAATATTACGAAATAGTGTGGGATGAAAAGCAAAAACACAAGTTCCGAGATATTTCCCATCACTTACAAACGATAAAAAAATTTAAAGCTCAGGGAAGCCTCGCTTAAGTCTGAATACTCTACTAAGACTAAAATAGTGCAGCCCTCTGCGCTATTTTGCTTTTGACTGGAGTATTACATGACCAAAATCATTGTTGTTGGTGGCGGTGCAGGCGGATTAGAGCTTGCCACTAAGTTAGGTCGAAAATTAGGCCGAAATAAGAAAGCGCATATCACCTTAGTCGATAAAAATCGCACCCACCTATGGAAACCGTTATTACACGAAGTTGCAGCTGGCTCACTTGATGATGGCGTAGATGCCCTTAGTTATCGTGCTCACGCAAAAAATCACGGCTTTTATTTTCAACTTGGCACTCTGTCAGCGATTTCACGTGAGCAAAAAAGCATTACTTTGGGCGCCATGTTAGATGATGATGGCTCAGAAGTGCTTAGAGAGCGTCAACTTGATTACGATATTTTAGTCATGGCGCTGGGCAGTGTCAGTAATGATTTTGGTACGCCAGGGGTAAGAGATCACTGTATTTTCTTAGATAGTCCAGAGCAAGCACATAAATTCCACCATAAAATGCTCAATAAATTTTTACAATTAGGGGAAAAACAAACGGCGGCAGTGAGCGTTGCTATCGTCGGTGCGGGGGCAACGGGGGTTGAGTTGTCTGCTGAGTTATTTAACTCTCTTAAGCAAGTAAAAAGTTATGGCTTTGATGATATGTCGGCCAGTGACTTACATGTCACATTAGTTGAAGCGGGGGATAAAATTTTACCTGCATTGCCGCTGCGCATTTCAAGTGCGGCGCATCATGAATTAACAGAATTAGGCGTTGATGTTAGAACGGCAACGATGGTGACGCAAGCCACGCCTGAAGGCTTAATGACCAAATCAGGTGAGTTAATAGAGTCTGATCTGATGGTTTGGGCGGCAGGGATCAAAGCGCCTGACTTCATGAAAGAGATTGCTGGACTTGAAACTAACCGCGCCAATCAATTAGTGGTTAAAGCCAATTTGCAAACCACTTTAGATGAGAACATTTATGCTCTGGGTGATTGCGCTGCCTGCACTTTGGCCGATGGCACGCAAGTTCCACCTCGCGCGCAATCAGCACATCAAATGGCCAGCTGTGTGTACAGCAATATTTTAGCCCGCCTAAAAGGTAAACCAGAAAAAGACTATGTTTATAAAGATCATGGCTCTTTAGTCTCACTTAGCCAATTTAGTACAGTGGGTAGTTTAATGGGCAATTTGATGCGTGGCTCGATGATGGTAGAAGGGCGCATGGCGCGATTAGTCTACGTGTCCTTGTATCGTATGCACCAAATAGCATTACATGGCTACATTAAAACAGCATTAATGACGGTCGTTGGCCGGATCAACCGAGTATTACGACCGCGATTAAAATTGCATTAGTGCGATAGTTACGATTTGTCTTAGACCCTAGGAAAATGCCTGCTTTATGCAGGTATTTTTTTATTGGCTGTTTTCTTACCAATCTGATAATTGTTAAAGCAATCGGCTAAACGTTGGCTCTTTAAGGTGTAGAGTAAAATCCAACTCACCAGAACGAGTTGTAAAGCACTGGCCCAAGAATAGCTAAAATGTTGATCCACAATGGCATTAAGCAATAAGCCAAAATCGATGAGAACAGCAAACAGCAGCAATGCTCTGCCTTTGTGCCAAAGCGGCGCGATCCATTTATTTTCTTTACGACTTGCGATGAGAAATAACACAACCGCTAACGCGCCACTGGCCATGCCCATAAAAAAGTGTACTTTGATGGGATAAAACAGTGCCATAATTTTACTGCCATCAGGGCGGATTGTCGCTGACATGATCCAAATGACCCAAGTTCGTGCTAGAAAAAATAAGCTAGCATAAAACCAAATAGGTGGCTTAAGATCGCCATTATTGTCATATTGTGAGATAGGGTATAAATGTCGCATGGCGTGGTTATCCTTAACGTAGAGCCACAGATTAAACAGATATGTGGGCTGTGTCACGAATTTCAAGTACAGCGATACTGATATCTGTTTTCGTAACCCTTTTTAATAACTGCTGTGTTTTACTATTCTTGCTGTGAGACGTTTTATACTGGCGAGGAGCTTATTTTAGAAATAGCAACTAACACATTAATATCGCTGTTAATTTTCATTTATTTTAAGTAAAGTCTGGGCATTATCAGTCTATAGACTAAGGGAGCAAAATGAACCATCCGAAGGTGGGGGCATTTTTATTATTTTGGCTTGTATTATTTATCTCTGGGTGCAGTGATAAGTTGGGGGAGGCCATTGATGCTAACTCACGTGTGGCCAAGCTACGCTTAAATACCCTTGCGAGTGAATTAGATGCGGGGCAAGTACGCAATGCCACCTTACTAAAACAATACGCCACTTTGCTTAAACAGCAAAAGCCAGATTATGGGCCGTTGATTGATGAGCTGGCTAAAGATGCGACTACCTCCGGCCCGATGTTTACCGGGCTGCAAAAGCGTTTAAAACAAGCGATTGACTCGCCACAAAACTTTGTATCCAAAGAAGAGCAGCTGGCAGAGCTTGAAAATATTGTAGAGGCGGCGAATCCTGATCTGTTTTCAGATGCCTTATCTGATCCCATTAATGTACTGGCAGATATGTCCGATGGCAAATTAGCTCGGGTTAATGCGGTAAGTAAGCAATCGAGTCTGCAAGCTAATGGTGCGCAAGATTTTGGTGATGGCAGTCAGTTAGTGGGCAACCCAAATTACGGCCAGTGGAGTCAAAATAGTAATGGCGTATCGTTTTGGGAATGGTACGGCATGTACGCGTTATTCTCGAATTTAACGCGGCCTGTACTTTATGATTCATGGTCTCGCAACCGTGATTACAGTTATTACAACGATTATGGTCGTTCGCGCTACACCAGTCCTAAACAATATAAAAGCCAAGAGCAGCAAGTTGCTCGTACCAGCAAAAAATTTGGCAATAATAATAGTAAATTTAGCAGTCCTTACGCTAAGAGCCGTACCGGCAGTAGTCAAGTGTCTAGTGCCAGCCAAAAAGCCAAGGCGACGACTCACTTTGCTAGCCGATCGAGTTACTCCAATGCTAAGTCCAAATCAAGCCGCACTACTTCAAACAGTAGTAGCTTTCGCACAAATCGTAATACTAGCTCGCGTAGCCCCAGTCGTGGCAAATAAGGAAGGGCAATAACATGAACACTATCAATGCCATTTTAGAATTTAATCCGGAACTTTTAGTCTACCTTTTTATCGATGTGGTGATAGCTATTTTGTTGCTAAGTACGATGCGCTATATCATGGGGGTGATGGGCAAAATCGATACTACTGAAGAGCTGGCCAAACGTGATAATTTTGCCTACGGCATTAGTATGGCTGGCAGCGTGCTGGCCATGGGCATTGTACTAACCGGAGCCATCACTGGTGAAAGCGCTAACAACTACCTGAATGAAATCATTGGCATGTCAGTATATGGTATTGCTGGCTTACTCTTAATAAAAGCGGGCCGTTGGGTACATGATAAGTTTTCCCTGGGTCAGTTTAATAAGGCGCAGTTAATTTTAGAGCGTAATACAGCGGTTGCGCTCACCGATGCCGCAAGTGCCATTGCTACAGCTATTATTATTCGCGCCGTACTCATTTGGGTAGAAGGCTTTGGCATTTCAACCTTTATCGCTATCCTGACTGGTTGGTTGATCAGCCAAATAATTTTAGTTTTAGTGTCACGTATTCGTGAAAAACGCTATAACCAAAGTAATGTTGCGGGTTTTCAGCCTGCACTTATTCAAGGCAATGTAGCATTAGCGGTGCGTTACAGTGGCCACCTCATTGGTACTGCGATCGCAGTAACCGCTGCAAGTCACTTTGTGTTCTATGATCCTGAATACTTAGTGGCAGGGCTATTATCGTGGTTTGGTATTAGTTTGATCATGATGGTGCTACTTAAAGTACTGGCCCATATTGCCAAGCGCATGGTGTTGATGGGGATTCAGCGTGATGTTGAGATAGAACAGCAACACAACGTTGGTGTAGCGTCTATTGAGTTTGCGATTAATGTATCGATTGCGTTAGTTCTTAGTGCATTAATGGCTTAAAATTTATGTTGAAAAATTTACGCAGCAACCCTAGGTTGCTGCTTGATGATTGCCTGCTCATTGGCATCATGGCAGTGCTGGCCGCTTGTGGCTTAATCTACGAATACCTTCTCTCTCACTACAGCGCTCGTGTACTCGGCAGTATGGAAACGGTGATCTATGCCATGATAGGCATTATGATCGTAGCCATGGGGTTAGGTGCATTTGCGGCGAAAAAAATCAAAGATCCCTACTTAGGCTTCGCTTGGTTAGAAGTGAGTGTGGCGCTAATTGGCTGCGGGGCAACGATATTCCTTGCTAGTTTAATTGGTTTTACCCAATATTTACCGCAAATAATTGCTGACACTTTTGCCATTCCCGTTGACATGCTGCCTTTAGGTGGCTTGTTTGCGAGTTTAGTCAAGTTTACTTTAGTCATGCCTTACGTGTTTGGCTTTATACTCGGCTTTTTGATTGGTATGGAAATCCCGCTCATCGCAAGGATCCGCGAAGATATTTACGGTAAGCACTTAAGTAATAACGTGGGCACTATTTATGGTGCGGACTATATAGGGGCTGGTGTAGGCGCTGCGATCTGGGTGATCGTGATGCTAAAAATTGAAATTAACCAAGCGGCGGCCTTAACCGCGAGCCTAAACTTGGTGGCGGGAGTGATATTTTTTGTACGCTACCGAGGACAAATTAAGACTCGGGTATGGCTGGTCATCAGTCATTTGATGTTAGCATTAATGGTTTTTATGGTGTATTGCTATGGCGGTCAGTGGTCGAACAAAATGCAGGACTTACTTTATTTAGATAAAGTGGTACATCAGCAACAAACTCGATTTCAAAATCTTGTTTTCACTCGCCGAGATATGTCAGGTAACTTGCCTTCTGCCTACGGCTTCTACATTAATGGCCGCTTACAATTTTCGAGTATGGACGAGCAAATTTATCATCAAATGCTGGTTCATCCGGCGATGTCGGTGTCGGCGCGTCATGACAATGTGCTTATTATCGGTGGCGGTGATGGCTTGGCCTTACGTGAAGTACTGAAGTGGCCAGTGCAAAGTGTTAAGCTTGTCGATTTAGATGATGAATTGGTAGATCTGTTTCAGCACCCTGAGCGTTACCTGCCCGGTGATCTCAGTCGGGTGGTGATGAGTTTAACGCAAGATTCGTTTAACGACCCTAGGGTCAAGGTGATCAATAGTGACGCTTTTGTTGAAGTGGACTCGTTACTGCAACAAGGTGCTTTATTTGACACCATTATTGTTGACTTACCCGATCCCAGTCATCCTGATTTAAATAAACTTTACAGTAAACACTTCTACGCTCGATTGCGTCAACTCTTGTATGGTGACGGGGCGATAGTGGTGCAATCAACCTCGCCATTTCATGCTAAAAAAGCGTTTATTTCCATTGGTAACACTCTTGCTGCCGCGGGGTTCACTCATACTGAGCAATATCATCAGAATGTGCCTAGTTTTGGCGAATGGGGTTGGAGTATTGCAACTAAAATGGGCGCTCCCGCTAGTGTGCGTGCGAAACAACAACAGCCATTGTTGCCCTTCGAACTTACATGGTTAAATGCCGAGGTGTTTCAGGCCGCTTTAGTTTTTCCGTCTGATTATTATCGCCAACGCGACCAGATAAAAGTCAATGAGTTGGGAACGCATACTTTATACCAATATCATCACCAAGCTTGGCAAGCCGAAATGGGGTTAGAAATTGATATTACAGCTGAAAAGTAGCAGTGAGAGCGGGCTAAAAATCAAGAGAGCCGTAATGGTAAACTTGGTAATGGGTTCTAACACCGAGCCAAAACTGAATGCGCTTAAACCAAGTCTTTGGTACCTTAGTCAGCTCAATATCCATGACATCAATAAGCTCCAATGCTTGATGAAAATCGTTGATAGGCCAGCGAGCTAGATTATCTTTTAGTTGTTTATCAACTAATAAATCGATGCAAGGGGCCCAGCTTGAGAGAGTATCTAGCAGATACTGCAATTGCTCATAACTGTTTTTTTTGTTCTCACTGATTAAAATGATGAACTTTTGGTTGGTGGTTTTATCGAGCTGCGCCAACCAATCTAGTTCATTGAGGTTGCCCGTTAACACTTGTGATTGGCTTGACCGAGCCTTCCCTTTTGAATTGACATCTAACCACAACAAGTTAGGTGGTAGGTCTATGTCCATCTTGTGTTTGGTAAAGTTAATAACGGTGGCATCAGGATAGCAGGCAATCAGCTTTTCAAGGGTTTGGCTTAAGGTTGTTATTTTAATTTGCTTACTGCTTTGTTGTACAGGGGCACTCATTGGTTCACTCTTTAACATTAATATCTTGAAAATATAGTGTTTAATAAAGATGTTCGTGTGAAGTATTTGTGACAATTGTTATTTTTCTTGAGTTAACTGAGGCAAGGTGATGATAAACCCCAAGCCATGAGGCTTGGCGCAGTAGATCTTGATCTCGCCTTGTAGTTTATGTTTGATCAGTTCTTTCACCATATTCAAACCTAATCCTGAGCCTCCCGTGGTTTTACGTGTAGTGAAAAAAGGAGTAAACATCTTTTCCTCTACTTCTGAGCTAATGCCACAGCCATCATCGGAATAGTCAAATTTGAAAAAATCATTAGTTTGGCTCACGGTGAGTTGGATTCTTCCTTTTTCATCTTTACCGTAGCCATGACGAATGGAATTGAGTACTAAGTTGGTAAAAATTTGGCTTAAAACTCCAGGATAACTGATTAATGATAATTGAGAAGGAACGTCAAGCCGATAGGATATTTGTGCTTTTTTTAATTCAGGGCTAAGACTCAAAAACAAGCTTTCAAGAAAAGGCTGTACCTGGATGGATTGTAGTGCATCGTTACATTGATTGATGCTGAGCTCTTTGAAGCTTCGGATCAGATGAGTTGCTTGGCGAATATTATTTTCGATAATGTCAGAGCTTTCACTGACATGAGTAATATAGGTGGTGATTTCTGAACGCTTAATGCTGTTATGCTGAATTTTATCTTGTATTTTTACATTTTCGTCACGTAAATAGGTGACGGCGGTGAGCGCAATGCCTAATGGATTATTAATGTCATGGGCGATACCTGCGACTAAGGTTGAAGCGGTGATAGCGCCTTGATTTTTAATCAGCTCTTCTTGGGTTTCTTTTAGGTTCAATAAAGCCGAGTTTAAGGCATCACTGCGTTCAAACACACGCTGTTCCAACTCTATATTCAGCAGCTTGAGCTCTTTACTCACTTGACGTAAATTTTGCTGACTCGCCATTAGTTCAGATTGAGTTTGCTCTAATGTATCAAGCATGATGTCCATTGCCTGGCCAAATAGCGCAAGTTCATCATGTCCTTTTATTGCTACCCTACGCTGTAGGTTGCCATGCGTAATATCAACGGCGACATCAAGTAAACGAGCCACATTACCTTGGGTCTTTCGATAGTTGAGTAGGGCGCTAACCAGCATTAATATGATAAATGGCAATATGATTACTGCAATATTATCTCTTACTTCACTCGCCTGTTTCGCAATATGCGCAGTATCGGTCGCATAGGCAATATAGCCAGCGATGTCGCCTTCTCGCCAGATCCGCTTTCTGTTAACTTGATATTTGTTATGGCAGGCCACACATTCAAATTGATTTAGCCTGATAGGGGTTACCATCAGATGTGACTTAGGTTTATTTATGTTGGTCGATTCAAAGTAGTCAGAGTTTGGGTTTCTAATGAAATGTTTATTAATGGCAAACTCGGTCTCATTATGCCTTGGTTTGATAGGCAAGATCTGAATCGCGGCTGTGGTATTTGCGCTATCTTGATTAAACGCGGGATGAAAAGGAAACTTGTCTTGTAATGAGGTGGTACTGTATTGTTTTTTTAAAAAGTTACTGAGGTGAGCCAGAGTATTTATCTGATCTTGTTTTTGTAAGTTATAGGTGAGCTCTGGTACCCAATAAACCAGTAACAAACTCAATGCACACACTGCAAAGGCCGTGGGCAGCAGTAACTTAGTGAACAAGCGACATCGGTATTTTTGCAAGGTACTATAAATTAATAGGGATTTTCCCCAGTATAGAAGACAAAAACCGACTTTGTAGAGCGACTTAGGCTCTGTTATTTATTTCGTGAGAAATGCGAAGCTTCTGAATTCATTCAGAAGCTCGTTAGACTAAATTTTACGGATTTTTACCAATAACCCTAATAGAGGATGGTCAAGGTAATAGGTATCGCCACTGTTAACCGCTTGGCGTTGTTTCACTGGAAACTCTATTAATGATGGACTAGCCTGACTGGCTTGAGTCGCTGTGCCCAGATATTGTGGAGGCTCACGTAGTACCAGTTCTGTTTCAAGGTAGAGTTGTTGATCTTCATACAGCGTAATAAGTCCATCTAACTCAAATAAAGGACCTGCAACATCTGCATTAATTTGGCTTTTGCTGAGGGGATAGCGACCTTGAAAGTTCTTGCCCGCTAAAATACGTACCGAAGGGGCACCCGCTTCCGTTACCGCTACTGCTACTGACCAACCTAGATGAATGAGAGGGGTGAAGGCTAAGTTTCGGGTAAGGCGCTTCATTTCCGTGTTCATGGTTAAGCTGGACTTGGGCAAAATAGTAATCTCATCTGAGCCTGAGAATACTTGCGCGCCATCGATAACCATAGGAATTGATTGGCTAGGCAATATGTTAGCTAATATATTAACGCCATGATCCACTGATAATAAAGGTAACTGATAGCTTAAATTTTCTGGTACATCATCGGCCGAGGCATAATGTTTAAAAGCAATTAATTCAACTTCATAACGCTCGCTGGCTTGTGCGCACGACAGGCTTACTAACATCATGAAAATAAATAACAAACGTTGCAACATCTTGTTCCTTTATAAGGTGTTTTCTGTCAGTGCAGTCAACATAGTTTGCACCAGTTTAATTCTATCGCTTCGCTCTTGAGCCGGAATGGCAAAACGCAAACGTGTTGGCCCTTCCATGCGATAAATTCTTGGTTGATTTTGCAGTAAAGATACCAGATATGTCGGATTTACCTTAGTTTTTTCTGCAAATTCTATGTAGCCACCCGCAGCATGAGCTTCAATTTTTTTAATGCCAATCGCAGAGGCAGCCAGCTTAAATTCAGCTATTTTAATCAAGTGTTTACTTGCCTCAGGTAACAGGCCAAAACGGTCAATCAGTTCAATTTGCAAGTCATCTAGCTCATCTTTATTCGTGCAACTGGCAATGCGTTTGTAAAGGGACAAACGCATGTTGACATCGCCAATATAGTCATCAGGTAATAACGCCGGTATGCGCAGCTCTATTTCTGTTTGCTGGTTGAGTAATTGGGTTAAATCCGGCTCTTTGCCTTCGCGCAGTGCGTTAACGGCTTGCTCGAGCATTTCCATGTACAAGCTAAAGCCAATAGAGTGAATTTGACCACTTTGGTCATCACCCAGTAACTCACCGGCGCCACGTATTTCTAAGTCGTGAGTGGCAAGTGTAAAGCCGGCACCAAGGGCTTCCAAAGACGCTATGGCCTCTAAACGCTTTTTCGCATCTTTACTCATTAGCTTTTTATGGGGCGCTAATAAGTAGGCATAAGCTTGGTGATGTGAACGGCCAACACGCCCTCTTAATTGATGTAACTGTGCCAAACCTAGGTTATCGGCGCGATCGATGATCATGGTATTTGCGGTCGGTACATCTATCCCTGTTTCAATGATGGTGGTACAAACCAGAATGTTGTAGCGCTGATGGTAAAAATCAGACATGACTTTTTCTAGGTCGCGTTCACGCATTTGGCCATGGCCGACGATAATTCGTGCTTCTGGGACAAGCTCGGCTAAATCTGCAGCGGTTTTTTCTATGGTGTCGACAGCGTTATGTAAAAAATACACTTGACCACCGCGCATGATCTCACGGGTAATTGCTTCTTTGATCAGTGCGTCTTCACGCTGGCGAACAAAGGTTTTAACGGCGAGGCGTTTGGCCGGTGGGGTGGCGATAATGGATAAATCGCGCATGCCACTCATCGCCATATTCAAGGTTCGAGGGATCGGGGTGGCGGTAAGGGTGAGAATGTCAATATTGGCTCGTAGCGCCTTGATTTTTTCTTTTTGGCGCACGCCAAAGCGGTGCTCTTCATCGACGATAAGCAAGCCTAGGTCAATAAATTCGATGTCAGCACCAAGTAGCTTATGGGTACCGATCAAGATATCGACTTTGCCTTCTTTTAACCGCACCAATACTTCTTTTTGTTCTTTGGCGGTTTTAAAGCGTGACATCACCTCCACTTCTACTGGCCAGTCAGCAAAGCGATCTTTAAAGTTTTCATAATGTTGCTGTGCTAACAAGGTGGTCGGTACCAGCACGGCGACTTGTTTACCCGCATTCACCGCCACAAAAGCGGCGCGCATGGCCACTTCGGTTTTACCAAAGCCCACATCGCCACACACTAAGCGATCCATGGCTTTATTTTGCGACATGTCGTTTAATACTGCATTGATGGCGCTTATTTGGTCATCGGTTTCTTCAAACGGGAACGCGGCCGCAAAGCTGGCGTATTGTTCTTTATCAATGGCAAAGATATGGCCAGGTTTGACTTCACGATTAGCATAAACATTAAGTAATTCGGCGGCGACATCACGTACTTTTTCCGCTGCGCGGCGTTTCGCCTTACTCCATGTTTCACCGCCAAGTTTATGAATATGAGCGGTTTCATCATCACCGCCGCTGTATCGACTGATTAAATGTAATGCAGTCACAGGAACGTATAATTTATCACCGCCTGCATATTCTAGGGTGAGGTACTCGGTTTCCATGCCGCCGATATCGAGGGTTTGAAGCCCTTGATAACGGCCAATACCGTGGTCTAAATGCACTACCGCTTGGCCGATGGCCAGTTCGGCAAGGTTGCGGATCAGCGCGTCGGTATTAACCGTTTTTTTGCTGTCTTTACGGCGGCGTTGCACCACGCGATCGCCAAGTAGTTCCGTTTCACAAATAAAGGCAATGTTGGCAGATGGGATAATAAAACTGCGGCTAACGTCGCCAACGATCAGGCCTAAACGCGCATCAGACTGGGTAAAATCAACTAACTGCTGAAATTGTTTCGGTTTGAGTGCTACTTTTTCAAGTAAGCTGAGTAAGGTTTCTCGGCGCCCTTGTGACTCAACGCAAAAGAGCACTTTACAATCAAAATCAGCCAAAAAGTCGGTTAGGGCGGCAAGCGGTTGCGGCTGATTGTGAGTTACCGCGATATTGGGCAGGCTTTGCGTGCCCGCGTTAAAGTAACCGGCCTTTGCTGTGCTGACAGCGGCTTCGCTAAAATGTAATCGAGGAAACTGTTTTAATTGGCCAAAGCATTCTTCAATTCGCAAGTAAAGCTCGTGGGGAGGCAATAATGGTCGCTGAATGTCGTGACGACGGTTTTCGTAGCGTTGCTCTACATCGCCTAAAAAGTGGGCCGCGGCTTGTTGAATGTCGCCCACCACTGCAATCGCCGTGGTATCGGGCAAGTAATCAAACAAGCAGGCGGTTTGCTCAAAAAATAGCGGTAAGTAGTATTCAATACCCGCCGGGAAGGTGCCTTTACTGACTTGTTGATAAACCGATTGTGCTTCACGGCTAGCATTGAAGCGCTCACGGTATTGGCTGCGAAAACGCTCAATGGCGGCTTTGTCGGTGGGAAATTCACGTGCCGGCAACAGCTCAATGGCCTCAACGGTTTGTGTACTTCGCTGCGTTTCCGGGTCAAACTCTTTGATCGTCTCAATTTCGTCATCGAAATAGTCTAAGCGATATGGCTGAGCGCTGCCCATTGGGAATAAATCAAACACGGAGCCACGAGCACTGTATTCACCATGCTCCATCACTTGCTCAACTTGATAGTAACCGGCTTGCTCAAGCTGTTGACGTAAACTTTGAATGGCGCGCTGTTCACCGGTATTAAGCAACAAGCTATGCTGGGTTAAGTAGCTGGGGGGCGCGCAGCGCAATAATAAGGTTGCCACAGGGACGATTAACACGCCAGTGGTCACTTGCGGTAAGCGATACAAGGTAGTGAGGCGCGTTGAAATAATGTCTTGATGGGGTGAAAAACTATCGTAAGGTAAGGTTTCCCAGTCCGGTAAACTCAGTACTGGTTTTTTACCTTGTAAGAAGAAGGTGACTTCTTGTTCTAACCTAAGTGCACTGGGTGTATCGGCCACCAATAATAGCACCATGCCTTGATGTTGCAGGGCAAATTCGGCGACGCCTAATGCCAAGCTAGATCCAGAAAGTTGACCCAAAAATTGTTTATCGCCCGCTTTTTTTAATGCGGGAAGCGTTAGTAACGAAGAGACTGTCATGTCTTAGTTTTGTTCCTGCTGGCGCAGCTCAGCGCGTCGTTTTAATTGTTTAGATTGAATGTGCAGACTGGCTTTGATTAATACGTCGCGATCGGTTTCACGGATACTGGCAAAATGCATGTCAATTTCATAGCCTTGTTCGACAGCCTGGCACTGGCTGACCTGACCATAGCAAAAAACGGCAGAAGCTTCATCGACTAAAAATATCTTTAAACTGGCGAACTGACCGACTTCCATGCTCTGAGAGTGCAGGTAACGAATACCACCGCCACCAAAGGCGAGGGTATGGTGGCGATATTGAATATCATCTTCTTGCGCCATCATGTGGCAAAGCAGCATGTTTATTTTTTTTGACTGTAGGCTGAGGTAGTTCACCAAGTCTTGGGTTTGCTCGCCCAGTTGGTTGAGAAAGCGTAACGAGTTGGCATCTACTTGAGCTATTTCACTGGCGATTTGAAAAGAGGCGGGCATATGAAGCACCAATTCATCGGCCTTTGGCACCGTGTCATTTTTTGCCAAGGGCTCGATGTTCACCGTAAGGGGGTGCGTGACGCTAAAATAGGATTCTGTGTCCATTAAAAAAATTGCCCTTGTGTCTTAACCTGTATTCCCTTTATTATCCTTTATCTTTGTGCTTTCGCAAGCTATTGAATAGACACTTATGTTTTATCCACTCAGCCTCTTTATTGGGCTTCGCTATACCAAAGCCAAACGCAGCAATGGATTTGTCTCGTTTGTCTCCTTGTTTTCAACCGGTGGTATCTTACTCGGGGTGATGTCGTTGATCTTGGTTTTATCCGTGATGAATGGCTTTGAAGAGAAACAAAAAAAGCGCGTATTAGGTGCTATCCCTCATGTGGTGATCACCAATCAAGCGCAAATGTTGCCTGACTGGCAAAGTGTCATGGGCGATATTGGTGACATTGCTAATGTGGAAGGTGTGTCGGCGATGGTCAACGCCGAAGCCATGGTGCAAACCCCTAAACAGTTACGAGCGGTCGAGATCCAAGGGATTTTTCCCGAGGAATGGGCACCCGCGACCTTAAAACAGGCGATTAATTTAGGCCGGCTAGATAATTTGACGCCGGGCAGCTACAAGGTGCTGATTGGCAGTGAGTTAGCCAAGGAATTGGATATTGGCTTAAATGATAAGATGCGGATTATTTCTACCCGAGGCTCAGTATTTACCCCGTTAGGCCGGATCCCGAGTCAACGTAACTTTGTCGTCGCGGGCATTTTCACGTTAGGCTCAGAAGCTGACGCCAACCAAATCTTTTTGCACGGCGTGGACGCGGCCCGCTTAATGCGCTTGCCTAAAGGCGCGGTGACAGGTATTCGCTTTTTTCTTGACGACCCCTTCCATATTCAAGGCTTTGAGCAGCTAAATTTGCCACAAGATCTCTATGTTTATGATTGGCGCACTAGTCATGGCCAGTTTTTCCAAGCAATAAAAATGGAAAAAAACATGATTGGCATGTTGTTATGCCTGATTGTGGCGGTTGCTGCGTTTAATATTTTGTCCTCTTCCGTGATGTTAGTAACGGATAAAGAAGGTGAAGTGGCCATATTAAAAACCCTAGGCATGAGTAATAGCAATATTATTGCTGTGTTTATGGTGCAAGGTGCGTGGAGTGGTGTGCTGGGCGCGTTATTTGGCGCTGTGATTGGAATATTATTAGCACTTTATATCAACCCGCTATTGGCTTTTTTAGGCTTTGATTTATATGCCGCAGTGGGTGGTCAGCTTCCCGTGTTATTTAATGCTTGGCAAATAGTACACATTATTTTGGGCGCCATGCTGTTGAGCTTTGCTGCGACGTTTTATCCTGCTTGGCGAGCGGCCCGTGTTAAACCCGCAGAGGCTTTAAGATATGAATGATTTTTTGTTAACTTGTCGCAATATCACTAAAGCATACCAAGATGGTGATGTGAGTACTCAAGTGTTGCATGGTGTGGATTTAGATGTAAAACCGGGTGAATTACTCGCGATTGTAGGCAGTTCGGGCTCAGGTAAAAGTACCTTGTTGCACCTTCTTGGCGCGCTCGACTCCGTTAGCGGTGGCGAAGTGCTTTTTAATGGCCGTAATATTCATCAAATGTCAGCCAAGCAACAAGCGCAGCTACGTAATCAAGAGATGGGCTTTGTGTACCAATTTCATCATTTACTCGGTGAATTTACTGCATTAGAAAATGTCATGATGCCTTTGCTGATTGCGAAGATGCCCGTTAAACAAGCTAAACAACAAGCCATTGCCATGCTTGATAAAGTGGGGTTGGCTCACCGCATTGAGCACCGCCCATCAGAGCTTTCTGGTGGTGAACGTCAGCGTGTTGCAATCGCGCGGGCGTTAATTAATCAGCCCGCCATTTTGTTAGCTGATGAGCCCACGGGTAATTTGGATGCGCAAAGTGCGGAGAATATCTATCAGCTGATCAGAGAGCTAAACCAAAGCTTAAATACGGCATTTGTGGTGGTTACTCATGATTTGAGCTTAGCGAATAAGCTTGATCGACAATTGCATATGCGTGATGGCGTATTGCAAGGAGCCCATTCCTCAACCAGTGTGGGAGAGCCATCTTAGTGTTACCTTTAGCTGCGTTTATTGGCCTTCGTTACAGCCGCGCGAAACAAAAGAATCGTTTTATTTCATTTATATCGCTGTCGTCATTACTGGGTATTATGCTGGGGGTGGCAGTGTTGATCGTTGGTGTGTCGGCGATGAATGGTTTTGAGCGTGAGTTACGAGATCGAATTTTATCGGTGATCCCTCATGGCGAGTTAGAATCGGCCCAAGGCCCTTTTGCAAATTGGCCTGCCTTAGTTAAGCAAGTTGAGCAAGACCGACAAGTGATAGCTGCTGCGCCCTATATTAATGTCACCGGGTTATTGCAAAAAGGCAATGAAATGAAAGGCGTGGCACTGCGCGCCATTGAGCCCGAGTTGGAAGATAAGGTGACGCAGATGTCACAATTTATTACCGGTGATGGCTGGCAGCGCTTAGCTGAGCCGGGCTATCAGCTGATTCTGGGTAAGGGGATTGCCGATAAACTGGGTTTACAGGTGAATGATAATGTTACCTTGTTGTTGCCTAACTTAACCGCTGATAACAAGTTATCAGCGCCCAGACGCGTCACCTTCACCTTAGTGGGGTTACTGGAAATGGGTGGCCAGCTTGACCATAGCTTGGGCTTTATTCATTTGAACACCGGCAATGAATTGACCGCTGGAGTGAATGGCGTGGCGTTTAAAACCACGGATGTAATGGATGCGGTATCTATCACTCGCCGCGTGGCTTATGCCTCTGGTTTATTAGTTTATATTAAGCCTTGGGTGTTTAGCCAAGGTAATGTCTATCAAGATATTCAAATGGTTAAAGCCTTAATGTATGTCATTTTATTTCTTGTGGTCGCAGTGGCTTGCTTTAACATCGTGTCTACCTTAGTGATGGCCGTGAACGACAAAAAAGGCGATATTGCTATCTTACAAACCATGGGCGCAAGCAGTGCTTTATTGCGTAATATTTTTATTGTGCAAGGGTTGTTAAATGGTGTGGTTGGTGCTTTGTTTGGTGTTGTATTAGGCGTGATTGTTGCACTCAACCTAACGGAAATATTTCAGTTTTTTGAGTCTTTAACCGGACAGAAGGTATTGTCTGGTGAGATCTACTTTATTGATTTTATGCCGTCTTTGGTTCAGCCTCTCGATGTGGTGGTGATAGCTAGTGTGGCGGTGTTAATGAGCCTGCTGGCGACTATTTACCCGGCATGGCGTGCAACTAAGGTAAAACCTGCCCAGCAGCTAGGCCATGGCTAATAGCGTTTTGCTTACTGCGTAACGCTTCATCATACCAAGGATATGCCTTTGGCAGCTAAGCTGTTAAGGGCATGTTTCTTTCCGCTGTATTTCAACTAATAATTAAAACGCTGTGCCCTTGACTTAAAATATCATTAACGCTATTGCAAATGCGTCAGTAAGCACAGAGAAGCCTGCTTTGGGCTAATTATTACATCAATCAGAAACTCGGCGCTTAACGGGCTGAAATCGTTATTAACTCAGTTTTGGCTAATAGTGATATTCCTCAAGCAAAAAAAATCCTGCCGAAGCAGGATTTAATTAAACAAATTCAACACAGATTAGAATTTGTAAACAGCTGCTAAAGCTAAGATATCTTCGTTACCTTTGATTTGGTCAGACTTGTATTCTGCAAGAACAGCGAACTGTTTGTTGTATTTATACTGAGCACCAAACGTGTAGTAATCTACAGTATCTGTAGTTACATTACCAACTTCAGCTTCTTGCTTGTTATAACCTGCAAGTACACCAAAACCGTTACCGAAGTCGTAGCCTAATGCTGCTTCGAACGCTGTGAAGTCAGTATTGTTGATAGATGTCGCTTTTTTACCCCAGTTTTCACCGAAAGAGTAAAGTAGTGCTGCGTAAACGCCGTTTGCATCGTAATTGATAGCTAAAGCAGTCATTTCAGCATCGCCTGCATTAGGTGTTAGGCGTTCACCAGAGTTGTAAGCTGCACCTACATTAACACCGAAGTCGAAACCGTAAGTTGCAGCAAGACCGTATGAAGTAGCGGTTTCGCCGACTTTACTTTTATCTGCTTCGTAGTTGTTATCTAACTGGTAGTTAGCTTCAAAAGTAGCACCGTTAAATTCAACTGCGTACTTAAGTAAGCTATCAGCTTTACCTGTACCAAATGCATCAGTACCTGTACCAGAAGCATCGCCACCGAATTCGTATAGTACGTCAGTGAAATCAGCAACTAGTGTGTAAGCACCGTATTGACGGCCGTAAGAAAGAGCACCGTACTGCTTGTTGCCTAGACCTGCATAACCAAGACGAACATCTAGGTCGTCATTTGTGTTAGCAGCGTATTCAACTTCATAACGACCGAAAGCGTAAACAGACTCTGAAACAGAAGACTTTGCTTTAACACCTAGACGGAAGTAGCTTTGATCGCCTTCTTCGCCTTTATCTTTTGAGTCGTAGTACATGCCTTGGATTTTACCGTACACGTCAACACTGTGAGTTTCGTCTTTGTAAACTTCAGCAGCAGATACAGAACCAGAAGCGAAAGCAGCTAGGATAGCTGAGGTTAGTAGCGTCTTTTTCACAATATTTCCTTATTTATTATTAGGAGCAAGAATTACGTTATTTGTCACTCAAAAAGAGTGGAAACTGAATTAGACCCAAATATATCGATAACGCTAATGATTATCAATTGTTATTTGAGCCTTATCTACGGGGAAGATACTAGTAAAGGTTTATGAAGCTAATATGACAAGTGTTAAGTGAAACAGAATAAAGATCACTTTTTTGCAAGAGACTTAAGACGAAGGCTTAAAAATCAATCAATAAAACTTTCTTTTTTTTACAGATAAGTCTACGCAATCGATTAGTTAGACCTGTGCTTATTGCACAGATCTGTAATCTGAGTCGCTGATATTTCTTTTTATTACTTTTGTTTGTTGCGATATTTTCGCTGTTTACGTTGTGAGTGATTTCGGATAACCGACAGCTTCCACAACCAATGAATGGTTAGGTAGCCTAATGCAGCGCAGGACACCGCCATTAAGCCACAACCTAATAGTAACGCTGGGCCGATGGTATTGAGCATCTCCATTAACCATTGCCATGAAAGTTCAAATTGCCAATGTTGAATCGGTTGTTGCAAGCAATAAGCGCCGATCAGGTAAGCAAAATAGAACATCGGTGGCATGGTGATGGGATTAGAAATCCAAACCAATGCAACGGAGAGGGGTAAATTAACTCTAAATAAGATAGCAAGCCCTGCCGCCATCAGCATTTGTGATGGTAATGGGATCCAACACATAAATAAACCAACAGCAAACGCACCTGCGGCCGAGCGCCTATTTAAGTGCCACAAGTTTGCGTCATGCAGTAAATCACCAAATATTTTCAAGTGCTTATGATTTTTCAGCGTGTCTGGGTTGGGTGTATACCGCTTAATCAGCTTTTTTGGCATATAGTTTACTTATTGTAGTTAGGTGTTTATCCAATGCGCAGATGGTACTTTTGCTTTGTTGTAGGCATTACATTCGGGTTGTTTTTACCCCAGCTACTCACCCTGCAACAGTGCATTTTGAGCGTCATACTTGCAGCTCTTTTCTTGGCGAAACAAAAAATGCGCGCGCTAAGTGGTTTTCCTTTAGCGCTTGTTTGGTTCAGTTGCATTGCCCACTGGCATTTGAACTGGCTACCAAACGAGTTAAATTCAGGCGCAGAACATACCATAGTTGTGAGAATAAATTCATTAAATTCCTCGCCTATGCCCAATTTTTATCAAGCTGATTTGATTGCTATTGATGATTATCAGCCCTTGTTTGCGAAAAAAGTTCGTTTGTCATGGTATCGAGCTAACCTGGTTTTCAATGCGGGTCAGATAGTTAAGTTTAAGGCGAAGATAAAGCCGGTCTGGGGCAGAGCAAATGTTGCGTCTTTTAACCAGCAATCATACCTGTTTAGCCAACATGTTGGTTATCAGGTTTCTGTTAAGTCATTTCTGGGGGTTATTAATGATGAGTTATCTTGGCGCGCTCAGTTATACGAGCACGTCAGGGCACTTACTCAAGGGATGTCCGAACAAGGTTTGCTGTTAGCGTTGGTGTTTGCTGATAAAACGGGACTTGACTCTGACTTAAAGCAGCAAGTACAGGAAATGGGCTTGGCCCATTTACTGGTGATCTCTGGTTTACATATTATGCTGGTCGCGGGTGCTTGCAGTGGCTTGGTTTACCTTATCTTAAGTGGTTTTAGCTCTGTTTTTGCTATCCCCATTAAACTGGCGAGTTGGGCAATGATGAGTGGTGTGGTTGGCGCTTTTACTTATGCTTGGCTGGCTGGATTTAGTCTACCGACACAGCGGGCTTTACTGATGTTTTCAATCACTGCTTTTGCCCTTTTATTTCATCGAAAAATCACGTCTGTTGATACCTTGCTATTAGTTCTGTTTTGCTTATTGCTATGGGATCCTCTCGCTGTTTTAAGTGTTAGTTTGTGGCTTTCATTTAGTGCCGTGATTGGCATTTTTTTGATCATCAAACTAGGCCAAAAAAAAGCGGCGTCAGGCCGACGTTGGTTACTCGATTTGTTATATTTTCAATTATTGCTTTGGCTATTGCTGATGCCGGTACAAATATTTTATTTTTCAGGTATTAGTGCTTTATCGCCAGTATATAACTTAGTCTTTATTCCGATTGTTAGTATTTTGGTGCTACCAAGCTGTTTGTTACTGACTGCGTTGCTGCTCTTTGCTCCCTCATTTGGGTTATGGTTATTACCTTGGGTTGATCAAATGCTGGTATGGTTGGTGTACGCGTTATCGTATTTGCCAACTGCTTGGCTTGAATTAAATACGCAAAGTGTAAACTGGATTATTTTCTCTTTAATGATTGGTTTACTTTTAGCTTGGGGGTTGAAAGTAAAATCCTCTGGTGGTTTTCGCTTTGCTGCCATGATACTCGCAGCAATTTGTCTCGTCGTGGGGCGGTCATGGTTAATTCCTAATAAGCCAGACTGGCAAGTGGTTGTTTTTGATGTGGGGCAAGGATTGAGTGTGTTGATGCAAAGTCAGCAAGAGTACCTGCTGTTTGATACGGGTTTTGCTAGCTCAACGGGCTTTAGTATGGCAAAAAGCGTTATATTACCCTATTTTAAAGCCAACAATATTAGTGAATTACGACACTTTATTGTTAGCCATAAAGATAACGATCATGCCGGTGGTTGGCAGGATATTGTGGCCAACTTAACGATAACCCGTTATTGGCACAGTCAACCGCAGTCGCCATTTCAGTATTGCCAACAAGGCCAATTAATTAGCTTAGGCGCATTTACCGGGCGCTTTTTCACACAGCGTGGTAAAGCGGTGGGCCGTTCTCGTAACAATAATTCATGTGTACTGCATTTAACCAATGGCGATTTTAGTATCTTGATCCCAGGTGATATTGAAGCGCGCGCTGAAGCACAATTAATAGCAAGGGCAGGGCAAGAAATTAAAGCAGACGTAGTCATCGCCGCGCATCATGGCAGCAAAACGTCATCCTCAGCGGCGTTTATTGATGCGGCAGCACCCACTTGGGTTATCTATAGTGCAGGGCGGTTTAACCCCTGGGGATTTCCACATAATGAAGTGGTGCAGCGCTACATAAAGGCGGGCTCTCGAGCGGCTAACACCGCAAAGCAAGGCATGCTGGAAATAGCGCCGCAAGGTGAAAGCTGGGAAATAAAGGGCTTTCGCGATGTTATCTCGCCATATTGGTATCACTCAGCGCTTTTACCTTTTGTCCCTAGAGGTTAAAATGTTTCTTTTTTCATAAGTGGCCATTATGACACAATTGACAACCTCTTCTTTTGTCACCTTTAAACGCTTACTTGAATACGTTAGAGATAAAAAACTTGGGATCATAGGTGGCGTGATAGGTATGTTGGGCTATGCCGCTGTCGACGCTACATTTTTATATTCTCTCAAACCTTTGCTTGATGAAGGGTTAACCGGTAAAAATCCTGATGTTTTAACCTATATGCCTATTTTTGTCTTAGTCATCATTACTGCACGTGGTTTGGCGGCATTTATGAGCAGCTATTGCATGGCGTGGGTGGGCAATCATGTGGTAATGAAACTGCAGCGGGCCGTATTTAACCATTTAATGCAAATGCCAGTGGCTTTTTTTGATAAAAATAGTACTGGTGATTTATTGTCGAAAATCACTTACGACTGTAACCAAGTCGCTAATGCCGCCAGTAATTCTTTAGTGAGCATTTTCCGTGAAGGAGCCATGGTGGTGGCGTTGCTCGCGATGATGTTTTATCAAAGCTGGCAACTTTCGCTAATTTTCTTTGTGGTTGGCCCCGTGGTTGGGTTTGTGATTAACAAAGTCAGTAAACGTTTTCGTGGTTTAGGCCACCAAATACAAGCGGCAATGGGCTCTGTTACGACATCATCGGAGCAGATGTTAAAAGGTCACAAAGAAGTGTTAATGTTTGGCGGACAGTCACTTGAGCAAGATAAATTCGCTGATGTCAGTAACAAGGTGCGCCGACAAAATATGAAAATGATATCTGCGCAGGCAATCAGTGTACCGGTGATCCAGTTTTTGGCTTCGATTGCCTTAGCATTTGTGCTGTATTTAGCAACTTTCCCACAAGTAATGGATACCTTAACCCCTGGTACGTTTACGCTGATCATCAGTTCAATGTTCGCGCTGATGAAACCAATTAAATCGATCACTCAAGTGAATAATGAAATTCAAAAAGGTTTAGCGGCTTGTGACAGCTTGTTTGCTATTTTGGACAGCGATTTAGAAAAAGACAGCGGAAACAAACCGATTGCGCGAGTAAAAGGACAAATAGCCTTTAATCAGGTAACGTTTCATTACCAAGGCAAAGAGAAGCCTGCATTGGATAATATTAGCTTTTCAGTTGAAGCAGGGAAAAGTATTGCTTTAGTTGGGCGCTCTGGCTCAGGTAAATCGACCATCGCTTCTATTATCACGCGCTTTTATGACGGTATCGAAGGTGATGTTAGTATTGATGGGCAAAGTATTTATGATTTTCCGCTGGACAATCTACGCTCGCAAATGGCCTACGTATCGCAAAAAGTACATTTGTTTGATGACACCATTGCCAACAATATTGCCTATGCAACGGGGGACAATTACAGCCGAGAGCAGATAATTGCAGCGGCGACAACGGCTCATGCCATGGAGTTTATTGAGCAATTCCCTGATGGCTTAGATACCCTAGTAGGTGAAGATGGCGTGATGTTGTCTGGCGGGCAAAGGCAACGGATTGCCATTGCACGTGCATTGTTGCGTGATGCACCCATTTTGATTTTAGATGAAGCCACCTCCGCACTCGATACGGAGTCTGAGCGGCACATTCAGGCTGCGCTGGAAGCGTTGCAAAAAGATCGTACCTCAATAGTGATTGCGCATCGCTTGTCTACCATTGAAAATGCAGACCAAATTTTGGTGGTTGATCAAGGGCGGATCATTGAGCAAGGTACTCATCAATTCTTAAGTCAGCATGATGGGGTTTATGCCAGCTTAGTTAAAATGCAAACAGCAGCGTCGTAATATGAAGTGCTGGTATCGAATAGACTGGATAACCTGCTTACTTTGGCCACTGTCGTGGCTATTTGGTTTGATTGCCGCAACACGCCGCTTTGCTTTTCGTCAAGGTTGGCTTAAGTCTGTCCATGTCGGTGTGCCGACCATTGTTGTTGGTAACTTAAGTGTGGGTGGTAATGGCAAAACACCCGTGGTGATTGGATTATGTGAATGGCTAACGCAAGCGGGCTATCGCCCTGGGGTGATCAGTCGCGGTTATGGTGGCAATGCAGCCCATTACCCGTTACCTGTTGACGCAACCACAACGGGCGCGCAAGCGGGGGATGAACCCGTGTTAATTTATCATCGTACCGCTTGTCCGGTTGTGGTGTCGCCAAACCGAATTGAAGCCGCCCAATATTTAATTGAACACTGCAATGTCAATGTGATTATTTCAGATGATGGCCTGCAGCATTATGCTTTGCAACGTGACATTGAAATTGTGGTGGTGGACGGTGAGCGACGTTTTGGTAATGGCCTTTTACTGCCTGCAGGTCCTTTAAGAGAAAGTAAAAAGAGATTAAACAGCGTCGATTTTGTAATTAATAATGGCGCTGATCCACAAGGTAATGAATTCGCTATGTCATTAAAGCCGAGTACGCCCAAATCGGTAGTTGGCCAGGTTGAATTTGATGCTGATGAGGTGGGCAAAAAAGTGAATGCTTGCGCCGGTATTGGTCATCCGCCACGCTTTTTCAATACGTTAGAAGGGTTAGGCTTTGAACTGATACAACAAAAAGCCTTTGCAGATCACCATGCTTTTAAGCAAGAAGAAATTCAGGCCTTAGAGCAGCATTACCCATTGTTTATGACTGAAAAAGATGCCGTAAAGTGCCGCGACTTCGATTTGAAACAAGCTTGGTATTTACCTGTTTCTGCGGCCATCGCGCCACCATTTAAAGAACACATCATGATGAAACTAAAAGAGATAAATCAAAATGTTAGATCATAATCTATTTGAAATAATTGCTTGCCCGGTATGTAAAGGAAAACTGCATTTTGACAAAGCGCAGCAAGAGTTAATTTGTAAGTTCGATCGACTGGCGTACCCCATCACAGAGGGGATCCCGGTGTTAATTGAAGAAAAAGCGCGTGAGTTAAGCTTAGATGAGGTAAGTTCATGAGCTTTGTCGTGGTGATCCCGGCGCGCTATCAGTCTGAGCGCCTGCCGGGCAAGCCATTACTTTCTCTTGCGGGTAAACCTATGGTGCAACACGTGGTTGATCGCGCTCGCGAGAGTGGGGCTGAACGAATTATTGTCGCCACAGACGACCAACGAATTGCCGATGCGGTTGATTGTGAAGTGTGTATGACACGTGCAGATCATCAATCAGGTACAGAGCGCTTAGCTGAAGTGGTTGATCTTTGCGGCTTTTCCGCTGACGAAGTGATTGTAAATGTGCAAGGCGATGAGCCCCTTATTCCTGCTAGCATCATACAACAAGTAGCGGCTAACTTAGCTAGCCAGACGGCTGCCCCTATGGCTACCTTAGCGACGAGTATTTCATCTGCAGATGAAGTCTTTAATCCTAATGCCGTCAAAGTGGTGCTGGATAAACAAGGTTACGCGTTATATTTCAGTCGTGCCAGTGTGCCTTGGCAGCGCGATCATTTTCCGCATCAAGTCGATGAGCATTGCCCATTGCTACGCCATATTGGCATTTATGCTTATCGTGCTGGATTCATTACACAGTATATTGGCATGAGCGAATCACCATTAGAGCAGATTGAAAAGTTAGAGCAACTTCGGGTGCTTTGGCATGGTGAAAAAATTCATGTGGCTGTTGCTCAAGAAATCCCTGCGGCTGGTATCGATACACCAGAAGATTATGAGCGAGTGAGCCAGCTTCTATCGCAGTAGTGATATTGAGAAGGTGGGGGCGATATTGCAGTCTATTTTCTCTTGTTGTTACTGGTTTTATTTTGTTGGTAATTTACTGATAATTTTGATCAAGCTGTACTTAACGGATGAAGCATCGGCTGCGGGGTTATTAACGGCTTCTTTTTTGACTTGTAACTGATAATGGAAACCAGGTTCATAAGTAAAGCCATTAATATCTTGGTAGAAAAGCTGCCACTGTTGCGCTTCTGGGGTTTTAACCTGTAGACAAATCATCGGCCCCACTCCTGTGCATTCCTTGGTTTCAGCATTAACATATAATAGTGTTTCTTGAGTCAGCGGCTGGTGATTGGCACACGCAGCTAAAAATAGCGCAGAGGTCAGCCCAAAATATTTCTTCATTTTAATTCTCCAAAAAAAAAGAGGTCATATTTGACCTCTTTTGTTCTATGCTTTTTTCAGAATTAATCTAAAACTATTCAATTATTTAAATTAACGCTCGTCAATTGAGCTGAAATCACGAGTAGTGTGACCCGTGTAAAGCTGGCGAGGACGACCAATTTTTTGTCCTGGCTGGCTTAACATTTCATTCCAGTGTGCGATCCAACCAACGGTACGTGATACTGCAAAAATAACAGTAAACATAGAGGTTGGAATGCCCATCGCTTTCAAGATGATACCTGAGTAAAAATCAACGTTAGGGTAAAGCTTCTTCTCGACGAAGTAAGGGTCTTCTAACGCAATCTGCTCTAGACGCATCGCCACATCTAATAGTGGATCTTGAATATTTAGCTCTTTTAACACTTCATGACATGTTTCGCGCATGACAGTTGCGCGAGGGTCAAAGTTTTTGTAAACGCGATGACCAAAGCCCATTAAGCGGAATGGGTCTTCTTTATCTTTTGCACGTGCTACGAATTCATCAATACGATCAACGCTACCGATTTCTTCTAACATGTTTAAGCATGCTTCATTGGCGCCGCCGTGAGCCGGTCCCCAAAGTGATGCGATACCTGCCGCGATACAAGCAAATGGGTTTGCACCCGATGAGCCCGCTAAACGAACCGTTGATGTCGAGGCATTTTGCTCGTGGTCGGCATGTAAAATCATGATGCGATCCATGGCTTTCTCAAGCACTGGATTAACCACATATTCTTCACATGGTACTGCGAACATCATGTGTAAGAAGTTACCGGCATAGCTTAAATCGTTACGCGGGTATACAAACGGCTGGCCCATTGAGTATTTGTAACTCATGGCCGCTAACGTTGGCATCTTAGACAGTAAACGGTAAGCCGCAATTTCACGATGTCTAGCATCGGAAATATCTAATGAGTCATGGTAGAAAGCAGATAAAGCACCCACTACGCCACACATGATTGCCATTGGATGTGAATCACGACGGAAACCTGAGAAAAAGTCTGTTAGTTGCTCATGAACCATGGTGTGGTGCATTACAACACGATGAAAATCATCGAATTCTTTACGGTTGGGCACCTCTCCGTTCAGAAGTATGTAACAAACCTCTAAAAAATCAGATTTTTTTGCTAGTTGGTCAATCGGATAACCACGGTGCAGCAATACACCTTTTGCACCATCAATATAGGTTATTTCAGACTCACAAGATGCGGTTGCTAAAAAACCGGGGTCGAAAGTGAAATAACCATGTTTACCCAAGCCGCGTACGTCTAGTACATTAAAGCCTGCTGCTGCTTCTAAAATAGGCAGTTCAAAAGGCTCTTGGCCTGGTAGATGTAAAGTGGCTTTTTGATCAGCCATAGCACGTCTCCTTTGCTCTTTATATGCGAGTTGGAATAACAAACGCCGCTCATTTCTACAGATCTTGCCTTCATTTGTCAATTTTGTTGTGCTTATATAAGTGGTATGTTAATGAAAAAATGAGTGCTAGTTACTATTTCTTAACAGAATGTGATGCAAAATGTTGAAACTTCATTGTAAAAGCGTATTGCCCTTCATATAATGGCGGCGAGGTCTCCGGATGGTTTGTTGGCTTGGTTTTAAGCCATTCCGAGGGTAGTGCTGATAACGCTACCTTTGAGAAAAGTTATAAAGGCCGCAACAACCAATTAACAACTTATTGCACTTAAATAAGCGAGTTTGTTCCGGGGAATATAACTATAACAAGCATGCTCTCAATGGAGCTGAGTGGGCAACACCGTGAAAAAGCAAAGACCTGTAAACCTCGACCTACAGACAATAAGCTTTCCTGTAACTGCTATTGCATCTATCTTGCATCGTGTATCTGGCGTCATTGTATTTGTAGCACTGGCTATCTTGCTGTCGCTATTAGCACAATCGTTAGGCTCAAAGGAAGGGTTTGAAAACGTCGCTAGTCTAGCCGACAATTTCTTCATCAAATTCATTCTTTGGGGAATACTGACCGCATTGGCTTACCACATCGTGGTAGGTATCCGTCATATGATCATGGATCTGGGTTACTGGGAAGAACTAGAATCTGGTACACAAAGCGCGAAAGTGAGTTTCATTATCGCCATCATCTTGTCACTACTAGCGGGGATAATGGTATGGTAAAAATCGCATCAGGCTTAGGGCGCAGTGGCGTACATGATTTTGTACTGATCCGTGCATCGGCCGTCATCCTAACACTTTATACTCTTTATCTTGTTGGCTTCATTGCCTTCACTGATATCACATATGAATCTTGGCAGGGTTTCTTCTCTGGCGTGTTTACTAAAGCTTTCACTATGTTAGCGCTAGTTGCCATGTTAGTGCATGCTTGGATTGGTCTATGGCAAGTACTAACTGATTATATCAAATGTGCATTACTGCGCGGTGGTTTACAGTTTGTACTGACATCTGTAGCCTTTATTTATGTGTTTGTTGGCTTCTCTGTATTGTGGGGTGTTTAGTGAGTATTCCAGTTCGCGAATTTGACGCTGTTGTTATCGGCGCCGGTGGTGCAGGCATGCGCGCTGCACTACAAATTTCTAAAGAAGGTAAGAGCTGCGCGCTGTTATCTAAAGTATTTCCAACCCGTTCACATACCGTTTCTGCGCAAGGTGGTATCACTGTTGCGCTAGGTAATGCTCATGCAGATAACTGGCAATGGCACATGTACGATACCGTTAAAGGCTCTGATTATATCGGGGACCAAGACGCGATTGAATATATGTGTAAGACAGGCCCAGAAGCGATTACAGAGCTTGAAAACATGGGTTTACCTTTCTCTCGTTTTGACAATGGCCGTGTTTACCAACGACCTTTTGGTGGTCAATCTAAAGAGTTCGGTGGTGAGCAAGCCGCGCGAACAGCAGCCGCTGCTGACCGTACAGGCCATGCGCTGTTACACACCCTTTACCAACAAAACGTTAAAAACAAAACCATGGTATTTTCTGAATGGTATGCCTTGGATTTAGTTAAAAATGATGAAGGCGCTGTGGTGGGCTGTACAGCTATCGAGATTGAAACCGGTGAAGTGGTTTATTTCAAATCAAAAGCCACTATCTTAGCCACGGGCGGAGCAGGGCGTATTTATGCGTCAACCACTAATGCCCACATCAACACTGGTGACGGCGTTGGCATGGCGATCCGTGCTGGCGTGCCAGTACAAGACATGGAAATGTGGCAATTCCATCCAACAGGTATTGCTGGAGCCGGCACCTTAGTTACAGAAGGTTGTCGTGGTGAAGGTGGTTATCTATTAAATAAAGATGGCGAGCGCTTCATGGAGCGTTATGCACCGAATGCGAAAGATTTAGCGGGCCGTGACGTTGTTGCGCGTTCGATCATGATTGAAATTCGTGAAGGTCGCGGCTGTGAAGGCCCTTGGGGTCCACACGTTAAGCTGAAGTTAGATCATCTTGGCAAAGAAATGCTGGAATCAAAACTACCTGGTATTTGTGAGTTATCGCGTACTTTTGCCCATGTAGACCCAGTAAAAGAGCCGATTCCTGTAATTCCAACTTGTCACTATATGATGGGTGGTTTACCGACACGTGTAACAGGCCAAGTGATCAAGCAAGATGCTGACGGCAAAGAGATGGATGTGACCGGTTTATTTGCTGTTGGTGAGATTGCCTGTGTATCAGTACACGGTGCTAACCGCTTAGGCGGTAACTCGTTACTTGATTTAGTGGTATTTGGCCGCGCTGCTGGTCAGCACTTAGGTAAAGCTCTGGACCAACTCGTTGATATTAAAGAAGCATCAGAAGAGAACATCCAAGCCTCTCTGGCTCGTTTTAATCGCTGGGAAAGCGGTCAAGGCAGTGAATGTCCGGTGCAAATCAAAAAAGACATGCAACAGTGTATGCAGAAAAACTTCTCGGTATTCCGTGAAGGTGAAGCCATGGCGGAAGGTTTGGCTGAACTAAAAGCCATTCGCGAGCGTTTAAAAGATGCCAAACTGTCGGACACTAGCTCTGAATTTAATACCCAGCGTATTGAATGTTTAGAGCTAGACAACCTGATGGAAACGGCTTACGCAACGGCACTTGCTGCAAACTTTAGAACTGAAAGTCGCGGCGCGCACAGTCGCTTTGACTTCCCAGATCGCGATGATACAAGTTGGTTGTGTCACTCTCTCTATAACCCTGAAACGGAGCAAATGGTTAAGCGTGACGTCAATATGGCGCCAGTACATCGTGAAGCATTTGAACCGAAGATCAGAACGTACTAAGGGGTTGCTAAGATGAAAGTTGAATTTTCGGTATACCGATACAACCCAGATGTAGATAACGTGCCATACATGAAAGATTATACCCTTAATCTTGAAGATGGCTCTGACATCATGGTGTTAGATGCATTACTGATGCTTAAAGAGCAAGATCCTACGTTATCCTTCCGACGTTCGTGTCGCGAAGGGGTATGTGGCTCTGATGGCGTAAACATGAACGGCAAAAATGGTTTGGCCTGTATCACCCCATTATCTGATTTATCAGGTAACGGCAAAATAGTGATTCGTCCACTACCTGGTTTACCGGTTGTGCGTGACTTAGTTATTGATATGACTCAGTTCTTTACTCAATATGAGAAGATCAAGCCCTACCTAATCACGGATAATGCATTACCACCTGCAGGTGAAAACTTGCAGTCACCAGAGCAAAGAGCAAAATTAGACGGTTTGTACGAATGTATTCTTTGTGCATGTTGTTCTACCTCTTGTCCTTCATTCTGGTGGAATCCTGACAAATTCATTGGTCCAGCAGGCCTGTTAGCTGCTTATCGATTCTTAATCGACAGCCGTGACACCGCCACGGATGAACGTTTAGCGGGTCTTGATGATGCGTTTAGCGTGTTCCGCTGCCATGGCATCATGAATTGTGTCAGTGTTTGTCCTAAAGGATTAAACCCAACTAAAGCCATTGGCCATATCAAGTCAATGCTGCTAAACAAGGCTGTTTAGTATAATTTGTTGCCAAACGTGATGTTTTGTAGCAAAAACTGAATAGCCATCTCTGGAGAGGTGGCTATTTTTTTGGTAAAACTACCCTACAACCGCATAAAGCGGAACGGTTTGCTCAAGAAGTATAATAAGGGATAATTGATGCAAAACAGTGTGATGAAAGCCTGGCTAGAATCTTCTCACCTGGCTGGTGCTAACGCAGCTTATATTGAAGAGCTGTACGAAGCCTATCTGCAAGACCCTACACAAATAGACCCTACGTGGCGTACCATCTTCGATGAACTTCCTGGCCTTGAAAACGCAACTCAAGAGCAGGCGCATTCAGAAGTCATTGAAGAATTTCGTCGCTTAGCCAAATCACCTAAACGTTTCACCGCGCCTTCTGGTGAAATGCACAACGATGAAAAGCAAGTTAAGGTATTACAACTTATCAATGCTTATCGATTCCGTGGTCACCAGCAAGCTCAGCTTGACCCATTGCGTATATGGCAGCGCAAATCAGTGCGTGAACTTGATCCTTTCTTTCATGACTTGGAAGGGGCTGATTTTGATGCCAGCTTTAATGTTGGTTCATACGCAGTTGGCAATGGCACCATGGTGCTAAAAGACTTGGTTGATTCACTAAAACGTACTTACTGTGGCTCAATTGGTGCTGAATACATGCACATCACCAATACTGAGCAGAAACGCTGGATCCAAAACCGCATTGAGTCTTGTGAAGGTAAGCCTTCATTTAGCGTTGATGCGAAAAAGCGTTTCCTTGAAGGTTTAACCGCCGCCGAAGGGCTAGAAAAATACATCGGTTCTAAATTCCCAGGGGCCAAACGCTTCTCACTAGAAGGTGGCGATAGTTTCGTGCCGATGGTGAAAGAGCTGATCCGTCGTTCTGGCGAGAAAGGTGCTAAAGAAGTGGTTATTGGTATGGCGCACCGTGGTCGCCTTAATATGCTGGTTAACGTATTGGGTAAAAAACCGACGGATTTGTTCGATGAATTTGCCGGTAAAAAAGTTCACGATGACAGCGCAGGTGACGTTAAATATCACCAAGGTTTTAGCTCTGACTTTGCCACCCCGGGTGGCGATGTGCATTTAGCGCTGGCGTTTAACCCTTCTCATTTAGAAATTGTTAACCCTGTTGTATTAGGCTCTGTTCGTGCTCGTCAAGAGCGCTTAGGTTGCAAAGACGGTTCTTCAGTATTGCCTATTACTGTACACGGTGACTCAGCTATTGCAGGTCAGGGTGTGGTTCAAGAAACCTTTAATATGTCGCAGGCGCGCGCATTTAAAGTGGGTGGCACCATTCGAATTGTGATCAATAACCAAATTGGTTTTACTACGTCGAATCCAGAAGACACACGCTCGACGATGTACTGTACTGACATTGCGAAGATGGTCCAAGCACCTATTTTCCACGTTAATGCAGACGACCCTGAAGCGGTTATTTTAGTCACGCAAATCGCACTGGACTTCAGAAACACCTTTAATCGCGATGTGGTGATTGATTTGGTGTGTTACCGCCGCCATGGACACAACGAAGCTGACGAACCAAGTGCAACTCAGCCATTGATGTACCAAAAAATCAAAAAACACCCAACACCGCGCAGCATTTATGCTGATCAACTGATTAATGAAGGCGTGATAGATAAAGCCCAAGCTAAGGCCTTTGTTGATGGCTATCGTGATGCACTGGATAAGGGTGATTGTGTGGTTGACGAATGGCGCCCGATGCAGAAGCATTCGGTTGATTGGACGCCATACCTCAAGCATGACTGGAATACATCTTATGAGTCGCAGTACCCCCTAGAGCACCTAAAAGCGCTAGGAGAGAAAGCCTGTCAATATCCAGAAGAGCACAAACTGCACTCCCGTGTTGATAAAATATACCAAGATCGTTTATCGATGATCCGTGGTGAAAAAATGATTGATTGGGGTTTTGCTGAAACACTGGCTTACGCAACCATTCTAGACAGTCAATATAATGTGCGTATTGTGGGTCAAGACTCTGGTCGAGGTACTTTCTTCCATCGCCATGCTGTGTTGCACAATCAAACGGATGCGGCTACTTATTTACCCCTAGCTCACTTAAAAGAGGGGCAAGGGAAAATTGATATCTATGACTCAGTGCTATCTGAAGAAGCGGTACTTGCATTTGAATACGGTTATTCAACCGCCGAGCCGAAAGGGCTAGCGATTTGGGAAGCGCAGTTTGGTGACTTTGCTAACGGTGCTCAAGTGGTATTCGACCAATTCTTGAGTTCGGGTGAACAGAAGTGGGGCCGTATGTGTGGTCTTACTTTGTTATTACCACACGGCTATGAAGGTCAAGGTCCTGAGCATTCATCTGCTCGCCTAGAGCGCTACTTACAATTATGTGCTGAACATAATATGCAAGTTGTGGTGCCTTCTACACCGGCACAGGTTTATCAAATGCTACGTCGCCAAGTGGTGCGTCCGATGCGTCGTCCATTGATTGTTATGTCGCCTAAATCACTGTTACGTCATCCATTAGCGGTTTCTAGCTTGGATGAGTTAGCAAATGGCCGTTTTTATAACGCGATTGATGAAATTGATGATCTTGATCCCAAACAAGTGACTCGCTTAGTGATGTGTAGCGGTAAAGTCTATTACGATCTACTTGAACAGCGTCGAAACAACGAATTGAACAATGTTGCCATTATTCGTATTGAACAACTCTACCCATTCCCGACAGAAGAAGTAGAAGAAATCCTCGCGCAATATCAACATGTAAAAGACTTTGTTTGGTGTCAAGAAGAGCCGCAAAACCAAGGCGCTTGGTATTGTAGTCAGCATCACTTCAGAAATGTATTACCTGAAGGTGCGACATTAACTTATACCGGCCGCGCTGCTTCTGCATCACCGGCGGTAGGTTATATCTCTGTACATTTAAAACAACAAAAAGCGTTGGTTAATGACGCACTTGGTCTGAAAGAATAAGAGTGAAGGAAAGCTAAATGGCTATCGAAATATTAGTTCCCGATTTACCTGAGTCTGTCGCGGATGCAACCGTTGCAACTTGGCATGTAAAACCAGGCGAGTTTGTTGAACGCGACGAGATCCTAGTGGATATCGAAACGGACAAAGTCGTGCTTGAAGTTCCGGCTTCGGAATCAGGTATCTTAGAAGCAATTACTGAAGAAGAAGGTGCAACGGTTCTTTCTAAACAATTGCTAGGCCGCATCAAACCTGGCGCAGCGACGGCTGCAGCGCCAGCCGCTAGCTCAGAAGAAGCACCTGCTGCGAAAGGCACTGCTGATGCTAGCCCTTCAGTACGTCGCTTAATGAATGAACATGGCATTGATGCCAGCCAAATTAAAGGCTCAGGCAAAGGCGGTGTGATCACTAAAGAAGACGTTGACAACTTCCGCAATGCTAAAGCTGCACCTGCTGCGACCGCATCAGCACCTGTTGCCTCTGAATCAGTGGCTGCTCGTAGCGAAAAACGTGTGCCGATGACGCGCCTGCGCAAACGTATTGCAGAGCGTTTACTTGAAGCGAAAAACTCAACGGCAATGTTGACTACGTTTAACGAAATCAACATGAAGCCGATCATGGACATTCGTAAGCAATATCAAGAAGTGTTTGAAAAGAAACACGGCATTCGTCTTGGCTTTATGTCTTTCTATGTTAAAGCGATCACCGAAGCGCTAAAACGTTACCCAGAAGTCAATGCATCTATCGATGGCGATGAAATTGTTTACCACAACTTCTTCGACGTGAGCATTGCTGTTTCAACGCCTCGTGGTCTGGTTACGCCTGTATTACGCGACTGTGATACGTTAGGCCTAGCTGATATCGAAAAAGGTATTCGCGAACTTGCCCTTAAAGGCCGTGACGGTAAGTTAACGGTTGAGGAAATGATGGGCGGTAACTTCACTATCACTAATGGTGGTGTGTTCGGTTCACTATTATCTACACCTATTATCAACCCGCCACAAGCGGCGATTTTAGGCATGCACAAGATCCAAGACCGCCCAATGGCTGTCAATGGTAAAGTTGAAATTTTACCTATGATGTACTTGGCCCTATCTTATGATCATCGTTTAATCGATGGTAAAGAATCAGTTGGTTTCTTAGTAACTGTTAAAGAATTACTAGAAGATCCAACACGCTTACTACTTGATGTATAAATAGTAATCAGAAAGTTTAAAAGTTTGGGCTTATTGTTTGATAAGCCCATTTCGCAGGGTGATTCACACCTAAAGAACGTTGTTAAAAAAAACGGATAGAACATCATGAATTTGCATGAGTACCAGGCAAAACAGCTTTTTGCTGACTTTGGATTGCCAGTCCCAGTAGGTTTCGCTTCTAGCACTGCAGAAGCCGCTGCTGAATCAGCCGATAAAATCGGTGGAGAAAAATGGGTTGTTAAGTGTCAGGTACACGCAGGCGGCCGTGGTAAAGCGGGTGGCGTAGAGCTACATACCACCAAAGAAGGCATTAAAGGCTTTGCTGAGAAATGGTTAGGTAAGAACCTTGTGACTTACCAAACCGACGCAAATGGTCAGCCAGTTACTCAAATCTTGGTTGAAGAAGCGTCAAACATTGCTAACGAGTTATACCTAGGTGCAGTAGTTGACCGTGGTTCTCGTCGCGTGGTATTCATGGCGTCAACTGAAGGCGGCATGGACATTGAGACGGTTGCTGAAGAAACACCTGAGCTTATTCACAAAGCTGCGATTGATCCGCTAGTAGGCCCACAAGCTTACCAAGGCCGTGAATTAGCGTTTAAATTGGGCCTAAAAGGTGACCAAATTAAACAATTTACTAAGATTTTCTTAGGTCTAGGCAACATGTTTATTCAGCATGACCTAGCACTGCTAGAAATCAACCCTTTGGTTGTGACAGGTGAGGGCAACCTAGTTTGTCTAGACGGTAAAATCAACATCGACTCAAACGCGATGTACCGTCAGCCTAAACTGCGTGAAATGCACGATCCTTCACAAGAAGATGAGCGCGAAGCACATGCGGCCAAATTTGAACTGAACTACGTAGCATTAGACGGTAACGTTGGTTGTATGGTGAACGGTGCAGGCCTAGCAATGGGTACCATGGACATTGTTAACCTACACGGTGGCAAACCAGCTAACTTCTTGGATGTTGGCGGCGGCGCAACTAAAGAGCGCGTAGCAGAAGCATTCAAAATCATTCTATCTGATTCGAATGTTAAAGCTGTGTTAGTTAACATCTTCGGCGGTATCGTACGTTGTGACATGATTGCAGAAGGTATTATCGGCGCGGTTAAAGAAGTAGGCGTAGAAGTGCCTGTAGTGGTTCGCCTTGAAGGTACCAACGCGGAATTAGGCCGTGAAGTGCTGGCTAAGTCTGGTCTCGATATCATTGCTGCTACAAGTCTAACTGACGCGGCTGAGCAAGTAGTTAAAGCTGCGGAGGGCAAATAATGTCTGTATTAATCAATAAAGATACCAAAGTAATCTGTCAAGGTTTCACTGGCGGCCAAGGTACATTCCACTCAGAGCAAGCGATTGCTTACGGTACGCAAATGGTCGGTGGTGTATCACCAGGTAAAGGTGGCCAAGAGCATTTAGGCTTACCTGTATTTAACACAGTGCGTGAAGCCGTTGAAGCCACTGGCGCAACAGCAACTGTTATCTACGTACCAGCGGCTTTTTGTAAAGATGCGATCTTAGAAGCTATCGATGCGGGTATCGAGCTAATCGTTACTATCACTGAAGGTATTCCGACTCTTGACATGCTTGACGTTAAAGTGAAGCTAGAAGAGACTGGCGTACGCATGATCGGTCCTAACTGTCCGGGTGTGATCACGCCAGGTGAATGTAAGATTGGTATCATGCCAGGCCACATCCACAAGCCAGGTAAAGTAGGTATTGTTTCTCGCTCTGGTACACTAACGTACGAAGCGGTTAAGCAAACTACGGATGCTGGTTTTGGTCAGTCTACTTGTGTTGGTATCGGTGGTGACCCTATCCCTGGCACTAACTTCATCGACGTATTGGAAATGTTCCAAAACGATCCAGCGACAGAAGCGATTGTAATGATCGGTGAAATCGGTGGTACTGCTGAAGAAGAAGCTGCTGCTTATATCAAGGCCAATGTCACTAAGCCTGTTGTATCTTACATTGCCGGTGTTACAGCTCCTCCAGGTAAGCGTATGGGCCATGCTGGCGCAATTATCTCTGGTGGTAAAGGTACAGCTGAAGATAAATTTGCTGCATTAGAAGCGGCGGGTGTTAAAACCACTAAATCGCTAGCTGAAATCGGCTCAGCACTAAAAGAAGTAACAGGCTGGTAATTCCAAGTCTTTACTAGCAAAAAGCCTCGCTAATGCGAGGCTTTTTTGTACCTAAAGTTATATGCATATCGTCTCAGAACTAGATTTCGCAATTACCACTGTTGGTAGATATCTTCATCCCTTAATTTTGCTTCAAGTAGTGCATCTTGCGCACGCTGTAAAGCTTGCTCCACCGAGTCATTGGGGTGGTTTTGGGTCAGTCCTAAACGGCAAACGATTTCCATGCTATTAAACAATTCATCCACTACAGCTCGGTGTAACTTTTTTGCCAACTGCTGAGTTTGGTGGACATCGTAATCATGGGCGATGACAATAAATTGTGCACCAGCCCAACGCGCGCTAAATTGGTGTTTGTCACAGTAGCGTTGCAATAGTTGCGCCTTTTTAACCAAGACCTCATCACCAATGTCATAACCAAATGTTTCATTAATTTGTTTGAAATTATCTAAATCCATTAAGATCAAACCAAACTGGCTTTTGGATTTTTGTAATTTACTTAACTCGATAATGGCTGCGCGGCGGTTTTTGCTCAACGTAATAGGGTCTTGTAATGACAGTTTTTCTACTACCAGATAGAGGCTTTTAATTTCTCGCCAGCGGCGCCACGAAAACCAAGTGAAGCACAATGACAAAAACATCCCTAGCGGCATCAACTCATCTAGCTCGAGATGTTCATACTGCTGAAAAAAAGCCACCATCGCTTCAGATATGTCTTGGGTTAAAAGCACGATTAACAGTGGTATTAAGCTGATGCTAATCAAAATTAGGTCGCGCTTAGCGGCACTGGTAAAGCTTAATGAACGAGAGAAATTTTTCATCATAGCCCTCCTTGCTATCAATAGTTCTATTTTAGCGCAGATAACTAAATTATCGTCATTAATCAGTTTTTTCTAAATAAAAGTGTTGTTTAGTACGCATTTTTTAAAACAAATTAGCCATACCTTAGATAGGTGGTATGGTGTTAGGTATTTTTATTGAACAAGCAGTGTGAGGTTGGCGACAATTTAATTAACATTTTTATTACTTACTTCTGTTGTGGTTAAGGCTTTGCCATACTCAATTAAGCCAACCTTGAAAGGATGCTTATGGTCACTATAAACACGACACTACGGTCTTTGCTGTCGATAAAGTTTTGGATAGATACCTTCTATTATGTGGCGGTTGTATTAATTTTTTATACCTTGTTCAGCGAACACCAGCTCGCTCGTTATAGTTACCTGTTTTATCCTCTATTGATGCTGTTTGCTAAGCATACAGAAAATGGCCATTTCAGAAAGTTAGCGGCAATTTTTTCTCTTGGTCTCATTGTTACAGGCGGAATAGTCGATCCGCTATCTTTGGATCAAGTTGAAGAAACATTTTTACTCATTCCACTCACTTATATTATTTTATTTCCCAGCTCTCTTTGGCCCATCGCCAGTGCTTTTTTGATCCTCTCGACTTACTTTTTTACGCTTAAAGGGAGTGAATTTGATGAGTTCATCGAGGATGGTATTGAATTGATTACCATCAGTAGCTTTGCATCTGTGATGGCGTATTTTCAGCAGAAACTAAAGTATCAAATGATCAACTATCGAAAAGAAAGTATGACGGATTATTTGACTCAATTGCCAAACCGAAAAGGCTTTTACTATGACATTGCGCAGTTGAAGGTGAAAATGGAGTCGACTCTTTTTCCAACGGCGCTACTACAGATTGATCTCGATGGCTTCAAGCGCATCAATGACAACATGGGTCATAATATTGGCGATTTGGTCTTAAAGGAATTTGCCCAGCGGCTAAAGTCGCTAGAGTCTAATTTTATCCGTGCTTATCGCATCGGCGGTGACGAATTTGCGGTAGTTATTAGGGAAGAGTTTGCATTGGAGCAAGAAGCCAACACCTTGTCTCAGCGTATTATCAGCTTTGCAGACTCGCCATATCATTTGGCAAAGCGTGAATATCATTTAACTGCGAGTATTGGCATTGCCTTATACAGTGATGCGTCTGGTTTAAATGATATCTGGTGTCGCAATGCCGATATCGCTATGTATCGTTCAAAGGCACAAGGTAAAAATACCTATCATTGGTTTGACCATGAACTGATCCAAGAAACTATTCGTAAGTATCAGCTCGAACAAGAGTTAATGTCTGCATTAGAGCAAGAGCAGTTTTATTTGCTCTATCAGCCTAAAGTGGATGTTAAAAAGGGGGTTATTTCTGGTGTAGAGGCACTAGTAAGGTGGAAGCATCCTGACTTAGGCGTTATTCCCCCCATTGATTTCATCTCGATAGCGGAAGAAAGTCAGCAAATTATCGCCTTAGGTGCTTGGGTCATGCAGCAGTCTTGTTATCAAGGTAAGCGATGGTTGGATGCCGGGCAAGAGGTTGCTATTTCGGTCAATGTGTCAGCGGTGCAGCTAGCCCATGACGATGTTTATGAGATGATTAAACGCGCACTGACAGAAGCTGCTTTACCTGGATATTTATTACAGGTTGAGATAACAGAAAGTGCGATTATGGAAAACTCGAACCATATTATTGACACGTTTAGCCAGTTACGAGCCCTTGGGGTTAAAGTTGCGATTGATGATTTTGGTGTCGCCTATTCTTCCTTGAATTATTTACGCCGTCTACCTATCGATATACTCAAAATAGATAAATCATTTGTCGATGACTGCGTGACCAATCAAAAAGACCGCATGATCGTCAGAACCGTGGTGCAACTTGGGCATAACTTAGGCATGTCTGTGACCGCTGAGGGCGTTGAAGATGAAGCACAATTAGCTTTACTAAAAACTGAAGGTTGCGATGAATATCAAGGTTATCTGTTTTCTAAACCTGTCAGTGCGCCCGAGATAAGTGAGCTGTTGTTTAGCAAAAGATAGCCTCAGCATATTTGGCTAAACTAACAGTGTTTTATTAATACTTTGTTTGAGCCGTTAAAGATCATTACTTATTGCCCGCAACTGTTATAATCCGCCACTTATCTCTGCCTAATATTGGCATTGCTTTTTGATCCATGAACACGGGACTACTGTTTTGAGCCAAGCTTCTTTTTCTTCTTTATCCTTACGCACCGAATTACTCAGTAACCTTGAGTCCCTTGGTTATCAATCCATGACGCCGATCCAAGCGCAAAGTTTACCGGCGATCATTGCTGGTAAAGATGTCATCGCGCAAGGCAAAACAGGCTCAGGTAAAACGGCTGCATTTGGTCTTGGCTTATTGCAGGCCCTTGATGTTAAACGTTTCCGTATTCAAACCTTAGTGCTTTGTCCCACTCGAGAGTTGGCTGACCAAGTAGCAACGGAGATCCGTAAACTGGCGCGCGCTATACACAATATTAAAGTGCTGACGTTATGTGGTGGCATGCCTTTTGGCCCGCAAATTGGCTCTTTAGAGCATGGCGCGCATATCGTGGTAGGGACGCCAGGTCGCATCTTAGATCATATCGAGAAAGGTACTTTAGTATTAGACGATATTACTACCTTCGTGTTAGACGAAGCCGATCGTATGCTAGACATGGGCTTTCAGCCTGCTTTGGATGCGATTATTGAGAAGATGCCAACGCAGCGACAAACATTATTGTTTAGCGCGACATTCCCTGATGAAATTAAGTCCATTGCCGACCGCATTATGGATCAGCCTGAATTTGTTAAGGTTGAGTCGACACACGAACAAAGCACTATTTCACAACACTTTTACGAAGTGAGTAACTTTGAAGAGCGTTTGCTGGCTATTCGGTTATTGCTAATGAAGCATCAACCTGAATCCTGTGTGGTGTTTTGTAATATGAAAAAAGACACGCAAGAAGTGGCGGATGAGCTTTGTAATTATGGTTTTAGTGCGTTGGCATTAAACGGTGATTTAGAGCAAAAAGATCGCGACCAAACTTTAGTGCGTTTTGCTAATAAAAGTGTCTCTATATTAGTGGCAACGGATGTTGCTGCCCGTGGCTTAGATATTGACGCCCTTGATGCGGTAATTAATTACCAATTATCACACGATCCTGAGGTGCATGTGCATCGCATTGGCCGCACTGGCCGTGCTGGCAGCAAAGGGGTTGCTTGCTCATTGTTCAGTGCGAAAGACGCGAATAAAGTAATCATTTTAGAAGACTACTTAGGTATTCGCATTGAAGCAGAGCACTTACCTGAATTATCTGTGCTAGACGGCGTGATTGCTAAGCCGAAAATGGTATCACTGCGTATCGATGGCGGCAAAAAACAAAAAGTGCGCCCAGGTGATATTGTTGGCGCGTTAACAGGTGATAATGGTATCGATTTTAAGCAAATCGGCAAAATTCAAGTCCTTGATAATTGGGCTTATGTGGCGGTCGGCAGTGAAGTGGCGACGGTTGCATTGAAAAAGCTAGAAGCAGGCAAGATAAAAGGCCGCAAATTCCGTATCGCTCGCATGCGTTAACCACGAGATAAAACCTTATTGTTGGTACTTTCACCATCAGAAATGACGAATAAAAAAAGCCCCTAAATCATTTAGGGGCTTTTTTATGGTAAAACGTTTTTAGTACCGCGCCTAGTTAGGCTGCGGTTTTATTCACTGGACGATGACGTGAAGGCCGACGTGTTGCAGGCTTACTCGGCTGCGCGCCATTACCACTGTTATTGGCGTTGCTACCTGAACGATTACCCTGTTGTTTCTGCGCATTGGGATTACGTGGTCGACGAGTTTGGCTGGTTTGCTTTTTCGCCGGCGCAAAGTTTTTGGTTGGTAATTCAGTGCTGATTTCAAACCCTGGGATTGTCTTGCGCTCAATGGTTTTATTGATCAACTTTTCGATATCTTGCAGTAGTTTTGCATCTTCGTGACACACTAGAGAAATCGCTTCACCGCTAGCGCCAGCGCGACCTGTGCGGCCAATGCGATGGACATAATCTTCAGACACATTAGGTAAATCAAAGTTCACTACGTGTGGCAGTTGGTCAATATCCAAACCACGTGCGGCAATATCAGTTGCTACCAAAATACGAATTTCGCCTGACTTAAAGCCCGCTAATGCTTTGGTGCGTGCGGCTTGGCTTTTATTACCATGGATCGCAGCGGCTTTAAGGCCATTGGCTTCTAAGTTTTGACTGAGGCGGTTAGCGCCGTGTTTTGTCTTGGTAAACACTAATACTTGTTTCCAGTCATTTTCTTTTATCAGCTGACCAAGTAGAGGGGCTTTACGAGTTTTATCAACAGGGTAGACCCATTGTTCGATTCGCGCGGCGGTGGTGTTGCGTGGTGCCACTGAAATTTCAACAGGATTATTAACTAACCCTTTGGCAAGTTTGCGAATATCATCAGAAAAAGTAGCTGAAAACAGCAAGTTTTGACGTTGCTTAGGCAGCACGGCCAATACTTTTTTAATGTCGTGAATAAAGCCCATGTCTAGCATGCGATCGGCTTCATCTAAAACCAGAATTTCTAAGCGCTTAAAGTTGATTACTTTCTGCTGATAAAGATCCAGTAGGCGACCTGGCGTGGCCACTAAAATATCCGCGCCGCGGCGTAATCCCGCTATTTGCGGTTTAATGTTCACGCCACCAAAAACAACCATTGAAGTCAGAGGTAAATTACGACCATAAAGCGCGACACTCTCGCCGACCTGCGCAGCTAGCTCACGAGTGGGAGTTAATACCAATGCGCGCACTTGGTTTGCTTGTGCGCGTTGACCTTGAGAAAGCTTTTGTAACAATGGCAAAGTAAAACCGGCTGTTTTACCGGTACCAGTTTGCGCTGCTGCCATGACATCTTTGCCTTGGATCACCGCGGGTATTGCTTCGGCTTGGATCGGTGAAGGGGTGGTGTAACCTTGTTGGGTCACGGCATCAAGGATTTGGGCAGAAAGGCCCAAATTGGCAAAGCTCATAGTTGCTCTCTTATCGGTGTCTTTTGAGGGGAACCGCACGTTAGCGGGCAGGCAGGGTAGCGCATATCAGCACTGGGTGCAATCAAAGGTCTTACTTGTCGAAAAGGATAATTGTAGGCGCCAGTGACTTTATTCATAACTTAATGATTTACACATAAAAAAATTGGCTGCTCAGATCAATCACAAGTAAACTAATTAGTTAAGTAAACCTCTGAGTGTATCTGATATGAGTCAACGTAATTTAGATTTGTTGTTTAAACCTCAATCCATTGCTGTGATCGGTGCTTCTATTCGTGAGCTACGTGCTGGCAACGTGGTGATGAAAAATCTGCTTTCCGGCGGTTTTTCTGGTCCGATTATGCCAGTGACACCGAGGTATAAAGCAGTTTTGGGCGTGTTGGCTTATCCAAATATTGAGGCACTACCACAAGTACCTGATTTAGCAATTATTTGCACAGCGGCTTTACGCGTGCCTCGCATCGTTGAAAAATTAGGACAACATGGCTGTAAGGCGGCGGTGGTTATTTCCGGTGGCTTTGATCAATTGTGCAGTGAAGATGGTATTGAGCTAAAACAGCAATTGAATGATTTTGCCAAAAAGTACGGCATTCGAATATTAGGGCCTAATAGCTTAGGGTTGATCTTGCCAAATATTGGTTTAAATGCCAGCTTAGCTCATGCGGGCACGCAACCGGGTAAGCTGGCATTTGTGTCTCAATCGGCAGCTATTTGTACCACAGTATTAGATTGGGCTAATAACAAAGGTATCGGGTTTTCCCATTTTATTTCCCTCGGTGACGGTATTAATGTCGACTTTGATGAATTGCTCGATTTACTTGGCCGAGACAGTAAAACCCGCGCGATCATGCTGTATGTTGATTCGGTGCACCAAAGTCGCGATTTTATGTCCGCAGCGCGAGCAGCGTCGCGCAACAAACCGATTTTGGTGATCAAATCAGGTCGTAGTCATGAAGGTGCGATTGCCGCTGAATTACATACCGGTGGCGTAACAGGTAGTGATGCAGTTTATGACGCAGCATTTAAACGTGCGGGTATGCTGCGGGTAAAAGATTTACATGAATTGTTTGCCGCGGTAGAGACCCTTGCGCACTCTAATCCTTTGAAAGGTGAACGCCTTGCCATCGTGACCAACGGCGGTGGGCCCGGTGTATTAGCGGTGGATGCACTCATTGAGCGGGGCGGAAAACTAGCTAAGTTAGATGAGCAAGTGATAGCAGAGCTAGATAAAGTATTACCGTCTAATTGGTCGCGTGCTAACCCCGTCGACATTATCGGCGATGCCACCCCTGAACGTTACGCGCGGGCGGTAGATGTGTTAATGAACTCTAAGGACATCGATGCGGTATTGGTAATGCATTCGCCTTCCGCTTTAGCCCATAGCGGCGAAACGGCGGAAGCCGTGATAAGTGCGGTAAAATTGCACCCAAATCAACGACGTTTCAATATATTAACCAATTGGACTGGCGAACAAGCCGCTTATGAAGCCAGAAAGTTATTTTCTGCTGCAGGTTTACCCACTTATCGCACGCCAGAAGGGGCCGTGGGCGCGTTTATGCACATGGTGGAATACCGCCGTAACCAAAAACTATTGATGGAAACGCCGCAATCTATCCCAGCCAATTTACCCGCTAATGCTCAGCGTGCTAGGGACATCTTACAACGCGCCCTTGATAAGGGTAAATCCGTATTAGAAACCCACGAAATGCAGCCGGTATTAGAAGCCTACGGATTGAAAACCATTCCGACTTGGTACGCGAAAGATGCCAATGAGGCGGTTGAGACGGCCAATCGTATCGGCTACCCCGTGGCGCTTAAGGTGCAATCACCCGACATTCATCATAAATCAGATGTACATGGCGTGGTGCTTAACCTCAACTCTGAGCTTGAAGTGTTGCAAGCGGCGCAATCGGTGACGCAACGGGTTATAGACCGTTTTCCAACGGCAAGAATTGACGGCATGATAGTACAAAAAATGGCATTAACCGCTGGCGCTCAAGAGCTGCGTATTGCAGTGAAAAATGACCCTGTGTTTGGCCCCGCTATTTTACTGGGCGAAGGGGGCTCCGAATGGGACATTAGCCGTGATGCTGCTGTCGCACTGCCACCATTGAATATGGCGCTGGCACGCTATATGGTGATCAACGCCCTTAAGAGTCAAAAAATCCGTGACCGTCACTTGCCCCTTGGCTTTGACATTGAAGCCCTGTGCGTAATGCTGACTCAAGTGGCGCATTTGATAATTGATTGCCCTGAGATTTTAGAAATCGACTTCAACCCGGTATTGATAGCGGGTGATAATATTACTTTGTTAGACGTGAATGTAACCTTACAGTCTCTTGAAGGGGACCCTGCGGCAAGACTGGCGATCCGGCCTTATCCAAAAGAATTAGAAGAGTACTTTACCCTGCGCAATGGTAATAAAGTGTTGGTGCGTCCTATCTTGCCGGAAGATGAGCCAAAACACCGTGTGTTTGATTCTGGCTTATCAGCAGAAGACCGATACAAGCGTTACTTTGGCGAGCGTGCACAAATGACCCATGAAGAAATGGCACTGCTTACGCAAATTGATTATGCCCGTGAAATGGCTTTTGTCGCGGTGGCGTGTGATGAACATGGTGAGGGTGACACCTTAGGGGTAGTGAGAGCGTCAACTGATCCCGATAATACCGATGCCGAATTTGCAATGGTGGTAAAAGGTGACATGCAAGGCCAAGGGTTAGGGCGTTTTTTACTGGAAAAACTGATCCGCTACTACAAAGCCAACGGCACGCAAATTTTAATGGGCTTTACCATGATCCAAAACCGCGGCATGTCAGAGCTAGCAAAAAAATTAGGCTTTAAAGTGACTATCGAGCTAGAGGACGGTTTGATAGAAATGGTGCTGCCGTTGTCTGACTCTGACGTCTCTTAAGTATAACGGATGTTAGCGCCTAAATGCTTAAGCGCGCTAACAGTAAGCGCTGCCTTTCTAGCTCGGCATGCTCCATTGCGCTCAAATGACTCAGGGTTAAAGGGCGGCCTGTTAAGCTAGCGAGTAGACGCTGTTTGCTCAAGTTGCGATGATAGGTCGCTTGATAGAATGGGCCAAGCTGGCCGAGTTGGGTGATCACTCCTTGTTTAACTAATTGATTCACTTCTTTTCTAACACTCAAAGGTAAGCCTAACTTCTTCATGGTGTATTTTATTTGCAGCTTAAAGCGTTGCTTACAAGCGTAACTGCTAGATAAACAAAGGCCGGGTTTAACAAACGGCAGCTGGTAGTCTTGCTCTGTGCTCGTGCCAATCACCTTGGTGATGGTTGGCGTGGCTTTACCTGCCAATGCAACTGTGATTAAGCTACCTTGGTTTATTTCATGTTGTTTGATGTAGTTGACTGAGTGTCCAGAGACTTTCTGCACGGTTTTATTACCCAAAGACACAGGCGAAAAGTGCAAAATGGGCGTTATTTTACCGGTGCGGCCGACTTGATAGCTCAGTTTAGTCACGGTTACTTCAGCGCGCTTGGCTTTTGGTTTAAGCGCCATGGCCCAATGCGGAAAAGATTGATTACTGCCTAAGCTGTCGCGCAGGTTTTGTTCTGCGGCTTTTATCACAACGCCGTCGATATCCGCATCCAGTTCAACATCTTGTTGCCATGTATTGAGCCAGCGCTCTGCATCCGCAATATCATTAATGGTTTGGCTAAAGATTTGAGTGGCTTTAAAGCTCCATTGCGCCAATAACTGCTGGCTTGCCAGATCATTAGGCTGCAACGGTTGAGCCAATTGATAGGGGAAGAAATTGAGTAAATTGGCTAACGTCATATCGGGCTGTTTTTGTTGCGCCAACGCGGCCGTTAACTGTCGGCTACTCGAATAATCCTGTATTTGCTTAAACGCTTGTAGGGGAATAAACAGTTCGCCATAAATAACCACTTCCTCTTGCTGCGCCTTTTGATTAAGCCGTTTAGGTATGTGCGGAGCAAGTAAGATCAATGCAGTGATGTCTTTACCTGCTGCGCCGTTTCCTCGCGTACTGGCTTGGGCTAATTGGCCGTGATGATAAATAAGCTCAATCGCGATGCCATCAATTTTCGGTTGAATGATTAACGAATTGGCGCGTTGCAACAAGGGTTTAATAAATTCCAACAACATTTGCTTGCTGGTGGTGCTATTAAGGCTTTTCATGGGGTAACGGTGACTCACCCATGAATTGTCTATGTCTGTGTTTAAGGTACTGATTGGATGAGCGAGGAGTTGATTGAGTTGATCGAAAGATGAGTCTGAGATACAAGGATTGCCAGCATGGTAGGCTTGGTTTTGCTGCGTTAAAAACCGCTGTAACTGGGTTTGGGAGCAGGTTTCAGCACTGCTACTTGCACTCAAGGCAGTTAACATCCCAGTTAGTATGGCGCAGGTTAGTTTAGTCGGTTGCGTATTCATGCTCTCTCACCTGTTTTTATATACAGTTAAAATAGTGTAGATCAGATTGAGCCTGTTGCCAGCTTTTACTGGATGACATGAGGATTAAGTCAGTGCGTCCATTTCACCGCTGTGAGTTTAACGGTATGATGGCGACTTTTTGCATAAAGGGAAACAATGGCAAAACCTATCATGTTATTAGGATGTACCAGTGATGCTGGCAAATCCTTACTGGCAGCAGCGGCTTGCCGTGTTCTGGCTAACCGCGGTGTTAACGTGGCACCATTTAAAGCTCAAAATATGAGTAATAATGCGGCCGTTACACCCGATGGTTTAGAAATTGGTCGCGCGCAATACTTGCAAGCTTTGGCCGCGAAAGTCACCCCCGATGTGCGAATGAACCCTGTATTACTGAAACCTAGCGCCGATACCTATAGCCAGGTGATCGTGAATGGTGTGGCCAATGCAGAAATTTCTGCCATGGCGTGGATGGAACGTAAATCGTTACTCTGGCAGCATGTAAAAAATGCCTTAACCAGTTTGCAGTCTGATTATGATCAACTAGTCATAGAAGGGGCGGGTAGCCCTGCGGAAATTAATTTACGCGCCGGTGATATTGTCAATATGGCAGTGGCGCTGGAAACACAAGCCGATGTGTATTTGATTTCTGATATTGATCGTGGCGGCTCGTTTGCTCATCTGCTAGGGACTTGGGCGTGTTTAGCGCCGCAGGAGCAAGGCTTAATCAAAGGCTTTGTGCTTAATAAATTTCGTGGCGATCCGTTGTTGTTGGGTAATGCTATGGATTGGCTGCAAGAAAAAACCGGTATTCCTACGGTGGCTAACATTCCGATGTACGATCACCGTTTACCAGAAGAAGATGCCTTTCGGGGTAGTGACACCTTTGTTAAAGGCGAGCTAAACATTGCGTTAGTGATTTATCCTTATGCCGCTAATATGGATGAGTTTGATCCCCTGTTTCATCAGCAAGGCGTGAATGTCACCGTGATCCGAGAACAGCAAAGCTTGTCACGCTTTGATGCCGTGATCTTACCCGGCAGTAAAAATTCAGGCGCCAGCATGGCCTATTTGGCTAACACGGGGTTAGCTCAATCGGTTATCGATGCGGCTCAACAAGGTAAGCTAGTGCTGGGTATTTGCGGCGGTTTACAAATATTAGGTGAAAAGCTGCTTGACCCGCGCCGTTTAGAAGCAGGTGATTTTGATGGCTTAGGCTTATTGCCATTAACCACAGAATTAGCGCAAATCAAGTCTACTTCGCAAGTACATTTTCAATGGCAAAACCAACCTATGACCGGGTATGAGATTCACCATGGACAAACGCAAACTACCGGTAAGGTCAGTGAATTTTTACAATCTAATTTGGGTTGGCAGCGTGAAAATGTAGTGGGGATTTACCTGCACGGTGCGTTTGAAAATGCGGTGTTCATGAGCTGGTTTGTGCATCAATTAGGGCAAGACTTACCCACCCAAAATTGGCATCAAGTGATTGATACTGAACTTGATAGTTTAGCTGAAAAATTTGCGCGGGATGGTTGGTTGTAAATGCTAGAGCACAAGTTTTACTGGCTTGTGCTCACATTTTAATCTCGATTATGGGAACAACAGCGGTAGGGCATCTTTAAATGTTTGGTTGGCACTATTATCATGGGTTACATTTTGCTTAATCAAAGTAATATTCAAACCTTCATATTTCCGATTTAGCATATGTGCGTAAGCCAGTTCAACATCTGGACCATTACCGCCTTGCATTGCACCCGATAAAATCATTCTGCTGTTCATTGTTTTACTTAAATTAAACCGCTCTTGTTCTAATTTAAGCAAAGTTTCGGTATCTGCAACACTCGGGTCAGCTGAGACGAAATTGTTAAAAAATGCCACATCAGGATCAGCGATGAGCATAGAGTAAAAAGACATGGCTCCGCCATATGAGTGCCCGACCAGTGTCCTGTTAGCTGACATTACGCTATATTCACTTTCTATAAAGGGGATAAGCTCTTGAGTCAAAAACTCGTAATAATCATAGACTCCGGGTGTTAAGTAGTCGATATTTCGATGGCCTTTTGGACCCTCATGGATAGCAACGAGTACAGCTGATACACCAGAGTTTTCTAATATACCTTTGTAACTGTTACTTCTCCATTGCCCATCTGACGCATAAATTACAGGTAGCGGAGCACTTCCTGCTTGATAATCAAGGGGGACGTATACGTCTAATTTATAGGTAATGTTGGTAATAGAAGATGCTATTTCAGTTGAATCTAGATTGTAGGGTTGCGGCTTTTTTTGACTAAGCGCGTTATCCCCTTCATTAACAGTGGTGCCGTTACCGCCACCACAGCCTAATAACACAGTAGATAATAATAAGCTAAAAATTAATTTGTACATGGCCCATCCTTAAGTCATTTATTTTAATCGACTAGATAGTATCTTTATTGGTAAATATAAACTGAGATAAATGTCAAATTAATGTATTGGGTAGAGGCCTTAATTTCAAATTAAGGCCAATTATAGTTTGCTTTATTGATTTATAAGGAATTCATTTCGTTAAGCCCACGCGAATGATAACAAGTTAGAAGTGATGAATTACAGTATCATCACTTCCATTCGTTACGGATTCAATCGCACCACATGCCAGCTTTCACCGTCTTTTTGGTAGTCAAAACGATCATGGAGGCGGTCGGCTTTACCTTGCCAGAATTCAATTCGTTCAGGGATCACACGATAGCCACCCCAAAATTCTGGCAGCGGTATAGTTTGGCCAGCAAATTTTTGCTCATAGAATTTTACTTTGTCCATCAGCTCTTGGCGGCTTTGCGCCACTTCACTTTGATGAGATGCCCACGCGCCAATTTGGCTACCACGGCCACGAGAGTGGAAATAGGCCTGTGATTCTTCAAAAGTGACGCGTTCAATTCGGCCCTCAACACGCACTTGGCGTTGCAGTATGTTCCAATGAAAGAGCAGAGCTGCATGCGGATTGGCATCAAGTTGTTGGGCTTTACGGCTACCGTAGTTGGTATAAAACACAAAGCCGCGATCGTCGACTTCTTTCAGTAACACCATGCGCGATGATGGACGGCCTTGTGTGTCGCAACTGGCTACCGACATCGACTCGGGCAAAATAATGCCTGATTCTTCGGCTTGTTTAAGCCATTGCTGAAAAAATTCAAAAGGGTTGTCGGTGGCTTTTAGCTCAGGCATTTCTAATAACACGCCTTGGCCTAAGGTAAGGGCACATTTGAGTTTGGTTAGAAAAGACATTCTTGTCGTCGCTTAATGATAAACAATCGGACTTTGCAGTGTAGCAGCAAAGCCGCTTAGCTGCAGCAATTCTACGTTGTTTTAAAGTGAAATTAACCTGTTAATTTCAGAGGTAATTTTGCTTCAGGGATGGCAAGCTCAATGGCGCTTTTCGCCTTACTGCAGCAGGTTAATATATGATCTTTTCTTACATAAGCGAGGGGCTCGATAATGTATTCTACCGAGCCACTGATTAATTGACACTGACAAGCACCGCAATGGCCATCACGACATTGATATTCCGTTTGAATACCTTGCAGTTCAAGGTTTTCCAGTAGAGTTTTTTCTTCACTGGCGTGAAAATCTACGCCATTGATGACCATTTTCTTACTCATTACAGTTCAAAGTCCTCTAAATCGTCAGCATCCATATCTGAGTTGATTTGACCGACTAGGTAAGAGCTAATTTCAGACTCTTGTGGTGCCACTTGCACGTTGTCACTTACCAACCAGTTGTTGATCCAAGGGATTGGGTTAGATTTAGTTTCAAAGGGGGCTTTGAAGCCGATAGCTTGCATACGTACGTTGGCAATATATTCAACGTATTGGCAAAGAATATCTTTGTTTAGACCGATCATTGAGCCGTCTTTAAACAAGTATTCAGCCCATTCTTTTTCTTGCTGCGCGGCGCGCATAAAGATGTCGATGGCTTCTTGTTCACATTCTTTGGCAATTTCAGCCATTTCAGGATCGTCAGCGCCATCGCGCCATAGGTTTAGAATGTGTTGAGTCGCATTAAGATGCAGCGCTTCATCACGGGCTATTAGCTTGATGATTTTGGCATTGCCTTCGAGTAAGTCACGCTCTGCAAAAGCGAACGAGCAGGCAAAGCTGACATAAAAGCGAATTGCTTCTAACGCGTTTACAGAGTTCATGCATAAATACACTTTACGCTTTAAAGCACGCAAAGTGATTGTTTCAACGCGGCCGTCGCTGTGCGTGTAGTCGCCTTCGCCATGTAACTGGTAAAACTGCGTTGCGGTGATTAGGTCATCGTAATAACCGGCTATGTCATCAGCACGTTTTAGGATTTCTTCGTTGTTAACGATGTCGTCAAATACGTCACTTGGATTGTTAAACAAGTTTCGGATGATATGGGTGTAACTGCGGCTGTGAATGGTCTCAGAAAATGCCCATGTCTCAATCCAGGTTTCAAGTTCAGGTAATGATACCAACGGCAGCAGTGCTACGTTAGGACTACGACCTTGAATGGAGTCCAACAAGGTTTGGTACTTGAGATTTGAGATGAAAATGTGTTGCTCGTGCTCAGGTAGGTCCTGAAAATCGACGCGATCACGGCTAACGTCTACTTCTTCTGGACGCCAAAAGAATGAAAGCTGTTTTTCAATTAATTTTTCAAAAATTTCAAACTTTTGCTGGTCATAACGGGCAACATTCACCGGGTTACCAAAAAACATAGGCTCAGTGAGGGCGTTATTTTGTACTTTTGAAAAGGTAGTGTACTTATTCATTCTGTTTCGCTCTGAATACAACATTAAAGCGGGAAGCTAAGCTTCCCCGTTTGATTAGATTTTACACGCGCCGCCTTCACAACCATCATCTTCTGGCTGTAAATCGGTTTGGCTGTCAGCTGCGCCATCGCGGGTATTATGGTAATACAAGGTTTTAAGGCCCATTTTATAAGCTGTCAGCAAGTCTTTCATCAGCATTTTCATTGGCACCTTGCCGCCGTCGAATTTAGCTGGGTCGTAGTTGGTGTTAGCTGAAATGGCTTGGTCGACAAACTTCTGCATTATGCCTACTAGCTCAAGGTATCCAGTATTGTTTGGTATATTCCAAAGTAACTCGTAGTTATCTTTTAAGCGCTCATATTCAGGCACTACTTGCTTTAAAATACCGTCTTTACTTGCTTTAATACTGATAAAACCGCGCGGTGGTTCAATACCGTTGGTCGCATTTGAAATTTGGCTCGATGTTTCTGATGGCATCAAAGCAGATAAGGTTGAGTTGCGCAGGCCGTGAGTTTTAATTTCCTCGCGTAACGTATCCCAGTCTAAATGCAGTTTTTCAGTGCAGATATTGTCCAAATCCGACTTGTAGGTATCAATGGGCATAATGCCTTGAGAATAAGTGGTTTCATTGAACAGTGGACAGGCACCTCGCTCTTTCGCTAAGCCGTTTGATGCTTTCAATAGGTAGTATTGAATCGCTTCAAAGGTGCGGTGCGTTAAGTTGTTGGCACTGCCGTTTGAATAGTACACACCATTTTTTGCTAGGTAATAAGCGTAGTTGATCACGCCAACCCCTAAGGTACGTCGATTTAAGCTGCTGGTTTGCGCCGCAGGGATCGGGTAGTCCTGATAATCTAATAGGCTATCAAGGGCTCGTACAATCAAATCAGACAGTTCTTCTAACTCATCTAAGCTCTCTAGCGCGCCTAAGTTAAAGGCCGATAGGGTACACAGGGCTATTTCACCGTTTTCGTCGTTAACGTGTTGCAATGGCTTAGTTGGCAACGCAATTTCCAGACACAAGTTACTCTGGCGGATGGGTGCCACTTTTGAGTCAAATGGACTGTGAGTATTACAGTGGTCGACGTTTTGAATGTAGATCCGACCCGTGCTAGCACGCTCTTGCATCAGCAGTGCGAATAGATCGACCGCTTTGATGGTTTTTTTACGTACATTGCTGTCTTGCTCGTATTGCAGATACAAGGCTTCAAACTTGTCTTGGTCTTCGAAAAACGCGTCGTATAGCCCAGGTGTATCTGATGGACTAAACAGGCTAATGTTGCCGCCTTTGATCAAGCGAGTGTAAAACAACTTACTCAGTTGTACGCCGTAATCTAAGTGACGTACGCGGTTTTCTTCTACGCCACGGTTGTTCTTTAATACTAATAGCGATTCAACTTCTAAATGCCAAATAGGGTAAAACACAGTGGCTGCGCCGCCACGTACGCCGCCTTGTGAACACGATTTAACCGCAGTTTGGAAGTATTTATAAAACGGAATACAACCGGTATGGAAGGCTTCACCGCCACGAATTTCACTGCCTAAAGCGCGAATACGGCCCGCGTTAATACCAATACCAGCACGCTGTGACACGTATTTTACCACGGCACTGGCTGTGGCGTTGATTGAGTCTAAGCTATCACCCGTTTCAATCAGTACACATGAGCTGAACTGGCGAGTAGGGGTGCGCACGCCTGACATGATGGGTGTCGGCAGTGACAATTTAAAGGTAGATATAGCGTCGTAAAAACGGCGCACATAATCCATACGGATAGATTTGTCGTAGTTGGCGAATAAGCAAGCAGCCACTAATACATATAAGTATTGTGCGCTTTCAAATATTTCACCGGTCACGCGGTTTTGTACTAAATACTTGCCCTCAAGTTGTTTTACCGCCGCATAAGAGAAGGTCATGTCACGCCAGTGGTCAACAAAATCATTCATTTCGTTGAATTCCGCTTGGCTGTAATCATTAAGCAGGTGACGGTCGTATTTATCCATTTCACACATTTTGACTACGTGATCGTACAAATGCGGTGGCTCAAATGTGCCGTAAGCTTTCTTACGTAGATGAAAAACGGCTAAGCGCGCAGACAGATATTGGTAATCAGGTGTCTGTGGTGAGATTAAATCAGCTGCTGCCTTGATAATGGTTTCGTGAATATTCTCGGTTTTGATGCCGTCGTAAAATTGGATGTGAGATTTTAACTCAACCTGCGATACAGATACGTTATTTAATCCCTCTGCTGCCCATGTGATAACGCGATGTATTTTATCTAAATCAATCGCTTCTTTATTGCCATCACGTTTGGTGACCAACAGATTTTTATTCATCGCATAACGCCTTTTAGATTTGTAATAACTTGGTGAATGAGCATGGATTTAGAAACAACAAAAGGCGCTACCAGTAACGACAAGAAGATGACGTTCTAATATTGCCCTCTAGTGTTTTAAAATCTGTGTAAACACAATATATAGTGTTTTGCTTCTGATTGAGTACAAGATAATGAGGTATGCGTCATTTTGCAAGGGGGAAACTTGATCATAACTTGTGGATAAAGTGTGAAATAAATAGTTAGGTTAGTGAAAGCTAACCATTGATGTCCAATCGGGTTTAGACCAAGTAAATTTCAAGTGTTTTTTTAGGTAAAAGTTAAAATATTTTTTATTTTTACTGGTTGCCTAAAAAGCCAACAACCGAGGTTATCAGGCAAGGCTGATAACACTTGGCTTGGCTTAAATGCACCTTATTTGTAGGGCTAATGAAAGCCGTTATTTGAGGTGAAAAAATGTGCACATTATCAAAAATTGATGTTTTTGTTTATTCGGCTAATGGTTTTGCCATCAGCATGTAATTCACGTCCACATTTTCCGCCAAATAAAAGTTTTTCAATATGGGGTGATAGTGTACGCCGGTCAAATCAGTACACTGTAAGCCGACTTGATCGGTAAAGTTCAAAAATTCAGACGGGCGAATAAACTTTTGGTGTTCATGTGTGCCTTTAGGCACCCAGCGCAATAAATACTCTGCGCCGATGATCATCATTAAGTACGATTTGGCAGTGCGGTTAATAGTAGAGAAAAAAACGACCCCGTCAGGTTTAACCAGTTGGCGGCACGCGGCGATAACGGAAGCGGGATCGGGCACGTGTTCTAACATCTCCATACAAGTGACCACATCATAGCTATGAGGCTGTTCGTTAGCGTGTTGCTCAGCGGTCATTTGAATATAATCAAGCTTGGCGCCTGTTTCTAATGCATGTAGGCGCGCTACCTCTAATGGTTCTGTGCCCATGTCGAGTCCAGTGACGATAGCGCCTTTGTGCGCCATGCTTTCGGCAAGAATACCGCCGCCGCATCCCACATCGAGCACTTTTTTACCAAATAAGCCCTGACAGCCACGATTGATATAGTCAAGACGGGTAGGGTTGAGCAAGTGAAGCGGCTTAAAATCGCCTTCTAAATCCCACCAACGGCTCGCCATCGCTTCAAATTTTGCTATTTCTTGTGCATCTACATTCATGATTTGTGCTGCTTTTTTATTCATCTAAAAATTCTGTAGCCATTATATGCGGGAGTGGATCTGAAAAAAGCCATTTTTTCAAAAAAGTTGCGGGTTATGTGCCATTCCTCCCTCTGTCCCTGACACGAAAGTGTGCTAGAATCCCTCCCTCGTCAAATCAGACCGAAATTATTAGATTTAGGGATTTAGGCTTATATGAGCGATCTTGCAAAAGATATTACGCCGGTAAATATCGAAGATGAGTTAAAAACATCTTATCTCGACTATGCCATGAGCGTCATTGTTGGACGTGCACTTCCTGATGTACGCGATGGTTTAAAACCTGTGCATCGACGTGTGTTATTTGCCATGAGTGTACTGGGCAATGACTGGAACAAACCCTATAAAAAGTCTGCCCGTGTGGTAGGTGATGTAATAGGTAAATATCACCCTCACGGTGATACAGCAGTTTACGATACCATTGTTCGTATGGCGCAAGACTTTTCATTGCGTTATATGCTCGTAGACGGCCAAGGTAACTTTGGCTCGGTAGATGGCGACTCCGCTGCGGCGATGCGTTATACCGAAATTCGCATGGATAAAATTTCCCATGAGTTATTGGCCGACTTAGATAAAGAAACCGTGGATTTTGTGCCGAACTATGACGGCACCGAAGAAATCCCCGCTGTTTTACCGACTAAAGTACCCAATCTATTAGTGAATGGCTCGTCGGGTATAGCGGTAGGCATGGCAACGAATATTCCTCCTCACAACCTGACTGAAGTGATTAACGGCTGTTTAGCGTTAATTGAAAACAGCGAGCTGACGGTTGCCGAGCTAATGGAGCATATTCCTGGCCCAGATTTTCCAACTCACGGCATTATTGCCGGCCGTAAAGGCATTGTTGATGCGTATAACACCGGTCGCGGTAAATTACGCATTCGTGCCCGCGCCGATATCGAAACCGATGCTAAAACAGGGCGTGAAACCATTATTGTTCACGAACTGCCTTATCAAGTGAACAAAGCGCGCTTGATTGAAAAAATTGCCGAATTGGTAAAAGAGAAAAAGATCGAAGGTATCAGTGCCATTCGTGATGAATCAACCCGTATTATTCGTGTATTAATCGAAGTAAAACGCGGTGATGTGGCCGAAGTGGTATTGAACAACTTGTATGCGCAAACGCAAATGCAAGTGTCTTTTGGTATTAACATGGTGGCGCTAGAAAATGGCAAACCTAAGTTATTTAACCTAAAAGAAACGCTGGAAAGCTTTATTCGTCATCGCCGTGAAGTGGTGACACGTCGTACTGTGTTTGAACTAAGAAAAGCGCGCGACCGTGCACACATCTTAGAAGGTCTTGCCATTGCCCTTGCTAATATCGACCCGATTATCGAGTTGATTCGTGAGTCGTCTACACCGGCTCAAGCCAAATTGGCACTGCAAGCGCGTGGTTGGGAGCTAGGTAATGTAGCAGCCATGCTAGAAAGTGCGGGCGTTGACGCTGCGCGTCCTGATTGGTTAGAAGAGCAATACGGTATTCGCGAAGACGGTTATTTCTTAACCGAGCAACAGGCTCAAGCAATCCTAGACTTACGTTTACATAAGTTAACGGGTCTCGAGCATGAAAAAATCCTTGATGAATACAAGTCGCTACTAGAGCTAATTGCCAGCTTATTGCATATTCTGAACAGCCCTGAGCGTCTAATCGAAGTGATTCGTGAAGAGCTAGAGCTAGTGCGTGACCAATTTGGTGACGAACGTCGCACTGAAATTACTGCCATGAGCGGTGATATCGACATGGAAGACTTGATCACAGAAGAAGATGTTGTGGTGACATTATCACGTGAGGGCTACGTGAAATATCAGCCTCTCACCGATTACGAAGCTCAGCGTCGTGGTGGTAAAGGTAAAGCAGCCACTAAGATGAAAGATGAAGACTTCATCGAACGTCTACTGGTTGCCAATACCCATGACACTATCTTATGTTTCTCTAGCCGCGGTAAATTGTACTGGCTGAAAGTCTATCAATTACCATTGGCGTCACGTGCTGCGCGTGGTCGTCCAATTATTAATATTCTGCCACTTGAAGAAAACGAACGTATTACGGCTATCTTGCCAGTGCGCGAATACCAAGATGACAAGTTTATCTTAATGGCGACAGCATCCGGTACCGTTAAAAAGACGGCCCTCAGTGCTTACAGCAAACCGCGCAGTTCAGGCTTAATCGCGATTAACCTGAGAGATGATGATGAGCTGATTGGCGTTGCTATTACTCATGGTGATAGCGAAATCATGCTGTTCTCTGATGCCGGTAAAGTGGTTCGCTTTAAAGAGTCTGAAGAAACACCTGTGCTTGATGAAGCCGGTAATCCAGTGCTTGACGAACATGGCCAACCTGAAATTAGGTTCCGCGGCGTAAGACCGATGGGCCGTACGGCGACAGGTGTACGCGGTATTAAATTGGCTGATGGTCAAAAAGTCGTGTCACTGATTATTCCAAATGGCTCGGGTGATATCTTAACGGTCACTGAAAACGGCTACGGCAAACGTACCCCACAATCTGAATACCCAACCAAAGGTCGTGCGACCCAAGGTGTGGTATCGATTAAAGTGAGTGAGCGTAACGGTAACGTGGTTGGCGCGGTTCAAGTTGAAGAAACAGAAGACATCATGTTGATCTCGAACAAAGGTACCCTCGTACGTACCCGTGTTGATGAGGTGTCAGTGGTGGGTCGTAATACGCAAGGTGTTACTCTTATTCGCACTAGTGAGGGCGAGCAAGTGGTGGCTTTGCAGCGTATTGAAGAAGTAGAAGAAGTTGAACTACTCGATGATACGGAAAACGATAACCCAGAGGCGGTGAGTGGGGAGGAAGCCCAGCTTCCACCCGATGAACAACCAACGGAACAAGAATAATCAGTAACAACCAAAACGAGCGGCTTATGCCGCTCGTTTTATTTTTCGGAAGTAGATAATGACTCAGGTTTATAATTTTTGTGCCGGTCCTGCCATGTTACCCACTGCGGTAATGGAGCAGGCGCAAGGTGAATTTCGTAACTGGAACGATCTTAATGTGTCAGTAATGGAAGTGAGCCATCGCAGTAAAGACTACATTGCATTAGCCAATCAGGCGGAGCAAGATCTTCGGGATTTATTGCAAATCCCAGATAATTATAAAGTGCTATTTTGTCAAGGTGGTGGCCGTGGTCAGTTCGCTGCCGTGCCGTTAAACCTATTTGGTGAGAAATTAGAAGCGGATTATATTATTACTGGCCAGTGGGCGCAGTCAGCCGCAGAAGAAGCAAAAAAGCACGGTAAGATCAATCAAATTGATATTCGTCGCGAAACGGCGCAAGGCCAAGCTTCCTTATTAGAGAGCAGTGAATGGCCACTTAATCCTAACGCCGCGTTTGTTCATTATTGTCCTAATGAAACCATTGAAGGCCTTGAGATCTCAAGCATTCCGGATACCGGTGATGTGCCGTTAGTGGCAGACATGAGCTCAACTATTTTGTCGCGTCCTCTTGATATCAGCCAATTTGGTGTGGTGTATGCGGGCGCACAAAAAAATATTGGTCCATCGGGGCTTGCGCTCGTGATAGTGCGTGATGATTTAATTGGCAAAGCGCGCCAAGCTATCCCATCGATTTTTGATTACAAGGTATTGGCTGAGTCTGATTCAATGTTCAATACCCCACCAACTTATAGTTGGTACTTAGCGGGCTTAGTGTTCCAGTGGTTAAAGCAGCAAGGTGGCCTAAGCGCCATGGCTGAGCATAATGAAGCGAAAGCGAAACTGCTGTATGACTATGTAGATAGCAGTGATTTCTACCAAAACAAGGTTGACCCGCAGTACCGCAGCTGGATGAACGTGCCGTTTCAGTTAGTAGACGAGTCACTTAATGAGCAATTTTTAACGGAATCGGCAGCGCAAGGGTTACTGACGTTGAAAGGCCACCGTATTGTTGGTGGTATGCGCGCCAGCATTTATAACGCCATGCCTAAAGCCGGTGTAGAAGCCCTTGTGGCCTTTATGGATAAATTTGCCAAGCAGCATAGCTAGGAGCGTATATGAGTTGTGATTTTGTGGCATTAGCCAATGTTGGAGTGCAAGGGTTACATCCTTATCAAGCTGGCAAGCCCGTTGATGAGCTAGAGCGTGAATTGGGCTTAACCAATATTGTTAAATTGGCGTCTAATGAAAACCCACTGGGTCCAAGTGATGTGGTTAAAGCGGCGATTAGCGCTGAATTCGCTGAGCTAACGCGCTACCCAGACGCAAACGGTTATGACTTGAAAACAGCCTTGGCCAATAAATATCAGATTAACACCAATCAAATTACCTTAGGTAATGGCTCAAACGACGTGTTAGAAATTTTGGCGCGCACGTTTGTCAGTGCGCAACATGAAGTGATTTTTTCGCAGTATGCGTTTGTGGTTTATCCCTTGGTTACCCAATCTATTGGCGCAAAGGCGGTGGCGGTAGCGGCCAAAGACTGGGGTCATGATTTAGATGCGATGGCAGACGCTATCACTGACAAAACTAAGATGATCTTCATTGCTAACCCGAACAACCCTACGGGCACTTGTTTAAGCTCGGCGCAGCTGCTGGCATTTTTAGCTAAGGTGCCAAGTCATATCATCGTGGTGTTAGATGAAGCATATTATGAATATGCTGACGAGCAAGCTGACACGGTGGCGTGGCTCAAGCAATTCCCTAATTTGGTGATCACCCGCACTTTCTCTAAAGCCTATGGCTTAGCAGCACTGCGCGTGGGTTACGCTATGTCAAACGATGTTATTGCCGATCTGCTCAATCGCGTGCGCCAGCCATTTAATTGTAACAGCTTAGCCATTGCGGCGGCATGTGCAGCGTTACAAGATAGCGAATATCTGGCCCGTAGTGTGGCATTAAATCAGCAAGGCATGAAGGATTTAGAAAGCTTCTTTACACAGTATGATTTGCCATACATCCCATCAAAAGGTAACTTTATCACTTTTGATACGGGGCGTGATGCCAACCCTGTTTATAACCAATTACTGCAGTTAGGCGTGATTGTTCGTCCTATTGGTGGCTATGGCATGCCCAATCATCTTCGCGTCAGTATTGGCACTGAGCAAGAAAACCAAACTTTTAAAGCAGCCCTGATCAACGTGCTCGAGCTCGGCAAATAAGTAGGAAATTAATGGAATCTTTAACTCTGAATCCCATCGCCAAAATTGATGGTGAAATAAACCTTCCAGGTTCAAAAAGTGTCTCTAATCGTGCGCTATTATTGGCGGCATTGGCTAAAGGGACAACCACATTAACCAACCTACTCGACAGTGACGATATTCGCCATATGTTAAACGCGCTAAAAGCGCTCGGCGTCAGTTATGAATTGTCAGCAGACAAAACCACTTGTGTGGTAGAAGGGTTAGGCCGTGCTTTTTCAACTCAAGGTGAGATGGAATTGTTTTTAGGTAATGCGGGTACAGCGATGCGCCCTTTGTGTGCTGCTCTTTGTTTAGGTCAAGGCGAATACCTATTAACGGGTGAGCCAAGAATGGAAGAGCGTCCAATCGGTAGCTTAGTTGATTCATTACGCCAAGCAGGCGCAGATGTTGAATACCTTAAAAATACCGATTACCCGCCACTGCGTATTAAAGGCACGGGCTTAAACGGTGGCCAAATTAAAATTGATGGCTCGGTTTCTAGTCAGTTTTTAACGGCTTTTTTGATGGCGGCACCTTATGCAAAGGCCGATACCGAAATTGAAATTATCGGTGACTTAGTGTCTAAGCCATATATTGAAATTACCCTGCACATTATGGCGCAGTTTGGTGTTGAGGTAGAAAACCACGACTACCAACGTTTTGTTATTAAAGGTAATCAAACCTATACCGCACCAGGTAAATTTTTGGTGGAAGGTGATGCTTCTTCGGCTTCTTACTTTTTAGCGGCCGCTGCGATAAAGGGCGGTACCATAAAAGTGACTGGTATTGGCAAAAAATCAGTACAAGGCGATGTACAATTTGCTGATGTACTGGAAGCCATGGGTGCGAAAATAGAGTGGGGTGATGATTACATCAAATCATCAGTCGGTGAGCTAACGGCGGTTGATCTAGATATGAATCACATTCCTGATGCGGCAATGACTATCGCGACCACGGCGCTGTTTGCTAAAGGCACCACTGCTATTCGCAATGTGTATAACTGGCGCGTAAAAGAAACCGACCGTTTGGCGGCGATGGCGACTGAGCTACGTAAAGTCGGTGCTGAAGTAGTTGAAGGGCATGACTTTATTGAAGTCACGCCACCGGCAAAACTAACCCATGCCGCTATTGATACCTATGATGACCACCGCATTGCTATGTGTTTTTCACTGGTGGCATTAAGTGATACGCCGGTAACGATAAATGACCCGGGATGTACATCGAAAACATTCCCTGACTACTTTGACAAACTCAAACAAGTCAGTCACTAAAACAAAGGAGCCAACCGGCTCCTTTTTTTGTATCTAAAATTAAGTATTTTAGGCATTTAGTTGCCACACTAGTTCAGGGTTGAGTCTAGGATTAAAAGGGAAGGATCTGAAAACCATAAGAAAGTCATATATAGGTATAAGGTAGAAATTTATGTCAGAGCCAATGAAAACACTGGGCGAGTTTATTGTTGAAAAGCAGCTGGATTTTCCAGATGCATCGGGCAGCTTAAGTGCCTTGCTAGGGGCCATACGTTTAGCCGCGAAAGTGGTTAACCGCGAAATAAACAAGGCAGGCCTTGTTGATATTATCGGTAGCGCCGGTGGTGAGAATGTGCAAGGAGAAGATCAGCAAAAGCTTGATGTTTATGCCAATGAAAAATTCAAGGCGGCGATGGAAGCGCGCGGTGAAGTGTGTGGTGTTGCCTCGGAAGAAGAAGAAGAGTTTATTGCGTTTCAAGGCACTAAATCGAAAAACGGCAAATACATTATGTTAATGGACCCGCTCGATGGCTCATCCAATATTGATGTTAATGTGTCAGTTGGCACCATCTTTTCCATTTACAAGCGCATTTCACCGATTGGCTCAGAAGTGACGCTGGAAGACTTTCTCCAACCTGGATATAAACAAATTGCTGCAGGTTATGTTATTTATGGCTCGTCGACCATGTTGGTGTATACCACAGGTAATGGCGTGCATGGTTTTACCCTTGACCCTTCCATTGGCGTTTTTTGTTTATCGCATCAAGATTTAAAAATGCCGACGCAAGGAAAAATTTATTCCATTAACGAAGGCAACTACATTAAGTTTCCCCTCGGTGTGAAGCGCTACCTCAAATACTGCCAAGAGCAGGTCCCCGAAGAAAATCGTCCTTATACCTCACGTTATATTGGCTCATTGGTTTCTGATTTTCATCGCAATTTATTAAAAGGTGGCATTTATATGTATCCCACCACGGCCAGTGCGCCAGAAGGTAAGTTGCGCCTATTGTATGAATGTAATCCGATTGCTTTTTTAGCTGAGCAAGCCGGCGGTAAAGCCAGCGATGGTGAGCGCCGGATCATGGATATTGAACCTACTGAGTTACACCAGCGCTCGCCCTATTTTGTTGGCTCCACTGAGATGGTTGAAAAAGTGGAGCAATTTTTATCTGAATGTGATCGTTTTGAAGCACCATAGCGTCACGATCTCCAGTCATTATTGTGTCTAGTAAGGTATGCTCGGTTGCAAGGCGTATTGAATTATATTTTTGAAAAATCAATATGCCTTCACATAACTTGGTATCTGCCTAGCTGATGTTATCTGGCTTGGGTATAATTAGCCGCGATTTTTTGACAACTAAATAATCAAACACTGAAACTAAGTGTTGTGGAGGCGTTATATGGTGGCGAAGGCCCCAGTAATTACAATTGATGGTCCAAGTGGCTCGGGTAAAGGCACCCTTTGCCAGAAATTGGCAGAAAAATTCAATTGGCATTTATTAGACAGCGGCGCAATTTATCGTGTGTTGGCGTTAGCCGCACTGCATCATAATGTTGAATTAGAAAATGAAGACGCGGTTTCCTTATTGGCGGGGCATTTAGATGTTGTATTTAAACCGACAGTGGACGGCGTGCGTGTATTTTTAGAAGGAGAAGATGTTAGTCGCGATCTTCGCACTGAAGAAACCGGTAATGCGGCTTCTAAAGTAGCGGCTTTTCCACGGGTACGTGAAGCACTATTACGTCGTCAGCGCAGTTTCCGTGAAGCGCCTGGTTTAATTGCTGATGGTCGCGATATGGGCACCGTGGTTTTCACGGATGCGCCAGTAAAAATCTTTTTAGATGCCAGTGCCGCAGCACGGGCCGAGCGACGCTATAAGCAATTGCAAGTCAAGGGCTTTGATGTTAATATCGCGCATCTTTTGGCCGAGATTGAAGAGCGAGATCACAGAGACAGAAATCGACCTGTGGCGCCTTTAAAACCGGCAGATGATGCATTAGTCATCGACTCAACAGAACTTGACATTAATCAAGTAGTTGAAATAGTCGTTGATTATGTAAATGAAAAATTGAATCTCAACAAGGAATAATTCATAGAATAATCCTTGTCGTTAATGTTTGTTCTAAGGATGGAATGAACTTTGTACAGCAACCCCACTCGCGATGGATCATGAGTGGTTGTCATTAACTAAAAAGTGTCTAATAACATGACTGAATCTTTTGCTCAACTCTTTGAAGAGTCTCTAAACGAAATCGAAACGCGCCCAGGTGCGATCATCAAAGGTACAATCGTTGCTATCGAAAACGGTATCGTACTGGTAGATGCAGGTCTTAAATCAGAATCTCCTATCTCAATTGACCAGTTCAAAAATGCTGCTGGTGAACTAGAAGTTAGCGTAGGTGATGAAGTTGACGTAGCTCTTGATGCAACTGATGATGGTTTCGGTGAAACTCAGCTATCTCGTGAAAAAGCTAAGCGTCATGAAGCTTGGATCGTTCTTGAGAAAGCTTACGAAGAGCAAGAAACTGTTATTGGTGTTATCAATGGTAAAGTTAAAGGCGGTTTCACTGTTGAATTAAACGGTATCCGTGCTTTCCTACCTGGTTCTCTAGTAGACGTGCGCCCAGTTCGCGACACTGCTCACCTAGAGTACAAAGACCTAGAATTCAAAGTTATCAAGCTAGACCAAAAACGCAACAACGTTGTTGTTTCTCGTCGTGCTGTTATCGAAACTGAAAACAGTGCAGAGCGTGATGAACTACTTGAAAACCTACAAGAAGGTCAAGCTGTTAAAGGTATCGTTAAGAACCTTACTGACTACGGCGCATTCGTTGATCTTGGCGGTGTTGACGGTCTACTACACATCACTGACATGGCTTGGAAACGCGTTAAGCACCCAAGTGAAATCGTTAACGTAGGTGATGAAATCAACGTTAAAGTACTTAAGTTCGATCGTGAGCGTACTCGCGTATCACTAGGTCTTAAGCAACTAGGCGAAGATCCATGGGTAGCAATTGCTAACCGTTACCCAGAAAGCACTAAGCTGACTGGTCGTGTAACTAACCTAACTGATTACGGCTGTTTCGTTGAAATCGAAGAAGGCGTTGAAGGTCTAGTACACGTAAGCGAAATGGATTGGACTAACAAAAACATCCACCCATCTAAAGTTGTTAACGTGGGTGACAGCGTTGAAGTTATGGTTCTTGATATCGACGAAGAACGTCGTCGTATCTCTCTAGGTCTTAAGCAATGTATTGCTAACCCTTGGGAATCTTTCTCTAGCACTCACAATAAAGGTGATCGTGTTAGCGGTAAGATCAAGTCTATCACTGATTTCGGTATCTTCATCGGTCTTGACGGTGGTATCGACGGTCTTGTACATCTTTCTGACATCAGCTGGAATGTTGCTGGTGAAGAAGCCGTTCGTGACTTCAAGAAAGGCGACGAAATCGAAGCTGTGGTACTACAAGTTGACCCAGAGCGCGAGCGCATCAGCCTAGGCGTTAAGCAAATCGCTGAAGATCCTTTCAACAACTACATCGCTGACAAGAAAAAAGGCGCTGTAATCGTAGGTAAAGTAATCGAAGTTGACGCTAAAGGCGCTAAACTAGAACTTGCTGAAGGCGTTGAAGGTTACATCCGCGTAGCTGACATTTCTCGTGACCGCGTTGAAGATGCAACAACTGTTGTTTCTGTAGGCGACGATCTAGAGTCTAAGTTTGTTGGTGTTGACCGTAAGAACCGCATCGTAAGCTTATCTGTACGTGCTAAAGATGAAGCTGAAGAGAAAGCGGCTATCGAAGGCCTAAACAGCAAGCAGCAAGACGAAGGCGCATTCAGCAATGCAATGGCTGAAGCTTTCAAAGCGGCTAAAAACGACTAATAATTATAAATAAAGGGTAAAATTTTATACCCTTATATTTGTAAACTGGGCTACTTAGAGTAAACTAAAAAATAGTTACTGAATAAGTAGTTACAGAGTCAGAAGAGGGGCTTTGCCCCTCTTATTTGTTTCTGCAGTAGCACAAACAGTTTTTAACCCTATGGGAGCACCTATGACAAAGTCAGATCTCATTGAACGACTCACCAGCAGACATTTGCAGTTATCAGCGAAAGAAGTTGAGCTAGCGATTAAAGAAATCCTAGAGCAAATGACAGAAACTCTCGCTTCCGGCGATCGCATTGAGATCCGAGGGTTTGGTAGTTTTTCATTACACTATCGCGCACCTCGTGTTGGTCGCAATCCTAAAACCGGTGAAAAAGTTGAATTGGATGGCAAATACGTGCCTCATTTCAAGCCTGGCAAGGAATTAAGAGAGCGTGTAAACCTAAGTCTTGGATCTTAGTAACGAATATTTAAAAACGGCCTAGTGCCGTTTTTTATTGCCTGACAATAGGATAGAAACATGATTTGGTGTAATCTATGCCGAATTATGCATCTCTCTGTGTTTATGGGCATTTTGGAGGCCAAGTGAAAGCTGTTATTACTTTTATTTTTCTCGCAATTCTTTTCGCGATAGCTATCTTTGTTGGTTTAAAAAATGACACCTTAGTGACATTCAATTATTTGATTGCCCAATCAGATGTCAGGTTATCGGTATTAATTGCGATTACCTTTGGCATTGCCTTCACTCTAGGCGCTGCCATCAGTAGCTTGTTATACCTAAAGCTCAAGATCAGTAACAAACGTCTAACCAAGAAAGTTACCCGCCAAACAGAAGAGCTCGCACATTTAAGGAAGCTTCCGTTAAAGGATTAATCCCGAATGCTTGAGCTGCTATTTTTGCTGTTACCCATTGCTGCAGGGTATGGGTGGTATATGGGCCGTCGAGGCTTACATCAAAACCAACAGCAAAGTTCCAATAAGTTAAGCCGTGACTATGTCACAGGTCTTAACTTTTTATTGAGTGACCAGCCTGATAAAGCCGTCGATCTATTTATCGACCTATTGGAAGTTGACAGTGAAACCATTGAAACCCATTTGGCGTTAGGTAACTTATTCCGCCAGCGCGGTGAAGTAGACAGAGCTATCCGCATTCATCAAAATCTTATTGCACGGCCTTCACTCACCGCAGAGCAAAAGCATTTAGCCATGTCACAACTGGCTAAGGATTATAGTGCCGCGGGGTTAATTGACCGCAGTGAGGCATTGTTTTTACAGCTGGTAGTTGAACCTGATTACAAAATTCAAGCGTTGCAGCAGTTATTACTGATTTATCAACAAACTAAAGAATGGCTTAAAGCCATTAAAGTAGCGCAGCAATTACAAAAAAGCCAAGTGAAAACAGCCGTGCGTGACATTGCGCATTTTCATTGTGAATTAGCCAATGAAGCCCATTTAGCGGGTGAAATAAAAGCCGCCATATCTGAGCTGAAAAAGGCGCTGCAAATAGATAAACGTTGCGTTCGAGCCAGTATTGGTTTAGCCGATCTGATGATAGAACAAGCAGATTATAAACAAGCATTAAAGTACCTTGCGATGGTGGTTGAGCAAGATATCGACTTTGTCAGTGAAACCTTGCCGCGCCTAGAAACATGTTTTCGCCAGACTCAAGACCAACAAGGGATGATCAGCTGTTTAGACAATGCCTGGAATAAAGGGGCGGGTGCATCCGTTGGTTTAAAAATCGCTGACTATATTGCTCAAAGGCAAGGTATTGAAAGTGGTGAGGCCGCTGTGGCGAAACAATTAGTTAAAAACCCAACCATGAAAGGTTTTTATCAGCTGATGGTCTATCACCTCGAATTAGCTGAAGATGGTCGAGCAAAAACCAGCTTGGACAGTTTAAGAAAACTGGTACTAGAACAATTGAAGATGAGTCCCAACTGCCGGTGTCGAAAATGTGGCTTTGCCACTAAATCGATTTTTTGGCAGTGCCCCTCATGTAAGAGTTGGGGCTCAGTAAAACCGATACGCGGATTAGATGGAGAATAAAATGAATACCAACCTTGTTGCCGATCCTAAAGTTGTGGTGGCGCTTGATTATGCCGACCAAAAAGCGGCACTAAATTTTATTGATCAAATTGATCCCAGCAGTTGTCGCTTAAAAATTGGCAAAGAAATGTTTACTCATTTTGGCCCTGCCTTTGCCAAACAAATTGTCGATCGCAAATTTGATTTATTTTTAGACCTTAAGTTTCACGATATCCCAAATACGGTGGCGAAAGCGGTTGCTGCCTCGGCTGACTTAGGTGTTTGGATGGTCAATGTACATGCTAGTGGTGGTCGTCGCATGATGGAAGCTGCGAAGGCATCACTTGATAGCTATGGTAAAGATGCACCTCTGCTTATTGCTGTGACGGTGTTAACCAGTATGGAAGCACAGGATTTAGCGGAAGTGGGGATTAATGTCTCACCGCAAGAGCACGTAAAACGTTTAGCTAAACTCACTCAAGATTCAGGCCTAGACGGTGTTGTGTGTTCGGCGCAAGAAGCCAGCATGCTGAGCCAATCCCTTGGTAAAGAATTTAAGCTTGTCACTCCCGGTATTCGACCTGTTGGCAGTGATGCTGGCGACCAACGTCGTATCATGACCCCAGCAGAAGCGATTCAAGCAGGCTCGCATTACTTAGTTATTGGCCGTCCAATTACCCAAGCAGTAAATCCTGCTCAAGTGTTGGCAGAAATCAATCAAAGCTTAATGGTGTAATGCTACAAGGTCATTAGCCCTTTGCCGTGACGAGGGCTAATGCTTTGATTCTTTGTGTTTAAATTGAAGCGTAAAAAAGCCGGTTAAATAGCAAATTAATCCTATTATGGCGCCATATAAATGGGCATCGACCATGACATTTGCCTCAATCAAGTTGGCCATCATGGTTGGCTCTGAGCCAAATTGTTCAAACGCTAACTTACCGATTAGACCAAACAGCAACGGCCAAGCCAATGACACTTTCTGCGCGATGTCTTTACAAACCCCATAACTAAATAGGCCGTGTAGTGTGCCGGATAAGCCGACATACCAAATAACGTCAGGATTAAATAGCCACAAGCCAAGCCCGACGAAGCTGCTAACCATGATTATCAGAGCGAATAAGCGTTGCCAAGGTAAGTGAGGCTTAAATAGCTGCCATATGACGATTAGCCCAGCGCTATTGATAGCGAAATGGTAACTGTTAGTATGACAAAACGAGGCGGTTAAAAAACGCCAAGCTTGCCAAGGTAGATCGTGGCGCGAATAAATGAGCCACATTTGAGCCCATGTTTGATTAAGCATGATCAGCGCCATGGTAAAGATTAGAATAACGATGAATAAAAAAGTGGACCTCATCTGTCTGAGCGCTCCAAGAAAGAGGAAAAAGCATGTCGACTCGGCCATGGTGCACGCGTTGCAAAAAGGCACAAGTAGCTTGTATTTGTCATATGATCACTGAGATAGACAATCAATACAAACTGATCATTCTACAGCATCCCAGTGAAGCAAATAAAGCCATCGGAACGGCGCGCATATTATCGTTAAGCTTGAAACGCTGTGAGATTATTTGTTCTGAAACCTTACCTGCTGGGTTAATTGAAGCAGCGCCTACCTATTTACTTTATCCCAGTGAGCAAAACACAACTCAGGCTGGTGACACTTGTATTCCAGCGGACAGTCAATTTGTGTTACTTGATGGCAGTTGGAAAAAAGCCTATCGTTTACTGCAAACCAATCCTAGTTTGCAAAGCTTGCCTTGTGTGGCAATAGATGTAAAACAGCAAACACAGTATAAGATACGCAAGTCATCTAAACAGCAAGGCGTGTCGAGTGTTGAAGCGGGGTATTATTTATTAAGTCAATTGGAAGGTAACGAAGCCAAATACCAACCGTTACTGGAGGTGTTCCAAGGGATGATAGATTTTCAGCTTAAGCAAATGCCGTCCAGTATTGTCGCAAAGCATTACGCTAAATAGCCTGTAAAAGTAACGAGAGGCGTGTATAAGCCTCTCGCGGGATAGTTATTCGTAGCTTAGTGGGTCATTAATGCCATTAGCGGCAAATGCGCCTAAACGCTCTTTACAGGCACCACATTTACCGCAGGCTTGTTCACGGCCATTATAACAAGTCCAAGTATATTGATAGTCTAAGCCCATTTTGATGCCGTCCCTCAAAATGGCTTCTTTTGAGGCGGTAAGATAAGGCGTAACAATTTCCACGGCTTCATAATTTGCGATCGCAGCAACATCATTCATGCGACGCACAAACTCAGGCCTACAATCAGGATAGATATCGTGATCGCCGCCATGGGCGCCATACATCACTTGTTCGGCTTTGATAGAAACAGCATAACCAATGGCCAGAGAGAGTAAGATCATATTGCGGTTAGGCACGACCGTTGATGACATATTATCAGGATCGTAATCGCCTTCTGGAATATCGATATCTGAAGTTAGCGATGAACCGCCAATAAGCTGGTTGATAGCTGAAATATCTACGATTTTATGATTGATATGATTGTGCATACAAAACTGACTGGCCACATCCACTTCTTTAACGTGACGTTGGCCGTAATTAAACGTAAGGGCATAAACTTCATAGCCTTGCCTGATGGCTTTGTTTAATACGGTAAATGAGTCCATGCCACCGGAGTAAATCACCACTACTTTTTTGCTCATAAGTCTTGAGTTTCGCTTATTATTCACATATAACAGCCGATTTTACGCAAAACAGGTGTATAAACCAATGGCTCAGCGCTACCCAATCAACGAAATATTTCAAACTATCCAAGGGGAAGGTTTATTCACTGGCGTACCCGCTATTTTTGTTCGCTTACAGGGTTGTGATGTTGGCTGCCCTTGGTGCGATACACAGCACACTTGGACGGTTTCACCAGACCGAGAGACAAATCTGAACCAGGTAACCGACAAAAGCGACACTTCGGATGCTTGGGCAAATGCCACTACAGCTGAAATTCTCAATGAATTTATTCGTTTGGGGTATCAAGCTAATCATGTGGTGATCACTGGTGGTGAGCCTTGTATGTATGATTTGCGTGAGCTAACCCAAGCGTTAGCAGTGCAGGGTTATCAAAGCCAAATTGAAACCAGCGGTACTTATGAAGTACTGGTTGATGACGCTGCGTTTGTGACGGTTTCGCCAAAAGTAAAAATGAAGGGGGGCTTAGTGGTGCGTCCTGACGCACTGCTGCGCGCCAATGAAATAAAGCACCCCGTGGCCACCGAGAAAGACATCGATGCCCTTGATGCGCTTTTAGCGCAGTGCAAATGGACAACACCGCCTCAGGTTTGTTTGCAGCCCATTAGCCAAAAAACCAGAGCGACCCAACTCGCCATGGAAACGTGTATCGCGCGTAATTGGCGGTTATCTATTCAAACTCATAAGTACCTAGGGATCGATTAATTATGGACCAAGCACATATTGAGCAAATGAAAGCCGCATTAGAACAAGTGATGCCTTTTGGTAAATACAAAGGCCTAAGGCTAATAGATTTACCTGAGCCCTATTTAGTGTGGTTTTCTCAGCAAGGTTTTCCTGAAGGGTTATTAGGCCAGCAATTGGCTCTGGCTTATGAAGTTAAACTTAATGGTTTAGAAACCATGTTAAAACCATTGTTGCAGCGCTAATTCTTCCTCTAAAAAGTCAAAATTAGCGAATTACTACACTTTAACTACGCACTGTAATACAATCAATTTATTATAAATATTTTGATTTAATCAATACTCAATGGAGATGAATGTGAGCATTCTAATTACGGGTGGTGCCGGCTATATCGGTAGTCATACCTTAGTGGAGCTATTAGCGGCGGACTACGACGTAGTAGTAATTGATAATTTATGCAATTCTAATGTGGAATCATTGGCTCGCGTTGAAACCATAACGGGGAAAAAAATTCCTTTTTTTGAAATGGATATTCGTGACAAAGGGGCACTTGACCGCTTATTCAGTCAGCATGATTTTGACAGCGTTATTCATTTTGCTGGATTAAAAGCAGTAGGGGAGTCAACCCAAATTCCGCTAACTTACTACGATAACAACATTTCAGGCACAGTCACTTTGTGTGAAGTGATGGCAAAACATAATGTTAAAAACATCGTGTTTAGCTCTTCTGCCACCGTATATGGCGATCCTGCAACTGTGCCTATTACTGAAGATTTTCCTACGTCTGCCACAAATGCGTATGGCCGCAGTAAATTGTTTATTGAAGAGATATTGGCTGATTTATATCGTAGTGATCATTCATGGAATGTGATTAATTTACGTTATTTTAATCCAGTGGGGGCACATATTAGTGGCACCATAGGTGAAGACCCGAACGGTATTCCAAATAACCTTATGCCTTATATTGCGCAAGTTGCGGTTGGTAAATTAAAGCAAGTGAATGTGTTTGGTGATGATTATAATACGCCAGATGGAACGGGTGTTCGCGACTATATTCATGTAGTTGATTTGGCCAAAGGCCACGTTAAAGCAGTTGAAAAATTAAAACAAATCCCGGGACTAGCCACTTATAACCTAGGCACTGGCCGTGGTTATTCAGTGCTTGAAATGATTGAAGCGTTTGCTGCTGCGTCAGAACAAGATATTCCGTATCAAATCGCACCGCGTCGTGCGGGTGATATCGCGCAGTGTTATGCAGATCCGGCTTTCGCGAAACAGGAATTGAATTGGCAAGCAGAAAAAACCATTAATGATATGACTACAGACAGCTGGCGTTGGCAGTCAAATAACCCGCAGGGTTATAAACAAGAATAACCCGCAGGGTTATAAATAAGAATAACCTGCAGGGTTACAAATAGAAAATACCCGCGCGTTAGTAATAAAAACGATCTTCAGGGTGATAAGTAAAACGGCAGGTTAATAAATAGTCATTTACAATAATAAAAAAGGCCGGAATCGGCCTTTTTTATTATTCGTTCTTCTTATAACTATCTATCAGACAGACTAAATTAGAAAATCTTCTAAGCGTTTACCTTCGTCTAATGCGCGTTGGATTGCTTTTGGCTTACGGCCTTGGCCGGTCCATTTTTGTGTTTGGCCTTCATCATCAACATATTGATACTTCGGTGGACGAGGTTCACGTTTTTTCGTTTCAGTAGCAAGTGCGCCTAATAATTCAGCGGGATCAATTCCATCCGCTTTAAGCATTTCTTTGTATTCTTCTAGTTTACGTAGCTTATCTTCATTTGCTGCGCGAATTGCTTCTTCTTCTGCTCTGCGATCTTCAACAATTTTGCTGAATTTAGCTAATGATTCTTCCAATTGCTCTAGGGTTAGTTCTTTTGCAGCGGCTTTTAAGCTGCGAGCATTTAGCAGTGCTTTAATTATATCGCTCATTTTTATTACCATCGTTTGGATTAGTGAGAGAGTGGTACAATATAGACTTATTTTTTTAATAATTCTAGTCTCAATTAGTTTATAGATTAACCTAAAACTATTGATTAAACAGTGTTTATTTATGATTGAAACACCATTGTATTAATTTGATTTCTTTTCACTATGTTTGACGTTTTAATTTTTATCATTTTTTGTTTTATATTAATCTTATTGTTAATGATGCCTACTATCATTTAAATCTGAAATATTTCTGTTTCTGTTTATCTTTGACCATGTTTTTGTTATTTTATGGCGCTTAATCGTAGAGGTGCGCGATAAATTAGTATTTTCAGTTAGGGTGATACCAGTGAGCTGAATTGAAAGGTTATGGCGCCGAAATCGAGCCGTTTATCAGGCGACTTGGTTGGGGTTGTATTGAATAAGTACAACACTGTCATAGTTAATCACTATGGGGAGCTACTGCATGCCTTGTTTTGCTTATTCCCCATTTACAAAAAAGAAAACAAATGGAATTAATAAGCTTATCTCACTCCGCGCTTTCACTGTTACCGCCCGTTGTAGCGGTTTTGCTTGCGATCATTACTCGACGTGTTTTATTGTCATTGGGGCTTGGCGTATTACTTGGCTCATTTTTGGTCGCAGACACTAACCCGATTTTAGGTCTTGAATACCTATTCCAAACGGTTTTTTCACTGTTTTGGCAAGAGGGTGAAATTAACAAATGGAATGTCGATATAATAGTATTTCTGGTCTTGTTGGGCATGATGACTAGCTTAATGACCATCTCAGGTGCCACTAAGGCTTTTGCCACTTGGGCCGCGACGCGAATAAAGAGCCAACGCGGTGCAAAAATGCTAACGGTACTTTTAGGTATTTTCATTTTTATTGATGATTACTTTAATAGCCTAGCGGTGGGAAGTATCGCACGGCCCGTGACCGACCAATATAAAATTTCTCGCGCAAAGCTTGCTTACCTACTTGATTCCACCGCAGCGCCTATGTGCGTTATTATGCCTATTTCTAGTTGGGGTGCCTATATTATCGCTATTTTAGGTGGCATTCTAGCAACGCACAAATTAACCGACATGAGCCCATTAATGGTGTTTATTGAAATGGCGCCGATGAATTTTTATGCGGTCTTTGCGTTACTACTGGTGCTGTTGACGGCGTGGTTTAAATTAGACATTGGCGCAATGAAAAGCCACGAGGACGCTGCGCAAAAAGGGCAGTTATTTAATCCTGAATCGGGCGTACCTGCAGGCCAAATAGTACCTCCGGCACAAGTTAACCAAGCACAAGTAAAAGATTTATTAATTCCGATTCTGAGCCTGATTATTGCCACTGTATTTTCAATTGTTTATTTGGGAGCAAAGGCTACCGATGGGCCATTCAATCTTATTTTGGCATTTGCTAATACCGATGCAACAGGGGCATTGGTTTATGGTGGTTTAATTGGGCTATTTGTCACAATCGCCATGGTGCTGCGTGGGCGTATTCAAGCAAAGGACTTTTTTATCTCTCTTTGGCATGGCGCGCGCTCTATGTTTCCCGCTATTATTATCTTACTTTTTGCTTGGTCCATGGCCAGTGTTATTAGCCAATTAGAAACCGGTAAATACTTGTCTAGTTTAGTGGATGGCAGTATTCACACGGCTTACTTGCCAGCAATTTTATTTGTATTGGCCGGTTTTATGGCGTTTGCCACGGGGACCAGCTGGGGCACGTTTGGCATCATGCTACCCATTGCTGCTGATTTAGCCATGGGTACCGACACCACATTACTTTTACCTATGATGGCCAGTGTGTTAGCAGGTGCGGTGTTTGGCGATCATTGTTCACCTATTTCTGATACTACTATTTTGTCTTCAACGGGCGCGAGCTGTCATCATATTGATCATGTAATGACCCAGTTGCCTTACGCGCTAGTGGTGGCGGGAGTAACGCTAATAGGTTACGTGGTACTTGGTCTTACAGGCTCAGTATTGGTAGGCTTATGTGTAGCACTAATAAGTTTTATCACACTTGTTAGTTTTTATGTGTATAAAGAAAAAGTGTCTAATCCAAAAGAAGTGATAGCGACTTCTTAAAGTTCAGGTCTAAGCAATGGAATTAGCTGGGCAAGTGCTCAGCTAATTCTACTTATCACAGTCATAGCTAGGGGGGGGAGGTTAAGCTAAATGTTTTCGCCCAAATAAGCGATTCAAGATAAACCTGTGCGACCTTTTCTTGTGTGGTGTTTAACTGCACTGCATCCTCATCAATTTTTGGCCACAACCCCATCTCAAAGTGTTCAATACAACGAAGGCATAAAGCAAGTGGTCCTTGACGTTGTAATAATGCTTCTTTCACTCGGTCATTTAATTGAATTTGTTCTATTAATAAATTCATTGGTTGGTCTAGTAGGCTATCAAGTAAAGAAAACAGACCGGTCATAAACGCTTCATCAGGCGAGTATGTTGAAGAAAATTCGCTGATAATTCTTTCACAAAACCGCGCTCGGATCACCGACATGACGTATAGCTCAGATGGCTTATCTTTACTGGAAAGGGACGTCGCCACCAGTGAAATAAACTTTCTTAGTCGCTCTTCGCCTAAATAAATGGTGGCTTGTTTGAACGAGGCGATCGGCTTGGCGTCAGATTTTATTTGTTTATTAACAAACATTAATAATTTGTAAGAAAGAGAAACATCATGGGCAAAAATATCTTCTATCTGATTAAAATTAATATTTGGCTTATTAATTTCACTTAAAAGCTCCAGCACCACCAACTGGCTTGGTGAAAGGGCTCGATGTTTAAGTAGCTCTGGTCGGCTAAAAAAGTAACCTTGAAATAAGTTAATGCCTAGTCGGCTTGCCTGTTCAAACTCTTCATGAGTTTCTACTTTTTCAGCTAAGTATTGAATGTTGTGATGCCGGGAAAATCCAATAACTGACCTGATGTCTGCGAAAGAAGTTGCACGTAAGTCAAACTTAATAATATCGATATAGCGAAAAAAGCGTTGCCAGTCGGAGGTGTATTCAAAGTCATCTAAGGCGAGCGTGTAGCCCAATTTATGTAAAGCTTTGACTTCTTCTAGTAATTCCTCTGTTGGTTGAATGTCTTCGAGTAGCTCAATCACAACTTTTTCTTTGGGTAGCATACGAGGCAGTTGCTGTAATACGGCTTGATAAGAAAAATTGATGTAGCAGGTTTTATTGTCAGCAATGTTTTCAAAGCCTACATTCAGAAAACTGTTGGACATTAACGTCCTAGTCGCATCATCAGAATCGATGTTAGGGAATATGTTTTCAGCGCTGTCTCGAAACAAAAGTTCGTAGGCGACCACTTGTTTACGCTGGTTTAATATCGGCTGGCGGGCTACAAAAGAATACATAGGCGAAACTAAAATCCTAATTATCGTATAGTCGTTTCAGTATCAGGGATCGATTACTAATAAAATAGTTATTTTATAGCAAAGGATACAAAAAAAGCAGAGCTTGCTCTGCTTTCACATTTTTATGACTTTTAGTGCAAGGCTAAATAGACCAGTTAATAGTCGATTCTAGCTTTTGCTCAAGTTTGCCAACAGGCTCATTTTTATCAGCAACGATAATGAGGTTCGCATTTTGCACCGGCATCACTAGTGCGCGCATGTCTCCCTTGCTGTACATAGGATCTATGGTTAAAGACTTAGATTTTGGCACAACGAATAAGGTTACCTTACCTTTCTCGCCGGCCATGATCATATGAAAAGCAGGGGCACCATTAAACGAACAGTGATTGACGTAATAAATGTGGCCTATATCTTCCTTAACGGTACCGCCATATTTGATTAATTTTGCATTAACGGCATTAAGGTCGGCGTTTTCATTAATTTTTTCGGTAAAAATCCACTCATCTTGTACATGTTTAATTGCAATTTCCCCCATATTGGGTGACGTTGGAAATTGCACTAAGTTAACGCTCATCCCTATTAAAAAGGCAATAGAAGCCGCGAGGGCTAGATGCCAACGACTCGTTCTTTGCTTCTCTTGGAATTGTTCAAAAGATTGATTGAGTAAAATGCGATCCGCTAAGCCTTCAGGCACCGGTATATCTTTCAGACTGGCTTCAATTTGTTCATCAAAATGCTTTATTTCGTCTAAAAATTTTTTATTTTGCTCGTCTTCAAAAGCGGCAGACAAGAACGCTTCATCTTGATCGTTAGGGTTACTATAAGCGCGGCGACGAAATTCGAGATCATCCATTATTTTGCCCCCTTAGTTGTGTTTTGTTATCCAGTGCTTCTTTGAGCTGATTGCGCGCACGAAAAAGCCGAGTCATCACGGTATTTTTGTTTAAGTTCAGTTGCTCGGCTATTTCATCACCTGACAGTCCACCAAGCACCTGAAGAATTAAGGGCTGCCTATACTCTTCTGGCAATTTATCTATTTGTCGGCGTAACCACTCGTTTTCCATGGTTTGTTCACTGTCTGTTGATACCGTATCAACCACGGTATCAGTTTCCATATCGACCATATCAAATTGTTTGCGTTCAAATCGCCTTGCATTCTCGCGGCGTAAAATAGTGATTAACCACGCTTTTGCCGCCTTTTCATCTTGTAATGAGTCTAATGCTCGCCAAGCCCGTAAAAACGTGTCCTGAACAATGTCTTCAGCCACGTGTTTGTCACGGCATAACCAGTACGCGTATCGGTATATATCGCCATGATAAACCTGTACTAGGGCTTCATAGCGCTTTTGTTTATTAGCCATATCTTTAATGACCGTATTCGGGGGCTTTTTATTTCCCAGAATTTTACTCAACATGTAAAAATCTCCTGAGCATAATGATTATGCTCATCTTTATACCGGATTAATTGGCCCTAACGTATTGGTTGGGGTTGGCGATTTCCGTTGTGCCCCTAATGCCTTACTAAGCGAAGCCCCTTGCCATGCTTCGCCTTTTGCAATGGCCTGTTGTAATTCTTTTATGGCTAATTGTAGTTCAGTAGAAACGGGAATCTGACTGACAGATTTAATCTCAGGCCATTGGCTATTAGACCATTCGACTAACCCTTGCCAAGCTGCTTGACTATTATTGGCTTTAGCTGCTGCCAATAATTGTTTATAAGGGTCTGAAGAAGCTGTTTTGGTTATGTCATTTTTTGCCACAGGGTAGCTTGGCTTACGTAGATAAAGCAATAAGGTAATAAACCAAGCAATGGCAAATAGCAATGTTAGGTAAGGCCAAAATCCGGCGTCATTGACAACAGTGGTCGGTGAGGGAGTCACTTCTGGTAGTGCTACCTCAGGTGTTTCACTGTTGGCAACTACCTTCAGTTTACGCGCGGGGACTTTTGCATATTCAAGTTGGTCTGTTTGACTGTTCCACCAAGGAATAACTACCTCAGGCAATATTAATTCACCAGCTTGCTCGGCGATAATAGCATGGCTACTGATGCGCTGTGCAAAAGCAGTACCTTGATGAATAAAACCACTTACCTCATCTTTATCGGGGTAAACACGGACTGTATTAGGGTAGTCAAACGTTAGCTTTGGCAGTGATTTTTCACTGGTGTTAGCGGCAATAAGCGTAAAGGTGCGGGTGACAGGCTGACCAACGGTCAATGTGATCACATTGTCTTGCAGCTCTTCGCTTAACATGACTTCATCACTGACTAACCATTGTTTACCAGTAAAAATGGCGGGTTTATCTTTCACCGTTAATTTTATGTCATCAGCTTGAATATCTAATACCTGACGCACGGTGCGAGGGCGGTAGCCGCTTTGGCTAACGGTTTTATATAATTCACCGGTTAGCTTAGGGCCAGCAATGGTTAGATCACCCGATTGGTTAGGTGTGATAGCAAACTTACGGGTAATTTTTTGGTACTTCATGCCATTTTTTACCACTACCTCTTTAGCATCTTGTCCCATTTGAACGACATCGGCTTGAACTAATTCTGGATTAGATAGGCTGGCATTTTCTAACATTGCACCGATATAAAGATCCAAGGTATAAATTATCTGTTGCCCGACATAGATATTGTTTTGATCCAACGAGGCTTCAATAAACACATCTTGGTTTTTTTGTTGGTCAGGTTGTTGGTTTTCACTTAATACGGTGAGTTTAATCGGTAAAGTGGTTTGTCCGGCAACGGTTAAAGGCGGGATCAATACTTGCCCTGCTTGTTTCGCCATTAACGAGATACTCCAACGGGTACTGCTGGAAAATTCACCATTAATAAAATTCTTTTGCCGACTTACCGAAGGTTGAAAGACGTCAAAATAGGGCTCAAGTGCTTTAGTGCTCAGTTCATCAGGATCCAAGCTTTCATCAGCCTCTACCTGTAAAGTGAAAATTTCACCGACATAAACAGGGTTTTGGCTGACACTGGCATTAATGGCCGCCAAACTTGAGAAAGACCATAGCCCACACAAAAGTAATAAAAAAGCGTTTATCTTGTTCACTGCTCGTTTCACTTGTTGTTCCTTGCTGTTAGCGGTTTTCACGTTGACGTTTTTGATATTCAAGACGCATTTTATTGCGTAATAAAATGGCTGGATCATCGGGCATTTGTTGCAATAAATAAGGCATTTCAGGGCCTTCCTCTTCAGGCTCTGCTTCGCCTTCAATTGCTTGGCTTATTGCCTGTTGAGCTGATTGTTGTTCGTCACTTGGCTCAGGACTGGCTACGCTGCCTTGTTGGCTTGACGGGACAGGGCTGGGCTCAGTTTGTGCCTGCTCATTTTGTTGAGACTGGTCTTGTCGCTGTGCATTTTCATCTTGTTGTTGATCACGTTGGTTTTCAGCGTTTTGTGCCTCTTGGTTTTGCGTGTTTTGCTCTTCGCTGTTTTGCTGCGATTGATTTTGCCCAGACTGACTTTGTTGTGACTGTTCGCTGGATTGTTGATCCTCGGATGGCTGCTGCGACTGATCACTTTGTGATTGTTGCTCTTGGGACTGCTGATCCTGGCCCTGTTGCTCTTTATCTTGCTGTTCTGATTGTTGATTATTTTGCTGGTCCTGGTTTTGTTGCTCTTGGGGTTTGAGCAATTCTTCAATCTTAGCTTTATTGTCTTTAGCTGGCTGCAAGTTAGGTGCTAACTTAAGGGCTTGATCATACGCTGCTATTGCGCCTTTAAAGTCTTGCTGCATAGCAAGGGCATTGCCTAAGTTGTAAAAGCCTTCAGCAGTTTCAACTTGCTTAAATGCCTCGGCGGCGCCTTGGTAATCTTGCGCTTTATAAAGTGTGGAGCCTTGCCAAAGGGGATCATCAAACTGTTGTGCGGCTTGCTCGTAGTTTTGTTGCTCAAACGCATCATAGGCTTGTTTTTGGCTGTTTTGCCACCAACTGGCTTGACTTGGTTGAGGGACTGTCAATATGCCCACCAAGATGATTGAAGCCAGCTGACCACGGCGAAAAGCCAATAAGAAAAAAGGTAAGATCAGAAACATCAGCCAGTAGCCATCATCAACGGCTTGATTGGTTTGCTGTTGTTCTTGGCTATCGGTGCGGCTGAGCTGAGCGTCTAACAACTCAATGTTATTGAGTAGCTCGATATCTCGTTTGCTGGCACTCAGAGGCACGTAAATGCCACCACTTGCTCGAGCCAGTTGCTGCATTGCTGGTGCATCCAGTTGTGCAACCACTATGTTGCCTTGTGCATCTTTGAGTAAGTCACCGTTAGCTAAGCTGATCGGCGCACCTTTTGCTGTACCTGTCGCCAGCACCGATATGCGCCACGGTTGACCCTTTAAACGTGATTGCATTTGTTCAGCTTGGCTGGCGCTAAAACCGCCGCTGATAAAAATGATATCACCGTGTTGATAGCCTGAATTAGTAAGCAGTTCAATTCCTAAATCTAAGCCTGATAGGGGATTATTGCCCATTGCTGGCATAATGTTGGGCGCTAAATTAGGGATAAGGTTTAATAAGTTACCCGCGTCTGAGGTAAGCGGGCTAATGGTAAAAGCGTCGCCTGCGTAGGCGATCAAAGCTTGCTCACCTTCGGTGCGTTGCTTTACCAAATCGAATGCTTTAAATCGAGCTTGGGTTAAACGGTTCGGCTTTAAATCCGTGGCCAGCATATTAGCAGACATATCCATGACGATAACGCGGGCAGGGCTAATTTGTTTTATCGGTACTTCATGACTGCGAAAACTCGGGCCAGAAAGTGCGATTACAGCAATAACGAGCAGCGCAGCAATTAAATTAACGCCCTGTTGCGATGCCGTATCGCCTGTCACTAGCTGCTTACTTAAATGGGGCGCGATTAACTGTTGCAACGACTGTTTGGGGCAGCGGCGCTTTAATTGCCACCATACTAATGCCACCATTGGCAGCAACAATAAATAATAAGGGCGGAGTAATTCCATATTAATTGCGCTCCTTAACTAAAACTAAACGACAGCTAAATAGAATTAAGCTAAGTAACAAGGGCCAGAAAAAGAGATTTTTCTCAGGCCGAAAACTTTGCTCTTCATTGGCGATAGGTTCAAGCTGGTCGAGGTTTTGGTAAATTTGCTCGAGATCTTCACTGCTGCGGGCGCGAAAATATTGTCCACCTGTCATCGTCGCGATATCAAACAAGGTTTTTTCATCTAAATCAGCGGAAGGATTCACTTTGTGACTTCCAAACAGGTTGCGTTGGATCATCACATCAGCTCCTAAGCCAATAGTATAAATTTTAATGTTTTGCTGTTTGGCTAATTCACCAGCTTGCTGGGGGGTTAAGCTACCAGAGGTATTTTGACCATCGGTCAGTAAAATCAGCACGCGCTGTTCATTCTCCGCTTCAATGAAGCGTTTTACTGCCAAGCCAATTCCTTCGCCGATGGCTGTTTTATCACCGACTAGGCCAATTTCAGTTTCCTGCATTAATGTTTGCAGTGTGGCTAAGTCAAATGTTAATGGCGCTTGTAAGTAGGCGTGATCGGCAAACAAGATCAAGCCCAGGCGATCGCCACTGCGACGGGAGATAAAGTCACTGATCACTTTTTTACTCACGGCTAAGCGATTGACTTGGCTTATGCCAAGCTCCATGTCTTCAATTTCCATACTACGGGATAAGTCCAGCGCGAGCATCACATCGCGATGCTGTTGGGTGATGCGAATGGGCTCTCCAACCCAGGTTGGTCGCATTAACGCTAATACAAAAAATAGCCAAGCCAGCCAAAGCAATAGTTGAGGCAATTTTGTTTGAACATTGACCGTTGTTTGCTGCTCGCTAATGGGGGCGAGTGGTAGCCACAAACTTAATTGCTGGCGGGCGAGGGGTTTTAACAGTAGTAATAGCAAAGGTAAAGGCAGTAATAATGCTAACCATAAATAACTAAACTCAAACATGGGCCGGGCTCCCCTTGCTGCTAGTTACTTTTAATTCTGTATGATTGGCTGGCAAGGCATGGATTAGCCAGTTTTTCGCAAGGGTAAAATCAGCGTCATTGGCCATGACACTGCGTTGATAAAATGCGGCTAGCCAGCGTGATTTAACATCGCTAAAGTTTGCTTTTTGTTGGCTGCTTTGACTTAAGTAATCCAACCAAGCTGCGCCGTGCAACGAAGCGACTTGCTCGCGTGGATAATAATGTAATGCAGCTTGTTTGAGTAACGCGCTCAGCTCGGTAATGGATGCTTGGGTCGCTTTTAGTTGCATGAGTTGTGTTATTGCGGCGCGTTTCACCTTGCGTTTAGCGCGATATTGAATAAAAAACACCACACCTACGACGATTAAAATAACAATTACCAAGGCAATCAGTAGGGCTAATAGAGACGGCGGCCAACTTGATGGCGGGGGTGGCAATATAATGTCATGCAGCCCCAAATCTGGCACGGCGGGATTTGCTTGCATTGTTGTTACACTCCAAAAGTTTTAATCACGGATATCACTTCATTGAGACACATCTCAGCGTGGTCATATTGACATTTGTTGCAGTAACGGCTGTCCAGCATTCACTTGACGGTGTCCAATTGCACGACGCTTAAGGCGCAGCTCTAGGGATTGTTGACGTAATAGTGCTTGCTGCTGATAGCGGCGATTGTCCTTACCTAAATTTAGCCAGCCGCGGCCTTGCTCGCTAACCACATTCAAAGAAGCGGTGGCGCCCGTTGGGATGCTCTGTTCTAAAGGATCATGAAGCTGCCAAGCGGTGACTTGATTATGCCGTTTAATTAACGCCAGCTGTTTTTCACCTTCGTCGTTTAAATGAGCAAAATCACTGATAATGTGGATCTGACTGCCGGTATTGGCCAAGCGGCGGAGCCGGGTAAGCTGCTCGGTAAAATACTGTCCCGGATCGATATGTCGTTCGCCGCTTTCAGGCTGGTTGGGCGCGTTTTGCAAGGCTTGAGGCTGATTTCGATGTAAATTTTGTAATTGATGAACTAATTTTAATACACCGCTGGCTCGGCCTTTCGGGCGTAGCTCTAGGTGCTGATCATGATTAAAGATCACGCCGCCAATACGATCGCCTCTTTGCTTAGCTTGCCAAGCCAGTTGCGCAGCCAAATGAGCCGCTTGAACGGACTTTAATAATAACTGAGAGCCAAAAATCATACTGTCAGAAAAGTCGACCAAAAGCAGCACTGGGCGCTCTTTTTCTTCTTTAAACACCTTGGTATGGGTACTGCCGGTGCGTGCTGTGACGCGCCAGTCAATGGCGCGCACGTCATCACCGGCTTGGTATTGACGAACTTCATCAAACTCCATGCCTCGGCCTTTAATGAGCGAGCGATAAGGGCCCGCTAACATGCTTTTAGCCATGCCTTGGCTGGCGCGAGGTTTCTTTTGTTGTTGATAATACAGCAACTCTTTTAGTGTTAGATTAAGTCCGTCACTATAAGGAAGGGCTGGATTGATCATGCAGGTAACGCCACTTGTTGAACAATTTTTTGGATCACTTGGTTGGCATTGACGCCATCAGCTTCTGCTTCATAGCTCAGTAGTAAACGGTGTCTAAATACGGGATAGCAACAGCGGATAATGTCATCTGGTGTAACAAAATCACGGCCTTCTAACCAAGCGCGCGCGCGGCTGGTGCGAGCCAGCGCTATTGTTGCCCTTGGGCTCACGCCGTAACTGATCCAACTGGCTAACTCCGCTGAGTATTTTTCAGGGTGGCGCGTGGCCATTACAAGATCGACAACGTATTGTTCAAGTTGTGGCGCTAGTGTCACCTTCATCACGGCTTGGCGAAGGGAGAAGATGTCTTCAGGTGTTAATTTTGTTAGTGGCTTTTTCTGCGCGCCTACAATCTCACTTTGATTTAAGCGCAAAATCGCTTTTTCTGTTTCGCCATCTGGGTAGTCTAGCTCTAGATGCATGATAAAGCGGTCTAGTTGCGCTTCTGGTAGTGGGTAAGTACCTTCTTGCTCAAGCGGGTTTTGCGTTGCCATCACTAAAAATAGCTCTGGTAAGGGGTAGGTTTTTTTTCCGACGGTCACTTGGTGCTCGGCCATGGCTTCTAATAATGCTGACTGCACCTTAGCCGGGGCGCGATTGATTTCATCGGCCAAAATTAAGTTATGAAACAATGGGCCTGACTCAAATACAAACTCACTGGTTTGTGGGCGAAAAATATCCGTGCCGGTTAAATCGGCGGGTAATAGGTCGGGTGTAAACTGAATACGGTGAAAATCGCCCGCTATGCCATCGGCTAAGGCTTTTACGGCGCGCGTTTTGGCAAGTCCTGGGGGACCTTCTACTATTATGTGGCCGTCTGCCAATAAGGCGATCAACAAACTGTCCACTAACTCGGCTTGGCCCAGAATTTCGTTATTTAGATACGCTCTAAGCGCTTGAATATTTTGTGCTGGCATGAGAAAAACTTTAGTCTGTTAAATAAGTGTGCAAATCTTACCCTTAAGCAACAGATCTGAAAAGACCGACTATGATTAAATAGTTGAATTATAATAAACATTTACATTAATTTACGCTGCTAATAATTCAAGGTGCCCGTATGTCAGCTGTTTCACCATCGTCGACGTTACCACGTATCGCTATTGTTGCGGGGCTACGAACCCCCTTTGCTAAGCAAATGACGGCCTATACTGATATCCCTGCATTATCGCTGGGTAAGCTGGTGGTGTCTGAGTTGCTACAACGCACCGACCTGCCAGCTAGCGCCATTGAGCAAGTGGTATTCGGTCAAGTGGTGCAAATGCCTGCCGCGCCCAATATTGCCAGAGAAATTGTGCTAGGCACGGCCTTACCCGCGAGCACTGACGCCTATTCCGTGTCACGTGCGTGTGCGACTAGTTTTCAGGCGGTGGCCAATATTGCCGAGTCTATTCTAGCGGGCTCCATTGAGACAGGCATTGCTGGTGGCGCGGATTCTACCTCTGTGTTACCCATTGGTGTGTCGCAGCAGCTAGCAAAACAACTAGTGCGACTCAATAAGGCCAAGAATGTACGGCAGAAATTACAATTATTATCCCAGTTGAAATTGGCCGATTTAGTGCCCGTCGCGCCGGCTATCGCGGAATATTCCACCGGGCTATCGATGGGGCAAACGGCGGAGCAAATGGCTAAAAGCTGGCTTATTAGCCGAGCGGATCAAGATGCGTTTGCTCATCGCTCACATCGTCTTGCTAGTGACGCATGGCAACAAGGCTGGCTAAAAGAACATGTCATGCCAACGTGGACCCCGCCTTTTCGCGAGGCCATCTTGCAAGACAATAATATTCGCACCGATTCACATTTAGCAGATTACGCCGATCTCAAGCCAGCATTTGATAAAAAACACGGCTCAGTAACGGCGGCAAATTCCACGCCACTGACCGATGGTGCGGGTGCCATTATGTTAATGAGTGAAGCGAAAGCAAAGGCGCTAGGGATACCTGTACTGGGTTATATTCGCAGTTGGGCATTTGCTGCGATTGATGTCTGGCAAGACATGCTACTTGGTCCTGCTCACGCCACGCCTATCGCATTAAAAAAAGCCGGTTTAAGTTTGTCTGATATGGATTACATTGAAATGCATGAAGCCTTTGCTGCGCAGACTTTAGCCAATATAAAGATGTTTGAATCAGAGCAATTTGGCCGTTCCATCGGCCTTACTGGCGCTATCGGTACCATAGATATGGATAAGTTTAACCCGCTTGGTGGTTCAATTGCTTATGGTCATCCTTTTGCAGCTACGGGAATACGAATGATATTGCAAACCTTAAGTTATTTGCGTCGCCGTGGCGGCGGGTTAGGCTTATGTACCGCTTGCGCCGCAGGTGGCTTAGGCAGCGCGGTTATCTTGGAGGTGAATTAATATGGCAGATTTAACCTTGATCCGAGCCGAAGATAACATCGCGCAAATTTGTATTTCAATGGCAGATGCGAGAGTGAATACCTTACAAGAATCGGCCATCGAAAAAATGTCAGCGCTATTAGATGAACTTGAGCAAGACAGCAGCATCAAAGGGTTGGTTATCTACAGTGGCAAAAAAGATTGTTTTATTGCTGGTGCAGACATCAACATGTTAGATCAATGCCAAACCGCGCAACAAGCGCAGGCTTTGTCTGAAGCGGGCCAAAAGCTATTTAAGCGTTTAAGTAAATTACCGTTTCGCGTAGTGGCTGCCATTGACGGCAGCTGTTTAGGCGGCGGCTTAGAGTTAGCGTTAGCGTGTGATATGCGCATCGTGTCTGACAGCCCGAAAACCCGTTTAGGTTTACCCGAGGTGCAACTTGGCCTGTTGCCCGGCAGTGGCGGCACCCAGCGCTTAGTTGCACGAATTGGTTTGATGAAGTCTCTGGATTTGATCTTGACTGGTAAGCAGCTAAGAGCAAAGCAAGCATTGGCATTAGGGCTGGTAGATGAAGTATTGCCTAAAGACGTGTTACTCAATAGCGCTATGGAATACGCAGCATTAAGCAAAAAAGTGAAACGCTCGAGTCGCCAAAATGTTTCCGAAACGCTGCTTAATTCATTTATTGGCCGCGGTTTTTTACTTAAAAAAGCGCGGCAACAAGCCTTGGCTAAATCGAAAGGTCATTACCCCGCGATTGACGCAATTTTAGATGTACTCAGTGTGCGTAACATGAGTAAAAAAGCCTTCACTACTGAAGCTGAGCAGTTTGCGCAATTAGTGATGACAAAGCAGTCTCAAGCCTTGAGAGGTTTGTTTTTTGCTTCAACCCAACTAAAGAAAAAGCGCGAAGATGCCAATGATCAGGCCATCTCGCAAGTTTGGTTATTGGGCGGTGGCTTTATGGGCGGCGGTATTGCTTATAGCTGCGTTAATAACGCAAACGTAGCAGTGCGGATCAAAGATATTCATCAATCCGGTGTGGCGCATGCGATGGCTTACGGTGATGGCTTATTACAGCAAAAGCGCAGTAAACGGCATTTGTCACGGATTGAATATGACCAAATCATGGCGCGTTATTCAGGCACGTTAGATTATCAAGGCATGGGTAAAGCCGATTTGGTGATAGAGGCCGTGTTTGAAGACCTTAAGTTGAAACAACAAATGGTCGCAGACGTAGAGCATTATGGTCGAGAGGACACTATTTTTGCTAGTAACACGTCATCGATTCCTATCGCCGCCATTGCCAAGAATGCTAAGCGACCAGAAAACATCATAGGGCTACATTACTTTAGCCCGGCAGAAAAAATGCCTTTAGTTGAAGTGATCCCCCATGCGAATACCAGCGAAGCAACGATTAATCGCACGGTAAACTTTGCTTTACGCCAAGGTAAAACCCCCATAGTAGTGAAAGATTGCGCTGGTTTTTACGTTAACCGTATTCTTGCGCCTTATATCAACGAAGCTGCTCGCTTATTGTTAGCGGGAGAGCAAGTGGCCAAAATTGATCATGCGTTAACACAATTTGGTTTTCCGGTGGGACCGCTGCGTTTATTGGATGAAGTTGGCTTAGATGTAGCGGCAAAAATTGCGCCTATTTTAAGTCGTGAGTTAGGCAAGCGATTTACGCCACCCGATGTATTTAATCATTTACTGGGTGACCAGCGTTTAGGTAAAAAAGCCAGCAAAGGCTTTTATCGTTATGATCATGCTAAGTCTCTAAATCAAGCCGATGATAGGGTTTATGATGTGCTGGATATCCGTTTAAATGCCAATCTAACGGATGACGAGATGGCGTGGCGCTGTGTATTGCAAATGGTGCTCGAAGTGTGCCGCTGTTTAAATGAAGGCATCGTGCAAAGTGATCGCGATGCTGATGTTGGCGCGGTATTCGGTATTGGCTTTCCGCCCCATTTAGGTGGCCCTGTTAACATGATTAAACAACTGGGCGCAGCGGTAATATTAGATAAATTGGCCCTGTTTGCTAAGCTATATGGCGATCGTTTTATCCCTGAAGCTGATGTTGTTAATATGATTAAGGCTATATCAGCACCATCAGTGCCGTAGGATTGATTTAGTTAGCTGCGTGCTTATTGTTGGCTGATAACCCAATGAGCACTCAGTATTGCGTTGCTAGCCAGAGCAATATCTTTTATCATTTTACAAAAAATTGATAAAGGTTGTTTGTAGTGTTTGAAGTGATCATTGCAGCCATCATAGTGATAGCCATTATTGGCCTATTAAAGGTTTTCACTGGACAAAGAGTTCAGCGTCGAGAGGCGTACATTTTGTCCTTTCAGTTCCCCGTATCCATCAAGGCTAAAGTGCTGCAAGTTTACCCGCATTTAACGGAGTCAGAAATAGACTTAGTGATGCAAGGGCTACGGGATTACTTTCAAGTATGTAACTTAGCGGGTAACAAAATGGTGTCTATGCCTTCTCAGGTTGTAGATGTCGCTTGGCATGAGTTTATTTTGTTCACGCGTAATTATGCCTTGTTTTGTCAACAAGGGCTGGGCCGTTTTTTACATCACACGCCCGCCGAAGCCATGACCTCACCAACGATAGCCCAAGAGGGCATTAAACGAGCCTGGCGTTTTGCATGTAAAAAAGACCGCATTGACCCTAATGCAGCGTTTACCCTGCCGTTATTATTTGCCATTGATGCCAAATTACAAATTGCCGATGGTTTTACTTATCATTTAAACTGCCAAGTTGCTGGTGCCAGTGGCTATTGTGCTGGGCACATTGGTTGTGGCGGCGGGAGTGGTGATGGTTATGATAGTAGCGATTCATCTTGTGGCGGCTCAAGTTGCAGCAGCTGTGGCGGGGGAGATTAAGCTAAATCAATGAATTGTTATTTATAGCTAAAATGGTTTATTCATGCATTGTTATGAACTGAGTTTGTGGATATTCTCAAAATAAAAAACTAGTACTGGAAAAAACATGCCCACAAAAAAACTGCCGTTTGAGATCCGTCCTTATCAGCCAAGTGATTTGAGTGCCTTGTATGAAATTTGCTTATTAACAGCCGATGGCGGTAAAGACGCTTCCCATCTATTTGCAGATAAAAAGCTGGTAGGTCATTTCTACGCTGCCCCTTATGGGGTGTTTGAACCTGACGTTTGTTTCATCGTAACCCATAATGAAAAGCCCTGTGGCTTTGTCGTCGGTACGCGTTGTTCACAAAGATTTGCACAGCGTTGTGAAAATGAATGGTTTCCTCAACTGAGGGCACAATTTCCGCTACTTAACTCGGCTCCAGTCAGTTTGAACGACAAGTTAATATCTTATCTTCATCAAGGCTATCAACCGCGACCAGAATATCGTGACTATCCGGCCCATCTTCACATTAACTTACTGCCAGAAACTCAAGGACACGGTATTGGTCGTAAACTGATGGAAACCTTTATCGAGAATCTGAAACAGCTAAACGTGTCAGGTTTGCATCTTGAAGTGTCGGCATCGAATCAAACTGCGATCCGTTTTTATGAGAAAATGGGCTTTAGCCAAATCGCTCAGTTTGAGCATTCGTTTGGTTATGGTATCAAGTTTTGACTTATTGAGCTTGTTGTAAAAAATGCTGCCCTTCAAGACTCACCACTGGGCAGTTTAGTGCTTAGTAATACTATCCAAAAAAGCGCTCTCATTTCTTTTCCTTAAAAGCTTACTATCTTTTTGATACCAAAAGCTTAGTTATCAGTTTAAGTAATGCCAAAGCGGCTGCTTAAAAGTTAGATGAAGGTCGAAAAGATCTTGCTTTTAGTCGCGTCAGATGAATTTTTCCATAGGGGACAGTACGCTAAAACGCTTTATCTCCGGCGTTCAAGTTATGAAATAGCGAGTCAATTTGCTTCACTAATTTAACCACGGCCACATAAACAGGCTCTACATGTACATCGCCAACGTTCAGATAGTGTACCCTGTCAGCAAACGCGGCAAAGTTTTCGTTGAGCATGGGCAAATGCTCAGTACGATCAAGCGCAATAATATGATCATATTCGACGAAGTCTTGGGGTGATACGCTGATTGGTTTGCGGTTTTGGCTATGGCATGTAACTGCGATAGCCTTAAGTATCTCAACCACTTCGTGTGCAATATTGCCAACGTTGCCATTGCCTTCTAGTGACTGTGAAATACCACGCGAATCAGCGTGGTAGTCTAGATTAGCCTCCTGACAAAGATGGTTAAAATATTCTTCAGCCATGCGGCTACGATAATAGTTGCCAGTACATAGAAACAAAACTTTTTTCATTACTTCTCCAGTTAGGTAATAAATATAACGTTGCTAGTACCCAATCATAGCGTTTTACTTACTGAGTTATATCGTTTTTTTACTGCGTTTTTGTTGGTACATGCGCTGGTCTGCTAGGGCTAAGCATTGTGATTGGTTCGCACTTTCCAAAGAGCTTGCAATACCGTAACTGATACCGCTAGTGGGCCACTTTTCGTGTAAGCGTACTTGGCAGTCTGTGATCATCTGCTTAATGTTTTGTATCGTTGGTGTAAATTGATTGGCAGATTTTAGGCTAAATAAGCAGATAAACTCATCGCCGCCGGTGCGAAAAATGTCGCCTTCTCCCCTAAACGCCTCATTCATGAGTTGGGTACCAAATTGTAATAGCTCGTCACCTTTACCATGGCCCTGTTTGTCATTAATGGTTTTTACACCATCATAATCAATAAAACAGACAAGATAATGCTTGGGCAATTTTGCTAATGCTTCATTCAATGCGTGTCGATTACCCGCATGAGTAAGAGGGTCGATACGAGCTTGGCTGTAAGCGCGGCTGTAATCTTGTTTTTTATGCTGTAACCAAGTGGCTAATGACAGCAAAATACAAATACAATCGGCAGCGAGGGCTACTAATACCACCAGCTCGGCTTGACTTGCTGCTGGCAATAATGGGCTATGAGAAAGCATATAGTAGATTAAAGATGCGCCATACAAAATGTTACCAATGAGGTAATACTTTGCTCTGAAATCATTAAATATCATCATTTTAAAGCCGGTTAAAATGGCTAATGGTACCCAAAGCACAGCAATGATATGGGCGATGGCAAATGATATTGAGAAAGGAACAAAAGGAGTCACCACGCCAAAAAATATACAAGCCAGTGCCACATAATTAAATAATTTTGCCCATGACTTTCGGTGATAATTCATATTAAACAGAAGTTTAGTGAATTGACAGGCTGCCGCTATGGCAAATGGAAATAAAATCATACCAAGGTAAGTAGTATTAATAACCTGAATATTAAACAGATCATCAATCAAGCCAGAGGCGGCCGCCCAACCTAAACCATGTAAACCAATATAGCCGGAGCAGGCAAGGGTAACGGTTAAACGTGTTTTTATGTATAAGGCCAGTGCGATAATGGCTAACGCTAGCATGGTAGCAATAGAAAAAATCGTCAGTGCGTTAGTCATAAACATTTGCTGGAAAAAGTGCTGGCTGCTAATGATCTTGAGTGTAAGCGGCTTAGCATAATGGTCAGCTTTGATATAAAGCCAAAGTTCACCACTTTCATTGGGGTTTAATGTGAGTTCAAATGCTTGGGCGTGCATTAATTTTGGATTGTTGGTGTCATGGTGCTGGGAAAAATCCACTTGGTGCAGTGATGTTGTTTGATTGGACTGCCAAAAGCCGAGCCCTATATCAACAAAATTGGCATTAATACGAAAAAAGCGGCTACTGGCGCGGTCCTCGCTGTTTGTCAATGTCAGGCGCGCTAGATAAGCGCCGGACTGATTTGTTAAGGAAGCGTTTAACGCATTTGCATGTGCGAATAATTGGCTTAAATCAGTTAATGACACAGGTACTGCATGGTTTTTTAGATCTATCGCTCGCCAAAGTTCAACATCGTCAATAACCACCGTTTCGTTGCCAACAAGTGTGGCGGAGGGGGAGGCAAAGCCAGTGACCGGAATGCAAATGACGAACAATAACACAAGGCTGTATAACGTGATCCGAGCAGCGGTCAAAATTGAGCATGGTAAAAATGCCATTTCATCAAATATTTCAATTAAGTATGAATAAATCCTAGCACAGGCCTAAGACATTCACCTTGCGAGCCAAGCGCGATTAATGCGGCACTCAGCACATCTCGGTAATTGTTTATGATTAATTATGATAAAACCGCTGTTACGTTGAGAAAAACCAAGTGTTTTATTAGATAGTTTGCTTGGATGTAAATTCACTAACGGCAATCACCTTGAACATGGCTATTTTTTAATGGCGCTGCGGACGCTTGAAAGCACTAAATTTTGGCATGATGACATCACCGCGTTCGTTGGCATCAAAAAAACGATAAGACTCGTCAGTATATTCTAAGGCGATTAAGGTATTTTTATCACCTAGTTGGTTGATTGTGGTGATGTGGAATAGCTTAGTTATTTGGTTAATGTCAGCATCAACCAAGGACGCTAACTCTGCCATCGATTGTTGTTTTAGCGCTGTTATTGGTAGAGAAGAGACGGATATTTGCGTGAAGTAGGCCAGTTCAGCTTCATTCCCTTGCATTAATACTGCTGATAAACGCGCTGTCCCGATGGCGGGTATACCACCTGGTAATCCATGGGTATAAGGCATACTTTGTGTCCAAGTCCACTGTTCATTGGCGACAATAGATTGGCCAAACAAGCCACATTCAATGCGGGCAATGCTGTTTAGAGGTGCTGGCAGCACTAACATGCGCTCTTTTGTATCACTCGTGCAGTTTACCTTCTCATCCACTGCCATTGCAGCTGCGGTAACAAATAACAGCATCAAGCAATAAATTTGAGTTTTCAAGTTGACCTCGATTGAACCTAATGTGGATTGATTTTTAGGCGGTTTTGTAATGGTGATTGTCAGGAATTAGTTTGGACAAGACTGACTCTGTAAAAATAGCTTAACAACACTGTTGATACGACTCTTTAACCATTGTGGTCCTTGATCTGACATATCATTATGTTTTGCTTTCGGGATAGTGATGACGCAGCTGCCATCGCGACTCATCTCCCGCTCAGAAGGCAGCACCCCTTTATCAGCAGGAAAATCACTAGCACGAATTGAAAGCACTTTAATTGAAGCTGAGCGTGGTAAAGGTACGCGTCGATGATCTAAAGTTATGATTGACTTAATATAAGGTTTTCCCTCATTACCGAGCCAAGCTGAAATATCTCCGCCATTAGAATGACCGATTAATAGCAAGTTATTAAAATCATAATGAGAAAAGCGCGGTTGCAGCTCGTTTCTGAGAAAGTTAAGGGTAGTTGCGCCACGGTGCCAATTTTCACTTCTGGTTGCAAAAAGATCCCCTGTGACCGATAGCGCAGGGTCGCCCGCGAGCTCATGGCCAATTGCGATAACCAAATAACCGAGTTCAATGAGTTGCTTGGTTAAAAATTGGTAATGAGTATGAGGTACACCATAGCCGGCACTGAGAAATGCAACGGAACACGGTTGTTGAGGCTGACAACTCGCTTTCTGAACAGGATATGATACCTCGATTGGAATAGACCGACTTCTAGACTGATCATAAATGATTTCAGCTTGCGCCGAACTAAGGCAACAATACATTAAGGCAATCAGGCCAAGTCTGCTTATCATTAGTTTTTCCTAAGGCTAAATTTCTTTATATTTTAAGTGGTTGCAGGGCGTCCTATGGTATACATAACTCAACTACCTGACAATCCTCAGCATCACTTAAATCATGGCTGACCAAGATCGCAGGGATTTGTGCGGCTTGAATATGGCTGAGTACAAATTGACGAAAACTCTGCCGTAAGGGTTTATCTAACTTTGCAAACGGCTCGTCCAATAGCAATAACTTGGGCTCAGCCAGTAAGGTGCGTAGCAAGCTGATACGTGAACGTTGACCACCGGATAAAGTCGCGACATCACGGGTATTAAAACCTGCCATGTCAGCTGCAGCTAAAGCTTGGTTTATTTTATCTCGACGTTGATCAGCGCAGAGTCCTTGGGGCAGGGCAAAGGCTAAGTTTTGCGCTACATTCAAGTGAGGAAACAGTAAGTCTTCTTGAAACATCATGCCCACTTTACGGTTTGCTAAGTTTTGCCCAATCAGTGAGTTATTGTTTAAGCGTAAGTCGCCATGGCATCTAAAAATAGGCTCAATGGTGCCAGCGATGGCGCTTAGTAAGGTCGATTTGCCTGAGCCACTTGGCCCCATAATACACACTTGCTCTCCCCCCTGTGCATTAAAGTTAAGGGGCGCAAACAAGACTTTGCCTTCAAGTGTGATTGAAAATTGTTCACAGCAAAAACGCATATTGTTTAATCCTTTATGACTGCTGGGGTCGTTGTTTATCACAATTGAAGCCAGCTGTTTAAATTCGCATGCCTTTGCGATGGCGGAAAATTATCCTCGGCAAAGCGAGGGCCGCAACAAACATTAGCAAGGGTAAACCTTGTAACAGCAGTGCATATACAGCGATTAAGCGCCTGTCAGCACCTGCGACCAATGCGACTAGCTCGGTGGCAAGGGTAGGGAAGCGTCCGCCGCCAATAAATAAAGTTGGCAGGTATAATGTCATGCTGACGGTAAAGCCTAAAGCGAGACTACTGAATAAAGCAGGGAGCAACATCATTAATTTTATTTGGAAAAAGCTGCGCCATGGGCTGCCACTCAATAGCATGGCTTGGTGCCAATACCGTGAGTCGAAGCGGCGGTAATAAGGTGCTAATGACAAAAAACAATAAGGCAATACAAACATCAAATGGCCCCACAGTAACGGCAAATATTGCCCATCAAGGCCGGTGAAAACTAAACTGACCTGAATACCAAATAGATAAGCAATATCAGGAATAAGCAAAGGCAAATAAAACAACGCCACATAACGCAGCGGATTAGCGCGGTGTTTGGCAATTTGTGCCTGACGTGTTTCTAATTCTAAAATAACCACCGAGAGCAGTAATGCAATAGCCGCACTGAGCAGAGCCAAACTTAAGCTATTGATCAAGGTAGGGCTAAATTGGTCTAAGGTCTGTTGCCAGTATCTCAAGCGCCATTGACTAGGGAGCGGGTCGGGAAAGCGCCATTGCTTGGTGATAGACCAAATAGCTAAGACAAATAAGCTACTGATAATTAAAATTAAATAGCTAACTGCTACGGCAGTGCCTAATTTATTGATATGGCTTAATAGGCCGCGGCGTTGACCATTAACTAACCAACCTTGCAGCCAAGGCCAAGCGATACGAGGCAGTACAAATAACACGGCGATTGAGGCTAAATTGAGGCCTAACAACCAAATGGCGCCTGCAGCGCCTTGCAGGCGCAGAGCAATATCAGCGTCATTAAACCAAGAGTAAACCAATACAGATAACGTTGGCGGAGTTGATGGGCCTAAGATCACGCTCACATCCACTGCGCTTAACGACCATGCCAGCACCGCACAGATGGGTAAACGCAGTGGCGGTAATAGTTGCGGTAGCACCAATTTTAACCAAGCTATGCTGCTGTGATAGCCCATACTTTGTGCCAACGTAATAGTTTGCTTAATCGGCACACTCTTGGCTGCCGACAGTAACATTAACAGCAGAAATGGGGTTTCTTTTAATACCATTAACAAGATCAGTGATACACCCCAAGGATCTTGTGTGGTTTGCCAATTTGGCGGGTAGTCAAAGCCGGTTAAAGCCGGAGACGTTAATCGTAATAGCCAACCGGAAGGCGCAATAACAAAACTTAAGCCAACGGCCAATGCGGCGTGGGGGGTTGCCAGCACTGGGCTTAAAGCGGCATTGATCCAACGCCAGCTGGGCCGCAAATAAAAGCAGGCAAATAAAAACAAAGCTAAACACAGCGAAATAAATGTACTGATCCAGCCGACTCGCAAAGTTAACCACGTCGCGCTAAAAGTAGTTGGATGATTAAACAGTGTTGAAAAAGCCGTGGTTGATAACTCGTTATGACCTAAGCTGGGGAGATAATTAAGTGCGGGTAATAGTGTACCGAAAAGCCCGATAGCCAGTGGCAACAAGAATAGGGCGATGAAACAAAAGGCCAGCAGCCAAAAAGACAAGCGGGAAAGAATGATCGCTATCCTTGGTCTTTAGAAGGTGAAACTAATGCGCCTGCATAAAGCAGGCGCTATGTCGGCTTATTGCGTTTTTACTGGCTCAATATCAAGCACATGAAGTAAACGCTCTGGCGTATCGGGCCAAACTACAGGAATTGCTTTGGGATTGTTAGCACTAAACCATCCTTTAAAGCTGACATCATCATATTGGAAGTTAAAGTTTGAACTAAACACTGGCATGGTAATTTGACGCTCACCGATGTAGTTCTCAATACGATGCATAATGTTTAGTTTTTCTTGCTCATCGGCAGTTTGGTTGAATGAATCAATCAACTTATCGAGATCTTTATCTATATAGTGATGGCCACCGAAACGCGCTTTATCCATTTGTTCAGAATGAAAAGCGGTGTAGTAATAACGATGTGGGTTAGCGCCGGCAAAATAGTTGGTAAAAGCGGCATCAAAATCGGCGCTTTTCACTAATTCATTTAACACACCAAATTCAGGTGTGCTGATCTTCGCGTTAATACCTATTTTGTTTAATCCTTCAATGCCAATTTCTACTGTTTGAATATGATCCGACCAACCTTTAGGTACTAAAATTTCAAACTCAATTTTGCTGCCATCGGGGTTTTCAACAAAGCCATCACCATCAATATCGCGATACCCTGCAGTTGATAGTAAGATTTGTGCACCAGCAATATCAAATTTGTTGAACTTACCATACTTACTTTTAACTTGTGGGTCAGCCCAGGCCTTAAATTGATCGCCTAAACCGGATGGATATTCATTGACTGACCAATAACCCGCCCCAGCCACATTGACAATTTTTTCTCTATCCATGGCCATTGAGAAGGCGCGGCGAAATTGAATGTCGTTAAAGGCTTTGCGGTTGTTCTCATTTGGGGTTTTAAAGTTCACCATAAATGAGGCCGAGCCCGCTGCGGGGAACCAGTATTTAGTACTGGCGTTTTTACTAAGAAGCACTTCTTCAATGTTTGGTATAAATGAAGAAGTCCAATCTAAACGGCCTTTAATGGCCGCCGCCAATAATTGTTTGTTGTTTTGAATAATCGGGCTTTTTAAGCAATCAATGGCAAGGTTGTCATTGTCATAGTAATAAGGATTTCGACACTGGGTATAAACCTGCCAAGAGAACACTTCTATGTTGGTAAATGGCCCTGTACCCACCGGGTTTTCATTTTTGAAGGTGGTTAAGTCGCCAGCTTTACTGAAAATATGTCTCGGTACGATAGGGGCTCGAACAATTTGGGTATCGATGCCGGTATTTACCTGGGTCAGCTTCACTTCTACTCTATAGTCTGAAAGTTTATGTACGCTGAGAATATGACTGGATAAACCTTGTACGTCTGTTTTGCCGCCTTTGGCTGCTAGGTTGAGAGAATAAACGACATCGTCTGCGGTAAACGGTGTGCCATCAGACCATTTCACGTCTTCGCGAAGATCAAAATATAACGACATTAAATCATCTGAAAAATAGTGCTTTTTGGCCAAACGATAATGGGGAGTGCCGCCTTTCATTTCGTTAAATACTACCAGCGGCTCGTAAATGAATTGCATGGTCGTTGGTAAGCGGTCGGTCGCGGCAAAAGGGTTAAAGTTGCGTTGCCAAAGAGGACGAAACTCAGACACTATGGTCAGGGAGACTTGGTCAGCCGCATTGACTGATGGTGCAGTTAGAGAAAAACCTAACAAAAGTGCGGTGGATAGTTTAGTTATCTTCGCGAGCATTCGAATTCCTTTTTACCCTTAATCGGTGATACAACAAAATTCTCTGATAAGGAGAAGTAATCGGTTTTGAACATTAAGCCTGTTAGAGGCAAATTATCTTTCGTGTAGCCAAGCCAAAGGACCTTGTTAGGTAAAAATGCCTAACGTTTAGCTGCAAAAAACACAAAAGGTCATCACGCCCTAGCATCAGCTTAAACCTTATAAAGCACACAATTACATAATACTAGCCTAATCTTTTGGCTTTTTCTGCCACTGAGATCAATCTCACTTGACTCGGCGATTTTCGTTACTGAGTCGGTAATACAATGTTATTGCCACGTTATATGCTTGATGATTGATCTAAACTCGATAGCACCGCGTACTTGCTGGCGAATGGTTAGACCCACACAATGGAATAAGTAACAGATTACTGGTTTGATCAATAAATGCAAAACAACCCAAGAAATTTGCTTTGTAGGTCTAATTTTAGTTCAGAATTCGTGACTTGCGTGGCTACTTAAGTATGAAAAATAGACTAATCCGCTGTTTTCTATGACCGCCGTAAAACGGTCCGCATTGTAATCTGAGATAAAATCAGTATCGTAGCGCGGATTTATGTTCAGTTTGGAAGCAAACGATGATCCGATTCATTCTAGGCGGTGCTCGCAGTGGTAAAAGCAGCTATGGCGAACAGCTGGCATTACAATCTTCATATACTGTATCGGTGGTGGCAACGGCGCAAATTTGGGACAATGAAATGCGCGAACGGATTGCTAGGCATCAACAAACCCGCCCAGCCAATTGGCAAACACTTGAAGTGCCTCATGATCTTGGCGATGCAATTATCAAGCACAGCCAAGCGGACACTTGCTTATTAGTCGATTGTTTAACGCTGTGGGTGACTAACGAGCTATTGCGTTATGACATAGACAAAGCAAACACCCAGTTAACCGCCCACTGGCAGCAACAAAAACAACAGTTTTTGTTAGCGTTAAAGCAAGCGCCGGGTGACATCATTCTGGTCAGCAATGAAGTGGGCACAGGCATCGTACCTATGGGGGCAATCAACCGACGATTTGTTGATGAAACAGGTTGGCTACATCAAGCCATTGCAGAGATTGCAGACGAGGTTTATTGGGTGGTAGCCGGCTTGCCGCAGCGAATTAAATAACCCAAGTTTTGGATAAGCAGAATAGTCTATTTCTACTCTTGTAATTAGCTTAAGCAAAACTGAGATTAAATAAATTTAAATCACATACATTAGTGCAACAGCACAATTATCCCTACAAATAAAATAAATGAAGGAAGTAACATGTCGACTCAAGATGAAAAAGCACAACGCCATAAAGAGCGCCAACAACGTATAAAAGAAAAAGTAGACGCACGTATTGCTAACGCCACCGATGAAAAAGGGGTGTTAATGGTGATCACCGGTAACGGTAAGGGCAAGTCTACTGCAGGTTTCGGTACTGTCACTCGCGCGGTGGGTCATGGTTTAAAGGCGGCGGTTGTGCAGTTTATTAAAGGCACATGGGCTTGTGGTGAGCGCGATCTATTAGCGCAGCATGGCGTTGAATTTTTTGTCATGGGCACTGGTTTTACTTGGGAAACACAAGACAAAGAAAAAGACACGGCAGCGGCGCAACAAGCATGGGCTGAAGCCGAAAAATTACTTCAAGATGAAAGCTTAGATTTCGTGTTACTTGATGAATTAACCTACATGGTTACCTATAAATACATTGAACTAGAGCAAGTGATCCAAGCACTGCAAAATCGTCCTGCGCACCAGCATGTCGTGGTCACGGGCCGCGCTTGTCATCGTGGTATTATCGACATTGCCGACACGGTCAGTGAAGTACAAAGTATCAAACACGCTTTTGAAGCGGGTATTAAGGCGCAGAAAGGCTTTGACTATTAATGATTAAAAGCTTTATTTCTCTCGTTAAGGCTAGCGCCTTAGCGGGGGTAGGGTTAATGCTAGTTACTGCTCATGTCGCAGCCGAGTCGCAGCAAGTTATTAAACAACCTATTAAACAACCTGTTAAACGTATCATCACTCTATCGCCTCATTCAGCCGAAATGCTCTTTGCAATTGGTCAAGGCGATAAAATTGTCGGTACGACTCGATTCACTGATTATCCCGAAGCGGCCAAAAGCATTCCCGTCGTGGGCGGCTATAATGGCTTAAATATTGAACAAATCATTCAACTTGAGCCAGATGTGATCATCAGTTGGGGCAGCGGTAATTCCGCGCGTGAACTCAACCAGCTAAGCAGTTTAGGATTAACACTGGTAGACAGTGATACCAAGACACTAGCAGGCATTGCCGATACCATTATCATGCTAGGTGAATTAACCGGCGCACAAGAAAAAGCCAAGCAAGTTGCGAACGATTACCTTAAACAGTTGCAACTAGCACAGGCAAAATATAGCGATGCGCCGAAAGTGACGGTGTTTTATCAGCTATGGCCTAATCCGCTGCGCACCGTAGCAAAAGGCAGCTGGGTGCAGCAATATATTGAAGTGTGTGGCGGTGAAAACCCTTTTTATGATAATCCTGCTCAATACCCAGTGATCAGCACCGAAAGTGTATTATCGGTTGCGCCACAAGCCATTATTATGACCGATGAAGTGGGGCAAAAACAGACCATCAATTGGCAGCAATGGTACGCTATTCCTGCCGTTGCCAATGATGCTATTTTTACCTTGAATGCCGATTGGTTGCACCGCGCGACGCCGCGATCAATCTTAGGCGTTAACGCCCTGTGTGATGCATTAGACCAAGTAAGGCAGCAAAAACTCAAACCTAAATCAAGTTAGCCCTGAGCACCAGCCTTGGGCTAGCACTCAAGGCTAAACTTAAATACAATAAGAACAATTATCATTACAGATTTTTTTGAATGTCTCGTATTATTATTGTTGATACCGATCGCACCGCTAGCGCACCCAACCAACAGCAGTTATTTCAAGCTGGCTATGAATGCCAAGTGTTAACTTGCCCAGAAAAAGCACTTAATTTTCTTAGTACTGAACTGATTGATCTGGTGATCAGTGAAGTTAATTTACCTGCCGTGCAAGGGCGCGCGTTTATTCAGCGAGCCAGTCAACGCTTTGCGATGCCTATTATCGCCTGGTCTGATTTTGTCCATTCCGAGCAACGCACCCAAACCTATCGCCTTGGTGCAGATTTATGCTTAACCAAATCGAGCAACAGTAACGAGCTATTGGCCAGTGTCTATGCCATGTTACGTCGCGTGAGTATTGAGCAGCAGCGTAAACACCTGGTTTCAGCCGACATGCAATTTAACCAACGTTTGAAACGCCTTCCGTTGACCACAACCGAAATGGACTTGTTGAACTACTTGTTACAACGAAGTGGTGATGCCGTATCAAAAATAGAGCTGCAGCAAAGGGTATTGCAGCGTGAATATAGCCCGTTTGATCGAAACCTTGATGTGCATATTAGTAATATCAGAAAAAAAATGATCAAAACGGGGCTCAATATGCTGTTGATCAAAACAGTCCGCGGAGTCGGTTATCGATTTGAGCTGCCAAAATAGACAAATGCAAAGATTGTAAATTTAATGCAAATGAAAATAGTTATCAGTTATATTCCACACCCTTAAAGCGTTAGTCACCTAGGTGGCTCCTAAATTAGTTACTTGCTGACGAAGAATTTCAGGGCAAGTAGCATAAGTTGTTTTCGGAGATAACGGAATATGTTTGCAAAAAGCCCGCTCAGTTTGATTATTGCGGCCATCTTAACCCCTTCTTTTGTTTTGGCTCAAACAGCGAGTAACGGTGATGAGGCCATGGTCGTGGTTGGTCAACACTCAAGTTATAAAGTGGATACTAATTCAACGTCAATGCGTATGGAAACCACGCAGTTAGAAACGCCAGGACAAGTGAATGTAATTGATGAGCAAATTATCGATGAACAACGGGCGAGTACGTTGGGTGATGTGTTGGAAAATGACGCCAGTATCTCTGCGGGTGGTGATAGCCGTAACCGTGAGCGATTTTCCTTGCGTGGTTTTGAATTAAGCAGCAGTAGCAGCTTTTTACGTGATGGTAAGCAGCATTGGTCACACTATCGTCAGCCTATTGAATTACTTGAGCGTGTAGAAGTGCTAAAAGGGCCCGCTGGCTTATTGTATGGTAAGTCGGCTCCGGGCGGCTTAGTTAACATGGTGTCAAAAAAGCCAACCCATGACACCTTGGTTAATTTTTCTCAAGACGTGGGGGCAAATAATGCTTTTCGCAGTGTGCTCGATGTCAGCGGCTCGTTAAACCAAGCGCAAACTTTGCGTGGCCGCACTGTGCTCGCTAAGCAAAGTTATGATAACTGGCGTCGCTATACCGATGGTAGCACCCCTTCAACAGAGCGTTTTGTTGGTGGGCTATTTTTGGACTATGACTTAAGCGATAAAGTACTGCTGTCGATGCATTACGATCGCACCAATGATCATGGCAGTGTCGATTCTGGCGCCTACATTCAAGATGGCAAAGCCGTATTGGGCAACAAGCATATCTGGGATGCGCAGTGGTCTAAAATTGAAAACGATGTTGAAAACATTGGTTTTGACATCAATGCTGCGTTATCAGAAAACTGGAACCTCAGCGTGGCATATAACCATCAGGATTTTGAGCGTCGCGACGTTGAAAGTTTCTCAGACGCAAAGTCTTACGATCCGGCAACCGGGCAATTTAAATATCGTGGTTACGATCGCTGGGACAACTGGCGCTTTGACACGGCATACGTTGATTTAACGGGTCACGTGACAGCCATGGGCATGGATCATCAGCTTTTAGTTGGCGCAAACTGGTTAAAGTATTACTACGCCAGACAAATGCAACAAATCAAAGGGTTAACGGGTACGGTGGGTCAGCCTCTGCCTAAACCCGCTGGTTTGAATTACCAAAATGGCAAAAAATCCGATCCGACTAAAACCGACTCATACGGTATTTATTTACAAGACTTAGTGACTATCAACCAATACTGGCAGGTGTTAGCGGGCGTGCGCTTCGATCGCGAAGAAACTAAAACCGACTCGTTTAGTAACATTTTGCCAAAAGCGGCGGTGATTTTGCACCCACAAGTGAATAGCTCAATCTACTTCACTTATTCGGAAAGTTTTGAGCCGAAAAGCCCGATTGACAACCCGCGTGATGTTAACAATGGCATGGAGCTTGACCCCATAAAAGGCAAGTTACTTGAGTTGGGGACCAAATGGGAGCTACTTGATAACCGTTTGTACCTTTCTGGCGCCTTGTTTGATATTAGCCAAGAGAACATTTTAATCAGCCAAGATGCGCCAAATGGCCAAATCGAAACCACGCAAGCAGGTGAACAAGTGCATCGCGGTATGGAGCTTGCAGCCACGGGTTATATCAGCAATGCACTGTCATTAAGCGCCTCAATGATGGCATTAGATGCTGAAATTAAAGATAAATTTGATGCCAGCATTAATGGTAACCGTCCTGCAGATGTATCGGAACTATCAGGTAGCTTGTGGGCTCGTTATTCGTTTGAGCAAGGAACAGATGTAAACCTTGGCGCTATTTATCAAGGCGCGCGATACGGCGATGAACAAAACACCTATAAGAAAGACGCTTACACCCGTTTTGACTTAGGCGTGTCTCATACCCTTAATTACGATGAAAACCTAGACGTGATTATGCGCGTTAATGTTGAGAACTTGCTAGACACAGACTACCTGAAAGGTGGCGGTCAATCTGGTACGGCAGTCGGCGAAGGGCGTAACCTTAATGCATCTGTGATGATCCGCTACTAAGGCATACAACAATAGCAGGCAAGGCTCGCCTTTGCCTGCATTTCATTAGTGCACCGCTTTTGGTACTGAAAATACAATTATCATGTTGAAAAATAAAAGTGTTCAGTCTTGGGCACGGGTTTTACATATCTATATTTCGATGGCGTTATTAATGGTGGTGCTGTTTTTTGTGGTGACGGGAATCACATTAAATCGTGCGGCTTGGTTTGTTAGTGATACGCCCGCTGTGCGGTTGGTTGAATTCACTGTGCCGGCCGCTTTATTACGAAGTAACGATCAAGCAGACACGCCAAACCAATTGGCATTAGTTGAGTTTGTCAAAAGCCATGGCGGGCTATCGGGCCAAGTGTCGGGCTACGAGTTGTACCGCGATCGTGATGGTGATGAGCTAGTGGCGGGTGAAATTAGCTTTAGCTTCAAAGGACCGGGTTATAGCGCCTCGGTGTTTATCGATATGTTAACCGGTCAAGGAGAAGTAGAAGAGCAGCGTTTTGGCTTAATAGCGGTGTTAAACGATTTACACAAAGGTCGAAACAGCGGTGCAATTTGGCAGTTATTTATCGACATTAGCGCGTTATTAATGCTGGGTTTTGTCCTAACCGGTGTGTGTTTGTTAGTGCCGAAAAAGAAAAGCTTCATGGCTGGACTGAAATGGTGTGGTTGGGGCAGTTTAGCGACTTTTTTACTCTATTGGATCGCAGTTCCCTAATCGGAGTTGGTACAAGGATAGCAATGAATAATTTTACTTCACCTAATGGTATTAAACGTCAGCTTGGTGTTATCGCCTGTTTAGTTGTTGCGCTGGGCTGGCCCTTTGTCGGCGCTGCTACAACGGTGCCGGCAGCGACTAAGTTAACCTTTGAGTTAGCCTTACCTGACATTAAAACCAGTCAATATAACCGACCTTATGTGGCCGTTTGGGTTGAAAATGCAGATCGCGAAGTGGTTCGCACCGTGAGTTTGTGGCTCGGAAAAGACGAATGGCATAAAGACTTACGCAGTTGGTGGCGAAAAATTGGTCGCTACCAACAGCCATGGCTTGACGGGGTAACAGGTGCCACTAAACCCGCGGGCAGTTATAAATTTGACTGGTCATTAATTGATGATCAGGGCGAAAAAATTCCAGCAGGTGATTACACGGTTCATATTGAAGTCGTCCGTGAGCACGGCGGTCGCAACTACCTAAAGCAACCCATACATCTTGGCGAACAAGGGGTAGTTAAAGTGTTAGAGCCCACTGCTGAAACAGGGCCTATCAGCCTGATTTATCAGCCCTAACCAAGCTTATCGTTGCTAGTTAATTTTAACGATTAAAGAATAGGAACTTTTTATGATTTTTAAACAGAGTGTTAGCCAACTAGCCATCGCTAGTTTTGTTATTTCGGGGTTACTCGCCAGCGGTTTAGCTCAGGCGCATCCGCGCTGGATCTTGCCTTCTCACTTCAATGTCTCTAAATCGGACGGTGAGTGGATCACCTTTGATGTGACAGCCTCACATGGCACGTTTGTAATGGATAAACCTGCCAGTGCCGAGTCAGCCAGTATCATCTTGCCTACGGGTCAGGTGCTACGCCCCGATCATGTGAGTCGTGGTAAGCGCCGCTCGGTATTCGACTTTCATTTTGTTGAAACGGGTACCCATAAAGTAACGGTGAATAGCGAGCCTGTCTATTACACCCGTTACAAAGCCGGTAAGCGTGACACGGAGAAATGGTTACGCGCAGATAAAGTAAGCCGTTTGCAATTACTGCCGAGTAATGCGCGAGACATTAGCACAACACTGTCTGTCAGCCGAGTCGAAACCTACATTACCGTGGGTAAACCAAGCACTGAAGCCTTTAAATTAGAAGGCAAGTATTTAGAGTTAAAACCCATTACGCATCCGGCGGACATTGTTGCGGGGTCGCCTGTGACTTTTCAACTTTATTACCAAGGTCAGCCAAAAAGCGGCGTCAAAGCCGAGATCACCCGAGATGGCACCTTATACCGTAATAGCCAAGAGCAAATTGAGGTGACCAGTGATGAGCAAGGTAAAGTGACTTTTACCCCAGTGAATGCAGGCCGCTACATCTTTAAAGCCCGTCATGAAGGCCCGCTTGAAGGCAACCCACTGGCAGACGAGTCGGGTGCAACGTTGCATTTAACATTTGAAGCCGTTTTGCCTTAGTGAGAAGAGAAGATCATGTTATTTAGCAAAGGTGTTAAGCACCCACAGATCAACTTGCCGGCTTTTGCTGTGGCTTTTACAGCATTATTTGCCGCACCTGCTTGGGCGCATTTTCCGTTAATGGCTTGTTGGTATCAGCAGCAAGCCTTAATTTGTGAAGCGGGATACAGCGATGGTAGCGGCGCCGTGGACTATGACGTCAAGGTATACGACTACAGTGATAATGTTATTGCGATGGCGCGCACCGATGCGCAGTCACGGGTACAACTGCCGCGACCGCAAGGGGATTTTTACGTGGTGTTTGATGCTGGCCATGAGATGCCCGTTGAACGTGATGGCAGTGAGATCAGTGAAAAATGAGTGTGCAGCAAGTTATTCATGCCGCTAATGGTGTGCGTGAAATGCGCTGGGTTGCTTTGGTCATTACGCTGCTAGTTGCAATTGGGGCTGGGCTGCTGCCTTTTCATCAAGCTCAGCAACAGGGCAGATCATTAGCAAGCCATGAAGTTGATGTTAATCAGTTAGATCCTAACATCAACGCCATGGTGTCTGAGTTACGCTTGGCGGACATGGAAATTCAGCTACTTAAAGCTGCATCAGTGTCTGGCTCCGCTGAGCACTGGCCGTCTATTGCGCAGCTTGAAGCCATGTGGCTAAGTCCTTTTGTCCGCGACAAAGGTTGGCTTGATAAAGGACAGCACCAATGGCAGCAAATTAGCCCAGGGGTTTATCAGGGGATCAGCCTGTCAGCACAAACATACCCACAATATTTACTTAATGTATCAGCCACGCCATCACAAATATGGTTTCGTGGCAACATCGGCCATGGCCATGAAGAGGCCGATATTAAGGCTAAATCTGCGTCCTCTTATATTAATGTTGCGATCAATGACAACCTGCTTATCAAGCAAGGTTGGCAACAGGTTATGGGTCCCCGAGCAACAAAGTAACCGGTTATTTGGTCACAAGGAAATTACATGAAACAAATCTATTTATGTCTACTGTTTTGGTTTAGTTTGCTACTTCATTCAAATGGTGCAATAGCCAAAGACAAACCGACTATTGGTATTACCTTACAGCCCTATTACAGCTATGTTAGCGCCATTGTTGGGGATACCGCTGAGGTATTGCCTCTCGTGGTTGCGGGCTTTAATCCCCACAACTATCAACCGCAGCCAGAAGATCTTGCCCGTGTGCAAAAAATGGATGCCATTGTGGTTAACGGTATCGGTCATGATGACTTTGCTCTCAAGGTGATCAAAGCCGCTCAGCGTAGTGATCTATTGGTGATCGATGCGAATGCCAGTGTGCCTTTATTATCCGCCAGAGGGCAAAGTGTGGGGCAGGGGGCGGTAAACCCACACACTTTTATGGGGCTAAGTGCCACCATGACGCAAGTTTATGAAATTGCTAACCAACTGGCGGCATTTTATCCAAGTAACGCCAGTCTGTATCGGCAAAATGCGCGTCATTATGGCCAACAGCTAAGAACAATGAAATACCAAGCCATGCAAGCGCTTGCGCAAGTTGATATGCAAACTATCAAGGTGGCAACCACTCATGATGCATACGGATATTTATTGCAAGAATTCGGTATTGACGCACCCGCAGTGATTGAACCAGCCCATGGCGTGGCCCCAAGTGCCAGCCAGCTACAAGATACTATTAATCAAATTCGCAGCAGTGGCATAGATGTGTTGTTTTATGAACTCGACATGCCTAACCGATTTGTGACCACCATTGAGCAAGCGACAGGTGTAAAGCTGTTCCGCTTTTCCCACATGACCCATGGTGACTATGAGCCAGAAAAGGTAATGCTTGAGATGCAAAGTAACATTAATACCCTAATCAAAGCCATCCATTACGCCAATGCGTCTGCCCAAAAAGAGGCCGTTCAATAATGCAAATAAACGAACGGAACGCTAATTCAACCGCAAAATGTGCATTTCAGATATGATGAATATAAAAATCACTGGGCCACAAATTCAACTGCAAAATGTATGTTTAAGTTATGGCGAGCACGACGCGCAAATATTAGGCCCGATCACCCATACTTTAGCTGCCGGTCAATGTCATGTGGTAATGGGACCAAATGGGGGAGGTAAAACGTCTTTATTGCGTTCCATGCTGGGCTTAACGCCATTCACTGGGCGCATTCATCTTGATTGGCCTAACGGCCGTGGCCGGGTTGCTTACGTGCCGCAAAAAGCCAGTTTCGAACCCAGCCTGCCGTTAACTGTGATGGACTTTATGTTACTTAACCAAAGTCAAACCCCACTGTTTTGGCGCCGCAAAGCGAAAACCATCACGCGGATAAAAGACCAGCTGGCTGTACTGGGCATGGTTGAAAAAGCAGAGCGTAAAATGGGCCGTTTATCGGGCGGTGAGCAACAGCGGGTGTTATTCGCTCAAGCCTTACTTGATGCGCCGGATCTCATTATGTTGGATGAGCCCGCTAATGGCATGGATGAGCAAGGGATAAGCTTAATTGAATTTTTAATCAAAGAATTAGTCACCAAAGGTGCCAGCGTTGTGGCGGTGCACCACGACTTAAACGCAATCAAACGTATCGCTCATCAGGTGCATGTTATAAATAAAACCTTGGTAACCAGTGGTAGCGTAGACCAAGTGTTACCTAAGGCGCAGCCGACTGACTTTGTGAGCTTATGCCAGCTTAGTCAGCATCAGTCTAACCATCAAATAAGGGCAATGGCGTGATCCAAAGTATTCGAGATGGCGCGGCTTATGCCGCCGAGCAAGGTTGGTTAAGTGAAAGTTTTAGCTATGGCTTTTTGATTAATGCATTATTAGCGGCGCTTATTTTAGGGCCTATTTTAGGAGGTTTAGGCACATTAGTGATTGCTAAACGCTTGGCTTTTTTTTCTGAAGCGGTGGGTCATGGTGCATTAACCGGTATTGCCCTTGGTATTTTGTTAGGCGAGCCAGTGCAAAGTCCACTGATTGGACTGTTCACCTTCTGTATGGTCTTTGCTCTATTGCTGCACTTTGTCCGTAGCAGAACCCAAGTGCCTTATGACACCTTAGTTGGGGTGTTTTTGGCGTTGGCCTTGGCCGTTGGGGCGGCGATGTTGACCTTTGTTGCGCGTAAGGTAAACGTGCATATTTTAGAAAATGTGCTGTTTGGTTCGATTCTAACGGTGACCGATCAAGACCTATGGCTATTGTTGATCAGCTGTGTGGTGATTCTGGCTTGTTTACTGCCAACGTTTAACCGTATTTTGTTGAGTAGTATCAGCCCTGACATCGCTAAAGTCCGAGGTGTGCCTGCTACATTTTTCGATTATCTATTTGTCATCATGATCACTTTAATCACTATTGCTGCGGTGAAAATGATTGGTGCCGTGCTGGTGGGCGCGTTGTTGTTGATTCCTGGTGCAACGGCTCGTTTATTTACGCCTAATATGAGCAGCTTTGTCCGTTGGTCTGCCGTGCTTGCGACTGTGAGTTGTTTGTTGGGCACTTGGTTGCCAATGGAGCTGAAACTACCGGTGCCATCTGGTGCGGCCATCATTATGGTTTCAGCCACTTTTTTTCTGATTGCTTGTTTGTATCAAATTATCTTTAAGGAGCGCAGACGTGCTGTCTAATCTTTCCTCTATTATGTTACAACTTTTGGCTATAACTCTGCTGTGTTTGCTGGAATTCACTAAGCCAGTAATGGCCGAGAAAGTTGATATTGTTACCACAACGCCCGTGACACTCATGTTAAGTCAAGCGCTGACCGTTAATACGCCATTGCAGACAAACTACGTGGCACCCGCACGTTATGGACTATCGCGCCTGCCCAATTGGTTTAAGCAACATTCAGAAAAAATGGCACCAATAGCCAAGCAAGCAAAGGTGGTGGTGACGTTAGGCTCGGTATGGGCACAAGACCCGCTCTATTTGGCTTTGCGCGAGTATAATATACAGATTATTGAAGTGGATGCGGCGCAAGCGCTGCGACCAAACGCGAGAGGTGTAGTCTATCAGCGCACCGAGCAAGGCGTGTCGCCTTATGTTTGGCTTAATAGCGCCAACTTAGTCACTATGGCCAAGATAGTAAGCCATGATTTTCAGCAAATTTGGCCAAAATTAGCCCCAGTGATAGCGCAAAATGAAGCTGATTTACTCATTAAAATTAAAGCGCTACGTTTGTCACAGCAAGCTTATGTCGCGCAACACCAGCTGGATGCGGTGGTGCTGCTGTCTCCTGAATTGGAAGACTTAGCGGCAGGGCTACAGTTATATGTGCTACATCGTCAATTTAAGCCTGCCTTATCATGGAGCGAGGCAGACAAAAAGGCACTGGCAAAAATCTTAAGTGAACCCTATGTAAGGGTGTTATCAACACAAGCGCTATCGAATAAGCACCCTTTAAATGAACTGGTCACGCCAGAACAATGGTGGCAAGTGGATGCAATAGACAGGCTTGGTCGCCAAGGAATAGATGAAATAGCACCATTGAAACGTTGGCAGTTTTAAAGGTTCAATTAGTGGCGGTATTCCATTGTTCAACAAATTGTTGCAGCGGACTTTCTGGATGCGCATCACTGATCTGATTGATCGCGTCAATCACGGCTTTACCAGCAGGTGTTTTTGAGCAAGCAATATAAACTTCAAGAATAGGTGCGGATTCAGCAATGGCGACAGAAGCGAGATCGTCTCTTTCGAAGTTTAATTGCGTTTGTTCATAGGCAATAATCCAAGGGTATTCAATGATAAGGTCCACCCGATCGGCGAGTAGTCGGGTAATGAATTGAGAGCTGAGTTTGTATTGAGTAGAAATATGCATTTGGTCGCGGTATTTATCGAGAATTTTATCGCGATTATCGCCATAGCTGCGTCCCCCTGCGATAGCAAACACCAATTTATCTAGGTGTTTCATTATTTCTTCTAGGCTAATAATTTGGCTTAGGGAGTGACCTATTTTCGTTTCTAATACCGCTTTATTTTTGGCTAAAAAGTAAAGTCGATGAGGTGAAAGACTTTGCAGTGGTTTTGAGAAGTAAAGATCGTTCTCACGTGCTGCATTTTTCAATACGCTACTGCATACCAAATGTTTTGTTTTTGCCATGCTCAAAAAGCGCGGGATCGCCCCCAACTTAGTAACATGGCGCCATTGCGGCATACGTTGCTGTAACCACTTGGCTGATTGGTTTGCAAAACCTTGGTTTTTATGTGGTCCAGAGGAAATGAATACAGGCGGTAAACCATACTCGATCCAAGTAATGGTTTCTTTACCGTAACTGGTGCTACTGAAGGCACAAAGCGTTAGTATAAGCGCACTATAACGACATAAATATTTTGCCAATACCATAAGCTAGCCCTTTTTGCTTGGTTTAATAAGTGTAGCCATAATGCTATGCAATGCCTATTTTGGTTTATTTAATGAGAGTTAATGGCGTCTGGGATTAAAATATGGCCAAACAACTTACCTTAATTCGAGGTTTACCCGGCAGCGGTAAATCCACCTTAGCTAAAACCCTTGATGGCGTTCATTTAGAGGCAGATCAATACTTTGTTAATGAACAGGGGAATTATCATTTTCAACCTCAATTACTGCCAGATGCTCATCAATGGTGTTTAGCGCAGACGCGTGAATATTTATTAGCTGGTCAATCAGTGGTGGTATCTAATACCTTTATTGAGCATTGGGAAATGCAGGCCTATGTTGATTTGGCCAATACTCTAAACATTCCATTAACCATCAAAGTTTGTCACGGTAAATATAAAAACATTCATGGCGTACCAGCCGAAACCATCAAAAAAATGCGTCAGAAGTGGCAGGATTAATCACTATTTAAATAAGGAATAATAAGATAATTTGTGAGCTTGTAAGCGCAATCATCCTTTAAAACTTGTGTTGTCACTGATCATCGCTTTTAGTGAATGTTATCAATGATATTCATTCGTTAGTGGTGGTTAATTTGGACGTGTTGCAACAGTTCTCCGAACAGGTAAAAAAATTTATCCCTGAAAGCAGGGTGATGCTAGACCCCTTGCGCACCTTAGCTTACGGCACCGATGCCAGTTGCTATCGGTTGGTGCCTAAAGCGGTACTGTTACTTGATAATGAAAGCGAAGTGATCCGTGTGTTACAACTCGCCGCCGAGTTTTATCTCCCTGTTACCTTTCGCGCGGCGGGCACGAGTTTATCGGGCCAAGCGATTACCGATTCTATTTTAATTAAGCTGACGAACCATTGGCGCGATTATGAATTACTTAATGAGGGTGAGCTTATTCGCCTGCAACCGGGCTTAATTGGTGCACGGGTCAACCAAATTCTAGCACCATTGCAGCGCAAAATTGGTCCTGATCCCGCTTCCATTAATAGCTGTAAAATTGGCGGGATAGCGGCCAATAATTCCAGTGGCATGTGCTGCGGCACCGCGCAAAATTCTTACAGTACGTTAGCGGCAATGCGGCTTATTTTAGCCGATGGCACAGTACTTGATACGGCCAATGAGCAAAGCAAACGAGACTTTTGTGTTAGCCATAAACACTTACTACATGAGCTGGCTCAATTAGCGATTCAAACCAAAAATGACGCGCAATTAGCCACGTTGATCAAGCATAAGTTTCGCCTTAAAAATACCACGGGTTACAGTATTAATGCCTTGGTCGATTTTACCGACCCTATTGATATTTTGATGCACTTAATGATTGGCTCAGAAGGAACGCTGGGCTTTATTTCAAACATCACCTATCACACCGTGCCAGAGCAACCCTTTAAAGCGAGCTCTTTAGTGGTGTTTGAAAACATTGAAACCACCTGTTTGGCGGTGGCCAAATTAAAGCAAATGAACGTGGCAGCGGTTGAACTGATGGACGGTGCAAGTTTACAAGCCATTGCCGATAAACCTGATATGCCAGCCTTTATTGCTCAGTTAAACATTAACAATGCTGCGTTGTTGATAGAAACCCGCGCGAATGATCAACTTATGTTAAGCCAGCAAATAAGCCAGTTGGCAGAGGTTTTAGCGGCGTTTAAACCAATAGATAGTATCGCTTTTACCCAAGAGCGTGCTACTTGTGAGCAACTTTGGGCGATTCGCAAAGGGCTATTTCCAGCGGTAGGCGCGGTGCGTGATACAGGCACCACGGTAATTATTGAAGACATTGCAGTGGCCGTAGAGCAATTAGCCAGCGCTACACGCCAACTGCAGCAATTATTTGCAGAATATGGCTACCATGAAGCCATTATTTTTGGTCATGCCCTTGATGGCAACTTGCACTTTGTTTTTACCCAAGATTTTAATAGTCCAGCGCAAATAGAGCGTTACCAGAATTTTATGCAAAGGGTAGTGCAGCTCATTGCCTTAGATCATCAAGGATCGTTAAAAGCTGAGCACGGCACGGGGCGTAACATGGCACCGTTTGTCGAACTAGAGTGGGGCAAAAAAGCCTATGAGCTAATGTGGGAAATTAAAGGGTTGTTAGACCCTGACAATATTCTCAGCCCAGGAGTGGTGCTCAGTGAAGATCCTTTTATTCATTTAAAAAATCTAAAAACCTTACCAGCTGCTGATGCCATTATTGACAAATGTATAGAGTGTGGCTTTTGTGAGCCCAACTGCCCCAGTAAAGATCTGACCTTAACCCCGCGCCAACGTATTGTTTTATGGCGGCATATTCAGCAACGGCGTAATCTTGGTGAAAGTGAAAAAACCTTAGAGCCTTTACTCGATGCCTTTCAATATCAAGGCATTGATACTTGCGCCGCCACCGGTTTATGTGCCGACAGTTGCCCCGTTGGCATTGATACTGGCGCCTTAATTAAACAATTGCGCAGTCAACAATTGGCCAGTCATTCTAAGTTAGCAAAGTGGACCGCGGCGAATTTTTCCCAGGTTATCAACTTGGCCAAACAGGGGTTAAACCTTGCCCAGTTAACCAGCCGAGTACTGGGCCGAGACGGGTTGCAGCGTTTAACCGAAGGGTTAAATCACGCAACGGGACATCGTTTTATAAAGTGGAGTCAATTTGCTCCGCTGAGTGCGCCGGATTTCACTGCAATACAAAGCCTAGCCGTTAACACGCAAACAGATGCAGCAATTGAGCAACCGACCGTGGTGTACTTTCCCAGTTGTAGCAGCCGCGTGATGGGGCCAGATCCCGACATGGCAGCGCAGGGAGAGTTGAGCTTAATGGAAACCACCATTGCCTTATTACATAAAGCGGGCTTTAGAGTAATTTTGCCGGAAGCCACCACCGAGCTTTGTTGTGGTATGGCTTATCAAAGTAAAGGCAGAATGAACTTAGCCCGGCAAAAGTCTCACCAACTTGAGCATGCGCTACTCAGTGCCAGTGAACACGGTAAATATCCGATTTACATGGATACCAGCCCCTGCGCAATGACCGCTAATGCGGGCATCACTTCTACCCTAAAAATATATGATTCTGTTGAATTTATTGAGCAGTTTGTGTTACCGCGTTTAAGCCTAACCCCACTTGATGAGCCGGTAATGCTCCATATCACCTGTAGTACTCGTAAACGTGGCTTAGCCGCGACGATGCAGCGCATAGCAGCAATGTGTACCCATCAATTGATTGTGCCACCAGATATGCAGTGTTGCGGTTTTGCAGGCGATAAAGGCTTACTTTACCCCGAGTTGAACGCTTCTGCGTTAGCGGATTTGAAATCGCAAGTGCCTAATGATTGTAAGATCGGCGTGAGTAACAGCCGTACCTGTGAGATAGGTTTATCTGAACACAGTGGCATAAGTTATAAGGGCTTAGTGTATTTGGTTCATCAGGTGAGTGCATCCCTCAGTTAAATTAAAAATGTCAAGTGCTGGCGGCAACGTTACACCTCGCTGAGTGAGCGTATCCACCCATTAGATTAAAAAAGTTCTTTGTATATCAACCAATCACCACAGCCAAGGCCGTGGTGATTTATTTAATTTAAGAACCTGAATTTTGGATAAGCGTAATCGCATGCTTTCCTGCAAAAATGCTGTGAATATATGCCTATACGTTTCGCCTTTTCATCCCTGAAAATGAAATTTTGCCGTATAACATACTCTATCTGGCTGCGATAAACTTAAACAAAACCCAGGCTGAATAGTGTTTAACTATTAATTAGTCGTTACTGCTCAGGTTTAGTTGCACCTAAATGTAGCCAAGTTTCAAGCACCGTGTCGGGATTTAAAGAAACCGAATCGATGCCTTGCTCCATTAACCATTGGGCTAGATCATCATGATCGGATGGGCCTTGGCCACAGATACCCACGTATTTACCGGCTTTATTGGCAGCTTTAATCGCCATTGCAAGCATGGCTTTCACCGCAGGGTTGCGCTCGTCGAACATATGAGCAATTTCGCCAGAATCGCGGTCAAGACCAAGGGTTAATTGTGTCATATCGTTCGAGCCGATTGAGAAGCCATCAAAGAACTTTAGAAAGTCGTCAGCCAAAATAGCATTGGCAGGTAATTCACACATCATAATCACTTTTAAGCCATCTTCGCCGCGGCGTAGATCAAACTTTGCCAGTAGATCAATCACAGCTGCCGCTTCTGTCGTGGTGCGTACAAATGGGATCATTATTTCAACGTTTTTCAAACCCATTTTGTTACGCACTCGTTTCATTGCTTCACACTCCAAAGCAAAACAATCTTGAAACTTTTCTGAAATGTAACGAGATGCACCGCGAAAACCGAGCATGGGGTTTTCTTCAGTGGGTTCGTAATTAACGCCACCCACTAAATTACGGTATTCATTTGATTTGAAATCAGACATTCGCACTATCACCCGTTTTGGCCAGAATGCGGCAGCTAACGTTGCAATGCCTTCAGTTAGTTTTTCAATATAGAACTCAACGGGGCTCGCGTAACCGACGATGCGTTGATCAATTTCAGCTTTTAACTCGGCTGATTGTTCATCGTAATTCAGCAGGGCTTTTGGATGAATGCTGATCATTTTGTTAATAATGAATTCTAAACGTGCAAGTCCAACTCCTTCATTTGGAATAGTGGCAAAATCAAACGCGCGGTCAGGGTTACCGACATTCATCATGACCTTTAATGGCAAGTCGGGTAGGTCGCTGACTGATGAACGTTTAATTTCAAAATCCAATTCTCCTGCAAACACATAACCGGTTTCACCTTGAGCACAAGAAACCGTAACCGATTGCCCATTCTCTAGTAAGCTGGTGGCATCACCACAACCAACGACCGCGGGAATGCCCAATTCACGGGCAATGATTGCAGCATGACAAGTCCGGCCACCGCGGTTGGTCACAATTGCCGCCGCTTTTTTCATCACCGGCTCCCAATCCGGATCTGTCATATCGGCAACCAGCACATCGCCAGCTTGCACTTGATCCATTTGCTCAAGGCTTGTGACAACGCGTACCACACCCGCACCAATACGTTGACCAATTGCTCTGCCTTCAATCAAGGTTTGGTTTGATGATTGATTGTTTAATTGGAAGCGTTCCATTACATGCTTATCATCGCGCGAACGAACCGTTTCAGGGCGGGCTTGAACAATCAATAGCTCACCCGTTACACCGTCTTTTGCCCACTCGATATCCATTGGGCGACCGTAGTGCTTTTCAATGATCACCGCCTGTTTTGCCAACTCTTCAATTTCGTCATCCCTTAGGGAATATTGGCGCTGCTCTTGGGTGGTGGTGTCAATCACCTCAACTTGCGTGCCGATTTCTTTGCCGTCGGCGTAAACCATTTTAATGAGTTTCGAGCCAAATGTGCGACGTACCACGGCATGATTCCCCGCTTGTAGCATAGGTTTGTGAACGTAGAATTCGTCTGGATTCACCGCACCTTGCACTACCATTTCACCTAAGCCCCATGAGGAGGTAATGAACACTACTTGATCAAAGCCTGATTCAGTATCAAGAGTAAACATCACGCCAGATGACGCTTTATCTGAACGCACCATGCGCTGAATACCAGCAGAAAGAGCAACACCTTTATGGTCAAAACCTTGGTGAACGCGATAGGAGATAGCACGATCATTGAACAGCGAAGCAAAGACATGTTTAGTCGCTTCAATTACCGCATCAATGCCACGAACATTTAAGAAGGTTTCTTGTTGACCTGCAAAAGATGCATCGGGGAGATCTTCAGCAGTTGCCGAAGAGCGAACGGCCACCGGCAGCATTTCGTCACCGTCCCCCAGAGCTTGATAAAAGCGTCGAATGCCATCTTCTAATTCAGCAGGAAAAGGGGCATCCAGCACCCATTGGCGGATTGTGGTTCCCGCTGCTTTTAATGCGTTAACATCATCGACATCCAATTTATCAAGCAATTGATAAATTCGATCATTTAACTGGTTGGTTTCTAAAAATTGGTTAAAAGCAAAAGCGGTGGTAGCATAACCATTTGGCACTTTTACCCCAGCATTTGAAAGATTGGCAACCATCTCACCTAAAGATGCGTTTTTACCTCCCACTTTATCAACATCGTTCATTGATAAAGCATCGTACCAAACCACATTCTGATCCACGGTATGTCTCCTAGACTTTGTTTTACAATAAATGTTACGTCTTATCATTTAGTCGCTACGCAACGGTGAGGTTGCTAGTCGCGCGTTACTAAAGTCTCAATTAGCTGTTTTTCAGTGGCGTGAAGTTAGCCACTGATCCACAATGATGCTCACTTTAGCCATAGGTTTGTAAAATTACTGTGAAAATTTAGTTATCAATATTCACGGCTTTGAAATTACAGGACGTCATAAAGGATTCAACTTCTTATGCAGTGCAAAAAAAATTTTCGTGATGTGTTTTACGTTTCTGATGGTACCGCTATTACATCTGAGACATTAGGTCATGCGGTTTTGGGCCAGTTTCCGATTGAAATTGCGCAGATAACACTGCCTTTTGTTGAAACTGAAGAACGTGCCATTTATGTTAAAAGCCTTATTAATCAAAAGCATGTTAGCACTGGGCAAAAGCCATTAGTGTTTTTTTCAATCGTGATCCCTGAAGTCAAGGCCATTATTGAACAAGGGAATGGGTATTTTTATGATGTATTAAATTGTTTAGTTGCACCATTAAAACGCGATCTTGGGTTAGCGCCATCACCACAGTTACACCGTTCCCACAGCATTGAAAAAGATGCCGCCAGTTATCAAAACCGAATAGCAGCTGTGGAATACACCTTGGCCCACGATGATGGCATGTCGTTAAACAACTTAGAACAAGCTGATATTATTCTACTTGGCGTGTCGCGATGTGGAAAAACCCCCACCAGTTTATACCTTGCTATGCAGTTTGGTATTCGCGCCGTTAATTACCCGTTTATTGAAGATGATATGGCGTCGTTAAAGCTGCCAAAAGAGATTGAGCCCTTTCGTTTCAAGGCCTTCGGGCTCACCATAAATACTGACCGTTTAATGGCTATCCGACACGAGCGTTATGTAAATAGTGAATATTGCAGTCAAAAACAATGTGAAAAAGAGCTAAATCGAGTGGAATCTTTATTTCGACGTGAAGCGATCCCTTACCTAAATACCACTACGTTATCAGTAGAAGAAATCTCAACGAGGTTGTTAGAACTTAGTGGCTTAAAAAGGGTTATGTGCTGATATTTTTTATTTTATAGGCTTGATAATTTATACAACTTAATTTTCATGGATAAATAAGTTGTATAAATACGCCCTTATTAGTGTTCTCTATGGTGATAGCTGGCTAAAAGTAAACTACTTTGGCGGAATGAGCGTGGCTGTTATCACTGAGTTAAAAGTCAGTAATGGATCTTTATCACGCTGACCGTTGCGTTGCTCTGATGCTATTGCATAATAGCCCTAACGTACCTAAGCAAAGAGTAAACATGGCAAAACGAAATAGTGTGTCACCGGAAGTGGTTGCTGAAGCATTGCAAGTAGCAAAAGCCACGCAAAAACCGGGTCAGACCAAAGAGCAGACCAAACTGATTGCACAAGGCATTCAAAAGGGCATTGAAGAATATAAAAAGCGCAATAAAGAAAAAGCCCGCGAATTAGATAAGCAAAAGCGTAAGTTACAACAAGCTAAATCAACCCTTGAGCAAGAGCATACTAACCCAACCATAAGTAATGAAACATTGCCGACACAACCAACAACGGCAAAACAAAGCGTATTACCTTGGCTGTTATTAGCGGTCAGTTGGCTCGGCTTTGCGGGTTACTTTTTTCTACTTCACCCTTAATATTCTGCAAAGGCGATGGCCCAATCCATGCAAATAAAATTGAATCATCTTGTTACTGAAAGTCGTAACCCTGCCAGTGAGCACATTGATACCCTAAGCACATTCGACATGCTAAAAGTGATTAACGCGCAAGACCAAAAGGTGCCCCTTGCTGTTGAGGCTGCTTTACCCGCTATTAGTCATAGTGTGGATGTTATCGCCGCCGCCTTGCAACAAGGAGGACGGTTGATCTACGTTGGCGCTGGTACCTCAGGACGATTAGGCATTTTAGATGCCAGTGAATGTCCGCCTACTTTTGGCAGCGACCCTAGCCAAGTGGTGGGCTTAATTGCTGGTGGTCATCAAGCCATTTTAGCGGCAGTGGAAAACGCAGAAGATAATCGCGAGCAGGGCGGAATCGATTTACAGCAGATTAATTTTAGTGACCAAGACGTGCTGGTGGGCATTGCGGCAAGTGGCCGTACCCCTTATGTGCTGGGCGCGATGGATTATGCTAAAGCGCAAGGCGCGACAGTGATCAGCGTGGCCTGTAATCCGGCTTGCCCTATGGCGCAATTGGCTGACATTGAAATATGCGCAGTGGTTGGTCCAGAGGTGGTAACTGGCTCATCAAGAATGAAAGCAGGTACAGCGCAAAAGCTGATTTTGAATATGCTTACCACTGGCGCGATGATCCGCATTGGTAAGGTTTATGGCAACCTAATGGTGGATGTAGAAGCGACCAATGCCAAACTGGTTGAACGGCAAAAAAACATTGTGATGGCAGCAACAGAATGCAGTAGAGAGCAGGCGAGTGATGCCTTGTTACAATGTGGCGGTCATTGTAAAACCGCCATTGTGATGCTGTTAGCTCAGTTGTCAGCCAGTGACGCAAAAGCGTTATTAGCTGACAATAAAGGCTTTATTCGCCCTTGTTTGTAACGTTTATTTGAGCAGTTCGTGATCAGCGGGCAGCATCTTACTGATCCAAATAATCAACTTATGCTTAAGCTGTTGGCTGTCTTCTTTATCGGCAGGCAACGGCGTAATTTGCTTATCTTGTACCAACAAACGATAAACCACCTCAACCTTATCTTTTTGCGTGACATACTTTTCTAACTGACCATAACCACGCTGAGCGGCGTATTTTAGGCCAATTTCCAGTGCTTTTTTCAGCAATTGTGCTTCGTTCTTTACTTTTTTCATACTTGATCCTGCATCGCTAACTATCTGTTCAAAAGCATTATTTCACCGTTAGTACGGCAAGACATCTGGGTTCACTATAACTAAATTAATGAACGAGCCCAATGGAAAAAACAGTTTTGTAGCAGATTGTTGCTGGTTTTAGTGCGCGATTACAACAGATGTTAACACGAGTATCATTCATACCTGATACTCGTGAGATAGGGTTGTGCCAGCCGACCGGAATCGGTGGCTTATCATCGAGCAAACTCAGTGGCCCATCAGCAAGTAGGGCTAACTTTGCTTTAATAGTCTTGATAAATGGAGGTTTAGCTATGACCTACCGCCTGCTTTTTGTGCTGTTTATTTATACAGTTATAATGGGGGGTTGGCTGATTTTGCCAAGTTTTGGCGCGGTAAATAAATTGTAAAAGTCTCGCTTTGTTCACACCTCATCTCTAACGCTTTGATATATAATCACAAAAAAATCAGCTAAATCCTTTATGGGGGCCAAATTTGGTCTCGGTAAATACTAGGCTCGCTTTGTTTTCCTCTGGGCTCAGAGTTAATGGCGAAAAGCGGTGGTAAGTGGATGATAAATAATTATTTTAATGGGTTAGGCTTAGATGGTAGTGTTTGGGTTTATCAAGAAAAACGTGTAATACGCTGTTAGGGATATATGAATAATAAGCTCAGCACTTCGGAAAAAGGACTATATCGTCGAGTTGATGAAATCCTATTTTACCTTTGGGATCCTATAGGTGTTTGTGACATACCGATGGCTCGTGATGAATATCAATCCTATTTACCTCAAGTTTTTAAGTTGTTACTCAACGATTCTAAAGATCATGAGGTTTCAGCTTATTTAATTAAAGTAGAATCAGGCTCAATGGGACTGTCCGCAAATAATAAAAAGGCACTTGAAGTTGCTCGCTTACTCATTGAAACTAAAGAGGCTATGTTGGAGTAATATCCCTAACAAGTCGTTAAGTTTTATTGTTAATTATCAGATAGCTCGAATATTTAATAACAAGGAAGTTGTAATATGAAAAAAGTTTTTATAGCAATTGCCACTACATTAATTGTAGTTGCAATTGCAGTTGCTCTTGAATCTAAACATGCAGGTGAAAATTTATTAATTATTGCCGGTCTCTTTCTTTTTCTGTGGCCAATAATCCATGCAGTTAAAGCTTGCCCTAAACAAATGCCGCTGTATTGGGTTTTTATTAATATGTTTTTGGGCATTATTGGATATGCATTTTTCTTATTCTTCCTATTTAATAAAGAGAAGTTAAATCCTTCCAATATAAATACTAGTGAAGAGCAAACTTAACATACAAGAATAGGTGTCGCGAAGCCGACACCCCATATTCAGGTGTGTGCGCCGAGCATGGCGTTGATCTAGGAGGTGAAAGTCCTCTACGGGCTCAATCGAGAGAGAACCGTTAGCCTATGCAAGGGTGTTCACCGCGAGGTGAAATCTGAAGGAAGCAAATGGCAAAA
>NZ_JAIMJA010000019.1 GCF_021295315.1 Motilimonas cestriensis | reverse complement strand
GCGTTGATTCAGGGCAGATCAACTTCCCGCGAGGTAAAGTCATGGCCACATCCTGCTCAATAAGTGGTTTTTAAACTATGGCTCAGGATGTGAATTAGTGCAAAAAGTGATGGATGTCCTGATATTTCGCTAAACTGTGCACCGCTTGATGGGCGCTTTTATTCGGTCGGTAGCCATAGCTATTGGGCAGAAAGTCCGCTTCCCAGATACTTTGCAATATCTGGCTCACGCCTTGTTGCACCAATTTATCATCCACCGTGGGCAAGCCCAGCGGTCTCTGTTTGCCATTGCTTTTGGGAATAAAGACACGTTTAATGTCATGGGCTCGAAAGCGCTTATGCTTAAGGGCATCGCTCAGTCGAGTTATGTTGCCAACAAGTTGCTGCTGATAAGCGGGCATGGTGATGCCATCAATACCGGCGGCGGCTTGTTTATTGAGCTGACCCCAACTTTGATACAGGCAGTCTTCCCTTAGTAATCCGTATAAGTTCTGAAACCTGTGTTTGGGGTGGCGCTGTGATTTAAATGTGATCGCGTTTAGTTCGGTTGTCATAGTGGTTCCAGCCCTACATTGTCCGGCCTATGTGTCTGCTAAACACGGGATATAACTGTTAACCCCTTCGCCATGTGATCGGCTTTCCCGTCTCGAACTACTATGGGTTAATCTGACTGCCAGAGGGTCATCGTTGGCCTTGCTTTTGGCTTAGCTTCCCTACCGCGTCCTTGCGGAACACCCTTGGCTCTCTCAAGTTCCTGATGCATCTCTTTAAACATGCCACGGCTTAATAACTCCGCTGACTCGCCACAACCTCACTCATTACGGTTGCTTTGCTTGGACTTCAGTGGCGTTACAAACCTCGTCAGTCAGACTGTATTTATCGGAGCGATACCAGCACTTCAGGGACACGCATCCCCTGTGGCCTACTTAATTCTCTGTGTACGCTTCACCTATCTTGTTCGCTGAAAAAAAAAACAGCTCCGCCATAGGCGCAACACTCGATACGGGTGGCGAGTTAAACCTTACCCGACAGGGACTTGCACCCTGCAAGATGCATCAAGCTTCGCTTGACGCACTAACGAGACTGTAGAATAACTCCAACAGCCAGATTTGACTAAAAAACGAGTCCCTGCAATCAATCCTAAGCGCTTTTAAGTCATTAGGTAATGCATTTGGAACCCATAAAACAGGCTTTTTTTCTTAAAAAAGAGAAATTCTACAACCTCAACGCCTTGCTAAGCGGACTAAAATTGTGGGTTATAATGTGGAGCGAAGCGAAACGTAACCCACTGTTTTAGTTACGTTTAAGCAACTTGTTAGCTTTATTTTATGAATACTGATGAAGCTTTATTAAATAGAACTTCTACAGGATAAGGTAGAGCAAGTTCAGGCATATTTTCTTTAGAAAAATAATTTAAAGACTTCGTTTCAGGATCTAATTTATTATTACTCTTCCCAACAATTTCACACAGCATCAATATGATTGTGTATTCAACTTGATGCCCGTTTGGATAAGTATATGAAAATTCATTGCCACCAAATACTCCTAGCACTTCAGTTGGATTAACAACTAAACCTGTTTCTTCTCTTACTTCACGAACCATAGCTTCTTTTGGAGACTCCCCAAGTTCGATCATTCCAGCAGGTAAACTCCAAGGCTCATTTGTTTTTTCCTGAAGCAATAGTTCCCCGTCGCCATTTATAATAACCGCCGCCACGCTTGGTAACATCAGAGGGATATTGCCAATTTTACTTCGTATATCTTTTATATAATCACTCATTGGATAAAACCTTAAAGCTAACGCCCCGCTCACCCGCACATACTGCGGAGAGCGTTTTTGTGTAAAATGGCGCGCAGCGACACACAAAAACGAGCGTAGCAGTATGTGTCGGCGTGCAGCGGTTTGTTATGTTTTTGGTTCTTCGCTGACATTGCCAATTGCCTTCTCTGAAATTGATTTAAGTTTGACAATATTTTTATATTGCCGCAACACCCTTTGTACGTTGTAAACAACCATGAGAGTGATAACCACCAGGTACCAAATTACCTGACCAGTTACTAAGCCAATTGCAACGAAAATAACGGGTGGAACAACTTCTATAGCTACTCTATTTGCGAGACTAGGCATCGAATCAGACAGGATTTGATACTGCTTCAGTAATTCTTTTTCTTCTTTAGTAATTTCCATTCCCTGATTCCTAGCGAAACATAACAGCTTCTTAGATCCCATAATGGGGTGATAAAACGCCCCAAAACGGCGTCTAAAACATATCCACAATATTTACATCATTTTTATCTATAGTAAACAATCAATTATCGGCTTCATAGAGCCTTCGCTGTTATATTCCGACAAAACGGTGACTAATAATGTTATTGGACACTTTACATAATACTGTCTATAAATACAGTATCCAATATGATAAAAGGTTTGTCACATGAAGTCCGCCTTTCTCCTTATGATAAAAGAGCACATGTATAGCCGCCGCTATGCTAAACGCACCATTGAGAGCTATCTATTTTGGATTGCGAGCTTTATCCGCTTCAGTGGTATGCGCCACCCTAACAACATGTCAGATTTAGAAGTGGAACATTTTTTAAGCCACTTGGTGAATCAGCAGAATGTCGCAGCAGGCACTCAGGTGCAGGCCCTTAATGCGTTGAGCTTTTTATACAAAGAAATTATTCAACGCCCACTTTCCCTGAAACTCAATTTTGTAAAAAGTAAGCGCCCGCCAAAATTGCCAGTTGTACTCAGCATTGAAGAAGTTACACAATTTTTTCAAACATGCTGCGCCAAACATCATTTATCCTGCAGTCTATTGTATGGTAGTGGACTACGTATTACCGAGGTACTTCGCTTACGGGTCAAAGACATCGATCTTAATTACAAGTGCATTCGCGTCTGGGATGCCAAAGGGGGTAAAAATCGCATTGTCACTTTAGCTCAAGAACTGACTCCTGCGCTGCTAGCACAAATTAATACGGTTGAGAGCTGTTTGGCTTTAGATCTCAACAACCCTGATTTTTCAGGTGTTTGGATGCCGCATCGCTTGCGGATAAAGTATCAAAGCCAAACTAAACGGTTAGGCTGGCAGTACTTATTTCCCTCCCACAAGCTCAGCCAAGATCCTGAAACTAAGCTGATCCGCCGCCATCATATTGATGAAAAACAGCTCCAACGCGCCGTTACAAAAGCCGCTTACCAAGCGGGCATAAAAAAACATGTCACTCCGCACACGTTACGTCATTCATTTGCAACGCACTTACTACAAAACGGTGCAGACATTCGTACCGTTCAGGCGCAGCTTGGTCATAGTGATGTTCGCACCACTCAAATTTATACCCATATATACCCAATCAACCTGGAGATGCTTGATTTCAGCAAGATTTTACACGCGTTTAGGCAAGGCATTGATTGCAGGTAATGGCTTCCCCTTATCAAAATCAATAACACAGCATAAACGCGTGTAAAACTTGCCCTTTGGGAGCGCCGCCGTGTTTCCACTACGTTGTTACGCTAATTTGAAAGGTGCCTACATTCCTGCATTAGCGTGCCTAGTATTGAAAACACGGTGGCGCTCTGAAACATGCATCTTCAAGTTGATTGGGTATATACAGCAAGGCGCGCATGGTGTGGTGAGTCCTTTATCAAGGATCATCTAGCTGTTAACTCTTTTTACTTACCCCGAGTACGTTAATTCCTTTGATCAAGGCATATGCCGATTCGCCCGCTTTTAACTGCATTTCTTGTTGCGCCCAAGCGGTGATCCGCGCCTTAATGAATTGCTCGCCCACGGCCATTAGCCACTCGATTTGCTGATCGGCGAGTTCTGTCATGCTCACTAAGGTAACAGGCAAGATATTACGCATGCTGGTTTGCTCTGGCTGAACACGGCTGACCGCAACATCCGCGGCGCGAATTTTTAGTCGCACGTCATGACCGGCTTGCAGTACCTGTCCTTTCTCTTTCTCGCGATGGCAGCTGCTCCACAAACACAATGGTTTTCCGCCCTCGTCAGCTTTGTTCGCTAACGCCAAGGGTAACATGCCGTGATCGTCGGTTACCTCGGCGACCTTGGCGGTTAATAATACACTTTGTTCGGTCACGCCAAGCCAAGGCTGCATCGCGGGGCTGTTCCACACTTGCTCAAGTGGGCCATGCTGCACAACCTTGCCTGCATCCATTAGCACCAAATGGTCCACCAGCTGTAATACTTCATTTAAACTGTGGCTAACCAAAATAATCGGCAGGTTAAACTCGCTAGAGAGCGCTTTTAGATAAGGCATTAACTCTTGCTTGCGCGGTTCATCTAGTGAGGCCAGTGGCTCATCCATTAATAGCAATTGTGGGTCTGATAATAGCGCGCGACCAATTGCCACCCGCTGCCGCTCACCGCCCGATAAACCATTAGGGTGGCGCGCTAGCAGTGATTTAATACCCAATAATTCAACAATTCGCGCTAACTTTTCCGGCGTGTCGGCGCGGGTTGGATGGCCATAAAGTAAATTACCGCGCACGGTGTAATGGGGAAATAACCGCGCATCTTGAAACACATAGCCAATGCGTCGTTGCTCAGGTGCTAACCAACGTTTGCGCTGACGATCAACAAAACATTGCTGCTGAAATTCAATCCGCCCCGCATCAGGTTTAATTAATCCCGCAATCAGGTTGATTAAGCTGGTTTTACCCGAGCCTGATAGGCCAAAAATGCCCACAACCCCTTGCAGCGGCAAGCTGATATTAAGGCTTAACCGGCAATCACCCAAGCGCTTGTCACAGGCTAATACCAAATTGGCTAATTCACTCATCGCCCGCCCTTACGCTTGGTTTGGTTTTTACGTGATAACCACTCCGAGCCAAGTAGCGCCATTAACGCCAGCACCACAGCAATCACGCACAAACGCGCGGCGGCAAACTCTTGTCCCGGCGTTTCAATAAAGCTAAACATCGCCAGCGGTAAGGTTTGGGTTTCATTAGGAATGTTGGCAACAAAGGTAATAGTGGCACCAAACTCCCCCAAACTGCGGGCAAAAGCCAACACCAAGCCTGCCAATAAGCCGGGATAAATTAATGGCAAACTAATGGTGAAAAACACACGAATGGGCCCCGCGCCTAAGGTGCGTGCCGCTTGCTCTAGCTTGGGGTCAACGTTATCAAACGCCAAACGCAATGAGCGCACCAGTAATGGAAAGGCCACCACTGCAGCGGCCAAGGCGGCACCGCGCCAACTAAAAGCAAAACTCAGCCCCAAATACTCTTCTAGCCAAGCCCCTAAGGCAGACTGCGGGCTCAATGACAGCAATAATAAGTAGCCAGTCACCACGGGCGGCAGCACTAATGGTAAATGCACTAAGCTGTCTAACACGCTCTTACCCCAAAATTGACAGCGCGATAGCACCCATGCCACCACCAGCCCAATCGGCAAGCTGCATAACACCGCGACACTGGATACCTTTAAGCTAAGTAGTAAAGCCTGTGATTCATAATCGGTTAACATGAATATTTATCGTGTCCATTTTTTACTTAGTTTACGTTTTGTTTTAAATTAACAAAACCAAATGCCTGCCAAGTGTTTCTCGCCTGCTCAGACCAAAGATAATCATAAAATGCGTGAGCGCTACTTTGCTCAGACAACAACCCAGCAGGATAAACAATAGGAGAGTGCGAGGCGTCAGAAAATTTCGCCACTGTCACTATTTGTTTCGAGGTGAACGCATCACTGGCATACACGACTCCCAATGCTGCTGCGCCCCGTTCAACTAAAGCCAAGGTAGCTCGCACGTTGTGACTAAAGGCCATTTGTCCTTTTAGTTCAGACCATAAGCCTAAAGCTGTCATGGCTTGCTGCGCATACATACCGGCTGGCACATGTTGCGGGTCGGCCACCGCCAACCGTTGCCCAGCAAGGGCATTTTGCCAGCTTTGCAGCTGAGTTAAATTAAAACCTGGTTGTGCTTTTTTACTCACCAGCACAAGTTGGTTACTCAACAAGGGCCTATTTTGGCCAATGCTCACCCTAGGCTGCTGTTGTAAATAATCCATCCACTTCTGATTAGCAGAAACATAAATATCCACCGGCGCACCCTGCTCAATTTGCCTAGCCAGTGCTGATGAGGCGCCAGTAACCAAGGTGATATTCACATCTCTATGGGTTGATTGATAAATCTGCACTAACTGTTGCATGGCGGGTTGTAATGACGAAGCGACTAATACCCTGACCTCATTGGCCTGTGCGATATTCATGCTGCAGCAAGTAGCGAGCAGTGTAGCTAAAACGCGTTTTAACATCGTACTAGGTTATCCTTGGTTTTATATTGGGCATATATTGCTCTGACACATAAAACCCTCACTATACCTCACTTTTACCCCCTATCAATTGCCTAAATTTCGCTCATTTTGTAAGCTAAGCCCCTCTCTCGTATTAAAAAATAAAGAATTAGCATTATGTTTAAAAAGACTAAAGAAGAAGGCTTAACCTACATATCAGAAAATTGCGCTATTACTGGCGATCTCAATCTACAAGGTGAAGTCATCATTAATGGCACCGTGGAAGGCAATATTAATTGTGTTGGCAATGTTACCTTAGGCCGCAGCGGTATTCTCAAAGGCGTATTAAAAGCAAACGAAGTGTTTGTGTCGGGCACCATTGAAGGTGAAACCCATTGCGATATTTTGAACATTGAAAACAAAGGCGTAGTAAATGGTGAGCTATTTAGTAGCGATATTCGCATCGATAAAGGCGGTCAATTCTTTGGTGTGCGTAAGCACAAAGACGAAGAAAAAAAGAACATTGTCGATTTTGATAAAAAACAAACCGATAAAGACGATAAAAAAGTCGCCAAAGGTTAACTGTGCCTGATATTCTGCCCAATATTTAGTTAATGTTGGGTATTAATTTTGTCTGCTAATCAACAAGCGTTAGGAAAAAATCAAAAGACGGCCGTGCTATTTGCACTAGCAGCCGTTGCTATGTGGTCTACCGTTGCCACCGCTTTCAAGGTTACCCTAAGCTACTTCAGCCCAATCCAAATGATTTTAGTCGCCACTGTAACCAGCATAGTGTTACTTGGTGGCATTTGTTGTTGGCAAAAAAAGCTGTCTTTATTGCCTAGCTACCTCAAACAACAAGGCGGCTTGTTACTGCTGTTAGGCTTAATCAACCCACTTTTTTATTATCTATTACTGTTCCAAGCTTATGATTTATTGCCAGCACAGCAGGCTCAAGCCCTCAATTACACTTGGGCAATCAGTCTTACCTTGCTGGCGGTGCCGCTGTTAGGGCAAAAGCTCACCAAGGCGGATGGCTTGGCTATTTTATTGGGTTATGGCGGCGTGTTGGTAATCGCCACCCAAGGCGACCTATTAGCGTTAGATTTTCAAAATCCCGTTGGTGTCGCCCTTGCCTTGGCCAGCACCTTGTTATGGGCCTTGTATTGGATTTTAAACACCCGCCAACAAGGGGATCCCATTGTTGCCTTGCTGGCCTGCTTTAGTTTGAGCCTGCCGTTTGTTGTATTCGCCACTTGGTATCTTGATGATTTTCAAATGCTTGCATGGCAAGGCTGGGTCGGCGGTATTTACATCGGCATTTTTGAAATGGGTTTGGCATTTGTTTGCTGGCTGAACGCAATGAAATACGCCGAGCACACCGCCAGCATCAGCAATCTGATTTTTGTATCGCCCTTTGCTTCGCTGTTTTTACTAAATTGGATTATTGGTGAGCCCATTTACGCCTCAACCTTAGTTGGCTTAGGCTTGATCATCGCCGCGCTGCTGAGCCAGCAATGGTTAAACCGTAAACTAAGAAGAACGAGCGAATAGGCTCAAGTAAGCAGGTGGCTAACAATCTCTGGGTCAATCTGCAGCAATAACTGTTGCGTCTTGCTGGCTTTGACATCAAGCGCAACCCAACCATCGGTGCCCATAACATCAATGGTTTCGACCTCTATTCGAACTGATTCAGGGTTAACTGGATCATTGCAACCTTGGTCTCCGGTGAGTCGAAAAATACCTTGCGAGGTATGTAATCTGCTAATGCTAAATTGAGCCATCACTATCCATATTTATCAATGTAAAACCCCATGTTTGATTGTTTATTCTGCGACAACTCCTGCATTCTTTCGCCGTACACTTGATGTAGGAACAGCATTTATGCTGCGAAAACTCAAGCGCCATAACCAAAGCATTAAGCGTATTCCCCCCCCCCGGAGCAGCGCTTGCTCTGCGAAAATCACAAATTCCCTGAGCAAGCTCATGTCCTACAAAAAACACCAATCAACTAGCTCAATGGAGCTGTATTTATACAGCGAATTCAATCATCAAGCAGGCAAAATCACTGATGAGGCTCAGTCTTAAGAAAGGGCAAAAATGTGCAATAGCCCTTGACTAACTCCCAAGCAAAATAAAGCCAATAAACCGGTATTGGCGCAAGAAGCAACAAGCCAGCCCACCACCATTGTTTTTGCTGTACTGATCGCATGCCAAGGTAGCAATAATGTACAAAGGTGACCACTAATGAAACCAACAACAACTTTAAATAGTGTTCGCGTAGAAAAAAGTCCTGCGGCGAGAGCTTATTCACAATAATCGTGATGACTAGCAGCAAAACGCCTAACAAGCCCAAGTAGTTAAAGAATTTTTCAGTTTTCATCACCAACACTTAAAATCAAATAAAATACGTTCATACCCGATAGACAGTAAGGGCACAATCAATAATCACAACACTTAGTGAAATTGTGATTTACAACCAAACTGTTAAGCTGATTAACAACATAATAGATGGCATAGCACATATTTTTGCAAAGAGAGAACTTTTTATGATTAAGCAAGTGGGCAATACCGTTATCAATGAGAAGCATATGGCCAGTTGCCATTGCGGCGCGGTGCAATTGGAGCTGAGCTTACCTAATGGTATTGAAAAACCCAGACGATGTGATTGCTCTATGTGCCGTCGCCGCGGCGCGATTGTTGCCTCGGTTGCACTTGATGGTGTAAATATTATTAAGGGACATCAGAAACTTAAGCTGTATCAATTTAATACACATACCGCCAAACACTATTTTTGTTCTGAATGCGGCATTTATACTCATCACCAACGTCGCTCGTCCCCCAACGAATACGGCTATAATGTGGGGTGCTTAGAGGGCGTTAATCCCTTCGAGCTCGGTGAAGTCGTTACTAATGATGGTGTTAACCATCCTGCGGATAGGAAGTAATCCCTTATGAAGCAAGGCATCAGTGGCTATCACTTAGATGAAGAAAATCATTGGGTCGCCGAGCTTCGCTGCGGCCATTTTCAACATGTGCGCCACGATCCGCCTTGGCAAATGCGCCCTTGGGTGATCACTGAAGCAGGTAGAGAAGTCATGATAGGGCATCAACTTAATTGCTTAAAATGCGACCAAGGCGCGCCAAAAGATCAGCTTGGTAGTGAGGGCGACAAATAAATACCTTATCCCCCATAACAACGAGTTAATAGCGAGAGGCGATTCAAAGTTTAGCTGTAATATAGGGAGTAACATCATGTCTTTATTGACTTTTACACCTTATGGATAAGCTATGTCAGCACCAGCCAAATCAGTACGAACCATTAAAAGACGCTATTGGGGGATACTCGCCCTCTTATTAGTCGCCATACTTAGTTATATGGCAATCATGATCCTTCAAGACCCGCTTGCAGATGATGAAAAAATTATCGCCATCCCATTCTTTGCCTTGGCGGCACTAGCACTTTTTCTGGGCAGCTATGGCTACAGTGACACCCTGATTGAATTTAGAAGTAACACCCTTACCCACTCAACTGGCTTTTTTGGCCCAAGACGTTCGAAAAAAGTCACCATTAAACGTCCGCACCACGTTGAGGTTGCACTTAGGCAGGTTGATTCTGGTGAGGTTAATAGTAAGAAGTCTTACTATATAGTTTCCTTGGTCAATGATGAGCGTACCGATATCAACAAGTTTTATTCTGTCACTCCCGCCAGAGCCTTAGGCCGAGAATTGTCACAAGGTTTTAAAATTAGGTTACGCGATTACACTGTTAAAACTTACAAGAAGTAATAGCAGCTTAGTTAGCTGTCTGGTGGCACATACTGCGCGATGTAGTGGGGTAACGATTTTTCTGGGCCGGTAGTGAAATGCTCAGGCAAGATTGATAGATGCTGGATCCTATCAATACGAAAGTGACGATAAGCGTTCCTGAGCTCGCACCAAGCGATCATGGTCCATACTTTACCCCAAAATATTTGCCCCAGTGGCTGCAATACGCGCGATGTAACTGCCCCATTTTCAGCAACGTAATCAATGCAAATTTTCTGCATCGCATCGGTGGCATGGCGCAGTAGCTGGCTGTGCTCCGCGGTCTTTGATTGGATGTGGTAGTCAGGAACCAAAATAGGAAAGCTTTCTAATTGGCGCTTTAAGTGATCCGGCAGTACCGACAGTATCTTTTGTGACGCAGTATTACTGGCACTGGCTAATTCAGGATCGGACCATGCCCGCACCATGCGCATCCCCAACTCAAGGGCAACCATTTCTTGTTCATTAAACATTAATGGCGGTAAATGAGAGCCAGCTTGTAGCACATACCCCACCCCCGCTTCGCCTGCAATCGGCACCCCTGACAAGATCAGTGATTGAATATCACGATAAATGGTCCGTTCACTCACCATCATGACTTCGGCCAGCTGCGCCGCCGTTACGGCGTAACGCTTGCTACGTAATAAAGTTAATAAGGCAAACAGCCGCTCTGATTTACTCACTTTATTCCTTAATTCAATTAGGCTTTTGTGCAATACACAAAAGCCCAGTTAGAATATTTATTCGCTTTACTCTGCGCTATCACATGATGAGAAGTGGACCTCTTGATGTTGCATCACCACCGAATCTTTATCAGTCAATGCGATTAAAGCCTGACAATCTACGCTGCTCATAAAGGCCTCATCAGCCGCTTTTGCGGCCGTCATTGACTGCCAATAATATATGTCTGTCCAGCGTTGTTGCTCTGCATTATAGCTAAGTGAGCGGTATTGAAAACCGGCTAACTGAGCAATCGGCTTTTGGCTACGCGCCACTGCTGCCATAAAATCTTGCTCGGTTACACCTGCTGCCAATTTAAAACTAACCATTTCAATTACTGAGTTCATGTTCTTTCCTTTGGGTTATTGTTATCAACGGGATAAGAATAATCCGAGGCGGTGACAGGAACTGTCAGTAGGGTGAAGGGTTTGCATTAGGCTGCCACAGCTAACTTGTTGCGATAACCCTGTGGGAGATGTATTTATACAGCGAAACAAAATACTCTATGCGCACAAACTTAAGTTGATACTGGTTAAGTCTGTTTTACAATAACCGTATTCTTCTTCGCCAATCTCAGCACGTAGCGATTCCAATAGCGCTAAAGCCAACGATTGATATTCAACCGCTTGCTCTAGCTGCTGGGTAAGGGCAGCTGATCGAGCAAGTACTTCATAAGCACTAATAAGATCTAATCCTTTAAATTCATTCTGTTGACACAGTTCATAACACAGTTCCGCGTGCAGTTGGCAACCTGACGCGAAGCCCCCTTTTTCATATGCTCTTGCCAGTAACCAATGGCTGGTGACTAATTTTTCTGGACTGACATCTTCACGATTCAACCAGTGGTGCAGTGAGCTATAAGCACAAGCAAGCATAGCACTGATATCGGGCTTGTCTTGATCTAAAAAACCCCACGTTTGGTTAAAACAACTAGCCGAAAAATATCGGTGTGCAGACTGCTGTAAAGCTTGATCTTTAAAATCCATTTTCTTCCTTAATATAAATGTTGCTGCGAGCCATGTGGGAGATGTATGGACTTCTCCCACAGGCAATGCAAAACCTTACTCCGCTAACGCCTCCGGCGCGGGTTTTGCCGCAGGTTTTTTACCCCGTATGCGCTGAACAACCCGCTGTGTATCATCAATCATCAAATACAAAGATGGGATCAACAACAGCGTAACCACTGTTGAAAATAACACACCATAAGCCAACGACACCGCCATCGGGATCACCATTTGTGCCTGCATACTCGTTTCCATCATAATTGGCATTAAGCCAATAAAGGTCGTTAACGAAGTGAGTAAAATCGCGCGAAAACGGCGGCATCCTGAATGCAATACCACTTGGTGCAGAGGCTTGCCTTGGTCGCGGGTTTTGTTGATATGATCAACCAATACCAAGGAATCATTCACCACCACCCCTGCAGCAGCAATAATACCGAACAAGGATAGCGAGCTAAGATCAATGCCCATTAACTGGTGGCCCGCCACTGAACCAATAATACCAAACGGGATCACCGACATAATAATCAACGGCTGGGCATAAGACTTCAGCGGGACCGCCAACAAGCTGTAAACCAACAACATTGACAGCGCAAAATTTCGTAGCTGCTCATTGGCACTGCCTATTTCAAGCTGTACTTTGCCGCCCATTTCACTGCTCACTCTAGGGTATTGCAGCAACAGCTTGGGAATAAAGTTATCACGGACATCCTGAGCCAACTTGAAGGGCTCCACTTGAGAAGCATCAATTGACGCCCAAACACTGACGGTTTGACTGCCATTTTCACGGCGAATTTGACTCATACCATCAACAAAATTAACTTGCGCTACTTCCGACAGGGGTACTTGCACGCCCGTCTCGGTTTGGATCAATACCTTATCGACCTGACTAATGCTGTTACGCTGAAACTCAGGGTAACGCAGCATCACTTTCACTTCATCGCCGCCACGAATAATCCGCTGCACCTCTAAGCCATAAAAGCTTTGGTTCACCTGCGCAGCAATATCAGCCAAGCTTAAACCTAGGCTATGGGCTTGAGGCTTAAGAGAAAATTGCACTTCTTGACTGTGACTTTGGCTACTGTCGTTAACATTACCCACCCCAGCTAAGCTATTAAGGTGTTGTTTTAACGCGGCAACTACGGCATCAAGCTGCTGCTGATCTGAGCCTTGCAAGCGGAAGCTAATATCACCGTCATCACGGTCATTGCCAAACAAGTTGTCTTGAATGGTCAGGGTTTTCATTCCCGGTAAGGGGGGGATCGCTTTATGCCAGCGCTGTGCAACGGCAAAAGTATCCATTGGCCTTAACTCTGGCAGCACTAAACGCACTAAAACTTCCGCTTCGGTACGGCTGCGTAAATCCACCTGCATGTCTGAAATCATGCCTTGGCCAAATTCAGCTTCTAGTTCGCGGTCAACCTGATACAGCGCTTGCTCAATTTTTAACGCCATGTCTAAGGTGGCCTGCTCTGACGCATTCACATTCATGGTCAAGCTAATGGTCGGAAAGTCATGAGGAATTTTCGGCTGGCCAACAAAGCGCACTAAGCCACCTTGATACAAGCCCGCACACACCAAAATCAAGCTAATGAATAGCATAATCAAGGTATAACGATAACTTAATGCGCGCGCTAAACAGGGCCGATAAAGCCGCTGAATAAACCAAGTTAAGCCGCTGTCCACCTTAGCTTGTAAATAGTTAACCCCTAAGCGTAACCAATCCAGTGGATTTTTTGAACCCGATTTGACCACTGTCGGCGGCTTCATCGCGGCTAAATGGGCTGGCAAAATCAACTTTGATTCAACCAATGAAAACAGTAGACACAGTATCACTACAAAACCAATCGCCTGACCAAATGCGGCCGATGGGCCATCATCTAACACTAAGGGCAAAAACGCCGCGATGGTGGTTAACACCCCAAACGTAGCCGGCATGGCGACGCGCTTCACGCCACTGATCACGCTGTCAATATTCTGCCCATATTTACTCGACTCACTGTGGGCGCTCTCGCCCATCACAATGGCGTCATCCACCACCACACCGAGCACTAAAATAAAGGCAAATAAACTCACTACATTAATGGTAACGTCGATCATACTCATTGGCATAAAGAGCAAGGTGCCGAGAAAACACACAGGTAAGCCCATCATTACCCAAAAAGCTAAGCGTACGCGTAAGAACAGTGCCAACATCAAAAACACTAACACCGCGCCACTTTTCATGCTATCGAGCATTAAGGTTAAGCGGCCTTCTAGGTAGTAGGTCATGTCGACCCAAGGCTCAAGAGACAAGCCTTGAGGTAAACTCGCTTGCTTGGTTTTTAAGTAGCTTTTTACGGTGTCAGCAACCGCGGTTAAGCTTTGGTCTGCCGCTGCGCCAACATAAAACGTTACCGAGTTTTTACCGTTAAAACGTGAATAATGCATGCCTTCTTCTAAGCCATCATTAATTTGCGCCACGTCACCCAAGGTAAGTAACGAGCCATCTTGATGGGTCAATAACGGCACTGACGCAAAGTCGGCCTCGCCATAGGCTTGGTTAGCTACACGCAGGTTAATATAACCATTTTCCGAGCGGATCCCACCTGCTGACATATTGCCAGAATGACGCTGCACAGCGCGGGCAACTTGGTTAAAGGTTAAGCCGTATTCACGCAGCTTATCTTTACTAACAGTAATCGAAATTTCATCATTTAATCCACCGTAAAACTCGGTGATGCTGACGCCAGGCAGCTGGCGAATTTCATCGTAAATAAGCTTGCCAGTTTGTTTTAATTCACGAGGCGTTAGGTCGCCATAGAGGCTGATATACATCACGTCTTGGCGCATTTTAATACGCTCGATTTGCTTGCCTTCCATCTCGACAGGAAAATTCGACACGCTGTCGATAGCCGCTTTGACTTCGTCGAGCACTAATGTGGCATCGTATTCTTCGTTTACTTCAATGTAAGACGTGGCATAGCCGCGATCGGCGTAAGCGATGACCCGCTCTAGACCTTGTACTTGTTCAAGGGCATCTTCAAATTTAATGAGAATGCCTTCTTCCACTTCTTGCGGCGCGGCGCCCGGCAAGGCAGCGTTGAACTTAATCCAGTTCACTTCCACTTGCGGGAAGAATTGTTTTCTGATCGACCCAGCGGTTAGCAAACCTCCGACAATTATCATGATCATTAATAAATTTGCCGCCACGCTATTGCGGGCAAACCAAGCAATGATGCCTTTGTTGGTATCCAGCATCATTAACCCTCCTTCACCGCGTTCTCAGTTGCACTTTCACGTGCGAGCGCATCGTTACTGGCTGGCTCAGTTGAACCTTCATGCTCTATTACTGGTTTTTCAGGGTCATCGACCCAATCCAACTTCATGCCCGGCATGGCATAGTCGAGTGCTGAGTTAATGACCATATCACCGTCTTCTAAGCCTGAGCTGATAACCGCTTCACCGGCGTTATAGCGCAACACCTCCACTTGGCGGTACGCTAAGGTACGCTCAGAGGTCAGTACCGCTACTTGATCATCCGTCACCAAATGACGCGGCAACACGCTCACTTCACCCGCGCTGATGCCTTCAATTTCAGCGCTGACATAGCTACCAAAGGGCAAGATTACGTTCGCCGATTGTTGTGCATAAGGGTCTTTTATTTCTGCGACTAAATAGGCCATACGGCTACTGTTATCAATCACCCCTTCATTACGGACAATTTTGCCGTGGAATAAGGTTTTACCTAAGGTAAATATAACGCCAGCACCAATGCCTTGATTCGCTAAGTACTTAAATTCTTGCTGTGCCAGCGGCAAGCGCACTTCACCTTGCTCGGTACTCAGTAAACGACCGAGCACTGAGCCGGGAGCGGCATAGCCACCGGGGCCAATACTGCGACTAGCAATTAATGCATCATAAGGGGCGCGAATAATAGTGCGATCAAGATTACGCTGCGCTTGTTTTAAACCTGCCTCAGCCGATTTTAACTTGGCTTGCTCTTGTGCCAGTTGTGGTTTACGCAAGCTGAGCTCGGTTGGTAGCTTACTTTTAATGTCAGACCATTGCTCTTTAGCCACTTTGCCGTAGGCCACTTCTTGTACCAACGCAGCTTTGGCGGCCGCTAGATTTGCTTGGGCTTGAATTAAATCGACTTCGTAATCACTAGGGTCAATTTTGGCCAGTACGTCGCCTTTTTTAACGAAACCACCACGAATAAACTGCGGTGACAAATACGTGATTTCACCACCCACTTGGGCCACAAGTTCAGTTTCATATTTTGCACTAACAATGCCATAAGAAGACACGGTTAAGGTCATGGGTTGATAATGGTTTTCCAGCACACTGACTTGTACCAGCTTGGTTTCCGGTGGTTTCTGCTGTGGCGGCTGCTCTAGAGAAGCCAAACCAAAATATCCACCAACACCCAATCCGAGCACTAAAACAGGTAACAATATCTTTAGCTTATTCAAAACCCCATCCTTAACCATCTTTTCCATTGATTCAGCTGCTTGCTGAGCATGTAAAGTTAACGTCGTTATTCTAAAGTGAGCCTGCCGACACTCAACCAAGATTGTTAACTATTTTGTAAAGTCGCTTTTACAACCAAATTAAGCTCATTATATGAGCTTAATTTAGACTGCCTACTCTGAGAGCGAACTTTTAGTCACGCCCCGTTAAAACTAATTAATTCTTTTACAACGGTATTCTTGCCCTGCAGCGGCACTTTTCAAGACCATACTTGAGCTCGAAATAGCCAAAATTTGTAATGACTCACTCACATTAACGGGGAACAATTGCTGCGGATTAACGATGTCGTCAAATTCAGGATCCGTTAAGTTCACCACGCTCACATCGGTTAGAGTGGTCACCAAGTAACCCTGCTCTACCTTCCAACTGGCCTTGCTATTAACGGCATATTCTATCTCGGGCAATTCAGGGGAGAATGTGGCTTTTAATACCCCTTTGCTGGCCAACTGGCCGCCACGCATAAATCGATCATCAGATTCTATCGACACTTTAGCGCCACTTTCTTTTACTGCAAATGAACAGTGCCAATCGCCTAATATCTTATCGGCTAATGGTTCAGAGGACGGCGGTACAGTGCTAGCATGAGCAGACAAAACGCCAGCGCACAGCAAGGTAAAAATAAAACGTAGGGTGAAATTCATTTTTTCTACCTTAATAATTTACTATTAATCATCAAGTTAAAAGTTAAGCTAGCATGGCCTGCTTTACTTTATCGGCTCAGGAAGTGGTAACTGCTCTAGCCAACGAAGTAGCGTCGGCATCACATCGCTCGCCATTGCATCTTCTCCCAGCCAAGCCAGCTTTAACCAATCTTTAATGCCATAGCTTTGGCGACTAAACTGCTTCGAGTCGAGTAAACCGTGGTTAGCGTCGTCCAATAAAACCGTAGTGACATATGGGTTAGGCTGCTGTTGCCAATAAGCAAATTCAGCTTTGGCATCAACATTCAAGTCATCCTTTCCCCACAACAATAAAGTGGGAATATTAATCTTTTTGTATTCTGCACTGGCGTCAGCGTTAATATTTTTAATAACAAACTGAAACCGTTGTCTCGACATCGAATCGTTACGTTTGTAATCAGAAGGCAATGCCGATTTAAAGAAGTTAACCTCATCATTGTATTGGGCGATTGCCGCCTGAATATCCGCCTTATTATCGTCGGCTAATTGATGCTTGGTCTGAGTATAGTAGCGACCTTGCTCTATCCAGTTTTTCGCAAACCCCACCCCAATAGCAAACCCCACTTTATTATCATTGCTTGCCAATGCAGGCACGACCCAACCCGCTTGGCTAAAGCCAATCAAACCAGTGTTGCTAGCAGTAAAACCATGGTTTTGTTGTACCCATTCAACCGCCGCCATCACTTCTTGTTGACGATCCTGCATAGTTTGATCGAGCCAGTTACCCAAAGAGTCACCCACTCCGGGCTTATCCCAACTCAAAACGGCATAGCCTTGGGCTCTCAATTGATCCCAGATTAACTCATAATAACCATCGGCATCATACGTTTGCGCGCCATCGCCATGAACAAACACCAGCACAGCTTTCGCTGGCTGGTTGTGTAAAGGCGTTAAATACTCACCCGATAGTTTATTTTCACCATCTTGGAACGTTATCGGCTGAGCATTGGCGTTCACCGCTGAAATGAATAGAAACAAAATGAAAGAAGAAATGGTCAACCACAATGTCATCAACCACTTCCATTGGCTAATATTAATATCCATCGCGCGCCTCCTAACAGTCTATTTTATGATTCAGGCATTAAGCTGCGCAGACCGGTTTGGTCGATAACAACTAAGTAAGAGCGGCCTAAATCGGCATTACACAAATCAATTTTATTGCCACCCACTTCTAACCCTGAAGCACAATTGTTAATCGCTAAAGCCCGTGTCGCTTTACCTTGTTCAGTGGTGAGGTCGACTTGACCTGAGCCATTAATACTGACTGGCATCGCGGTATGGGTGAATAGGCGAACTTTGTAAACGCCGTCTTGATCCGATGATTCTTTGCCAAAGTATGTCAGCTTAAATTGCGAGCTCATCATCCAAGCAACGACCCATAATTTAGGTGTTTCTTTATATTCAAAGTCGAGATTAACGCTCGTTTTAGCTTGTTTTATCAGTGTGTTACTATCACTAACACCTAAATGCACGCCAGTTTGATGCGCTCTATACGTGTGGGAGTATGTTTGCGCCTCATTCACAGCAACGTTACTGAACACTTGATGTCCGCCATTAAACAGCTCATCTTGCTCGTCATCATCTAATACATCATCACGCATTAAGTAAAAATTCGCCGCTTTATCTGTGGTATTGATATAGGTGAAATGCGCCTTAGTTTCGATTAGTTTTTTCAAGTCACTCGAGCCACAACCACTCAATACAAATCCACTGAGCACCAAGCAACCCAATAACGAGCATTTCTTAATTACGTCAAACCTTGTTGATTTCATGTCCTTTTCCCTTTTAATGTAAATAACTAATGCCAATTTCTTACTCAGATAAGATAATGGTTTTTAATACATTTTAGTGTTAGCAATTGTAAGATTTAGCGGCGATTTTGTTAGTGCACAACGCCAAATCCGAGTGTTGGATTTAATTAATACTAAATGCCACCATTCTTATCAGGGCATGCTGCTGATTGACTTTGTCCAATCATCAATTTTTTCAATCACATACTCCTCAATAGTGGTTTCAATTTCCCAATATTCTTGCGGCCCCGTTCCCTTTTTCGCCGTTTGGAATAAGTGATTTAAGTTGTCAAAAGTGTGCACTTCTGATTGCGGATGGCGCAGCAAATGACGAGTTGGAGCTTCATTAATAGCAGCTGAGACCAGTAGGTCTTTTGAGCCAAATAACGCCAATATAGGGCCGCGGTATTTCTTAATTAAAGGTTTTATATCCCGATGTGCTTCAGTGAACCACCAATTAGATCCAAATTGGTCTACCACATTTTGAATATGATCCGCATCTGTGATCCCTGCATTAAGGGTATATTCTCGTAATAATGATTGGGCTTGCTCTTTTGTGCTTGAGATCCTAAGAATTTCAAAAATATCTTTTAATTCTTTAGCTTGCAAATCAGATAAAGATTGCGGAATACCATTGGCACGATTGATTTCTTGATTCTGGCGCACCACAGCCTGAGCGGTGGTTTCTACACTAATACCTGCCAAACTAATAATAAAATCAGGGTGCTCTATTTCCGCGGCAAGCAAGGCTTTAATACCTCCTTGAGAGTGCCCCAAAAAACCAGATGAAGTCAGCCGAATATTTGAATTTTCACGCAACCATTTTAGGGCAGCGGCCGCATCAGCAGAAAACTCATTATCAGAAGCTGTCATATAATCTCCCGTACTATCGCCAACTCCTCGGTTGTCGTAACGAAGTACCGCATAACCGCGCTGAGTTAATAAATGGGAAATAACTAAAAAATATTGATGCCCTGCTATCTCATCATTCCGACTCGCAGGAGGAGCCCCGCTTTCATGACCTGAAATTAACACCACCGCAGGAAAACTCTCTCCTTCTGCTGGATAAGTCAGCTCGCCAGCTAACAGGGTGCCATCAATAGGGTTAACGAATTCCACTTGCCTAATATTATATTGCCTCTCTTGCGGCTCTTGTGGATGAGGCACAAGATTAAACAGAATATTATCTAGGGCATTACTGCATGCTGAAAGTAAACATACCAACGGCAGTACTACCATTTTTAAGAAACGATTCATAAATCCTCACAAAAACACAGTTGCAACGAATAAGGTTCATTCTGAAGATAATGGTTTTTGATTCGTTTTAGTGTTAACAATTGTAAGGCTTGGCAAGATTATATTCCGTAAGTCATTACAGACATCAACCCAACCGACGCGCCATCGCGCGGGCTAGAAAACTAATAGGTATTTTTTTCGGCAAATTCCTTTCAGGGGGAAAACAAAGCGTATCGGGATAAATTCAATGCGTTTTGCAGAAAAAACATGCTCTGTCGCAGCGCCATCACATCAGGCTACCTAAACATTCACTTTATAAGTTAAATCAGTCACTTCATCCCCAGTCATACCACGAAAACCCCATTGATAAGGCGCTTGCTCTTTAATGATCACTTCAATATCCACCGGTTTGATGCCAAGCTGTTGTTCAATGTCGACAAACAGCGTTTTAATTAGTCGCTTTTGTGTTTCGATTTCACGCCCCGCCATTAGGTTAATTTCAATCACGGTATAAGCATCGCTACGACCACCGGGAGCATAAAAATCACTTTTATCCATAGGTATAAAACGATGGGCGCGTTTGTCTTCCGGCATGCCCAGCACACTTTGCATGACGTTATGGATCACATCAGAAAGCTTGGCTTTAATTGGATTGAGTTGTTCATCGATACCATAAATCACTATCATATTTTGCATCCTTGTAAAAATATTTAGTGCCTACTTAAGCACAAATGTCGTGATAAAGTTGATCAGCCAAAGCTTGAAGTGTTTCAGCATCAGGATGGGTATGAGCAAAGGTGCGTAGGCCATAAATACCCATTGCCAAATAACGCGCTAAATGCTCGCAATCTCGACCTGAAGTGAGCTCCCCTTGCATCGTCGCCCGCTCAAATAATTGCGTTAACGCCTGTTGCCATGCCGCGAGGCTGTCAGCGATAATTTGCTGTACTTCTGCATCTTGTTCGGCCATTTCGTTTAACGCTTTGGTTAATAGGCAAGTTTGGCTGCTATCGCAACTGAGGCATTTTTGTACCTGATCGTCGAGATAGGTTTTTAGCTGTGTCAGCACCGGCTCGTCGCCACAAAAAAAATCGGCAAACTCAACGCTACGATCCAGCCGATACTGCTCTAAAGCCGCCAACAACAAACCACGTTTGTTATCAAACGCACAATAAATCGAGCCCGGATGCAATCCCGTCGCGGCCTTGAGATCTTGCATACTGGTTTTGCCGTATCCCTTGTCCATAAAGGCGGTCATGGCTGAGCGCAGCACTTTTTCTCGGTCAAATTCGGCGTTTCTCATCGGCATACTCATGCAATATCGGATTGCTGACATTGTACTTAATTTTGAACGTTTGTTCAAAATAATACTTGAACAAGCATTCAAATAAGCATATCTTGAACGAACATTCAAAATACAACAGTAACCACCGAGGCCATATGACGGACAATCTTTTTCAACCTTTTGCCCTTAATGAAACGATTACCCTAAACAACCGCATTCTAATGGCGCCGCTCACTCGCTGCATGGCAGATGACGACTTAGTGCCGACTCAAGCCATGGCTGAGTATTATGGTCGCCGCGCCGAGGCGGGTTTAATCATTTCAGAAGCGGTCATTATTCGCCCTGATGGCCAAGGCTATCCCAATACCCCGGGCTTATTTACTGCAGCACAAGTAGAAGGCTGGAAAAAAGTGACCCAAGCCGTGCATGACAACGGTGGTAAAATTTTTGCGCAGTTATGGCACACAGGCCGCGTAGCACACCCACACTTTTTCAGTGAAAAAACCGGCAGTGATGCGGTTATCGCCCCTTCTGCCATCGCCTTTGAAGGCACGGTGCCTAGAATGCGCGAGCTGGTTTATCAAAAGCCAACACCTGCAACCAAAGCAGACATTGAACAACTCGTAGCAGACTACGCACAAGCGGCTGCCAATGCGATCATTGCTGGATTTGACGGCGTGGAAATTCACGGCGCAAATGGCTACTTAATCGATCAGTTCTTACATTACGGCAGTAACCAACGTAGTGATGAGTTTGGTGAAACCCCAGAAAACATGGCGCGCTTTCCCCTTGCTGTGGTAGATGCTGTGATTGCCGAAATCGGTCAAGATCGCACCGCTATTCGCATCTCTCCGGGCGCTTATGTACATTTGCCCGCCGATCCCCGCGATCGCGCCGTATTTGATTACCTACTCGCGCAATTAGAAAGCCGTAACTTAGCTTTTGTTCACGTCGGTATTTTTGATGACGCACTCGAGTTTGATTACTTAGGTGGCCGCGTATCCAGTTACATTCGCGCCAATTACAACAAAACCTTAGTGGGTGTGGGCAGCCTCACCGCCGAGATGGGCAGCGCCGCCATCGCCGAAAATAAGTATGATTTATTAGCGATTGGTCGCCCGTTCATTGCCAACCCTGACTACGTAGCCCGCGTTCGCGAAGGCAAAGAGTTGGTTGAATACTCAGAAGAAATGTTGATGAGTTTGGTGTAATTATCAGCATATCGCAGCATTACTGCTGCTCCTACACATGCTACAAACGCACGTAGGAGCAGCGTCTATTTTTGATTAATACAGCGATAAGGCACTTTTACTGGTTAATCATCTAACTCAGAAGCGGCTAGATTTGCACTCATAAACTTAATGTTGTCGTAAATTGTCACACTTAATTTGTCTAAATGACCACCTTCAAATTCATTAAAACTGGTTTGCATACCAAGACCTTTTAATAACTCACTTACCTGATAGGTTGCAGGAGTTAACATCTCTTGATTACCAATTTCCGTTCGAACCGCGATATGACCAAAATCTTTCACGCTCGGTTGCTGAGCGCTAATTTGTGACGGTAAATCTAACGCCGCACAAGCATTTAAATCTTGTAAGCCGAGCTCTTTTTTAACATAGCTAGGTGGATTATTTAGATCGGGAGAAGAAAGTTGCATTAATGAAAAAGTGACATAGGTGTCGTAACTTAATTCACTCGGGTTACCATTCCAGTTTTGTAGGGTATCCATTTGCAACGAATAAAAATAGCCGCATAAACTAGGCGAGAAATCATTAACAAGAAATGATGGGCTCATTGCAGCAACCGCTGAGAATTCTTCCGGCTCTGCCAACACTGTAGAGATGGCACCATAACCACCCATAGAATGGCCTAAAATGCCTCGCCCTTGGGCATCATCAATAGTGCGAAAACGCTCATCAATCGTCGGAATTAAGTCATCCAACAAGTACTCTTGCCAGTTACCTGTCACCGCTGAATTTTGATACCAACTGCCCAAAGTGTAATTGTAAGTATCAGGCACCACTAAAATCATTTCGTTAATGTCACCCGAAGCAATCAGATCGTCCATCACTTTATCTAAGTTAGGATCATTTTCACCATTAGCGAAAAAGCCTTGTGCAGTGCCACCTAAACCATGCAGCACATAAACAACGGGGTAGTTTTTTTCATCATTTTCGTAATAACTGGGAGGAAGATAGACAAACACTTCTCGGCTAGCATAATCACCAACAACATTATTTTCTAGTGACTCACCATACACTTGAATACGTTCAACCAATCCATTGGTATGTGAATATTCTGTATTATTCCATGCCATTGCAGCACTTGAGGCAACAACAGATAACGCACATAAAGATAGCGACAAACCTTTCATGATCATTCCTTGATTAAAATGTGAGTTTTAATCTTATCTTATTTGCGGACGCCGAAACGATTCTTTGCACGATAAATGTGATAGATACATGAAATTCAATGATTGATATGTAAGACAAGTATTATTCTTCAACAGACTCGATACAAATGTAACTTGTTCATGTTAAGTGCTGCACTGACAAGGGCTAAGACTGAGTAAACTATTCATAAAAAATGTTGATGTGTTTGGTTTAAGCCTAGATTTAGGTGCTGCTTATAATCGCAGCAGTTATCGCAGAATAACTGCTGCTCTACATGATGTTGCGCCAACGTAGGAGCAGAGCTTGCTCTGCGAATATCACAAATTCCCTGAGCAAGCTCAGGTCCCACAAAAAACACGAATCAACAAGTTCAACATACAAGGCGCCCCAGTGATGGGGCGATAAATACGATTAAGAACTAAGCCACACCATGCCCTTTTGATGCAGTCCAAATGCGATACCATTGTTCGCGCGTCATGGTTAACTCAAGGGCATTAACCGCAGTTTGCACCCGTGCAATTTTGCCGCTGCCAATAATTGGTACAGGGTTGGCGGGTAGCTTCATCACCCAAGCATACGCTACTTCATCAATGCAGCTTGCGCCAATTTCATCCGCCACTTGTTGTAAGGTGTGTTGCACGCGTTTGGCCTGCTCTGACTCACCATTAAACAACTGCCCGCCTGCTAAGCAAGACCATGCCATGGGTCGCACCTTTAGTTGCTGCATTTGTGCCAAGGTGCCATCTTCGGTGGCTTGCATATTGATTGGGTTGATTTCAATTTGGTTGGTCACCAGCGGCACATCTAAGCGCGATTGTAATAGGTTAAATTCCGCCACGCTGAAGTTAGACACGCCAAAATGCTCAACCTTTCCCGCTGCTTTTAACTGCGCAAAAGCTTCTGCCATTTCATCTACTTGCATTAATAAATCAGGGCGATGAATTAACAGCACATCCAGTTTTTCAACTTGCAAATTGGTTAACGAACGCTCCACCGAGGTAATAATCTCGGCCTGACCGCTGTCGTAATGGGCCACTTGTTCGCCTTGACCTGGAATGATGCCGCACTTAGAAATCACTTGCAGTTGGGCGCGTAAACTCGGCTCGAGCGCTAACGCTTCACCAAACAGGGCTTCACTTTGATACACCGGCGCATGATCGACACTGGTTACGCCTAGCTCAACGTGTTGCTTAATAAACGTCAGGCGTTGCTGCGGCGTCATGTTCCAATGGGCCATGCGCCAATAGCCTTGCACTAATGGGGAAAATAACGATGAAGGTAATGCATTCATAATAAAGCTCCTAACCAAGTAGAAAATATCATTTACTGATCCCATCCTATGCCGCCAACGGGTCAGATTAAAGGCCAAAACAAAAACTAACTGTTCGATATAGCGAACAATAGGATGCATTTTTGCTGATGATTAACCACAATGAGTCGTATTGTGAGATATAGAGAGACTAGCGCCATGCAAAAAGCCCATAAACGCTTTGAACGTTACCACTTATTTAGTGAAGTGGCGGAAACCTTAAACTTTGCCAAAGCCGCTGAAAACCTGGGAATCTCGCGCAGCTATTTATCCACGCAAATTAACACCTTAGAAAAAGAGCTGGCAGTAAGCTTACTGATCCGCACCACCCGCCACGTCAAACTCACCGCCGCGGGGCATCAGGTGCTGCAAAAAATGCGGCAAATAAACGCATCTGTTGCCAATTTAGAAAAAGGCTTAAACCAGGTCACCACTGATGTCACCGGGCAAATTAGTATTACCGCGCCAATGCTATTTAGCCAACGTTATTTACTGCCTTTATGTGCTCGCTTTCAGCAGCAATATCCGGGCATCACCTTTGACCTCAACATTGGCTATCAAAATGAAAATCTTGCCAGCAGCCGGTTTGATTTTGCCATTCGTGCCACCAACACGCCGCCAGAAAATATGGTGGCGAAAAAGCTATTGAGTTATCAACATATTTGCTGCGCATCGCCGGAATACTTAGCAAAAAATGGCCGCCCAGTGACACCGTTAGATTTGACGCATCATAGCTGTTTGTCAGATCCCAATCTAACGCGATGGCACTTTGAGCAACAAAACAATCAATACGATGTCGACACCCACGGCACGCTGCAAATCAACGACAACATGCTACTGATTCAAGCCGCCTTGCAAGGCCAAGGCATTATCAAGCTACCTGATTTTTTACTTAATCCACTGATTAGCCAAGATCAATTAATCCAAGTGTTGCCGGAGTTCACCACTTTAAGTCGTGATATCTATTTACTGTTTCCGCATCAAGCTAACCGCTCTGCCAAACTACGGGCGTTTATTGAACACGTCAGCCAGTTTTGGCAAGGCGGTCAAGAGTAGATTTACTCAGCATTAAAACGCTTAACCAAATTCACGGTTTTAGTCAGCTCTTGCTCCATTTCACGGTGCGCATGATGAGCATTAGTCGCCACTTGTTGGCCTGATTGCGCCTGTAAAACTAACTCTTCTAAACGCTGATGTAGCTCTGCACTTGCTTGATTTTGATTAAGAGCGAGTGATTTTATTTCTTGGTTGATACCCATCACGTCAACTATTTCAACAAATATTTGACCAAATTGACTGCTCACTTGCTCAATCGCCGCCACATTAGTGTGTAAAGTAGCTTGGCTAGCATTCATACTATCCACAGCATGTTGTGCCCCTTGCTGTAACGTGGAAATCATCGTGTTAATTTTTTCTGTCGATTGACTGGTTTTACCCGCTAAAGAGCGCACTTCATCAGCAACCACGGCAAAACCTCGGCCTTGCTCACCCGCACGAGCAGCCTCAATCGCAGCATTAAGGGCCAATAAATTTGTTTGGTCGGCAATACTTTTAATGACATCCAGTACACCGGTAATGGATAGCGTGTTCTCTGATAGATTTTTGATGGATGCTGCCGTTAACGTCATTTCTTGTTCAAATGCTTTTATTCCTGTTAATGATTCTTCTATGGTGCCATTAGTACGAGTTGCATCTTGATTGATACTTGCCACCTTAGTATTCGAGGTAGAAGATGAACTAATAATGCTTTCGCTCATTTGATTAACTTGATCGATTTGTTGCTGGGCAAGATGTACGTCGTCAGCTTGTTTGGCAATCAACTCAATCAATTGTTGTGAGTATTGATGGCTGTTATCTTTCAAATGCGTCAATCGTGAAGTTTGCTCACTAAGATGGGTGAAGGACTGAGATAACGCTTCAAGTAATTGGTTAAAATACTGCGCAATATTTTTTAGCTCTGGCGCTCCTTTCTCTTCTATACGAGCACTTAAATTTGCATCGCCTTTGCTTAGACGACTAATACTTAAGGCAAAATGCTGTAATGGTTTACTCAGCAACCAGTGGATAGAGAAGTAAACCACGCAAGTGATAAATAAAACCTGGCCAATGAAAAAACCAATCAAAGTACGGCTATTCGAATTAATTTCATCGGCAATCATTTGATAATTATAGGCCACGGCTAAATGACCTACGAGATCGTCTTTTTTACCGTATTTAATCTCCTGCCAAACCTCTAAATAGTCCGTATTATTAACGGTTTGATACTGGCTTTCGTGGTCAGCAACGAGCTTTATTTGCCCTGCCTGTAGCGATAAATCGTCGGCACTGTAAATTACGTTACCGTCATTATCGAGTACTTGCAAAAACAGTATGCTATTGGGATTTTGCTGATTCACAACCTGAATATCTTCAGCAATATTTTCTACTTTACCGAATCGAGTCGCCCCCGCAATTTTTAACGAAATGGCAGAACTCATTAGTAAACTTTGTTGCTGAAATTGATGTTTTGCTAACGTTTGAACGTGGTGGCGGTTTAGCGCAAATGATAAGGCCGAACCAGCAACGAGCAACACAATAATAATGCAAGACAAAGTAACCTTGATTGACCAATTTTGCATGAAAGTATTCTCCAAAGAACCAGACTCAAAAGCGAAGGAAGCAAACGTAAAAAATAGACTATGCTGTAACTGTAGTTGACATATAGATCATTATAAAGTGAGGTAAAGATGAAAAAAATTGTTTTATGCGCGCTTCTAATAGCAGCTAGCAGCGTTCAAGCCAATGATTTTGCGCCACAAATGAAAGAGCATTTTGCAACCAAAGTAAGCTCTTGGCTAAATACTCCTACTGTTATCACTGCAGTAAAGGCACAAAATCAACGAAACATGTCGTTAACAGATAACGACATCAATTCGCTCGATCAACAATGGCGCACAGGTGTCGATGGCGGAGATACTACCTTAATAGATAAAACACTTAATAATGAGCTTTCAACTTACTTAAAGCAGGTTGAAACAGACGCTGCAGGCCTTTACACAGAAATATTCATCATGGATAACAAAGGCCTTAATGTTGGTCAAAGCTCCATGACCAGTGACTACTGGCAAGGGGATGAAGATAAATTTAAACAGACTTACTCCATGGGGGCGGGTGCTATTTTTGTTGATGAAGTAGAAGAAGATGAATCTACCCAAATGTTTCAGTCACAAATGAGCGCCACCATAGTCGATGAGAATGGTGCTCCAATTGGCGCAATCACCATCGGCATTAACGTAGACGAATTGTAATCTGGTTAAGCGAACTCAACGATGCTGAGTTCGCTTAAATTCACCACCTAATCAATCCAACCGCTTTGAAAAACGTAAACTCGCCACCAACAAACCGATAGCAGTAAATCCTAGTAACCACAGTGCATCTAGGCTTAGATCCATCACCTCTGCATCACGTAGCACAATGGCGCGGGACATTCGCATAAAATGAGTAGCGGGCAGCGCTTCGGCAATCCATTGCGCTGCCACAGGCATCGCCTCGTAAGGGAACATAAAGCCCGACAGCAAAATGGAAGGTAACAAAATAAAAATAGTCAATTGCATCGACTGGAGCTGAGTTTTCGCGATGGTCGAGATCACTAAGCCTAAGGTCAAACTGGCACAAATAAACAACAGTGATGCTAGCGCCATTGAGTCGATACCACCACGAAATGGCACGTCAAATAGCAAATGTCCTGCGCCTAGCACTATGGTCACTTGTATTAGTCCCACCAACACATAAGGCATTATTTTACCGACCATTAATTCCATTGGCCGTACTGGTGTGGTGATTAAAAACTCCATATTGCCTTGCTCACGCTCGCGCACAATCGCCGCCGAGGTAAACATCACCATGGTCATGGTTAAAATCACCCCCAGCAAACCGGGCACGATGTTTACTACCGAACGCTGCTCGGGATTGAAATATTGCACCACTTCAAAACTGGGCACAGTGTGAGTGGGCGGCAAATTCATCACATCATACAGCGGCATTTGTCTGAGTGTTTTGATGGTCGCCGCCACCACAGTATCCGAGCCGTCCACCAGCCATTGGCCGACTGGTTGCGCGAAATAATGCCCGCCACTAGCCGAGGGATGACGCACTAAGCGCTCAGCTAAATCGGGCGGTAAATACAACACCGACTTTACCTCACCTTTAGTAATGGCCGCCTCAGCCTCGTTAATGCTGGCGTAGTTAAATTTAAAATCAACCACTTGGCTGGCCTGCATGGCCGCCACAATCCGCGGTGCATAGGCACTGTCACTTAAATTCACTAACCCCGCAGGAAGGTGACGTGCATCGGTATTGATGGCATAGCCAAATAACATCAGCTGCACCAGCGGGATCATCACTATCATGCCAAAGGTCATGCGGTCGCGCGAAAGCTGGCGCAACTCTTTTACTACAACGGCCCAGATCCTAAGCAACATATGTAATCTCCCATACGCTCACCTGCGCTTTGCTTAAACCTGTCGCGGTCGAGTAGAGTCTGTTGTTACTGCAAAATTTCGTTTTCAGGGATGAAAACGCAAAGCGTATAGGGACATATTCACCGCGTTTTTGCGGGAAAAACATACTCTTTCGTTTATCCAGCATTCGAGTTGCAGTAATTGTTCGAGCGCAATCAACGATAGCCTTTAAAACCCTAAGCCACATGCCGATCCCCTCCCGTACAAGTGACAAATACATCCTCTAAGCTAGGCTGCACCAAGAACAGATCTCGCTCGCCTACTTGCAGTTTTAACCAAGCGAGGGGGTCAGCAATTTTTCGCGCCACCAGCACCCGCAACCGACTGCCAATTTGCGCGGCAGAAAGTACTTCAGGGAGTTTAACTAAGGTTTGTTTCAGCGAGCGCAGATCTTCTCCAGCTACTTCAACCACTTGTGCATTCATCGCATCCATCAATTGTTGCGGCGAGCCATCGGCGCGTTTAATACCGCGCTCTAAAATAGCCAGGCCATGACACCGCTCGGCTTCATCCATGTAATGGGTTGAGACTAAAATGGTGGTGCCTTGGTCGCATAAATCAAACAAGCGCTCCCAAAATTCGCGGCGATTTTCGGGATCAACCGCCGAAGTGGGCTCGTCTAAAAATAGCAGTTCAGGGCGATGTAATGTCGCAGCAGCTAAGGCTAAGCGCTGCTTTTGCCCTCCGCTCATTGAGCCAGCCAATTGTTTTTCACGCCCTGCTAATTCATACAAGCTTAACAACTCAGCTAAACGGCTGCGGCGCTCGCTGCGCTTTAAGCCATAAATTCGCGCAACAAATTCCAGATTTTCCAACACCGATAAGTTGTCGTATAAGGAGAATTTTTGCGTCATATAACCAATGCGGCGGCGTATTCTTTCCTCGGCACCAAATAAGTTATCACCGAGAACTTTAATCTCACCAGCACTGGGCGTTAATAATCCAGTCAGCATCCTAATAGAGGTAGATTTGCCGCAGCCATTCGGCCCTAAAAAGCCGTAAATACTGCCCGTAGCGATGGCTAAATCGACTTGGTCAACCGCCATCACACCAGCGAACTCACGGCTCATGCCATGAGTTTCAATCGCCAAGCATGCGCTCATGGCAATAGCTCCACTTCAAGGGCCATGCCCGTGGGCAATTGTTGGCCAGCGGCGTCTAAATCAATATCTGCTAGGTACATTAAGCGCGCTCGATCGCGCTCGTTTAATGCATAGAATGGCGTATAAGCAGGCTCACTGCGCACCTTGCGCACAGTGCCGGTTAAACTTTGCTCACGGCCATCCACTAAAACATTAACCTGCGCCCCCACTGATACCCGATCGAGCCAAGTGGCAGGAATATAAGCCCTTACATAAGGTCGTTCGGTAGCAAGTAGCCCCACCAGCTGTGACCCCTTGACCACACGGTCGCCTACTTGCCACGGCATAACATCCACAATGCCAGCCTGTGCAGTAATTAAGGTTAAATCTGCCAAGTTTTTTTGCGCAATGGCCACGCCTGCTTGGGCACCATTGACCATGGCACGAGCTTGATCTATTTGCTCACTGCGCGTACCGTTTTGTAACTCGTTCAAACTTTGTTGGGCTTGGGCTTGCTTAGCATCTGCCGTGTCTAAGTTAGCTTTGGCTTGGTCTAAATCTGCTTTGGTCAACACCCGCGTTTTATACAAGCGCTGAGTACGTACATAGTCTTGCTGCGCTTCGGTAACATTGGCTTTCGCTTCCGCTACGCTGGCTTTAGCACGGGCAATTTCTTCGCCTCTCGCGCCAGCTACCAGCTCTGCTAACTTGGCTTGGATTTGCGCCAGCTCGGCTTGTTTTTGTGCCAGTTGTGCTTGGGCAACCGTATCATCCAAACGCAGTAAGGCGTCACCCGCACTCACTTGCTGCCCTTCTTCAACCAAAATTTGCTTGATTACTTCATTAACAGGCGCGGTTAATGTCATCCGATCCCGCTCAACCTGACCAAAAGCCCTTGGCTCTGGCTCGGTGCATCCCGTGATGATCATTAACACAGCAAGTAAAGTTAAGTACTTCATTATGCGTCCTCCGAGTCAGACGACTTCAGCAAGCCATGCTGTAATACACTGATATTATGCGCCACTAATTGCGCTAACTCATTGGGCTGACCACTAAAACCAAACTGTTGCATCAATACCGGCGGAGCGATTAAGGGAAAGACCATTAAGCTAACTAAGCTTAAACGCGCTAATTCGGGGTTCACTTCATCACGTAAGCTGCCAGAGTTAATCAACGCACGAGCCAACCATTGGCGAGATAGCTCCATTACATCAGCAAAAACATTTAATAAAATCCGCTGCGGCTCGCTGTGCTCTGGCTCTTGTAAAACTCGCACTATTAATCGCGGTAAAGCAGGGTTAGGAGCCATGGCCTGGTAGTAAGTTTGCATTAAGCTGGCAAGATCGCTGGGCGCAGCCGAGGCCGACATGTCACGTAGATTGGCTAAAACCGGTGCCAACGTTTCACGCACCATGCTTTCAAACAAGCCGGTTTTAGAGCCAAAGTAATAACGGATCATTGCAGCATCCACTTCAGCTTGTCGCGCTAATTCTCGCGTTGAAACCGTCGCAAAGCTGCGACTACCGAATAGCTGCAACGCCGCGCGAATTAACCTACTTCGCGCATCAGAATCCCCTTTCGGTCGCCCCGCAACCCGCTCACTCAGCGTTGCCATACTCGCTCCTCAACAATAATTCACCTACTGATGAATATTAGTGAAGAACAAGGTTAAAGGGCAGTGTTTAAATTCCTCAATGTGGCCTAAGTTGAGGAATTAGTTTGCTTAATCGCGGGGGGGAATAATCTATTTGCCAATAATTTTGCCAGCCAGCGGGCAATAAATATTAAAGGAATAAACGCAATCATAACAATCACACCTTGCCCCATTTGATGGTTTATTTCGTAACTCACAGGCGTTAATTGCTGGTCTTTACTGACCCGATAAATAGAGGTTGAGCTGTAACTGTTAACATAATTAAAGCGGATCAGCTGGCTATCCCGATCCGACTGCAACACACGGATGTGGTGAATATCGCCGACATTTAACGCTACTTCTTCTTGGTCAAGCCAAAACTGATAATCAGACGGGTTAGCCAAGGCATGCGCTAGCTTTATTTTTTGGTATCCTTTGCTTGTTCTCGCCAATACAAAAAAGTTAGGCGCTTTTTCCGCAAAATTAGCTTCCACCAGCGGCGGCGCAGTAAACGTAAAGATTGCCATCAAGCCCGCCGCTATCAACGCCAAGGTCACCATAACATTAAACAGCAGCCTCATTACTTAACCCAGCGCCACATAATGCGGCTGCTGCGCAATGCGCTGACACCAAGCTTGAATATGCGGATAGCGGTTTAAATCAAAACCACCTTGCCCGGCCACATGGGTGTAAGCATATAGTGCAATGTCTGCAATAGTTAAACTGTCACCCACTAAGAAATGGGTTTTCGTGAGCTGTTGTTCCATGATCGATAAAGCTTTATTACCACCGGCTTGTAGCGATTCATACTCAGCTAGGCGCGCCGCTGGCATGCCTAAATAATGCTGAATAAAACGGGCTACTGCGACAAAAGGCTCATGGCTGTATTGCTCAAAGAACAACCATTCATACACTTTAGCTTCTTGGAATTTATCACTTGGCATTAGCGCCGTATCGGCAGCAAAGTAACCCAAAATCGCATTCGATTCGGCTAACAAACGGCCATCATCTAGCTCCACTAACGGAATTTTGCCATTGGCATTTTTAGCCAAAAATTCAGGTGTTTTGGTATCACCCGCTAAAATATCTACCGCCTGCCACTGATGCTCAATTTGCAGCAGCGCCATCAACAGTTTTACCTTGTAGCAGTTACCTGATTGCACATCGCCGTATACGCGCATGTTGATATTCCCTTAATCATGTTGTTATCTAAAGCACTCTAACCTAAGGTTTTATTTATTACCAGAAGCAAGAAAAGGGCTGGAAACCAAGTTATGAGGTATTAGTTATGCGTCATCCTTCAACTGCGCCAACTCTCGGGACGTAAGTATCGATGGCACCACTCGCGGCGAGCCTGATGCATTAAACAGCGGCGAATTTTTGTAGCGGCCACTGATGCACATCGTGACAAGAAGCCAGATAAAACGTGTTATAACGCCTATAAGACCACGCTGCTTGGGCTTTATCTCACCCAGAGCGGTATCTGTATTTAAGATCGCAATATTTGTTCCGAAGTCTTTATCCATCTGGGCATGATCGAGAGAGGAATGAATTAATCCAATAAATGAAATTTTTGGGTTGGCCATCGTGTTGCCGATAGGAGTGTTACAGCACGACGCATACCAACGAACCATGCCCTTCTCACTCAGGCGTACAGCAGAAAGTCGATCTTCTCCATGCAAAAAGCGAAGACGCGGTTGCGCAACTTGCACAATCTCAGTCCCGCCTTGCGGGTCTAATACCTCAGCCGCTTTGCCAAGAAACTTTGCGAACGCTTGGCAATCGGTACAGTGGCAGATGAGTCGATTGTGGACTCCACTGCCTTCTAGTTGGCCGCGGACGCTACCGCACTGGCATTGAATTGAATGCATCTTGGTTACCACTCCCAGTGTCATTCAAGTTAGTTTACCCAATGACGTTTTCAATAAACTATTGTCATAATCCAATAACATCACGATAGCGTTATTAGCGCCTAAATCAGGTGCGCCGCAAACCTAATCTATACCTATCTACTATAAGATTTTATAAATTATTGTCCGCGTAATGAACAATTGCATCGCCCAAATAATCAACCATGTCTGGATGATACGAATTGTGAAATTTTTTCATGTCTTCATTTTCTTTATAAAATATCCCCATACCTATGTATGCTTCTTTAGAAGGGGTATAAAATCTACATGCTATTTCATAGTGTTCTTTCATTAGTGCCTGAACATTTACGTTATCAACAGCTGTTTCATCTGCGTATTTTGCTAATTTTTTATACAGAACATCCCAATCTTGGTGGACAAGCTCCCTATTCACATGCGCCCAGTTATTGGTAGTTGACAAGCTATGAGCTTGCTCTGCATCTAGCGCTTTCTTACATTCAGTTAAATAATCATTACTCAATTTATTCATTTGTATTCCATTAAGTTACATTTGTTCGTGCCAAACTTGCCAAATCACATAGGTGAACCTAACGCTCACTTATTTTTAACATTTTATTGACACACAAAACCATAGCCGAGTTCCTATTTTGATTCAATCGTTTAGTCTTTTTCTACTGGATGAGGATTATGCTGATTTAGCGGTTTGTTGGGAGATTTAGTACTACTTTTTTTGGAGAAGGGCATTTTGACCATCGGGGCTCACCCTTTTAACTTATCGGCTTTTGCAGCTTTTTTATATCTTGAACAAGGCGCTTACAGTGAAAAAAGGCGTAGCTGGTACTAGTGCAATGAGATAGCCAAACATGAAATGACCCTAGTTTAGGGTCACCGTTGATTATTTGTTTAGCTAGGTCACTATAACCGAAGGTCGTTTATACACAATCTAACCGCTGCAAATATGACCTAACCAGCACCTTAGCGTTAGGATTTAGTGTTTTGTTTCTGCTGGCGCAATGTGGTTACAGAGTCATAACCAACTCCCCAGTTATCGGTATTCACTTCTTCGATTAGTACAAAGGTAGTGGCGGGATCTTTATTTAACACCTTTACCAGCAGCTCGGTGGTACCCGCAATTAGCTGCTGCTTTTGCGCCGTACTTACACCTTCATTGGTAATCTTGATGTTCACATATGGCATAACCTTTCCTTATTGTTTTAATTGTAAAAATGGGTTGTTGGCATACTGTTTGGAAACAATAGTCCACTGCCCTTGCTCATGTAAAAAACCTAAAAAATCTATGTATTGTTCACCGAGCAATGGGCAGCTTAACTTAGCGAATGCCTGCTCACCGCAAAGCTCAATTGACAAGATTTGATAGCGATATGGATGACCAAGGGCCTGCGGCACTGGACGATTAGCGACCAACTCGAGCCACTGCGCCTTAGTGCGGCGGATCCCAGGGGCATACAGGCTGACGTTGTCATCAAACAAGCTGTCTAACAACTTGGTATCGGCGCTATGTAACCCTTTAAAATAACTACCAATCATAGATTCAATAATGGCTAGATCCGACGCAGCTTCAGCCATGATTAAGCCACCTGTTGCTCAGCGGCAACTGCAGCAACATAGCTGTCACGTTGACGAATTTGCTGCAGCAAGGCTTGAGTTTTTGGCCCTAGTTGAATATCAACATTAAAATATTGGCCCCAAGTTTCGTACACACTCAATAGTATGTCCGCAGGCGTCAGGCGCTCACCAGCAAGATAAGGCTGCTGTTGCAAAATGTGCTCAATATGAACCCATAGTTTATTAATCCCAACCGCTGCGGCCTGTAGTGCAGTGGTTTGTGCCTCGCCCTCAGGTAGTGCCGAAGCAATAAAAAACAACTTGCTATAAGCAGGATGTACTGTTGCGTTGGCAAATAATAGCTGCTGAATGGCTGCTTCTTTTTCAACTGCACTTTGTGGTAACAAGTCATTCGGATGATTTTGCAGCAAATGTAAAATAATCGCCGCACCCTCGGTGATCACCTGGTCGCGATGGCCTAGAGCAGGCACCGCGCCAACGGGGTTAATAGCCTGAAAATCCTCTACATTGTTGCGATTAACCAAGGTGAAAGGCAGATTTAGTTCGCGTAAAATAACTTGAGTAGCCAGCGAACAAGCGCCAGGTGAGAAATATAGTGTGTACATGTTTAACCTCTGTTTGTGGTGTGGTTGATTTGAGTACACTATAAACCCCGCTATTGAACTGATATATAGTCACAATTAGCAAAGTCTTTTTCCCTTACGGAAACAATAACAATGGACAAGTTAAAAGCAATGCAGCTTTATGTTCGCGTGGTTGAGCTAGGTAGCTTTTCCCGCGTGGCCGAGCAGCTTGGTACAAGTAAATCAATGATAAGCAAACAAATCAGCCAGTTAGAAGACAATTTAGGGGTTCGTTTATTACAAAGATCAACCCGTCGCCTGCAAATGACGGAGTTGGGAGAAGACTATCTAGTCAGCTGCCGCGAAATTTTAAAACGCCTTGAAGACACCGAAGTACAGCTACAAGCGTCACAGCACTCGGCGAAGGGACGATTGCGTATTAACGTGCCGATGGCGCTAGGCTCAACCGTGCTCGCACCCGCACTGGCGGCATTTATGAAACAATATCCACAAATTGAGCTAGACGTTGAGCTGAGCGATATGGCACAAGATTTACTTGAGCATAACTTTGACCTTGGCCTTAGGGTCGCTAGTCGTGAGTTTGACTCAGCCTATGTCGGCAAAAAAATCACCAAGTTTAGCTATAGTATTTGTGCCTCACCTGAATATTTAGCCACTCACCCTACCATCCAAACACCGCAAGATTTACAGCAACATCACTGTTTTGAATACAGTTATTTTCGTCATAAAAACCTTTGGCCAGTTGGCGTAGACCCCGTGCCCATAGCGGGTCCGCTCAAAGCTAATAGCTCAGTGTTCTTACTGGAAATGATCAAGCAAGGGCTAGGAATAGGCTATATTCCTCGGTTTATCTGCCACCGCGCCCTACAAGCAGGAGAAGTGGTAGAAATACTAGACGATGCAACTAAACCCATTATGACCTTATTTGCCCTCTACCCTGTGCGTCAGTACACACCGCCTAAGGTTAAGTATTTCATTGAGTTTTTAGAGGCTTGGTTTGAAGGGCATCCGTATCAGGATGAGGACATTTGAGCGCCAGGTAAATAGTGACAGTTCCGTTTTACACTCTCTAGCTTTGGTAGCTGCTTCAAACTTGTGTTTGGGGCAAAATATACTCAAACATAGCCACACTACTTTCATCGGGCATTTGTTCAACAAAACCTAACTTCTTAAGGAGCTTAGCGGATGCAATATTGGTTTGGTCAACGCCCGCTACTAGCTTTTGCCAAGGTTGTGTATTGCCAACATCAGCCATGAACCCATACAACAGCTCAGTTGCTAACCCCTTACCCCAATAAGCTTGCGCCAATAAATAACCGATATGGGCAAAGTTTCCCTGTGTGACATAAACAAATAAGAAGCCAATAACATCATTACTGGCGGATTTTACTAGTAGTAAGCGGCTTTGCGACAACATACTATCCAGCCAAACTTCGGCCGCAGCGGGTGTATTCACATCATGAAAATCAGCCGGTAACGCAGCAACCACCGCAGGCGTCAGGATCGTTGGCACGCAAGCAAGTAATTGCGAGCGCTCAGACAAGGAAATGTCGGCTTCCACTTCAACTACGGTTAACCTTGGCGTTACAAATGATATGGTCATGTTTTGCTCAATCTAACGATCATTTAATGATAGCCCGTTTTTTCATTACTACCCCATTCCTAGGTCATCGACAAAACGAGATTTCAGATTTATTTCATTGCTAGGGATATCAAAATCACGATATAGGAAACACTTTATTGTCTCATACACCTCTTCAAACTCTACTTCATTGCCATTTTGCATCTCGCATGCATTTGCAACGTAGACAACAAAATCACCGACAACACCTAACGTTTGAGCCACGATGCTGGATACCACTTGCACCATGCCAAAAGCTTATATTGCTCGTTAGTGATTCCGATTCTCTTCTTAAGGATAAATCGATACCCATAAAATACTGCTACGAAATTGCAGACACACATAGGCAAAATACAGGTAATAGCAACGAGCCCAACAATACTTCTTGAATAATTTTCCTCTATAGATTCAAAGAAAGGTATAAAGAAAAACATTACTCCAACAGATGGCATCAACGCAGAAAGCGCTACAAATCGTGTTAACAATCGATACCTAAACTTTAATCGCCTAAATAAATCTTTACTATGAATTCTATTCATTAACAATCACATACTTTTAAACTCGCACGTTACATACGAGGTAGCTACCTAAAAAGGCTGTTTCTGCCGCGCTTACCAAGCCATCATCAATCGGCTGCATTATCTTTGCTCTCTGATACCCATGCCCATCAGTTTGCTACTTTCGGCAAAGCCATGACGTTGATAGAGACCATGCGCGTCATCGGTGGCTAACAGCAGTAGCTTACCTTGCCAACGCGGATCGCTGACCACGGTTTCGACTAACCATTTACCCAGCCCTTGGCCGCGATATTCAGGGTCAATGATGACATCGGCTAAGTACGCAAACGACACATAATCGGTGACAATTCGGGCAAAACCGATTTGGAGCTGCTGATCATAAAGGGAAAAACATTGCGAGTGTTGCACTGAAGTGGCGATGTCTTCTAAGCTTCGCTGCGCCGCCCAATAGGATAAACCGAGTAAGGCTTTTACTCTCGCTAAATCAACCTTATCCACTTGATTGTAAATATTAAAACGTCCGTTTACTGCAATCATTACCTTAATCCCTTGGGTTAATCTGCGATTACCATCTTAGTTTCGGTCACAACATCATTCACCACAGTGATCGCACATTCGTAGCGAAAATAATGCGCCCGATGATTCAATATGCCCACCCTGTCGTATTTGTCACGCATATCCAAAATAAAAAACGAGTGCCCTTCGGCCAGCGTTATCACATCACTAACAGGCTTATTTAACTCAACTTCCGAGCAAAACTGTTGCAAGGGCGTGCGGTAATAATGATTGATACCAAATACTACACCTACCAGTAAAACCTGAACCAGTACTATGGCAAATATTACTTTTAATATAATTAAAGCTGCTTTGGTGAAAAAGGCCTTCGACTTATTCAAAATATTCTTAAACTTTGATGAAATCGCCACACGCGGTTCCTTGATGATATTGCATCGGTCAGCAGTTCTGATACTTAGCGCGCCAGCTGCAATAATGAAAACAGCACCAACATCGACAAAGTAAAAAATAAAAAGACCCAAGGACTTTTTATTTTTTGCGGCGAGGCGGCAACGGGTTCAGCAAACCTCATCAGCATAATTAAGAATAATGCCACGGCTAACACGCCTATCAGGTAGGGGGAAAAGCCTTGATGAACAACGCTGAACGTCACAGACAATATAAAACTAACAAGCGCTATCAATACAACGCCCAACTGCCATAACTTGCTGACAGCATAATGGTAGCCACAGCTAGCGCAGCTTGAGAAACAAGTGATGCCGACCGCAGCACAGATTAAACGCCAGCTAGCGACTCCGCTGTTACCACATGATGGGCATATTTTCATCACTGACAAAGTTAGTCGATTTAACTGCGCACTTTCTTTATTTGCTCTTTGGCTAATTCATACACACCAATCATTGACTGGGTTAAAGCGCCATAGCTATCCAGCGCTTCTAATTGTGGCTGGGCAGCTAGTGTCAAGGCTTCTTCAGCAGTGGCAGCTTGAATATAATAATTATTAGCCACTTCAAAGCCTTGCTCAAGTAGCTGCGTTTTTTCATCCGCAAAGGTCGCTGAATCAACATCTAGATAAGTTAATGAGCCGCTGTCATAGCGCTTAAAAAATTGGAAAGAAGGCATAAATAGTCCTTTATCAGCCCCAATTGGCATCAAGGTAAGTTCAAATAATCATAAAAATAAAACATAAGGATGCAATAATCCACACCTAATGATGCGTTAAAGTATGTTATAAAAATCCACCAAATAATTCCCCTTACCCGAACCGAGCCGTTATGACCCGAAAAGTATTGTTATCCCTGTTGCTGTGCGCCAATAGCGCGCATGCCGTTGTTGAGCCTTTATTTGATACACCAGCAGACATGGAGCCAACGTGGATTGACAATACATTATCGGTATTTGGTGCTGACGGAGGGTTTGACGACAGTAAAACCATCGATATGAGTTATTTGCCCACCGCTTATTACACGCCAGAGAAAAAATTTGGTGTCGGATTATTGGTGGTTGGTTTGTATAAGGCTGACGGTGCGGCCAAGCAAGAGCAGCCTTCTTCTTTAGTCATTAACTCTTTTGCTTCTGCCAATAAATCTTACGGCGTTGAAGTAGAAAGCATGACCTTTTTAAATCAAGGCAGGCAGCGGCTGTTGCTGGAATTAGAACTACATAATGAAGCCGCCGTCTATTATGGACGCGGCATCCTTAATGGCGATATTGATACTAACAAGCATGAATTTGATGAACAGCTGTTGCGCTTTAAGCCACGTTGGATGACCGAGTTTGCTGATAATTACTTTCTTGGCGTCGGGGCTGACTTGCTTTACGCCAGCGCAGACAAGTTAGAATTTGTCGAAACAGGTACCAAGGTGGATGCCGAGGGCGTATTACCTAGCAATGTGAGTGCGGGCGCGGTGCTCAGCAGTATTTACGATTCAAGAGATTACCGCTTAAACGCCAGCAAAGGCTGGCTATTTCAGATTGACGCGGGACTTTATCATAATGATGAATATGCTTCGTTTTCAACTTATGACGTTGAATTAGCCAACTATATTGACCTGCCGTCAGCACCGGGCTTGATCGCTTGGCAACTACAAGGGCATTTTACCGATGGCGATGTGCCATGGAATTTATTGCCGGATTTAGGCGGTTCAAATGCCATGCGTGGCTATATCAAGGGTCGCTATCGTGATGAGCAAATGATGATGGGACAGGTTGAATACCGCTTACCCATTTACCAACGCTTTGGCATGGTATTTTGGGGCGCGGCGGGCAGTGTTGCCTCTCACGTTAGCAAACTCAATGATGACGTACTCACCTCTTTTGGCACCGGCTTTCGTTTTAATCTTAAAGACCAGATCAATTTACGCTTTGACGTAGGTGTTGGCAAAAATGACACTAACTTCTATCTCAATGTTAATGAAGTATTTTAAAGGCTGTACTGAGATGCGCTGGATGCATCTCCCCATGTTATTGCTAGCGTGCCTAATGGCGAGCGATCCCGTGTCAGCCAGTAATCGCGGCGAACAGTGCAGTCGTGCGGCTAGCTATTCTGTTTACCTTGGCGGTTTACATACTGGAACCATGACCAGAGTGGAAGCTTGGCAGGGTCAGTCAGCGGTGATCACCTCAAACAGTCACGCCGCTATTTTAGGGATTGCCACTCAGTATCAACAGCGCGCCGAACTGACTTGGTCTAACACTGAAAAAGCATGGCTCACCACGCAATTTCAGCAACAGGTGTCGGGGTTTAGATCGCGAAACATGCGCGCTTCATTTAGCAATAACGGCCTCGACTCTCTAGTTGAGCTGGATGGCAAAACAACAAGCTACCACTCAACGCAAATCCCACTGCGCGATGTTGACACCTTAGCCATTCAAATCCGCGAGCTGGTGCTACAGGGGCAACAGGAGTTTAGCTTAATTCGCCAAGCTTCCGACGGCATCGAGCCTTATCAATACCAAGTTAAGGCCCCTATCACCACTCAGCTTGCGCCTTGGGGTGAGTTACAGCTTATTCCGGTAGAGCAAACAGGCGCTGAGGACATAACTTACTATTTTGCGCCGAGCCTTGATCATCAACTTGCTCAAGCTCGTTACCACGGCTTTATTTTACAAGGCTTGATCCAACTGGAGAGTTATCACAGTACCTGCAAGCCCGTGAGCACCTTTTTGGGTTAACGAAAAAAGCACCAAGCTTAACCTGATGCTTTTACACTTTGATAAAGGGTACTCTTCCTTAGGGCTCGGACTAAAGACCAAAACCACCATCAATGTCGATATACGCATTGCGTAAGCCAATACTCGCATCGGAAATTAAATAGTTAATAGCAGGCACTAAATCCTCTGGCGTTAACACCCTGCCCACGGGCGTGCTACTCAACGATTCAAAAAATCCACTAATAGCGTCTTGATCCATGCCTGCTTTAGCTTGGATTTCCGTTGCCGTTACGCCTGGGCGAATCGAATTAATGCGAATACCGCGCTCAGCGAGCTCTAAATTAAGCACCCTTGCCAACCCTTCAAAAGCAGCTTTGCTGGCACTATAAACGCCCGCGGTAGCAAAGGCTTTGAGCACCGCAACACTGGAAATAAAGACCACGCTAGAGGGGTTATTCAAACAAGGTAGCAACGCCTGCAAAGTTAACGCAGGGCCATTAAAGTTCACCGCCATGGTGGTGTTTAAGTTATCTAAGCTCATTTGCTCAAAGGCCACCGGATAGAAAACGCCGGCGTTTAAAATTAGCCCATCAAGCTTGATGTTATCGCGCTGTAACTGAGTTGCCATTTGTTGGATTTGCGCAACATTAGCACTGTCGCACAATACGGGTATCACCCTCTCGCCCAACTTTCTGACGGCTTGATTTAAGCGTTCTTGATTGCGACCAGTGATCACTAATCGCGCACCTTTTTGCAGTAACGATTGCGCCGTTGCAAAGCCAATGCCTGCGGTTGCGCCAGTGATTAATATGGTTTTTCCTTGTAGTGTCGATGACATAACTGATCTCCTGAATATATGAGTTGACGAAGAACAGCATACCTTGGAGAATTATTTCCAATAAGACACGATATAAGAAACATATTGTTTCTATATGGGAACCAAAATGAATATTGATACCACGACTTTGCACTTGCAACTGCCTAATCTGTACCTATTTCGTCGTGTTACTCAATTAGGCAGTTTTCAAGCCACAGCTGACGCGCTGCAATTGCCGCGCTCCTCAGTCAGTAAAAAAATTGCCCAGCTTGAAAAGCAATTGGGTTTGAGGTTATTGCAACGCAGCACTCGGCAGTTAAACCTCACTGATGCCGGCAAAGAATTACTCGTCATCACTGATTCACTAACCGACCTACTTAACAATACCGCCAAGCTAACCGAACAAGCCCAAGCCAAACCCAGCGGGCGGGTGAAAATCAGCAGTTCCACTATTATCGGCCAACGTTACCTATTGCCTTTGTTGCCACATTTAAAGCACCTATTTCCCGACATAGTGGTAGAAATTAACCTTGATGATCGCGTCGTTGACCTGATTGAACTAGGCATAGACATCGCACTAAGGGTGGGTCAATTACCTGATTCGTCATTAGTTGCTCGTCATATTGGCACTAAATCATGGGCTTGCTTTGCTAGTCCTAACTACCTTAAACACGCGCCTAAGCTTGATAAGCCTGACGATCTGACTGCTCACCAGTGCTTAATCTTCCGTCATCAAAAGCTGACAATGGATCACTGGCACTTTTGCAGCCCAAGTGGCGAAATACAAACCTTACGTATTACTCCATCCACCGCATCTGACGATGGCCGCACCTTAGTAGAACTCGCTTGTATGGACATGGGGATTATTCGAGTTGATCCCATATTAATTCAGCCCGAGCTAAAAAAAGGCCAGCTGGTTCCTGTACTAAGCCAATGGCATCACCCTGATGCGGCTCCTATTCATTTGGTTTGTTTAGAAAAAAATGCGCGCAGCCGGGCAGTCAACGAAGTTTGGCACTACCTCAGCGAGCATCTAGCTGAAGCATTAAAAGAGGCGAGTAAACCTTGCTGATTACTTAGGGTCTGTTGATCTTTCGTGATTGTTTTTGCAGCGAATTGTTGGGTATTTATACAAGGCAGCGCTTTTGTGGTGTAGCTAGCTACACGAAAAGGCGATAACGCAGTAGAAATACCCAACAAACGCTGTCCTACGGATTCGGCTAAAAACGTTTTGCCCATCGTTGAGCAGTATTTACTTAGAATGCTAAGCAACACACTGCTCGCCTTGCTCAAAACGCTTTTATCTCGAACAAAAATTAACCAGCAAAGATCAACAGACCCTAGGAAACCCCAAAAAACACTGACTAGCCAAGGCTGCATCATACCAAGATGCACGCTCTGCCCAAAAAATCTGATCATCCACGGCGATATTCGGCTCACCATCTAAACAACCCGCCGGTACCACCAAAGCCTTACCCGTGCCAGACAGGTACGGCATGGCACAGCCACAGTGTTGGCAAAAGGCGCTTGAAATAGCACGACCGGGCACATCGAAGCGCTTGATCTGATCTTGCCCCTTGAGCCAGTTAATATTACTCGGCTCTGTAAACAAATTGGCTGCATGGGCCGAGCCCGAGGTTTTTTGGCATTGCTGGCAATGACAAAAATGAAATTGGCTAAAGCGATTGTCGCAGCTAAACACCACCCGTCCACATAAACAGCTACCTTGAATATCAGTCATTACTTACGCCTTTGTTAATTCCAAATGAGACTGTCAGCCAAAATAGCAATAACACCTCACTCACACACTATCGTTGCCAAAAATATTTACGAATTTCTTCTTGCTGCTGAGCAGGATCAATACCAATGTCTTTCAGCTGATGAGCCGACAACTGTGCTAATTGTTGACGAGTGCGTCGGCGCCGCTGCATTTCATTGTAAGTACAGCTTATTACAAGGCAAATATTTTTAAGTTTCGCCCACCCTTTATCAACACTCACCAATCTAGTCACTAATTGCATAAAGCCTCACTATCCATCTAGGTTTGATAAATAATTTAGGCTTGACCTGACTAATAAACAAACGATAGATTCTTATCTTTACATAAGTAAAACTTATCTATATGAATACTCACCTGCCACCCATCATGTCGCTGCGCTGCTTTGAAAGTGCGGCCAAACATTTAAGTTTTACCTTAGCGGCACAAGATTTATTTATTACCCAAGCCGCCGTTAGTCAGCACATTCGCAACCTTGAACAACAAGTGGGTGCCCCCTTATTTGTACGTCACAGCCGTCGTTTAAGCTTGACCGAACAAGGCCTTGCGTTTTTGCCTTATGTCAGCCAATCCCTAACTTTACTCGCCGACGGCATGCAAAAAGTATCCCTTTCTAGCACCACTGGAGCATTAAATATCTCGGCGTTACCGTCATTTTGTTCCCGTTGGTTGGTGCCAAGGTTATGGCATTTTCTGGAGCAATATCCCGAGATTGAAGTGCGTTTAACGCCAAGCTTACAAGTAGTCGATTTAGCACAATCGGATTTTGATTTAGCGATTCGTTTTGGCTTAGGTGAATACCCGAACTGCGACAGTGAAGCCTTGATGAGTGACAACTTATTTCCGGTCTGTTCGCCTAAATTATTGGAGAGCATGAAGCTTGCTAACAAGTCATTAGCGAGCGCACCTGATCTTACTCAAGTCACTATTATTAATGATTTTCTGACCACCAATACCAGCTGGAATACTTGGCTTCGCGCCGCAGGTTATCCGGCCTTGAAGTTAAAAGACAACTTAAGCATTAGTGATGCTAGCCTCGCAATCACAGCAGCAGTATCAGGACAAGGGGTAACATTAGCACGCCAAAGCTTAGTGGGAGAAGAGCTGGCCAATGGCCAACTGGTCAGGTTATTTGAGACCAGTATCGCCTCTGACTACGGCTATTTTTTGGTTACCGCGAAAAACCGCCCGGTCAGTGAAAAAGCACAAATTTTTCGCCGTTGGTTACAACAGCAAATAGTAAAGGACGGCAATCTATGCCCGCCCTTGCAACGTGAGTTAGCCAACTCGAAAATTGAAACAGATAATTGAGATGATGAGTCGGCTAGCCTCTTTTAGTGGCCGTTTCTCTCAATTTTTAAATGTCCGCGCCAATAATCACTGACAAAGATTTGCTCCGGATCCAGCTCGGCGCGTAAGGCAAGAAAATCGGCTAATTTTGGATATTGCTGGCGCACATAATCCATCCATTCATGGCTACCCGGCTGACCAAGGTTGGGTAACATTTTGCCCCAATGTAAACGATACGGGATGCCTTTATCTTTAAACAATTGCCAAAACTGAGGATAGAAAGCTAAGGCTGGATCTTCATCAAAATCAACAAACCACAGTGGTTCAAATCGAACGGCACCCTCTTTCCATTCATCCATTTGATCAGAATAACCCATGCCCATCCAAGCCTGACAAGCCTTAGCCATGTACACCTCGATGGTAAATAAACCGGTGCGGGTTAACTTCTCTTGATCATTTTCGGCACTATCAAAGTAATCGCGCAGTACTTGCATCACCTCATTGGTGCGGCCCACTGGGAACCACAGTTCAGAAAACTCAATATCAAGTAATTCGTCTGACGCTTCATTATCCATAGGTAGCCCCAAAGGAGCATGATCTTGAAATACCTGCGGCGTACCTTTGAGCTTACCCAATTTATTGCTGTCTAACGACTGAAAAACATTGATAATTTGCTGCAAAATAACCGGCAGATTCTGCTTAATCCAGCCTCTTTCCTTTTCAATTAAGGCCACAAATGCTAACGGCGAAACGTCCTTAAGTGCTTCGATAATTTTTTCAAACAGCGGCGCAAATATGCCAAATTGGCTGTAATCAGTAATACTATTAATCACTTTCTCTAGCGCGATGATACCCGTCTGCACCTTTTCGTAAAGGCGTATTGGCGAGTCTAAGTTGCCCAAAATGGCATAAATAATACTAATAACTGGCTCTGCCGCTTCAGGATAACTGGTGAATTCCTCATAAGGACGCGGACTAAATCCAACCACTTGCTGCTGCCTTTGAGCTTGCCATGGCAATAAACGGTTTACCCCAGGTTGCGGCCACCAATTAACCCGCCCGTAATCCACGCTATTAAAAAAATCTAATAATGAAGGCTTATCCTTTGACTCACCAAACATATCAAACTTACACTCATCATAAGACACGGTGGCTTCTTGGCCGCATATGTTAAAGGCTGGCTCGCACTGTAAATCAACCGCCACTATCACGCCCAATAACCCCATCGACACCATTGCAGCATAAAACAAATCAATATTCTTATAACGACTTGCATACTGTAAGCGGCCATGACCATCGACAAAGTGAATGCCAACGATGTTGTCTTGAAAAGAATATTTTAACGAGCCGCCAGCCGAGCCCGTAGAAATAAACCCACCGACGGTTTGATGGGTAATGCCACCTAGCTCTGAAACCGTTAACTTATAGTTATGCCACAATTGATATAGCAGGCTATTTTGCTCACTCGATTGACCTGTAATGTCGCTAGGATCATAACCTAAGTGCACACCAGCCTGCGCCCGTACTATATTAAGTGGGCAGTCGACTACTTCAACCTTCATCATCTGATCTAAAATAATATTTATTTCATTACTATCTACTTCAGGTGGCGACTGATTGGTTACATTTGGCTGTAACATCGCAGCATCAGTATATATCGCCCAACTTTGACTATGGGCTGCGCCGCAAGTGCGCACGCTTTTTTTGTGCTCACGGGCAAAATTAACTAATGCGATAACGTCATCATTACTGGCTGGGTGATAAAGACCAAATTGGTCTGGCTTGAGTGGCATAGAGATCCTTTTTATATTTGCTATTGTTATAAACAGGATATATTGCCATTATCAATATATAATTCTAACGTTGTTATCACAAAGTAAAACACAAATAAAAACATTAACAAAAATACAACATTTATATCTTTCTCATTTCAGCAAAATTGAAGCCAAATGAAACCTAAACGTTTGTTACAAAAACTTTTTTATTTGACTCTATACTTGCTGAGTTCGCTTGCTATTGCCAGTGTTCAACCCCCTATTGATTTATCAACAGAGACTTCAACCGATCGCAACTATTACACCCTTAATGATGTAAATGATAGTTTCAGTATTGACCAATTTCTTTACCATACTGGCTCGACCTTTGACTGGCAACAACACAGCGGCGATGTAACACGAGGCGTACTAACGCACCCGGTCTGGATGCGCTTTCAGATCACCAATAGCGATACCAGGCAACAACAATACCTATTAGAATATACCGACCCAGGGCCATATAGAATTGATATGTATGTGGTCACCCATCGTGACGAGATAGAAGGCCAATATCACTACCATCGCGAAAAACCCATTGCAGAAAAGCCTTACCCCAATCCCGGCGCAGTATTTCCTATCACCTTGCATCCAGGTGAGGAGCTGACTGTTTATGCTCGCATTGAACATAAAATGGGCGGATTGTTTTCACAATTTTCAATTTGGCGACCCCATCACTTTATCAAGCATGAAACCATAGAAACCGCGCTTTATGGTGGCGTTTACACCTCCTTTTTTATTTTTTCGTTTATTGCCTTGGTGATATTTTTCGCCACTCGAGACCGCGTTTTTTTATTATATTCAGGGCTCACTTTTACCTCTGCCATTAGCCTAATGAATCTTGATAACCACTGGGGCTTGTTTTTTCAGCCCGGCGGCGTGTCAATCAACAATGCGGTAATTTGGAGTGGCGCTTATCTGTTTATGGCCCTCGCTTTCGCCCGTGAATACCTCAAACTCAACACCTTGTTACCTTGGGCATCCAAGCTAACATTAACCGCGATGTGGATTGGTCCTATCATCATCGTCTTAGGGTTGCTTGGGCATACAGAAATCGCAGGCATGCTGATGATGTCGAGCATGGGCGTAATCTTACTCGTGCCCTTTATCGCCCTCTATTTATGGCTAGCAAAAAAACAGCATGTGCGGTTATTTACCTTAGCTTGGTTTATCTACGGCACCGCTATTTGCATTCAGTTTGCGCTGCGCCAGGTGGGGTTAGTGCCTCATCTTCCCATTACGATTTATAGTGGTGCGATTGGTGCAATGATTGAAATGTGCCTGTTAACGGCATCCATGGGTTATCGAGTACTGGATTTAAAACGCGAGCGCGACCATGCTCTTAAATCTCATGTTCATCAGTTAGAGCAATTTTCAGCCGAACTGGAAAATCAGGTTATTAAAAAAACTAAAGAGCTAGAACAGGCCAAGGAACAAGCTGAGTACGAAGCAAGAACCGACCCGCTGACTAAACTCAGTAATCGCCGCGCATTTAATGAACAAGCGCCCAAGTTAATCAAATCCACTCTGCGCAACAAGGCAACCTTGTGTGCTATTGCTATTGATATCGACCACTTTAAAAAAGTAAACGACACTCATGGCCATGATATTGGTGACAAAGTACTGATAGAAGTCGCCAATGCATTAAGCAATATGACTAGAGACAATGACATTCTCGCGCGTATTGGTGGCGAAGAGTTTATTGTATTAGCAACTACCAATGATCAATACGGTGCGGTTGACCTTGGTGAACGTATTCGATTAGCGATAGAACAGCTGAATATTGATATTGACCAAGCCACTCCACTAAAAACCACCATCAGTATTGGCCTTTACACCATTAATCAACCAGAAAAAGTAGCCACTATTTTACGCAAAGCCGATGCCGCGTTGTATCAATCAAAAATGAACGGCAGAAACCAAGTCACAGCTTGGGAGATGAATCAAAAGGTAGGCTAACACCACTAATACAACCTGTGATGAACCTTACCTTGCCTGATTCTCAATAAGCGAAATGGTATGCTTCCCCTGCTATTTCTCCGCAAGCTGTTGTGCTAATAACCGACTTACATGCTCTGGCGAGTGAGTATGACGCGCCATCAGCTGGTACATAGACGGGATCACGAATAAGGTGACTAAGGTCGCCAGTGCCATCCCTGAGAAGATCACTGTGCCCACCGCGATGCGACTTTCCGCGCCCGCTCCCGTTGACATAATCAAAGGAATAGCACCTATTAAGGTGGTAAATGCGGTCATTAAAATCGGGCGTAAGCGTCTTGATGCCGCCGCTAACACAGCCTCTTCAAAAGCAATGCCTTTGTCGCGTAATTGGTTGGCAAACTCAACAATCAAAATACCATTTTTGGTTACCATGCCAATTAGCATGATCATGCCAATTTGGCTGTAAATGTTTAAGCTGCCCTGCGTTAACCACAAGCCAAGCAAGCCACCAACAATGCCCATGGGCACCGTAAACATCACCACCAGTGGGTTAATAAAGCTTTCAAATTGCGCCGCTAACACTAAATAAGCCACCAGCAAAGCCAGTGCAAACACAATTAAGATATCACTTTGGTTATCTTTAAAGTCTTTCGATTCACCGCTGTAATCCATACTGATATCTGGAGGTAATATGGTCTGAGCTTGTTGCTCTAAGTAGGCAAGTCCCTCGCCTAAAGTCACGCCATCGGCTAAGTTGGCACTTAAGGTTATCGACTTTTGCTTTTGCAAATGACTCAGGCGCCGCGCCGACGCCACTTCTTCAATATCGGTGACGGTGTCGAGGGTGATTAACTCACCGGTTTGCGTGCGCAGGTATATTTGGCTTAAATCACTGGCGTTATTAAACCTGTTTTCATCGCCGCGCAAATACACATCGTATTCTTCACCGCGTTCGATAAAGGTGGTTTCACTCTGCCCACCCAACATCACTTCTAGCGTGTCAGCAATTTCTTGCACACTCACACCAAGTTGTGCGGCGCGAGCGCGATCAATATGTACCACCAGCTCAGGCGTGGTTTCGGCATAATCTAAATCTGGCCCAGTAAACAAACCACTCTGTTGCACCCTTTCCTTTAATTGGCTGGCATATTCAAACAGCTCTTTATAATCACTGCCACGCAATACAAACTGCACCGGATCACTTGAGCCGCCACGAAAGCCCGGCAGCATTGGCCAAACACGCACATCCGGTATTCCCACTAAGGCATCTTTAACCAACTTCAAAGAGTCAGACGCGCTAACATCACGTTGTTCCCAATCTTCTAACTGCATGATCACAAAGGCGGTGTTATCACCAGCACGACCACCAAAAGCAGGTGCTTGCACACTCATTGAGCGAATGGTTCCCTGACCAATCAGAGGTAATAGTTGTCGCTCAACTTGTTCCACATTTTTGATCATGCGGTTATAACTGGTGCCCTCTGCGCCTTTCACAAAAGCAAAAATCACCCCGCGATCTTCCTGCGGCGCCAACTGATTGGGCACCTCTTGCACTAAATAATAACAGCCCAATAAACAAGCCAAGATCACAGCAGGTGATAACCAAGGATAAATCACGACTTTACTTAATAAGCGACGATAGCCTTGCTCTATGCGGCTAAAGCCTGCATCCATTTTTAGTGCGATCGGTCCTTTTTTTAATTCACCTTTAAACAACTTACTCGCCAGCACTGGCGATAAGGTCAGTGCGACAAAAGAAGAAAAGCTCACTGCGATCGCAAGCAGCACCGCAAACTCGGTAAACAAGCGGCCAATCATGCCCTCCATGAAGGCGATGGGAATAAACACCATCACTAACACTAACGTGGTGGCAACCACTGCAAACCCCACCTCACGACAGCCTTTAAATGCGGCCACCAAAGGGGACTCACCTTGCTCTAAATGATGCAGAATATTTTCAACCACCACTATGGTGTCATCCACCACTAAACCAATGGCCAGAATTAACGCCATCAACGTCAGTAAATTGATTGAAAAACCAAAGAAATACGCCACGATAAACGCCGAAATCAGCGACACCGGAACAGTAATAGCAGGGATTAACGTGGCGCGAACTTGGCCAATAAACAAATACAACACCAAAATCACTAAGCCACCGGTAATCATTAATGTGTTATAGACTTCCTGAATAGAACGCTCAATAAAGAGGGTGGCATCGTAATCCACATACAACTGAGTGCCCGCGGGTAAGACACTTTGTAGCTTATCCACCTCAGCGCGCACTTTCTTCGCTACCGTCAGAGGGTTAGCGTCAGACTGGGGAATAATGCCTAAACTTAAATTTTGCACCCCGTTACTTTTAAAGGTTGAGCTTTCATTTTGCGCACCAACCCACACCTTGGCGATGTCTTTTAAATAGGTTGGCGGGGCATTGGGGTTTTGTTTTACCGCGAGGTACTCAAAATCTTCTGGCCCTAAATAAAGGCGACTGGTACGCACGGGCATGGTGGTTACGTCATTGCGCACTTCACCACCCGGTGTTTCCATGTTCTCTTTTTTTAATGCATTCAGCACATCACTAGAGGTAACGCCACGACCCGCCATCAACACAGGATCTAACTGCACATACATCACCTTATACAAGGCGCCGCTGATACCAATGTCACTCACTCCAGAAATAAAACTAAAACGGTCCGCCAGCACGCGTTCGGCATAGTCAGTCAGCTGGGTGCGATCCATTTCTGACGATTCTAAATTAATGTAAATCGAGGGCTCACCAGAGCCATTATCTTTCGATACCACTGGATCATCGGCTTCATCTGGCAAACGCCCTTGCGCTCTGGCCACTGCATCGCGGATGTCGCTGACACCTTCGGTAATATTCCAGTCCAGCAAAAAATTGATGGTAATGCGCGACATGCCATTGCGACTGACGGAGGTAATATTGTCGATCCCGCTAATACCACTGAGCTGATCTTCTAGGGTTTTGGTGACTTGGCTTTCCATGATTGAAGCTGATGCACCGGTGTAGGAAGTGTTAATGGTGACAACGGGGTTTTCCACCTCTGGCATTTCCCGCACTGACATTTTGCTAAACGACACTAAGCCAAAAATCACCAACAGTAAGCTTAATACAATACCGAAAACAGGGCGCTTGATCGCAACATCAGAAAGTAACATCTAGCTTGGCTCCTGCACTGGTGTCTGTAAATCTTGTACTTTGATGCCGTCGCGCATATTCACTAAACCTTGCACCACAATGCGATCACCTACCGCTAGGCCAGACTCAATCAACACCTCGTTTTTCACGCGAGCCCCCAACACCACTTCAGTACGCGCCACGGTGCCATCAGCTTGCAACACATAAACAAAACGCTTGGTGCCGGAATATTCTAATGCTTGTACCGGTACAACCGGCGCCGTTTGCTCAGGAAAGGTCATTGTTGCCGACATAAACATGCCCGGCTTAAGCCGCTGATCGGGATTTTCAAAATTCACCCGCACCCGCACGTTTAAAGTGTTTTGATTAACGCGCGAATCAATGGCGACCACTTGGCCGACAAAGTCATGATCGGGCCAAGCACGCGCCTTGGCGGTAATGCTCATGCCCCTAGAAATTTGTGAAAGATAACGCTCTGGTACCGATAAATCTAACTGCATAACATTGAGGTTATCTAGGTTCATCACCGCCTCGCCAACGGCTTTCATGTCACCTAAATTGACATCAATTAACCCCAGCGTACCCGCAAAGGGCGCACGTAATTGGTGATCATCAAGGGCTGCCTGCGCCGCTGCTAACCGCGCGCTAGCGACATCAACACTGGCGCGCTGCGCGTCAAGTTCGGTTTGGGTGATGGCACCGCGACTGACAATACGTTGAAACTCTTTGAGTTTACGTTGCTCTTCAGTTAATACTGATTGCGCTTCAACAAAGGCCGCACGAGCCTTACTGTCATCTAACTGCACCAACACTTGATTAGGAACCACTTCAGCATTGGCGTTAACTAAAATCTTAGCCACTGGTGCAAATATTTGAAAAGCTAAATCAACTGACTGCTGCGCCGCTAAGCTCCCAACCAAATTTAAATGCTGCGCAACGCCATAAGCCTGCACTTCGTCTGTCACCACCTCAACCTTACGCACTGCTTTGGCACTAGGTTTAACCGCTTCACTTGCGCCAATCCAGCCGTAATATAATGCAGTCGCTAAACCACCCGCTAACAGTAACATCGACCACTTTGTCTTGGTCATCAAAAATTCCCACCTAACTATGCTGCCAATAAACCAGACATACGATTAAAACACGAAGAAAGTGCAATATAACAAGAATTGACCTAAAGCGACTGTCAACTTGGGTAAAGAAGCGTAAAGGCTGGGTGAGTCATGCACAATTAGGACTGATACCAATAGACATGTCGTGATATTTCGCGAAAACTTGTATACTACAACGAATAAACCCATGGATGATGGAACTAACCAATGAAAAAAGGCGTAGCCGAGTTTTTACCGGAAAACCAATTACTGCTTGATGCCGTGGGTGAAGGAATTTATGGCTTTGATTTAAATGGCCATGCGGTATTTATTAATAAGGCCGCCGAGCAAATGACCCAATGGCGTGCAGATGAGTTAATCGGCCAATCTATTCATCAGTTTCATCATCATAGCCACAGTGATGGCAGCCATTATCCAATGGAAGAATGCCATATTTACGCTACCTTACACGACGGCAAACCTAGACATATCGATAACGAAGTGTTCTGGCGCAAAGATGGTAGCTGCTTTGCTGTTGAATACACTTCTACCCCTATTTACAAAGACGATCGCATGATTGGCGTGGTGGCAATATTTCGCGATATATCACTACAACGGCAAACCGAGCAAGCGTTGCGCAATGCATTAAAACAAGTGCAAGCCTTATCGCAGCAGCTACAAGATGAAAACCTCTATCTAAAAACCGAAATCGACAACGAACATAATATTCATGGCATGGTGGGTAACACCCCTGTATTCAATGCCATGATGGCGCAAATTAAGCTAGTGGCAAGCACCGACAGTACGGTGTTAATACGCGGCGAAAACGGCACCGGTAAAGAGCTGGTCGCGCGCAGCCTACATAGTTTAAGCCAACGCCAAAATCGGCCACTGGTGAAAGTAAACTGCGCCGCAATTTCACCTAACTTATTGGAAAGTGAGTTATTTGGTCATGAAAAAGGCGCTTTCACCGGTGCGTTTGAGCGTCGTAAAGGCCGCTTTGAATTGGCCGACAAAGGCACCTTATTTTTAGATGAAATTGGTGAGCTAAGCCCTGCGGCGCAATCAAAATTATTGCGCGTGTTACAAGAGCAGGAATTAGAGCGGGTGGGCGGCAGTAAAACCATCAAGGTGGATATTCGTATTATCGCCGCAACCAATCGCGATTTGAGTAAAATGGTTGAAGCTGGCAGCTTTCGAATGGACTTGTTTTATCGCTTAAATGTATTTCCTATTGAAGTACCTAGCCTTACCCAACGCATTGCAGATGTGCCCTTATTAGTCTCGAGCATCCTGTCGCAACTAAACAAAAAACTTGGTAAATCAATCACCCATGCTACCAGCCAAACCCTAAATGAGTTAATGGCTTATTCTTGGCCGGGCAACATTCGCGAACTACAAAATGTATTAGAGCGTGAAGCCATTATTTGCCAAGACAACTACCTGACTTTAACCACGCCACTTAATGCTGATCGAGGCAAGCAGAAAAACCACAACAAAAGCCTCAAGCAAATGGAGGCAGAGTATATACGTGCACTGATTAAACAAACTCAAGGTCGGATCAGCGGCCCCCATGGTGCCGCGCAAATTGCCGGCGTACCGGAGAGTACCTTTCGTTCAAAAATGAAAAAGCTCGGTATTCATAAGCGTAAATAAACGCCGTATGATAAAAGATAACCTTAGCGACCCAATGGCTAATTCGCTAAATATAGCGAATTAGCGAAATATCACGAAAAAAAGCAACAACAAAAACTAAATAAACATATAAAATCAACACCTTACAGTAAAGCAATTTCGGCATACTTCTTGCCATGCTCCAACCACTAAAATAAAAAACAATGTGGTAATGAAAATGGAAGCAAAACCGATCCCCGTTAAAGTGATTGATGCAACAAACAGCCCTGACGGCAAAATCTACATCCGTGAAACTCAGGGCAAGTTTCAACGTGTTCGCCAGTATTTCAGTGGCTTTTTATTCTTATTGTTTCTCATCCTGCCTTGGCTGGAGTGGCAAGATCGCCAAGCAATTTTACTCTCAATTAGCGAGCAAAAATTCTACTTCTTCGGCATCACCATTTGGCCACAAGATTTTACCTTACTAGCAGGTGGACTTATTTTTTCCGCCTTCATGCTGTTTTTGATAACCAACTTATACGGCCGAGTGTGGTGTGGGTTTACCTGCCCGCAAACTGTTTGGACGCTGATATTCGTGTGGTTTGAAAACAAAATTGAAGGCAGTGCTAACCAACGTAAAAAACTCGACCAAGCGCCATGGAGCCTGAAAAAAGCCAGCCTTAGACTAACCAAACACAGTGCTTGGTTGCTGATAGCCTTTGTTAGTGGCGTCACATTCATTGGCTACTTTTTACCTATTAATACGCTATTGGCCGACGTAGTTAGTTTTGAAGTGTCATTCTGGCAGGGTTTTTGGGTCTGGTTTTTTGTTGCCTGTACTTATGTAAACGCTGGCTTAATGCGAGAAAAAATGTGCTTACACTGCTGCCCTTACTCGCGCTTTCAGTCAGCCATGTTTGACGCCAATACCAAAACCATTACCTATGATGCCGCTCGCGGTGAAGGACGCGGCCCTCGCAAACGCAACAAAACCCAAGCTGAACTGAAACAAGCAGGCTTAGGCGACTGTATTGACTGCAATTTATGTGTGCAAGTGTGCCCAACCGGTATCGATATTCGTGACGGCTTACAATATGAATGCATTAACTGCGGCCTGTGCGCCGATGCTTGCAATCAAACCATGGCAAACTTTGGTTACGAGCAAGGCCTAATTCGCTTTGCCAGCGAGGGCAGCTTGCAAGGGCAAACCGCCAAACCAAGTCGAATTAGGGTATGGGGCTATGCCATCGTTGCCACGTTAATTGCCAGTGCCACTATCGTACAAAGCATCAACTTAAAACCCCTTGAGCTCAACGTATTACGCGACCGCAGTGAGTTATTTCGATTAAATAATGAGGGCTGGGTAGAAAATACCTACACTGTAAAAATGCTCAATAAAACCCAGCATACCCAGCAATATCGTTTAGTGATTAATAGTGATCAGCCTCTTACATTACTAAACTCACCCGACGTCACACTCGCCCCCGGTGAAATGTTATCACTCCCGCTAACACTACAAGCCGATCCTTACCAACTGGCAACCTCGCGGGTAACGTTTACTTTAACCGCCAATGAAGTGGCGATAAAACCTAACACTTCGCTAGAGAGAGTGGAGGCGGATAAGTTAAATCAACAGCAGAGTCAGCCACTGGTGTTCTTTTCGCAGGGTTAATTCATAATCAGAACAGCCACCGAGCGGGTGGCTGTTTATAAACACGTATAATGACTCTTTCAATATCTTGCTTGTTATAGATTGTGAAAGAACGTTTAATAGACTGAATAAAATTAATTTTTCTACAAAACTAATATTTCCGCGCGATAGCACGTGAGGCTTGTAGAGCATCCACATAAATCCAGAAGCGTTAGGTGTAATTTAATATGGCCGAAAGAATAAACTCTGTTGGTAAAGTACTCGTTGGAGATTACTTTGAAAGCTGTAATTTCCATCCTTGTTTATGTATCGAGCTAGATGAAGCTGGGAGAAACATTGAAGGTGTTTCATTAATCGATGGGCGAATTATTTCATGTAGTGTTGAAAATTGCGGGATTCGCAAATTGACAGTTGAAGAAGCTATTAAGTGGAAGCTGTCTGGCCCTCAAGAGCTTGGAGATATCAAACTAGATGACACTCAATCTTGGTGGAAGATCAAGTAGTCATATCACATTTTCCGCATGGTTAATTCTGTTCCTAAGCTTTTGCAAAAATATATTATTTCGCTCCCCCCTGAATTAGAGCTAATGATATTTATGCTGATCAGATCATGGCAAGTCGTTAGCTTAATCAACAGAAAGGGATGCAATGCATCCCTTTTGGTTACTTTTTAAATCAAGCTATTATGGGCAAGTAACTGCAGTCCAGAACCAAGAACCCACTTTTGGTGGCTCCCATGTACCTGGGTTATTTTTCGCCGCAAAACACTCACCTTGGTAAGAGATAATGTCGCCATTATTTACCTTAGTTTGACCTAATACGAACTCAATCACACCTTGTGGCGGCGGAGTTGGCTCAACCGTTGGTGCAATCGTCGGCGCAATGGTTGGAGCGACAGTAGGCTCAACCGTAGGTTCCATTGTCGGCTCTACCGTTGGCTCGATGGTTGGTTCAACAGTTGGTGTTGTTGCACAAGCAGTAACGCTCCAGAACCACGAACCTGCTTTTGGTGTTTCCCAAACACCTGGGGTGTTTTTAGCTTTAAAACATTGCCCTGCATAGCTGTAAACTTGACCATTTACTGGCTTGGTTTTACCCGCAACAAACGGTGTAATACCGGTATCAGGAATTACAACATCTTCGTCAACGGCGGTGGCACTGACGTTAGCCGTGTAAGTTAGCTCACTTTGGTCGACGTTGAAATTTAACGCAACTTTGGCGACACCCGCCTGACTAGCGCCAAACTCAACGCCCACTTCACAGCTTTGCTTGCTGGCAAGCGTCGCACTGCTACAAGTATCGCTAGTAGTGACTGGCGCGGTTGCCACGCCGCTCGCGCTCAAGTTTAAGCGGTTAAATGATACATCGCCGTCACTGCTATTGCGGATACGGAAAGTATGATTAACCACTGTACCTAAGGCAAAGTCAGCTAGCTTTTGATTAGCAACATAAGATAATGAAAGGGGTTTCTCACCGGCTTTAATACCGTCAATCCAATCTCTTAGGGCGGCAACATCGGCATAAACACCGTATTTACCCGGTCTAGCACAACCTACACCCCAGCTTACAATACCCAGCTGTACACGCTGACCGCCGGTATCGACAACAATAGGGCCGCCGCTGTCACCACTACAAGAGTCTTTTTGACCTTGTGGATAACCGGCACAAAAAGCCACATCGCCAACATTGGCATAAGCGCCGCCAGCTTGATTACATACTGCATCAGAAACCAGTGGCACGTCTACTTCTTCTAATTGCCCCGCACGACCACCGTTTTCACTTAAACGACCTAAGCCGGCCACGGTAATTAAGTCACCCGTACGCGCATATTGCGCCACGCTGCCTTGCGCCAAGCTAACTGGCTGACCGACCGTCGGTTCACGCTCGAGCTTTAATAACGCCACATCATGATTTAACGTGGTGGTATTAAACAGAGGATGCACAAATTTTTCGGCAACTTGAATACGATCGCCAACGCCGCCGTTAAGAACAAACCCTGCTACCTCAACATGCAAAAAGCGCGTGGCTTTGTTTTTTACACAGTGTGCAGCCGTTAACACATAACCGTCACCAATATAGCTACCGCCACAAAAAGCGGTTGGCGTGTTGGAGTTTAAGATTTGCGTATAAAATTGCCATTCACTGGTGTTAGCAAGGCCACCACCGACAATCTGCGGCTGGATAAGATTTGTTTGCTCTGCTGCTTGTACGGCTGGCATCACCACAGGACCAAAAATAGCCGCGGTGATCAGTACTGTTGATATTTTATTGTTGAAGACTTTAACTGCTTCCACGTTAACACTCCTTGTTATTTATCAGAAATATAAAGATAGAAATATCAATTAAACAACACAATTAACAAAAGTGTAATATATCGAGTTAACGCAGCTGCAAAACGAAAAGCCCGCCTAATGAGACTCGAAGTATTAAAATCAAGCACATAGCAGACGAAAAATGGAGCCAAATAGTAATTAGTCGCAGTGGTTTTATACCTAGTTCGGATTAACCATCATTCTTACTCTTTTGGCTCATCTGAATCTTGCGCTACAACTGTCGACGGCCAGCGCTTTTTCAACTCGGCTAAGTGCTTGCTGTCAGTCAGGATCACCACCTCATCACCAACCACAAAGGGCTCAGTATCATCAACCAGCGAAAATTCACCCTCGCGGTAATAGCAAATGGCGCGAGCCGCTTCAGGTAAATCTAACTCTATAGCAGTGACCGCCTCTTCCTCTGCCACAACCAACATAAAGAGTCGGGCCTCGTCTTTAATGACAGAAGAAGGGTCAATATTCTCACTGCCACTCACCATATCAACCAAATAACGGGTAACTGTGCGAGAAGGAATAATGGTATCCATCAAGCCTAACTCATGACAAATACTCTCAAATTGCGGGTCGGTAATGCTAGTGACAATGCGCTTAAAGCCAAGGGAGTGGCCGATTAAACTGGCAATAACATTGGCTTGATCGCTATTGGTAAGGCAAAACAAAAAATCGGTTTGATTGGGGCTCACTTCACACAAAATCTGCGGATGACTGCCATCCCCCAGCAAAAAGCTACAATCCATTTCTTCAGATAATTCATCAATTTTATCCTTATTGTTTTCGATAATGACCACTTCGTGGCCTTTTTCCGATAAGGCTTTAGCCGTTTCAACACTAACCTGACCCGCGCCGACAAATACTGTTCTCATGCATCCTCCATTCGTCTACCAAACCACGTTCTTGGGTATATCACCACCAGCCAGGCCATGATTTCTAGCCGTCCGAGTAGCATGTCGGCGCATAAAATACCTTTAAGCAAGGGTGGTAAAGACGCACTACTCACCCCTACCGATAACCCCACAGTGCCCGTGGCAGACACCACTTCAAACAGGGCGTCGAGCGGGTCATAACCCATTACCACAAAGGGCAACCAAGACAGTGCAACCACCGCAACGAACAGCAGCATCAGCAGTAGCGCGACTTGTATTTCATCGCTGCCTAAGCGTCGCCCCGCCAACCTAGGCTCAACCACCGCATGTTTTGGCAGGCAGGTGCGCAAAATAATTAGGCGCAACACGCTAATGACGATTAATAGTCGCAATAGCTTCAAGCCGCCCGCAGTCGACCCCGCACTGCCGCCGATTAACATTGAAAAAATCAACATCAGCTTCGAGCCTGCATCTAATTGTTCGGTAGGCATAGACGAAAAACCGGCCGACGACTGCGCCGAAATAGCCAATAAAGGTGCATGTTGCAGCACTTGCGACCAGCTCATATCGCCGGTTAACGTCATTGTCGTAGCGACAGCAATAGCAACGAGCGCACAAGCTATCATCAGCGTGCACAACTGTAAAAAACCAACCGCACTTAACTTTCTCTGCTTAACGACTTGATAGTAGAGTGTGAGGGGAATAGCCCCAGCAAAACAAAGCAGCGTGATCCCAGCTTGCAGCGGCCAGCTTAATGCCGCTAAGCTACCGTCCATTGGCGCAAACCCACCGGTAGATACCGCAGCAAAGGTGTAGAGCACGGCATTAAAAAATCCAATCCCAGCCAACCAAGCACCACTGACCCCGAGCAGGGTCAAGGCAGCATATACCATCAGTATTTGTCGCGCATGAGCCCGTGTGCTGCCGACCAAGTTATCCTGTTCAACCTCTTCAACCGCTAATCCCTTCGCTAATATGCCAGGTTGCATGACCAATGCCAGCGACAACACCACAATGCCTAAGCCGCCGTACCACTGCATCCAAGCGCGTGCAAACAAAAATGTGGGCGAGGCAGTAAGCAATGAGCTTTGTGTACTTAACCCCGTGGTGGTGACGCCAGATATCGCTTCAAAGAGCGCATCAATAAAGCTTAATCCCGCGCCCATAATCGGAAACGACATCACCAGCGGCGTAAATACGAACATCATCGCAACCAGCACGATGCCTTCATTGGGTTGAATTTTACTGGGGCTGTTAAGCTGGATCAGCGCGCCGCCCAACAACGCCAAGCCCGCGATCACTAAGCCATATTTAAGGCTAATAGACAGATCATTAAAGAAGATTGATACCGCTAAGGGGGCCAACGTCAGTGCGGCAAGCAATAGACAAAGTTGGCCAAAATATTTGAACACCACATGAAAGCGGACTGCGTAGCTGAGCTCAATAGCTTGTTTTGCCACCAACCGACCCCTACGCTGTTATTTCGCTAAATCGAGATACCTACCCCGAGCGATGATTAAGTATATACCCAAAGCTTTAAACCCGCGGGGGGATGATGACGCAGAAGAGTTAAACCTGAGGTCACAAAATGATGGCTCTGGCTGTCGCAATCAACTCGCAGTACAGCCAGATTGGTAACCACTGCAGATAAATGAGGAATAATCCAGAGCCATGATGTTTAGTGCATTTACAAGGGTTATGCGGCCAAATACGCTAACAGTTCTATCACTTGATCAGGAGTGGTTGCCCAAGATTGAGCGGCACCATCCACCTCTTTTAAGGCATGAATTAAATCTTCATCATGTAGCGTAATATAGGGCTTACCCAGTGCTGCACAATAGCCGGCATCAAACGCAGCATTCCATTGTTTATACTTAGCACCAAAACGTATAACGGCTAAGTCACAGTTTTTTATCGCTGTTTGGGTGCGGATGGCGTTTACCTTAGCCGATTTATGGTCACGCCAAAAAGAAGACGTTTCAGCCCCTAAGCCATCGCCCGCGGCATCACTGGATTCGTGATCGGTAATGGCAGAGGTAAATTGAATATCGAGCCCTTTGCGCGCGCAGCCTTGGATAATTTGCTCGCGCCAATCACTATGAATCTCACCTGATAAGTAAACCACATACTTCATCTGAACCGCCTGTTTTTCTTGAGTAACAAAATGAATTTATTTGAATCACTATCTTGAGCACGGGGGCCGGCCTAATCAAGTGGCAATGTGCAAATCAGCGGATTCATTACTGGGGAACAAATCAGGGTAAACGCATTAATGATTAATTATCATACGGATCGCCGTAAAATCGCCCCTCAAAAGCTGTTGATGGCTTAGTTGCCGCATCCATGCGGTAAATACCCGTCTAATAACCAATCACAGATTGTATAAAATACGTTCACCCCTTGTCCCGGAGAGCGCCTAGGTTGCGCTTAGAGATAGAGGTAAAACTATGAATTTCCGCCGTTTAATCCAGATACCGTATGCGCAACGTTTTCAGCACCGCTGCGAATTTCTTCCATCACTGATGCCGCTTCTGAAATTTGCTGGCGGCCTTTTTCTGCATGCTCGGAAACTCGCGACATGTTCTTGGTTGCTTGCGTTGTCAGTTCACGGTTCTCTTTCACGACGTTGGCAATTTCTGCCGTTGATTTACTCGTGCGCGCCGCAAGCTGGCGCACTTCGTCAGCAACAACGGCAAAACCACGGCCCTGTTCACCGGCACGAGCCGCTTCAATGGCAGCATTCAGTGCCAGTAAATTCGTTTGATCGGCTATATCACTGATAGTAGATACAATCGCCTCAATGCTTTTTGATTGGTCATTAAGGTGAGAAATAGACGTTGACGTTTCTGCAACCTGCTGTGAGATTGACTGCGAAGTTGTGACAGTTGCCTCTAGCGCCTCGGCAGCTTGCTTGGCAATTTGGGATGTTTTTACCGAGGTAACATAAGCCACTTCTGCGGCCTCGCGCACCGCATGCTCTTGCTCGACTCGTTGCGTAATATCAGAAGCAAATTTAACCACGCGAACAACACGGCCGTTGTGATCAAAAACAGGATTATATGACGCTTCTAGCCACAGCGACCGACCACTGGCATCACGACGCTCATACTGCCCTGCTTTGAATTCGCCCCGGCCAAGTTCTTGCCAAAATTGAGGATGCTCGCTGTAAAACTCATCAGGACAAAACATCCGATGATGCTTGCCCTTGATTTGCTGATTTGAATACCCTATCGCTCTTAAAAAATTATTATTCGCCTGAATAATGGTGCCATCAGGTAAAAACTCAATCACCGCCATGGATTTATTCAACGCGTTAGACACAGCTTGCTGATCGTCCAGTTGCAACTTTTCTTGGCTAACGTTAACAGCAATTTTCATCACCTTGTTAACCTTGCCATTCTGTTTAACGGGAAAATAAGTCGACTCTAACCAAACTAGCTTGTTTTTCGCATCAAGGAACGGGATTGTATCTTTAATCACTTCCCCTTTTCTCAGTCGCTCCCAGAAGCTTTTATATTCAATGCCTTGAGTATAGCTTTTGTCACAGAGATCACGGTGATGCTTATTTGTTAACTGCTCAAGTGAACGCCCGATTAAGCCTAGAAAAATTTCATTAGCCCCCGTTACCAGCCCTTCTAGTGAGAAATAAAGGGTAGCAAGGCTATTATTAATGCCATCCAAAATAGCTTGGTTATGTGCCGCAGAGACTTTTGCTTGTTCTAATTCTTTTTTTAATTTTACGTTGAACATATCGTTCCTTTGGCCAGTGATTTATTGGGCAATCCCAGTCAACTTACTATTAGTTTACGTATTAAGTCTAGCCAAAGGTTTAAACTTGCTATTTATTTATGGCAAGGAAAAGAAACATCAAATAATCCCTTGTATATTCAACATTTTATTATGCTCACTCAACTCACTTTATGACTCAGCGAACCATCGCGAAAAATCGCCGCCCAAGCGGTATAGCTGATTATGCCAAGTGGCAGCAGAGCGAACCAAATTAATGCCGTAAAAAAGAACTCCTCAGTAAGAATTTTCCCCATTTCCGACCTTAATCCCGTTATCGATGCACTAATAGCTAAGAACACAAGCACTATCACAACCAATGCTAGACCCCATGCCACGCTAATCAAAATTGCACTTAACATTTGTCGCCAGTACTGCAGTCCCGCTATAACACTCATTTGATAAGCTCGCACAGGTCGAATTTCATTTATTACAATTAAAGCCGGAATAAGCAACACAAAGACACTGAAAAAAATGCCGCTCAGAATGGAAAATATCAACTCAGGCCAAGTAGATTCAGCAGCAGGAAAAGCGAGGCTAAAATCACGCCCACCAATGACACTGGCGGTGTATTCAATAACAAAAATCAACAACAACCAAACCAGCAACGCCAAAAAAATGTTTGGCAGCGCGGTCAGGTTTCTATTATTAAACACACATTTAAGTAATGATTTATTTTGCTCGATACCAAAGGCAAAAAGCACAACTAAATAAGTGAAAAAAGCATCATTAATATATGATAATAATAAATAATATTCGCTGGATTCGGTCGTCATTTCAATAACAAAAAACACCGCAGCGAGTAAAGCCCACATTAAAGGGGCTTGTTTACACAGGTGCCAAGCATGTTTAAACCAGCTAAGTCCAGAGTGTTCCTTGGTTACATAGCCTGCATTAGAAGTTACTGGCAATACCTGTTCAGAGTATTGTTCCAGCATATCTTGTGCTATTTGATTAGGCGATCCCAATGCGCTCGCTATTTCAGCTTCACTGCGACCACTGGCTTTGCCATCGCGGAAATATTCTTCGTAATCAAGAAGAATCTCTTTTCGCTCAAATTCACCCATACCTGACAATTGCGATCTCAATTCACCAATAAAATCAGCTTGCTTCATTTTGATTCTCCGATCTTAAGTACCTGTTCCACTTCACTAATAAACTCTGCCCACTCTTGTTGCATTTGCAACAAACTCTCTCGGCCATGCTCGGTTAAGCAATAATACTTACGCGACGGCCCGCTCACAGATTCAACCTGATAGGTTGTTACCCACTTTTGAGCCTGTAGTCGCCGCATTAAGGGATAGATAGTTCCTTCACTCATCGCCATTGAATGAGCAAGGGTGTTAACTATTTCATAGGCATAACTATCGCCACGCGCTAATACAGCCAGCACGCACATCTCAAGCGCACCTTTTTTTAACTGTGTTTTCACTTTGCTTCTCCATTAGCTACTGTGCATTACACAGTACAACAAACACATCATAATAACAGGAACTGTGTATTGCAAGGTAGACAGTGGAAAATAGTCAATATTTTCTAAAGATAAGGAGAAAAATGACCTAAATGGGCCTATTTGTAAAAGACAAAAGAGCCTGTCTCACTTTTCAAGGTTCGAAACTCCAGGAATTAAGTAGGCCCTTGCTCGGTAGGTTATGCTTGTTTGAGTAACTTAGGGGAACAACAAACAAGCCATTATAATTAATAAGAAGTTACTCCCGAATTCAACTGCGAAGTGCGATATTCTCCAATATCAAGCAGCAAAGGCCATTGCTTCAAATACAACGGCTGGCTGCTTGAAGCCTAAACATTTTCTTGGTCGATAATTTATCCGCGATAAAGCGAACTCGATATCGATGTCCGTCACTGTTGTTAAGTCGGTTCCTTTCTTTACATACTGCCTTAAAAGCCCGTTCGCATTCTCGTTAGCGCCACGCTCCCAAGAACTATAAGGGTGAGCAAAGTACACATCAGCTTCTAACGCTTTTGCGATGGTTTCATGAGCTGCAAACTCTCGCCCGTTATCTGCAGTGATAGTATGGACATGTTTTTTATGAGGCATGAGTAGCTCAATGGTTGCTTTGGTTACATCATCTGCTGACTTAGATGGCACTTTCTTTACCAAGTAAAACCGGGTTTTACGCTCTAAAATCGTCACCATAGCCCCGATGCCATGCTTGCCTAACACCGTGTCGATTTCCCAGTCACCAAACCGCTCTTTACTGTCAACGATACTCGGCCTGTCATCAATCGAAACAGCATTCTTTATTGCTGGCGCTTTCTCTTTTTTACCACGACGATACCGCTTGTGGCCTTGCCTCAAATGACGATATAACTTACCGCCCAAGCGCTTGTCCTGAGCGACAAAACGGTAAATCCACTCATGACTAACGGCTGCACCTACATTCGTTAATACATTGGCAATCTGCTCTGGACTCCAATCTGCTTCTAAAAGAAGACGGATAAAATCAACGCGTTCTTGTGGTATACGGTATTTACGTGCGCAAGTACGCTTTTTGATAGATAACGCGTGGGCCTCACTTGGACAATAGCGATTATTGTTGCATCCTCGTTTAAGCTCTCGATACACCGTAGAGCGATGGCACTGAACAGCTTTAGCTATTTCAGAAACCGAAACACCCCGTTCCAAAAGAGCAGAAATCTGGTATCTTCTGTCTTCGGTCAACTGCTGATAATTCATGGTAGTACTGCTTGTTTCTTTGGCGAGAAGAGCGTACCACTTTCAGCAGTTGGCTTCCTCTTCTACGCCTTTCCATGAATGTCGCACTTATTATCTGAAATCGGGCTTTTTAAACCTAAATGAATCATTATCGATGCAGCTCATCTGCCAAAAGATCTTCATACTCAACCTTGAAGTTGTCATGTAAGCGGTTGTAATCTTTGATTATCCTTTTACTTAAAGCAGATTTCTTTGAAATTCCGATAAACATTTCACCAACAGGCTCAGGCAAGCTCAATATTTTTAAATCGTCCTCCATACCCATTTTTCTGGCTTGTAATAACGCTGAAATCTGATTTAAGTCATAAATTGCGTCAATTCGGCTCCGTTGTAACTTCATCAAATTCAGTTCAAGCCAGTTTTGTTGTGGCAAGTACTCTATCGATAGCTCTTGCAGGTGAGCTTGGATAAACGGTGACGGCTCAACGCCCGCGATAAAGCCAATTTTTAGGTTTCGAATATCGTCAACAGACCGTATCTCGGCTAAAGGGTGAGATTTTTTCATAATAAACACTGACTGAGGGCGGTAGTAAGGATGGTCAGGGAAATAAAAATGGGGTTCCTTTTCAGACTCTTGCATCAAGGGCAGAACATCAATTTCACCCTTTTCGATTTTATTCATCAAACGCATATATGGCATCGGGCCTACCCATTCGACATCGTAGCCCATTTGCTTAAATATTACGTCGACATAGCTTACTGAAGCGCCTTGCGCCTCACCTTTGGAACCGACGTCCATATGCGGGGGAAGAATAAAATAGCCTATTTTTACCGTTTCTGAGTAAGAGTGGCCGCTGCTAATGATCAGTATAAACAACAAATAATAACGACAATTCGGTTTCATAGACCACCTCTTACGCAAGTATGGCAGTCATTATCTAATAAGCAAAAGTATTCACCTACAAGCTAAACGAACGTAAAAGCAAATCTCAGTGTTATAGGCTGGCCACTGAACGACTAGTTTGGAATAGAGGGTTAAGCCATAAAAAGTATCCGTCGCCAGCTAAGGGTGGGCGAGCCCCAGTAGGCATAGTCAGCGAGAGCTTATCGTACAAGTACGCTCAGCTGGCACAGGCAATTGCTTTTGACTAGAGAGGTCACTGTTTCGCTTTATTAAAACGCCTTACCTTAGTGCGTATGTTTTTCATTGGTGATGAGGTATTGAATTGGATCATCCGACCCAATGTCCATTGGTTATACCAAGGTTTTTCATAAAGCTCGGTATTATTTAAGCTTGAAATCAAGTCAACGACATCAGCCACTGTGGATTCAAGCTGATTGAGTAAATCATCGTACTGCCAATCGCGGTATTCTTGATGAAAATGCTCTGCTAATAAGCCAAGCTGGTTCCATTTATAACCCGTTTCCGGAAAATCAACGGGTAGCCCTTGCGACTTCAAACGCTGCCATTTCAACACTAACTGGCCCCAACCAATTAGGTAAGCCACTGTGTCGCAAACACTGATTTGCGTACCTTTAATATTGCCTTCCACGCCGCGCTCGCGGGCAATGCTAGTGGGAATAGCACGATAATCTTGCATCAACTTGGTAAAGGTAACGTTAATGGCAAACAGTAGTTCATCTTTAGATTGCGGGATGGGTGACATGGCGCTCTCCGTTCGTTACAGACTAGCTAAAAGAAATACATTGCCCGTTTTTATTAAGGAAAAAAATCAACTCTCACCCTCATTACAACTCTTCGGCTATTTCTACCATTAAGTTTCGTAGCCAAATATGCGCAGGATTGTCGTGTTGCCTGCCATGCCAGATAATTGAAGGAGTAAAAGAGTCAATGTTGAGAGGGTGCGCCAGCACTGCAACAGGGAGCATACTGGCAATTTGCTGCGCTAACCGTCTTGGTAGTGTTAACACCATGTCCGTTTCAGCCACTAACATGGGCGCTGCTAAAAAGTGCGGCAACCGCACCGCTACTCTTCGTTTCAGGCCCTGCTTAGCTAGGGCTTCATCGACTGCACTATTGCCCATCCCCGTGATACTCACTGAGATATGTGACAATGAAGCAAATTGCGCCAAGGTAAAGGGCTTAGCCAGTACCGGATGATCGCGGCGAACAAGGCAGACAAAGTCTTCATTGAACAGCCTGCGTTGATAAAATCTTGCCGGTAAATCATCATAAACGCCAATAGCAAAATCTGCGCCGCCGTCTGCAACCAAGTTAATATTGTTACCCGCCATGACAGGGATTAATAAATCAACCCCCGGCGCATGATTGGCCAATTTAGACAGTAACTTAGGCATCAATAGCGCGGCTAAATGATCCGCGGTGCCAATCGTAAACCGACACTGCGCCGTGCTCGGCTCAAACGTAGCTGGCGCGACAATGGCTGTTGCGTCTTCGAGCAGCCTCGCGACTGACCCCGACAATGCCTCGGCGCGCGGCGTTAACTCCCAACCTTGAGCACTGCGTACTAATAATTGGTCATTGAATAGCTGACGTAACCGCGCCAACCCTCGACTCGCCGCCGGCTGGCTCAAGCCCACCATTTGCCCTGCTACCGTGACACTACGCGCAGTTAAAAGTGCGCCTAATAACTTGAGTAGGTTAAGGTCAACCCCATTTAAATCCATTTTAAGCATACTCAGCATTACAAACATGCATTTTTATTATGTTTTTGCAGTCTATAAGATCAGCGTTATTGATTCTATAACGGCGTCAAATAACGGGAGAAAATAATGACTAAAGCAGAGCTATATGCAGTGACAGGGGTGAGTGGTCGTACAGGAGCCGCCACCGCTCAAGCCTTAATAACAGCAGGCAAACAGGTGCGCGTGGTGGTACGCGATGCAACGAAAGGGGCATATTGGCAACAACAAGGGGCAGAAGTAGCCGTTGCCGATTTAAGCAATTCGGCGACGCTGGCTAATGCACTGTCAGGTGTAACAGCCGCCTATATCATCAGCCCTCAGCAATACACGCGAGCTGATTTATTTACGCAAGCAGAAGTCATGGCGAATGCCATTGCCGAGGCTGCCATTGCGGCAAAATTGCCTAAAATGGTGGCGTTATCATCAGTGGGAGCTGAGCAGGCATCAAGCACAGGTTGGATAGCCATGAACAGAGTGCTAGAGCAACGCTTAAGTCAAACCGGTTTAAACGTTGCTTTTTTACGTGCGGCTTATTTTATGGAAAACTGGCAGCCATTAATCTCACCAGCCAGAGCGCTAGGCGAGTTAGCCAGCTTTCTTGCACCTCTTGAACGTAAAATTCCGATGATCGCAAGCCAAGACATCGGCGAAATTGCCGCCCAAGTACTTTGCGAGAATTGGCAGGGAACAAGAGCGATCAATTTGACCGGCCCCGCCGATTATTCACCCCATGATGTTGCGCATCACTTGGCCGCACAGCTTGATAAACCAATAACTGCGGTCGCCATACCTGAAAGTCATTGGCAACAAGCCATGTCAGGGCAAGGGTTTTCACCCGCGGCACTGGCTGGCTTTATCGAAATGACCAAGGGGCTGAACTCTGGCCATATCGCCTTTAATAAAAACGATAGCATCGAGCACCGAGCAGGGAGTATTACCCTTGAAACCCTGCTCAAGCAGGTGACAGAATAGACCGAATTAGGGAATTAAAGGTAAACCGCGAAGATGCTAGGCAAAGAGACCTGCCTGGCTCTTTTAACGAGCAGCGAACAAGATTGCTTTATTTTAATGGCAAGTGGTACTACAACAAGTAAGCCGGATTAAAGCGGCTTTTTGCACTTGGAAAACGATGCGGAATTTAACATTAGTAACCAGCCAGTGCGTTAAAATAACGTACCACTAAGCATGTTTAAATCCTAAATCGAGTTTGAAACCGCACGCATGAGCATAGTTCACCAAGGTTTTAAAACTAGGATTGCCACGAGCAACCTCGCTCTCTTTTTTCTGCAAAGCTCTTAACACATACACATGCTGGCCTTTTAGATAACAAAACAAGCCTCGACCTATAAGCTCTAAGAGTTTAATCATTCAAGCTTGGATTTTTGGTGGCATTGACAAAATTTCATCCTCTACACCATCATAAAAATCCACTTTCCAAGTCATTCGTTTACCACTCATCGTTATCATATATGATAATCCAGATAAATATTTTAACCACTAAGCTCAAAACAAGAACGCGTAAAAAACAGAAAATATACGCATAAGAGCGGCACAGCCACCCTGTCAATTGCTCGCTTAGAAAAAGATGTCTCATTTATTCGACCATATGGTCACTAGTTCTGGTAAATTACTCCGCGATACTGTACCAGCAAGGCATAGGAAAGGTATTTTATCTTCCCTACGCCTTGCTGAAATCAGTTAATTTTTTCATATTATCTAGGAGAATGTATTAATGAAAGTTTTTGTAGTTTTAGCTTTCACTTTGTTATTAGGAGCCTGTAGTTCTACGGAAAAAACAGTGGAGCATGAAGCCAGTGAAAAGACACACGACGAAACGTTTAGAATGGCAATGCAAATGAGCTGCGAGATTAAGTACCCTAACGCCAAAGAAATTTGTGCTTGTAAAACTGACGTAATTGTAGAGGCAACGCCATTAGAGCTACAAAAAACGATTACATCAGACCCTCAGGCGAAAAATAAGATAGCCCGTATTATGATTAATAACATGGACAAAATAGAAGCTTGTGAAAGAAATTAAACCCCGAAAAGCTTACTCTGTAATGTTAAATTACCCTGCTATATAAATGTAGCTATAGCTAATAAATAAAATTAGGTGAAGTAGCATCACAACCTAAGCCTATTTAGAAAATCGGGGTAAAAAATGATTGGACAGGAACCATTAAAGTAATTAAAAAACAAATGGTTACTATGTTTAATACTATCAATATCGCCGAATGACTTCGGCTCCAACCCTTAACGCATGGACTAAAGAACGAAAGAGCGGGACAGTCTCTTAATTGCTCGGTTAGAAAAGATGCCTGTCCCACGCACCTTTTAATGACTTTCGCGGTTTTTAGTTTCTTTAAAAAGCGCTTTTCATTGATAAACCAAGTTATCAACCCAAACACTTGGCCAATGAATAACCAAAAATCTAAGTGAATGGCGGCGCTGGCGTAGGTAAACCTTACGCAAATGGCTGATTAGCAATAAACGACATCCCCACAAATAGCGGCACACCGTACATCAACATGCCGTTAAGCTGCACGGCCTGTGTTTTTTGTGGGACCTGAGCTTGCTCAGGGAATAGTTATTTTTTTCGCTGAGCAAGCTCAGCTCCCACAACACTTATACAACAACCGGTTACAACAACCACAGTTTGCTTAATTCGGCGTCACTAATACTTAAGCTCACGGTGTCTTTAACCGCTTCTGTCACCCGCAATTCACCTTGCATTAATTCATCACGGCGGAACCAATGTAGCTTGATCACGGCGCCCACTGAGTAGCTTTGCAGCTGTTGTTCAAATTGTGCGTTTACTTGTAGGTTATCGGCGGCAATTAATAAGTCGCCCGCGCTTAAACCGGCTTGATGCGCTGGGCTACCCTGACTCACGGTTAATACCCGCAAACCAAAACCTTCAGCCTTGGTGCGAGCGCCAAAGCCAATTTTGTCACCTTCTACCCCTGCGCCGCCTTGATCTGTGCTGCCTTTACTGCTGCGCAGTTCCATCTTGATGCCCACTTTGGCGAACAAATCTGCAAGGGGTAAATCATCGGTGTTACTCAGATATGTAAAGATGTCGTCGCAGTTGCGATTTAATAAGCCCTCAACAATGCGTTGATGGCTGGTCACATCCGTGCCCTTGCCGGTTAAGCCGTAGTCTTGCCACAGTTGGCGCATCACGTCGTCTAGGCTGTATTGGCCTTGGCTTTCGGTGCGCAGGGTCAGGTCTAAAAACAGCGCAAACAGCGAGCCCTTGGTGTAATAACTAACAATGGCGTTGGCGGCGTTTTCATCTTGTTTATAAAACTTAGTCCACGCGTTAAAGCTCGAGTCGTTCAGGCTTTGTTTAAAGCGGCCTTTGCCGCGATAAACGCGAGTGGCAATTTCACTGAGCATGGTCAAATATTGGCTTTGATCGACACAGCCCGAGCGATAGGTAATAAAGTCATCATAGTAAGAAGTAATGCCTTCGTAGGCCCATAATTGTTGGGTGTAAGCCTCTTGCGACAAATCAAACGGGGTGAACTCCGCAGGCTTGATCCGTTTGACATTCCAACTGTGAAAATACTCATGGCTACACAGGGATAAATAAGTACGGTAGCCTTTTTCCACCGGCGCATTAAGATCGCTCGCGGTGGGTAAATCACCCCGTGAACACATCAAGGCCGTTGAGGCTTTATGCTCTAAGCCGCCAAAACCATTGCCCAATACCGTGGTCATAAATACATAGCGTGCAAACGGCGCGGGCGTGCCAAACAAGTTTATTTGATATTCACAAATGGCTTTTAAATCTTGGCATAGGCGCGCCATATTGCAGCGATGCTTACCACTTAACACCACATCGTGTGGCACGCCAGCGGCGATAAAGGTGTTGATGGTGAGATCGCCCATTTCCACCGGATGGTCAATCAAGTCATCGTAATTAGGCGCACTGAATTCGCCAAAGCCAAATTGTTCGCCGGCGGTGCGGGTCATGCTGGTCGCCACTATCCAATCGGCCAGCTCGCTTAATGCTGGCGCAGCGATGGTCACGCTATGAGGAGTTTCTTCTAAGCCCTTCGCGGCTAAAAACACACTGCTGCCATTGAAAAAGCCGTGAGTGGTGTCTAAATGGGCGGTGCGCACCGATAAGTCCCACGCATACACTTGATAGGTTAACTGAATTTGCCCTGCGTCATTATTCACTCGCCAAGTTTGCTTGTCTAACTGAGTTAAGGCTAATGGCTGTTGGTTGGCGTCTTGCACCTGAATATCAATCAGGTTTTTAGCAAAATCACGGATCATATAACTGCCCGGTAGCCATGCGGGTAAGTACAACACTTGTTGCGCTTGAGCTGCTTCAATGGTCAGGGTAACGGCAAATAAATGGGCTTTAGGATCAATAGCGTGAATATGGTAATGCATGAATACAACTCCGTTAGAAAACTCCGTGTGGCAAGCATGCTGCCAAAAATAGCTAAGCGGTGCAATTAACGCTGAAAATGGCTCACGCCATGGCCTCTACCTAGCCATACCTCAATGCATTAGAATATGTGACAATAACGGCAACGCTTCCCAAGAGAGTAAACCAATGAAATTTAAAGCCGCAATTTTCGACATGGATGGTCTACTACTCGATACCGAGCGGGTGTGTATGCAGGTATTTCAGCAAGCTTGCGATGAAGTACAAGTACCGTTTGATAAAACCATCTACCTTTCCATCATCGGCCGTAATGCAACGGGCATTGAGCATATTTTGCGTAACTACTATCGCGATAACTACCCCGCCGTACATCAAGCTTGGCGTGAGCGCTATAACGCCATTGTGTTGCATCAGGCCATCCCAGTAAAAGACGGGGTGATTGAGTTGTTAGACTGGCTTAAAGCCAATAACATACCCGCGGCGGTCGCCACCTCGACCAAGAAAGAGGTCGCAGGCACTAAGCTAAAATTGGCTCGACTTGATCACTACTTCGACCATTTCACCACAGGCTGTGAGGTGGAGCATGGCAAACCCGCCCCTGATATTTACTTGCTCGCGGCCGAGCGCTTAGGCATCGCACCCGAGCATTGTTTGGCGTTTGAAGACTCCAACAACGGCGTGCGCGCCGCAGTATCAGCCAATATGATCACTTTTCAAATTCCCGACCTAACCGAGCCAGACGCGGAGATTCTTGCCCTTGGTCACCACGTTTCGCCATCATTGCATCAGGTATTGGCAAGGTTGCAACAACAAGGGTAGGAGCGGAAATTATTCCGCGATAAAGGGCTTCGCCTGAGCCAAAGGTGCGGTATAAATAAGGTAACAAACAATTTAAAAGCACTGCTGGCACAGGTCGAACGCATGAACGTACAATAATCGAGTACTTTCCTCAGACAAGTCACTTTTTATTATACGAAACGCCGTGGAATCATCCTTCAAAAGCTTTTGATGGCTTAACTGCCGCACCCCAGCGGCAGATATTCGTCTAAGAAAACGCTACTTATCACTCAGTGCGTTTATGTGTTTCCCCTGCTGTTCGGCAATCTGGCCGCAACATAGCCGCTATCAAAGTGGTGCCTGTCCCCGAATTGCGCTGCAGTTACACAAAGTTATTTACAGGCTCTTTAATTGCCAGTGTTCCATTTTTTACAAGTCATTGGCTTAACCGTTTTCTCATTCGATAAGCCTACCTCGCTGCTATCATCCCTCTTAAGGAGTTCTATGTAGCAAGCGCCACCACGTAACTTAACTGATGAGTAATAATCTATTCCAGATTTTGGCACAAAGCTAAGCGATGGCCAGCACGAGTAACTAGCAACGCCATTGGTTTCGTAATACTTGAATTTAAGTGAAATTCTCTCGCCAGCTGGGATGGTGTAAAAACCATCTTCGCTTTTCCCAATTAGTTCATTTTCCTGTTCATTTTTACAAATAGTATGATAGGGGTGTGACGTTAGGGGCTTAATTCGCGCCGTTTCTTCACCTTGTTTTGGTTCATATGGAGCTGAACATCCTGTTGCAATTAAGGCTGCCAGTGCACAAGCCATAATATTAATTTTCATGGTTTTCTCCTTCCATGAATTCATCTCTTTCTTGAATAGCTTTGTTTGTTTCAATAGATCCATTTTTATAGGAGTCTAATAGCTGGACATAACACGCACCTGATGTAGACAGTGGACTGATATCAATTGCCGCATTGGGGGATGGTTGGTTATTTGCTGCATCTGTTAAGCTCTTGAAGCAGTAAAAGTAAGGCTTATTATTCTCGCTGGCAAATTTAGCACTTCGAAACATCGCAAATTTTGAAGCATGCTGAACTGGTGTGTGTTGGTTCGTGTAAAACCGGATAAGAGTGATCTCTTTGTTTATTGGCTTCACAATTCCTTGACTCATAATGCCTGATTCTTGATATGGTGTTGAGCACCCGCCAAGCAGTGATAAACTAGCTAAGGCAAGTGCTATGCTTTTCTTTAGCAAAATTGAATTCCTTTTTTATGTGGTAATTTAGTGATTTTATCACTATATATAATCAATAAAAATGCCAGTAATTAGTTGTTCTGGCTCTTGATTCTTGTTGCTGGTTGGAATTTACAGGACACCCTCCTAAATTTGAAGCTTGTCAGATATCAGGACATCCATCACTTTTTGCACTAATTCACATCCTGAGCCATAGTTTAAAAACCACTTATTGAGCAGGATGTGGCCATGACTTTACCTCGCGGTCAGTTGATCTGCCCTGAATCAACTCCGTACTATCATGTCATCAGCCGTTGCGTGCGCCGTGCTTTTTTATGCGGCATCGATCACTACACCAAACAAAGTTACGAGCACCGCAAGCCTTGGGTGCTTGAAAAGCTTAAGCAACTGGCCAGTATTTTCACCGTAGATATCTGTGCTTACGCGATTATGAGCAATCATTACCATTTGATATTGCATATTAATTTGTCTGAAAACCGCAATCTATCAGATAGTGAAGTTGCAGCGCGTTGGCAGCAGCTGTTTGCTATGGGAATAACGGGACATCCACCTCTTTTTCTTTAGCCGAAGTTTTGGCAGCGCCGCAAGCAGCTGGGAGCATCTGACTGCGCATAGCATTAGAGCTGGCCACTGCTGGACACGAGGACAAACGGCATGTAATCGACTGAGTGGGGTTGGATAATACTAACTCGCCTCATAATAACCACACTATTTACCCAGCTTCTATCAGCTGGTGCAGTCATGCTTGATTTTTATCAATCCGCTCAGCATTTAGCATCTCTATTCTTTTTTAGTCATTAACGAAGCATCAGCAGATGATCTAGTCGCTAATCAGTAAATAAGATTTGGCAATTGTTGTGGTGGCTTGGTATAAAATTGCCTATTTATTTTGGTGGGTGTCCCAGCTTTTCCTTACCAGCTTTTCCAGCTTTTGTGAAACAGATAAACAAGGGGATTAGAAAAGGTAAGTTAACCCAGAATATGTTTGCCCCAATTCAGCCAAAGAGTATGAAAACAGTTGTACAAGACAACTTCTTTAAGTTGCCTACTCAGATCTCCCTGATCAAAAAGGGTAGCGAATATGACCTTGGGCCATTTTTAAGCTTTTAAGAGAACAACAATGAATACGAAATATTTTGAATCTATGGCCTTGAGCACAGAAATCTCAAGTGAAATATTTCGTGAACAGGGGGGGGTAATTGCATATTTTGATGATCTTGATGTAGTAGTGAAATGTGAAATAAGATCTGCAAGCACTCTATTTTCGGTGATTTATTTCACCCATTGGCCAGCAGAGTCGATAAGGCAACAACACTCAATAAATTATCAAAGCTGTAGGGCAGAGATATGGGATAAATCTTGTCATCAGAATATAGATAAAAGCTCCGTAACTAAAAGGTATATTTGCTCTAATGATGGAGAGTTGGAATTTATAATTGAAGAGGAAGTGGATAGCTCTGGGGACTTAGTGAGGGAAACTAGGCTGTCAAATAAGGGGGAGCTAACGGAATATGTTGAGTATAAATATGATGAGGAGGGAGAGTTAGTCTTCACTAGAGAAGTTGGCTCCCAAGGAGTAGAAACGATCACATATGAAGAGTAATTTGCCTGAAATAATAGAATAACGGAGAATAACAGGACATCCATCACTTTTTGCGCTAACTCACATCCTGAGCCATAGTTTAAAAACCACTTATTGAGCAGGATGTGGCCATGACTTTACCTCGCGGTCAGTTGATCTGCCCTGAATCAACTCCGTACTATCATGTCATCAGCCGTTGCGTGCGCCGTGCTTTTTTATGCGGCATCGATCACTACACCCAGCAGAGTTACGAACGGAATAACGGGACATCCACCTCTTTTTCTTTAGCCGAAGTTTTGGCAGCGCAGCTGGGAGCATCTGGGAGCATCTGACTGCGCATAGCATTAGAGCTGGCCACTGCTGGACACGAGGACAAACGGCATGTAACCGACTGAGTGGGGTTGGATAATACTAACTCACCGCATAACACTTTAGCTTTGATAAAATGCTCGAACAGCTTATTTTCTCAAGTATTCAAACCGCGCCGATGCCTGCAAGGATGCTTATGCTAACAGGCATCGGCAGTAATCAAGTAATAATAAGAACGTCACTAATCTAACGACTGATATCAAATAGTGTGTGAGATATCAGTGAAGTTGTGTCCATCCCATTGCTTACGCTCCAATTTCAATTCCCAACCCAAGATCCGCCCCCCATTCAGACCAAGAACCATCGTAAATAGCTAGCTGTTTCATTCCTGCCTCAAGAGCTGCCAGCAGCACAATACATGCCGTTACTCCTGAGCCACAATAAAAATAAGTGGGTGCGCTCATGTTTATCCCTAATGCGTCAAACCGAGCTTGTAAAACTTCTTTCGGAAGATAATTACCTCGACTTAGTAAGCGTTCAAATGGTAGATTTTTAGAGCTGGGAATATGACCAGATCGAATGCCCCTTCTTGGTTCTGGTACAGCCCCCAAAAAACGCTCATGACTTCTGGCATCAACGATATTTGCCTCACCAAGTGCCATTGCAACTTTGTCTTTATCGACTGCTAGTTCGCTCAATAAATGCCCTTCCCATTTAACATTACTTTTCGACTCACAGGCTGATATCGTAACCGGCCTATTTTCTTGTACCCACTTGGGCAGACCGCCATCCAGTACAAAGACATTTTTGTGACCCATCAGAGTCAATAGCCACCAAGCTCTAGGGGATGAATAGATGCCCTTGGCGTCATAAACGACTACTAGACTATTTTTCCTAATTCCAAGCTTTCTAACCTTTTGACAAAAAACATCATATGTCGGCAGTGTACATGGCAAGTCTGAACAGCTATTGCTGAAATCATGTTTGATATTAAAATGCTGAGATGTTGGAATATAAACCCTATTATCGAGGTCGCTGTTATCGCCTGAAATACTACCCATTGTCGCATCAAGGACGACTAAATCTTGGCGATTTAAGTTTTTCTCTAACCATTCAGTTGTTACTAGATTAGTGCTCATAGAATCTCGCCTTTTTCGTTAATCTACTTCTAATGCTATTGAGGAGATATCAGGACATCCATCACTTTTTGGAGAATAACAGGACATCCATCACTTTTTGCGCTAACTCACATCCTGAGCCATAGTTTAAAAACCACTTATTGAGCAGGATGTGGCCATGACTTTACCTCGCGGTCAGTTGATCTGCCCTGAATCAACTCCGTACTATCATGTCATCAGCCGTTGCGTGCGCCGTGCTTTTTTATGCGGCATCGATCACTACACCCAGCAGAGTTACGAACATCGCAAGCCGTGGGTGTTGGATAAACTAAAGCAACTGGCGAGCATTTTCACCATCGATGTCTGCGCTTACGCCATTATGAGTAATCATTACCATCTGATATTGCACATTAATTTAGCTGAAAACCGTAACTTATCGGATGCAGAAGTCGCAGCTCGTTGGCAGCAGTTGTTTGCCATGCCCATGCTGGTAGATGATTGGTTAATGGGAAAAGAGCAAACAGGTGCAGAGCAAGCGGTAGTGGCTGAATTAATTGCTGAATGGCGCAGTCGCCTTAAAAACATCAGCTGGTTTATGCGCTGTTTAAATGAAGATATTGCGCGCAAGGCCAATCAAGAAGATAGCTGCAAGGGGCATTTTTGGGAAGGCCGCTTTAAAAGCCAAGCCTTGCTTGATGAAAAAGCACTGCTTACTTGCATGACTTACGTCGATTTAAACCCCATCCGCGCCAAAATGTGCCAGCGCGTTAAAGATCAAGAATTCACCTCGATTTACGAGCGAGTTCAGCAATATAAAGCGAAACAGAATGACAAAACAGTGAAGTCCGAGCTGTTACCCTTTGAGCGCCAATTCGATACTCGCCAACCCCATGAAATTCCATTCTATTTTGAAGAGTACCTGCAATTAGTAGACTGGACAGGACGCGCCATTCGTGATGATAAGCGTGGCTACATTCCCGCCAATCAACCAAATCTTTTGCACGAACTGGGCATTGAGCAAGATAGCTGGCTGCAACTGGTCAGTCACTTTAGCCGAAGTTTTGGCAGCGCCGCAGGCAGCTGGGAGCATCTGACTGCGCACAGCAGAAATGCTGGCCACTGCTGGACGCGAGGCCAAATGGCATGTAATCGACTGAGTGGGTTCGGATAATACTAACTCGCCGCATAACCATACTATTTACCCAGCTTCTATCAGAAGGTGCAGTCATTCTTGATTTTTATCAATCCGCTCAGCATTTAGCATTTCTATTCTTTTTTTAGTCATCTCCAGCCCCCCATCATGCACTCTTGATTGAGAAGATGTGCAATGGGCAGTTCATCCTCCGTAATGAATAGTCATCCAAATGTCCTTCAGTGATACCAGACCTTTCCTCACGGAAAAGCCCTTGCCATTCGCTATAATTTATCTTTAAATAACAGTAAGTTATTAACACAACAATCTTCCTACAGAGGACTCTCACCTCATTAGTTAATGCCCATGTCGGGAGCGTAAAAAGCGCGCGCCGGTTATTGAACCGCTATAGCGCAGAAGAAAAATGAAAGCTTCAGAAACATATGAGTTCGTTAAATCTTTAGTTCGAAAAGCAGAGTTAGACTTAGATACAGGTACTTTTGTTAACGCATTAAAGGAACTAGATTGGCAAATTAGTGGTGAATTCAGTTATATGAGAATGGACGTTCAGAAAGTTGAATCTGATGGTTGTCGGGTTCGTTTATATTACAAGTCATATGACCCATCGGGACCATTTCAAAACTTACCTGATGTGAACAAAATTCAAGTTCAACTCATTCAAGGTAATACAGTTATCGATGAATTAAATGTTAGGTTTGATGGCTAGCAGTGAGTTGCGCTCTAACGAGCGTTATAGCGCAATTGAAATTCAGCAAGATTCGGGTCGGCAGTAACCATTTCGCCTTCTAATATGACATCTGTTTGGGCATGTACCCTTTAAATTGTCAGCAGAGCTAGGAGAAATAATCGATGAACATATTGGCCAACAAAGTTGCTATTGTTACTGGTGCCAGCACCGGTATTGGCTATGCAACTGCGAAGCTTTTTGCCAAAGAAGGTGCTGCCGTTGTGGTGGCTGCAAGGCGGAAGAGGGAGCTTGATGAACTGGTGGACTTAATCAATACGGAAGGTGGGCAGGCTCTTGCACTTGCGGGTGACGTTAGTGATGAGACTTTTGCCAAAGCTTTGGTAGATAAGGCAGTAAGCCACTTTGGTGGCTTGGATATTGCTTTTAACAATGCTGCCATTCTGGGGGCTATGGGCCCTGTTCCGGAGATGTCACTCACGGACTGGAATCAAGTTATTGCGACGAATTTAACCAGCGCATTTTTGGGCGCAAAGTACCAACTGCCGGCTATGGCTGCGCGAAAAGGAGGCTCATTAATTTTCACCTCTACCTTCGTTGGTTACACCGCAGGTATGCCAGGCATGGCTGCCTACGCAGCCAGTAAGGCTGGCCTTATTGGTTTGACTCAAGTGCTGGCGTCAGAGCATGGACCTCAGGATATCCGGGTCAATGCCCTTCTACCTGGTGGTACTGATACGCCAGCAGGGCGTGAGTTTGCTAATACGCCAGAAGCATTGGCGTTTGTGCATAACCTGCATGCTCTCAAACGTATGGCGACACCAGATGAAATTGCTCAATCCGCATTGTACTTAGCATCCGATGCATCCAGTTTCACAACTGGTTCTGCGATGTTGGTAGATGGCGGTGTATCCATCAATCGTGTTTGAGAGGCCGATCCATGTCAGACTATGACCGAATCGCAAGCGCTATGGCTTACTTGGTAGATCGTGCAACTACCCAGCCCGATCTAGAAGCGATCGCGGCCCATGTGCATCTGAGTCCGTATCATTTTCAGAGGTTGTTTTGTCGCTGGGCGGGTACTACGCCAAAGCGGTTTCTGCAGGTCCTGACATTGGAACGCAGCAAGGAGTTGTTAGATAAATCCCGCTCCCTGCTCGATGTTTCACATGAGATTGGCTTAAGCGGCAGTTCAAGGTTGCATGATCACTTTGTACAGCTGGAGGCAGTGACACCGGGGGAGTATAAAAATAAGGGCAAACAGCTACGTATCGAATACGGTGTGCACCCTACACCACTGGGACCTATGTTTGTAGCTGTAACACAGCGTGGTGTTTGTAGGGCAGAGTTCATGGACTTCAATGACATTGAAGAGCTGCTGGATGACTTGCGTAACGCTTGGCCATTCAGTTCGATCGTAGAGAGCATCACATCTACGTGCTATGTTATTGATGCGTTTTTTGGTAGTGATACAGCTGCCAAACATGGTCCGCTGTCGCTCCATGTGAAAGGTACGAATTTTCAGATCGCTGTGTGGCGGGCGCTGCTGAAAATACCACCGGCCGCAGTGGCCAGCTATTCTCAGGTAGCCACAGCACTCAATGCACCCCAATCTGCAAGAGCGGTTGGTAACGCCATTGGAGCAAATCCTGTTGCTTTACTTATTCCCTGCCACCGGGTAATACAGCAGAGTGGTGCGCTTGGTGGTTACCGTTGGGGCCCCGCCAAGAAGCTTATGGTACAAACATGGGAAAGAATGCGGGACGAACCTGTTTTGCTATAATCGAGTAGCCGGAGGTCTCTAACCTCACACCACACATCATGCACTCTTGATTGAGAAGAGGTGCAATGTGCAGTTCATCTTCAGGAGATATCAGGACATCCATCACTTTTCCATCACTTTTTGCACTAATTCACATCCTGAGCCATAGTTTAAAAACCACTTATTGAGCAGGATGTGGCCATGACTTTACCTCGCGGTCAGTTGATCTGCCCTGAATCAACTCCGTACTATCATGTCATCAGCCGTTGCGTGCGCCGTGCTTTTTTATGCGGCATCGATCACTACACCCAGCAGAGTTACGAACATCGCAAGCCGTGGGTGTTGGATAAACTAAAGCAACTGGCGAGCATTTTCACCATCGATGTCTGCGCTTACGCCATTATGAGTAATCATTACCATCTGATATTGCACATTAATTTAGCTGAAAACCGTAACTTATCGGATGCAGAAGTCGCAGCTCGTTGGCAGCAGTTGTTTGCCATGCCCATGCTGGTAGATGATTGGTTAATGGGAAAAGAGCAAACAGGTGCAGAGCAAGCGGTAGTGGCTGAATTAATTGCTGAATGGCGCAGTCGCCTTAAAAACATCAGCTGGTTTATGCGCTGTTTAAATGAAGACATTGCGCGCAAGGCCAATCAAGAAGACAGCTGCAAAGGGCATTTTTGGGAGGGGCGCTTTAAAAGCCAAGCCTTACTGGATGAAAAAGCTTTACTTACCTGTATGACTTACGTTGATTTAAACCCCATCCGCGCCGATATGTGCCAGCGTGTTGAAGAGCAAGAATTCACCTCGATTTATGAGCGTATTCAGCAATATAAAGTGAAGCAGAATGATCAGATTGTGAAGTCCGAACTGTTACCCTTTGAGCGCCAATTCGACACTCGCCAACCCCATGAAATTCCATTCTATTTTGAAGAATACCTGCAACTGGTAGACTGGACAGGGCGAGCCATTCGAGACGATAAGCGCGGCTATATTCCCGCCGAAGAACCCAAGTTATTACATGAGCTGGGTATTGAACAAGATAGCTGGTTGCAACTGGTCAGTCACTTTAGCCGAAGTTTTGGCAGCGCCGCAGGCAGCTGGGAGTATCTTACTGCGCATAGCATTAGAGCTGGCCACTGCTGGACACGAGGACAAACGGCATGTAATCGACTGAGTGGGGTTGGATAATACTAACTCGCCTCATAATAACCACACTATTTACCCAGCTTCTATCAGCTGGTGCAGTCATGCTTGATTTTTATCAATCCGCTCAGCATTTAGCATCTCTATTCTTTTTTAGTCATTAACGAAGCATCAGCAGATGATCTAGTCGCTAATCAGTAAATAAGATTTGGCAATTGTTGTGGTGGCTTGGTATAAAATTGCCTATTTATTTTGGTGGGTGTCCCAGCTTTCTCCCCCAGCTTTCTCCCAGCTTTCCGCCATCAAGAATCAGGCTCCATAAGAAGAATTGATATTGGAGAAACAGGCTACTGCGTTAGGAGTAAGTAAATGTCTTTCAACTTATTAGGCTTAATTACCGATGGAAGCTGCCAACTTAACATTGAGAAGCTAAGTGAGCAATTAAGTAGTTTCTTTAAGGAAACCGAAAATTTCTCAATTGAATATGAAGATGATCCGTTTGAGGAAGAATCTCAAAACCTTCTCCTGCGTTGGGGAGATTGGTGGATTCGAGTATTTTTTGAATCTGGAGAATTGGTCGCACAATCATCATGCGAAATCGCAGAGATCTTGCCTCCTAACTCTGTAGAGGGTTTATCTGGTGTAGATAAAAGAGTCCGTGTTTTATTTGCGGATGATGAGCAAAGAGAGTTCACAAATGAGATTTTATATATGATGGTTTTTTTGGAAACAATCCCTGGAACCATTATCTATGATCCTCAGAAAAACGAGCTACTTGATTGAAAGAGATAGATAATACTAACTCGCCTCATAATAACCACACTATTTACCCAGCTTCTATCAGCTGGTGCGGTCATGCTTGATTTTTATCAATCCGCTCAGCATTTAGCATTTCTATTCTTTTTTTAGTCATTAACGAAGCACTGAAGGATCCCCTCATAAATCCCCCAGCGCACAGCCATATTTTCTCAGCTGTTGGGCAAAAATAATGCCCGCAGCTAGTAGTTCTTGCGTACTGACCTCGTAATCAGGCCGCCTCATAACCTC